>JBQTKB010000122.1:0-22290 GCA_052386505.1 Pseudonocardia sp.
ACCCGGAGACCAAGCAGCCGAGCTACTTCGCCGCCCTCGGCCTGGCGCTGGAGCCGCCGCTGGTGGCCGCGCTGCGGGCCGCCGGGCTGGACCGGCCGGACGCGCCGGTGTTCGTGCAGTCGTTCGAAGTGTCGAACCTGCGGGCGCTGGCCGGGTGGCTGAGCGTGCCGTTGGTGCAGCTGGTGGAGGCGGGCGGCGCGCCGGCCGATCTGGTCGCGGCCGGTGACTCGCGCGCCTACCGTGACCTGCTGACCCCGGCCGGGCTGGCCGAGATCGCCGGGTATGCGGCCGCGATCGGTCCGGACAAGGATCTGGTGCTCGATCCGGGCGGCGTCGCCTCGGGTCTGGTCGCCGACGCGCACGCGGCCGGTCTGGCGGTGCACGCCTACACCTTCCGCGACGAGAACCGGTTCCTGCCGGCCGACCTGCGCTCGGTCGGCGGCCCGAACGACCTGGGGGACGCGGTCGGTGAGCTGATCCGCTTTCTGCGGCACGGGGTGGATGGCGTCTTCTGCGACCATCCGGACACCGGCGTCGCCGCCCGCGCCGCTCTCTCGGTTCCGGTGTCGGCCTGAAGCCGATCTCCCGCTCAGCCGATCCGGCCGTCCAGCGCGAATTCACCTGGTCTTTCGTTGCGGGAAGCCTGCGCGGGTCACGCTGACCCGGTGACGACCCGCTTGCGCATCGGCGCTCCGCCCGCCTCCGACCGTCCGAGTCCGCTCGCCGTCCGCGGCCTGGGCATGGCCCGGTCCCCCACGGCCCGCTCGGGCCCGGCCCGGTCCGCCACGGCCCTGGTGGTTGTGATCGCGGCGCTCGCCCTGGGCGGCTGCGCGAACGGACCGGCCACTCCGCCGACGCAGTCGGGTTCGCCCGCCGGTCCCGCCCAGCCGGCCCGGCCGGGAGCCGGGCCGGTCGCGTCCGTCGGCACCGCGGCTCCGCTGGTGATCGGCCACCGCGGCGCCTCCGGGTACCGCCCCGAGCACACCCTGGCCTCCTACGAGCTGGCCGCCCGGATGGGCGCCGACTTCATCGAGCCCGACCTGGTGACCACCAGGGACGGTGAACTGGTCGCCCGGCACGAACCGGAGATCGGCGGCACCACCGACGTCGCGGCGCACCCCGAGTTCGCCGAACGCCGGACCACGAAGACGATCGACGGTAGGGCCTACACCGGCTGGTTCACCGAGGACTTCTCCGCCGCCGAGCTGCGCACCCTGCGCGCGGTCGAGCGGATCCCGGACGTGCGGCAGGAGAACACCCTCTACAACGGCCGCTACCCGGTGCCCACCTTCCAGGAGGTGATCGACCTGAGCCGGCGGCTGTCCACGGAGTTGGGCCGGGAGATCGGGATCTACCCCGAGACGAAGCACCCGACCTACTTCGCCTCCATCGGGCGCCCGCTGGAGCCGAAGCTGGTCGAGACCCTCAACCGCAACGGGCTCAACCGGCCCGACGCCCGGGTGTTCGTGCAGTCCTTCGAGATGGCCAACCTGCGCGCCCTGCGCGGGCAGCTCCAGGTGCCGCTGGTGCAGCTGATCGACTCCGAGGGCGCGCCGGCCGACCTGGTCGCCGCCGGTGATCGCCGCACCTACGCCGACCTGGTCACCCCGGCCGGGCTGACCGACATCGCCACCTACGCCCAGGGCATCGGGCCGGCCAAGTCGCTGATCGTGCCGACCTACCCGGCCGGCAATCCGGGGTCGCCGACCGCGCTGGTCACCGACGCGCACCGGGCCGGGCTGCTGGTGCATCCGTTCACCTTCCGCAACGAGGGCCAGTACCTGCCGGCCGACCTGCGGGTGACCCCCACCCCGACCGACTACGGCCGGGCGATCGAGGAGGACCTGCGGTTCCTGCGCCTGGGGGTGGACGGGCTGTTCACCGACAACCCGGACACCGCCGTCGAGGCCCGCGCCCAGTGCCCCCAGCCGGGCTGCCCGTAGGCGCGAGCGGCGAGCGCGAAGCGACCTACTGGTCAATCGCCCTACTGGTCGATCCACGATGACGTCGGCGCCCTTGGCGCACAGCAGCGGGTCGTCGGCCACCGTGATGCCGTCATCTGTCGCATCCCCCAACGGCACCTCCATCAGTGGGCCTGGTCGTTGGCGAGTTCTGTGCACCCATGTCGGGTCCGTCGCCGAACCGGACGCGGACCTGCTGACCGTGGACGGTAAGACCGCCCGCGGCGCCCGGCGCACGGACGGCCCGGCGGTACACCTGCCGGCGGCGTCGGATCACCGCGGCGCACCAGAAGGTGTTGTCCTCCTCGCGTTCGGCGTCGAAGCGGGTCGGCGAGGACCTCTCCCAGATCCGCACCGGCCACGGCCCGGCGAACATGGCGACCCTGCGCAACTTCGCGGTCAGCCGCCACCGACTCGCCGGCGCCACCAACATCGCCCTTGCCTGCCGGCACACCGTCCGACACCCCAACCGGGCCCTCGACCTGCTCACATAACGGACAGATCAACTACGCCGTGGCCGTGGCTCACGGCCGACCCGGAGGCGTTCGTCGCCGCGGTGCACCGGTCCCGGGCCGCGATCGGCGAGTACGACCCTGCCCAGGTGATGCGCGCGAGCCGGACGTCCGAGGACGCAGCGGGCCGGCGCCGCCACCGCGGTCCGGACCCGAAACGATGCCTGCGCAGGGCCGCGCGGCCCGGTGGCGCCGAGCCGGCCGGAGGGTGTCGCCGACGGGATGGATCGGGGGGTGATCATGATGGAGCGGTCATCCGCCGGCGCCGAGGCGAACACGCAGCACCGACGCGCTCCAGATCCGCCCGTCCGCCGCGCTCTCCGTGGTGAGCACCACGCTGCCGTACTCGCTGGTCGGCGCCGGGAACGAGAACCGGCCGGTGAACGGCCGCTGCTCGTCACCGCCGCCGGTCACGAAGCCGGTCACGAGCGGTGTCGCGTCACCGTCCTGCAGGAGCCGGACGGTGACGTGACCCTCGAAGGCCAGTGCGGCGCCGGTGAGCTCGAGCGGGGAGGCGACGGTGTCGCCGGCGCCGGGGGAGTCGATGCGCACGTCGGCGGTGGCCGAACCGAGCACCCACCAGGTGTCGTCGCCGAGCCGGCGGACGAAGACGGTCGTCGCCGGCCCGGAGGACTGGAGGCGGATCTCGATCTCGCCCGAGCGCGAGTCGCCGGAGCGGTACTCGCCGACCATCGGTGCGCGGAACCCGACCAGTCCGGTCGCGAAGCCGCGCACGGCGGCCTCCGGGGTGGCGTACCGGATGGAGCTGCTCGCGACCGGCCACACCGCTGCCGCCGCGTCGGCGGGTGCGGGTGGCGGCCCGCTGTCACCGGGTGGGACCGGCGCGACGGTCGGCGGCGCGACCGGCGGCGCGGGCGCAGCGGTCGTCGCGGCACCGGTCGCCGGTGGAGCAGCCGGCGTCGCCTGCGGCGGCAGGGCGGGGCCCAGTTCGTCCGGTTGCCGCGTGAGCTGCAGGGCGAGCACGACGACCGCGACGGCGAGCAGCGCGATCGCGACCAGGGCCGCGACCGCCCAGAGCGGTCGTCGGCGACCGGCTCCGGGCCCGGTTGGCGGGGGAAGCTCGTCGTGGGGGCGGGTCTGAGTCGTCATGGCGACCTCCGATAGCGGGCAGCCTGGGCGGCTGCATGCTGGTCCGGCTGGACGGTCCCGCCGCGACGATCGGACCGGCTAGGGACCTCCGGGCATCGATGGCGGGCTGTCCGGCCCCACCCCGGACCGCACGATCGCGGGTGGAGTACGGGAGCACGCGCCGGCCGGCGTCGAGGTCCTCGCCGATCAGCTCGTGGGCCCAGCGCCGGGCCAGTGCGGTGTCGACCCGGACCTGCGGAGCGTGGTCGGTGACCCGGGTCCGGGCGTGCTGAGCATTCCCCGCCCGCGGTCCAGCGCCGCGTGCGGGGACCGCCGATGTCCCGTCCGTGGTCCGCGGGTACGACGGCCCGGGCGCGGGCGCCGAGCGGCACTGGCCGCTGGGCCGCGCCCGGGACAGGGTGGCGGGTATGCGTGCGTGGGAGATCCGGAGTCCCGGACCGATCGGCGGCGGACCGCTGCGACTCGTGGACCGTCCCGTCCCGCGACCGGGGCCCGGCGAGGTCCGGGTGCGGGTCCTCGCCTGCGGGGTGTGCCGCACCGACCTGCATCTCGCGGAGGGCGATCTGGCCCCGCGCCGTCGCGGCACCGTGCCGGGCCACGAGGTGGTCGGTGTCGTCGACGAGCGGGGCCCGGGCGCCGAGCGCTTCGATTCCGGTGACCGGGTCGGGATCGCGTGGCTGCGCGGTACCTGCGGCCGCTGCCGGTGGTGCCGGACGGGCCGCGAGAACCTGTGTCCCGACGCGGTGTTCACCGGGTGGGACGCCGACGGCGGGTACGCCGAGTACGCGGTGCTGCCCGAGGCGTACGGCTACCGGCTGCCGCCCGGGCTCGGTGACGCCGAGGCGGCGCCGCTGCTGTGCGCGGGGATCGTCGGGTATCGGGCGCTGCGGCGGGCCGAGCTGCCGCCGGGGGGCCGGCTGGGGATCTACGGGTTCGGGGCGTCCGCGCACGTCGTCGCGCAGATCGCCATCGCGCAGGGGGCGGTGGTGCACGTGCTGACCCGGTCGGAGCGGGCCCGGGCCCTCGCTCTCGACCTGGGTGCGGCGTCGGCGGGCCCCACCGACGCCGCGCCGCCCGAGCCGCTGGACTCCGCGGTGCTGTTCGCCCCGGCGGGTGAGCTGGTCCCGGTGGCGCTGCGCGCGCTGGACCAGGGGGGCACGCTCGCCGTCGCCGGGATCCACCTCTCCGACGTGCCGGGGCTCGTCTACGCCGAGGAGCTGTTCCGGGAGAAGCAGCTGCGCAGCGTCACGGCCAACACGCGGGCCGACGGTGAGGAGTTCCTGCGCCTGGCGGGGACGCTGGGCGTGCGACCGCGGGTGTCGGTGCGGCCGCTGGCCGAGGCGGACCGGGCGCTGGCCGACCTCGCCGCGGACCGGGTCACCGGCGCCGCCGTGCTCGTGCCCTGACCGCTCAGGTTGTCACTACCGGGCCGGCGCGCACCGTGCCCGGCCGCCGGTGGTGGCGAACCGGCGTCGCGCTGCTGTTCACCGGGCGATATCCCCGGGGCGTGTTCGACCTGGAAACCCGCGCGCGAGCCGCGAGCTTGCGCCTGCTCGGGCTCATCACGTAGCGCTGCGCATGTCGGTGGAGAGGGGTGTGCATGCTGGGCGACGAGCGGATCTCCCAGGCCTACGCGGAGAACGCCGAAATCTGGATCACTGTCGTCCGCGACCGCCTAGATCCCTTCCAGCTGGAGCTGACCGACCCCGCGATACTGGCGTCGGTCGGGGACCCGGCCGGGCTGGTGATCCTCGACGCCGGATGCGGGGAAGGGCATCTGGTACGCGAGCTCACCGCCGCCCGGGCCCGCCACGTGCACGGCGTGGACACCTGCGCGGAGTTCATCGCCGCCGCCCGCTCACACCCCGAGCACCGCGCGGATTCGACCACCTTCCACCACGGCGATGTGGCGGCGCTGCCGCTGGCCGACGCCAGCGTCGACCTGGTGGTGGCCAACCGGCTGCCGCACGGGATCCGGGCGCGGTTGCTCGAGCCCCGTCCGACCGCCCGGCAGCGGCGGGAAAATCCCTGGTGGGACGAGAACTTCGTCCGGCCGCTGTTCCTGCTGCTCGAGTGCGAGCCGCGCGGGTAGCCGACGCGGCCGATCCGTTGGTGGCCGCAACACACCCAGGATGCAGCGGGCATTCACCGACTCGACCGCTGTGATGGCACCCACGGCGGCCGACGCCCACCCGGGTCGGTTGGGCCGAGGTGACGGGCGCCCGGCCGCGACGCCGGTCAGCCGATGGCGTACACGGCCTCCACGGTGATCGACAGCTGCTGCGTACCCGGCTCCACCGGAACGTCGGCCGCCCGGGACTGGGCCTGCGCGCCGTAGGGCAACGGCATCGGCGGGGCGGAGAAGCTCTCGGTGGCCGAGATCAGCGGACCCAGCGACACCCCGAGTGCCTCGGCCATCTTCTCCGCCTTGGCCTTGGCCGCTTTTGCGGCGGCGTCCCGCGCCTGGTCGCGCAGCGCGCTGTCGTCGGCGATGGAGAAGCTGAGCTGCTGCACCCGGATGGCGTCCCCGGCGGCGGCGGCGGCCGCGTCGATGATCCGTCCGGCGGCCGGGATGTCGCGCAGGGTGACGGTGACCTGGTTGCTCACCTGGTAGCCGCTGATCTTGCCGGTGCCGCCGTATAAGGGGCTGATGCTCAGCTCGCTGGTGCGGATGTCTTCGGGCTTGACCCCCCGGCCCTTGAGCATGGCGATCACCGCGTTCGCCCGGCCGCTGTTCGCGTCCAGCGCGGCCTGGGCGCTCGGGGCCTGGGTCTGTACGCCCAGCACGAGGGTGGCGGTGTCCGGGTTGCCGGTCACCTTGCCCTCACCGCGTCCGACGATGCCGCCGGGCGGGCCGCCGGGGCCGGCCGGGGCGGCGGACTGAGCGCAGCCGGCCAGCAGCGCGACGACCGCCACCGAGCCACTGAGCAGCAGCAGCGGGCGGGACATGCGTCGGCGGGCGGTCCCGCGTGCGTAAATCATGACCCAGGGGACGGTACGGGCCGCCGATCGGCTCGGTGCATCCGGCCGGGTTTCGCGGCCGCCTCACCGCCGCGGCGCCAGCTGTCCCACCTGGGGACGACGTCGTCCGGACCGGCCCCGGTGGCCGCGCATGCCGGGTCAGCGCTCGATGGTCTGGTCACGCGTGCCGGGTCAGCGCTCGATGGTCTGGTCCCGGCCGGGTCCGACGCCGATCGCCGACACCGGGGCGCCGATCATCTCCTCAAGCGCCAGTACGTAGGCCTTGGCGTTGGCCGGCAGCTCCTCGAAGCGGCGGCAGTGCGAGATGTCCTCCCACCAGCCGGGCAGCTCCTGGTACACCGGAACGGCGTGGTGCAGGTCGGACTGGCTCATCGGCATCTCGTCACACCGCCGCCCGTCGACCTCGTAGGCCACGCAGACCGGCACCTTCTCCAGCCCGGACAGCACGTCGAGCTTGGTCAGGAAGTAGTCGGTGAGCCCGTTGACCCGGGTGGCGTAGCGGGCGATCACCGCGTCGAACCAGCCGCAGCGGCGGTTGCGGCCGGTGGTCACGCCGACCTCCCCGCCGACCTTGCGCAGGCGCTCGCCCATCGCGTCGTGCAGCTCCGTGGGGAACGGTCCGGAGCCGACCCGGGTGGTGTACGCCTTCAGGATGCCGATCGCCCGGCTGATCCGCATCGGGCCGATCCCGGAGCCGACCGCCGCCCCGCCCGCGGTCGGGTTCGAGCTGGTCACGAAGGGGTAGGTGCCGTGGTCGACATCCAGCAGGGTGCCCTGGGAGCCCTCCAGCAGCACGGTGTCGCCCGCGTCGAGCGCCTGGTTGAGCAACAGCCGGGTGTCGGCGATCCGGTGCTCGAACTTCCGCGACGAGTCCATGACCGCGCCTATCACCTCGTCCACGTCCAGCGCGCGCCGGTTGTACACCTTCACCAGCACCTGGTTCTTGAACTCCAGCGCGGCCTCGACCTTCTGCCGCAGGATCTTCGGGTCCAGCAGGTCGGCCGCGCGCACACCCACCCGGGCGATCTTGTCCTGGTAGGCCGGGCCGATTCCCCGCCCGGTGGTGCCGATCTTGGCCTTGCCCAGGTAGCGCTCGCTGACCTTGTCGATGGCCACGTGGTACGGCATGATCAAGTGGGCGTCGGCGGACACCAGCAAGCCGCTGGTGTCCACGCCGCGGGCCTCCAGCCCGGCCAGCTCGTCGATCAGCACCCCGGGGTCGACCACCACCCCGTTGCCGATCACGTTGCGCACGCCCGGGGTGAGGATGCCGGACGGGATCAGGTGCAGCGCGAAGTTTTCGCCGTTCGGCAGCACCACGGTGTGCCCGGCGTTGTTCCCGCCCTGGTAGCGCACCACCCACTGCACCTGGCCACCGAGCAGATCGGTCGCTTTCCCCTTGCCCTCGTCGCCCCACTGGGCACCGATCAGCACGATGGCGGGCATGTCCGACCACTCCCGGCTGGAACTGACTCGACGGTGACAGAAGCCGCTGGTCTGCGCGCTCCTTGGCCGGTCTCGGCCCGGCAGAGACTAACTCATGGCCGCACGTGGTGCGATGCGTGAGCTTCCGTCCGGAGCCCCGGTCTCCAGGGCGGCCACCAGCTCGCGCAGCCGCGCCAGCAGGCCCTCCGGGCAGATCGGCGCGAAGGTCACCCGGTCACGGCCGCGGCTGAGCGGCTGGCGCAGCTGCATCACCGCCCCGGCCGCGCACCGGTGGAACGCCAGCACCCAGCTGCTCGGCACCTGCGCCCCGTCCACCCGGGCGGTCGCGCCGAGCTGGCCGCCGGAGGTGATGCCGGTCAACATCAGCGCCAGGGTGTGCGCGTCGGACTCCGGCACGCCGCGGGCCACCAGCCGCCCGGCGAACGTCCAGAACGCCAGGCCGGGCACCTCGCGGCGGGCGGCGTCCAGCACGTCCGAGGGCAGGGTCACCGCCTCGATGTCGTCGGGCTCCAGCGGGCCGGCCAGCCGCACCAGGGTGGCTGCCACCCGCGTCCCGGCCACCGGTAGCAGGTAGAGCCCGGGTTCGTGCTCGGCGTCGACCACCAGCACCACACCCTGCTCCCCGTCGATCGCGCCGAGCACCACCAACCCGTCGGACAGCCGCAGGTCCAGCGCGATCGGAGCCTCGGCGAGCACCCGCAGCGACTCGGCCAGCGCCGGACCGGGGCCTTCGGAGCCGGCCAGCCCGCGCCGGCTGAGCTGCTCCAGGGCGGCGGTGTACTCGGTCTCGGCCTCGGCCGGGGTGGCCGGGAAGCTCAGCTCCAGGTCCAGCGGCACCGCGCCGAGCGCCATCGCGTCCCAGCAGGCCAGGAACTCCTCGTCGGTCAGCACGACGGCACGGGACCACTCCGCCCCGCTCACCACCGGCGGCTCGCCGTTGCTCGACTCCGCCGGCCGGGCACACCGTGCCGACCGGGCACACCCGTCATGGGAACACCGTATGGCACGCTGCCCACCGCGATGAACCTCCTCGTGCTGACCTGTCCGACCTGGACGCTTCCGTTGCCGCCGGCGCTGGCCGATGCACCCCGCCGCGCGGTCCCCGAGCGTCCCGCCCGCGAGGACCTGGCCGCCGTCCTGGCCGGGCTAGCCGACCCCACGCGGCTGGTGGTCGCCGGTACCGACGCCGACCTCGCCGCCGTGGTCCTGCGGCTGCTGCGTACCGAGCGGCTGGCCGCGGTCCCGGTCGCGTACCTGCCGGCGGCGCCGGACTCGGCGGTGGCCGCGGTCTGGGGGCTGCCGACCGACCCGGTCCGGGCCGGCGAGCTGGCCGCCCGCGGCGAGCCGGACCCGGTGCCGCTGGTGCGCGACGACGTGGGCGGGGTGCTGCTCGGACGAGCCGAGCTGCGGCCCATGCGCGGCACCGTGTACTGCGACGACACCAGGCTGCTGCGCGGTCAGGCCAGCCGGTTGACCGTGACGCCGGCCGCGCCGGAGGGGGTCGCGGTGCGTGCGGTCCGGGTCGGCGCGCTGGGGTTGCGCTCGGCGGCGGGCACCGGCCGGGCGGTATCGGTGGGGTGCCTGGCGGCGGCGGTGGTGTGCGACGGGGTGCCGTACCCCAGGCCGGTCACCAGGTGGACGTGGTACCGGCACACCGAGCCCTGGCGGCTGGTCCGCGGCGCCTGCGGGATGCCGTGACCGGCCCGCCACCGGCCGTTGCGGAGATGCGCTCGGCCGTCCGGCGGGCGCTGATCGAGGCCGGCTGCCCACCCGGGACGCCGATCCTGGTGGCGTGCTCCGGTGGCGCGGACTCGATGGCGCTCGCGGACGCCGCCGCCCACCTGGCGACCGGGGACGGCGGGTGGCCGGTCAGGGCGGCGGTCGTCGACCATCGGCTGCAGGACGGCTCCGGCGCACACGCCGAGGCCACTGTGGCGCTGCTGGGCCGGCTCGGCGTGCCGGCCCGGGTGTACCCGGTGGCGGTGAGCGGCGCGGGTGGTATCGAAGCGGCCGCCCGCCGCGCCCGGTACGCGGCGCTGCTGGCCGCCCGGCCCACCCCGGACTCCCCGGTGCTGCTCGGGCACACCCTGGACGACCAGGCCGAGACCGTGCTGCTGGGTCTCGGTCGCGGCTCGGGAGCCCGGTCGCTGGCCGGCATGGCGACCTGGGATCCCCCGTGGCTGCGGCCGCTGCTGGGGGTGCGCCGGGCCACCACGCTGGCGGCGTGCCGGGCCCGCGGCATCGAGGTGTGGCACGACCCGCACAACGACGATCGCCGGTTCACCCGGGTCCGGCTGCGGCGTGAGGTGCTGCCGCTGCTGGAGGACGTACTCGCCGGCGGCGTCGCCGAGGCACTGGCCAGGACGGCGGCCCAGCTGGCCGACGACGGCGCGGCTCTCGACCTGGCCGCGGCCCAGGTTCGCGACGCCGTCGCTACACCCGACGCGGCGCTGGACGCGTCGGTGCTGGCCGGGCACCCGTCGGCGGTTCGGCGGCGGGTGCTGCGCACCTGGCTGCTCGAGTCGGGCGTGCGCGAGCTGAGTGACCCGCAGCTGCGCGCGGCCGACGATCTCGTCAGCCGGTGGCGCGGCCAGGGCGGGGTAGCTCTCCCGGGCGGGTTGGAGCTGACCCGCCGGCATGGCAGGCTCTTACTGCGGCCGACGTGGCACGGATAGCCGGTCGCACCGCCGCGCGGTACCGACGCCGGGTGGTCGACGGCCGGGGTGCCCGGCTGCCGGCGTCCCGGCGAGGTGGCCGCGGTCGACGCTCGTCAAGGAGGCAGCTCGCGGTGTACGACGGTGACGTGGCGTCCGTTCTGGTCACCGAACAACAGCTCCGCGACAAGATCACCGAGCTCGGCCGGCAGGTCGCCGAGGACTACCGCGAGCGCTGCCCGGGCACCGGCCGCGGCAGCGACCTGGTGTTGGTCGGGGTGCTCAAGGGCGCGGTGATGTTCATGACCGACCTGGCCCGCACGTTGCCGATCCCGGTGCAGTTGGAGTTCATGGCGGTCAGCTCCTACGGCTCCGCCACCTCGTCGTCCGGGGTGGTGCGCATCCTCAAGGACCTCGACCGCGACATCGCCGGCAGACACGTGCTGATCGTCGAGGACATCATCGACTCGGGGCGCACGCTGACCTGGCTGATGCGCAATCTGACGTCGCGCGGACCCGCATCGCTGGAGGTGTGCGCGCTGCTGCGCAAGCCGGACGCGTGCAAGGCGGAGGTGCCGGTGCGCTACATCGGGTTCGACATCCCCAACGAGTTCGTCGTCGGCTACGGCCTGGACTACGCCGAGCGCTACCGCGACCTGCCGTTCATCGGCACGCTGGACCCCAGCGTCTACGCCTGACCGGGGCTCCGACCGCAGGCCGGTACAGCCGACCCCGGTACAGCGAACAGCCCCGCCCGGTGAACCGGGACGGGGCTGTCGAGTCGGACGGAGGGGGTTACAGCCCGAGCGGCAGCCCGAGGCCCTGCTCGGTGCGTGCCTGCTGCTTGGGGGTCGGCGCCACCCCGGCGGTGGGGCTCTGCTCGCCCCTGGCCGGGGTCTGCGTGCCGCGGGTCGGGCTCTGGCTGCCACGGGCGGCGGAGTCCTCACCGCGCGGGGCCAGCGAGAACGGCTCGGTCGGGGCGGCCTCGCCGGCGCCGGACGAGTCGCGGTCGCCGTCGGAGTCCTCGTCCGGGGTGGCGCCGAGGGCCGGGATCGGCAGCACGTTGCCGCTGAAGTCCTCGGTCCCCTCCACCAGTTCGATCTTGCCAAGGTCGCCGTGCTCGTTGGCGTAGTCCAGCGCCTTGGCCAGGTCGGAGACCCCGTTGGTGCCCGGAGCCGGAGCCAGGTTGAGCGTGCTCAGCACGCCGAACGCGCGACCGTCGGAGTCCAGGTAACCGCTGCCGGAGTCGCCCGGGACACCGGGGCTCAGGGTGGCGATCTCGTGGGTGAAACCGTCGCCGCCGTCACCGAGGTTGATCCCCTGCTTCGGGGACAGCAAGCTGAGGCCCTGGCGCAGCCCGGAGTTGCCGTAGGTGAAGACCTGGTCGCCGGCGGCCAGCCCCTCGGTGCGCAGGGCGACCGGCCCGCCGAAGTTGGGCACCGACGGGTTCACCTTGTCGACGTCGTCCTCGTCGATCTCGACCAGCGCAAAGTCGTTGAACGCGCAGGTGTTCTCGTCGTCCTCGCCGTTCTCCCGCATGGTGATCCACGAGTTGTACACCAGCTTGCCGGGGTTGTCCGCGCCGTCGATCTTGACCTCGGAGCCGATCGGGTCGGACTCGGACTCGCACCCGTCCGTCTCGTTCGGGCTGCCCTTGCCGGTGCAGTGCGCGGCCTGCCCGATGAGCACCTTGTCACCGCTGGTGAAGATGAAGTTCGCGGTGCACTGGCCCTGCTCGCTGTCGATCATCACCCCGGGATGGATCGTCGCATCGCCGGCCGAGGCCCACCGGCCGTCGGCACTCGCGGAGCCCGGCAGCGCGACCGCGCCGGCGGTGGTGGCGCCGGCCACCAGCACGGCCGCGGCGAACAGGCGGGGGACGCGGCCGCCTCGGGCCGCGCGGGGGACGGTCATGGGCGCTCCAGCCGACGTACGGGTGACATGCGGAGTCACCGAAAGGGGAGGTTCTCACATCGCCCAACGACGTGCGAGGCTCATGGTTACCGATCCGATCCGATTACGGCTCGCGATGACCCGCACCGGCGGCCGGGCGGCGGCTCCCGGGTGGCCGGGCGGGTCACCCGGGAGCCACCCGGGCACCGCCGGGTGCACCGGCACGCGCTCCGGTCGCCGGGCCGGTACGCTGGTCCTCTCGGGCGTACGCCGACCGGCGCGAATGTTCAGATCAGCGTGACGTGTCGGGTTGACGTCGGCTCCTGCCCGACATGATCAGGGAGGGTAGAGGCCCCCGGAGGCCGCAGCTGTATGGACCGCAAGCGCCTGCTCCGTAACCCGCTGACCTGGATCCTGGCGGCGTTACTGCTCTACGTCATCGTCAGCCAGTTCTTCGACGACACCCGGGGCTTCACCCAGGTGCCCACGTCGCAGGCGCTGGCCCAGGTGTCCAGCGGCAACGTCGCCAACGCGACCATCGAGGACAAGGAGCAGCGGCTACGGCTGGAGCTGAAGAGTCCGATCGGCGCGAGCAACGGCAACCGGGACTCGGTCTCCACCAACAAGATCATCACGCAGTACCCGATCGGGGGAAGCTCCGAGGTCTACAAGACGCTGGTGGAGTCGAAGACCAACTTCACCACCCGGGTGCGCCAGGATTCGTTCCTCACCCAGTTGTTGATCTACATGATCCCGCTCGGGCTGGTCCTGCTGCTGCTGTTCTGGATGATGAACAGCCAGGGTGGCGCGGGCAACCGGGTGATGTCGTTCGGCAAGACCAAGGCCAAGGCGCTGACCAAGGACATGCCGACGACCACCTTCGCCGACGTGGCGGGCGCCGACGAGGCGGTCGAGGAGCTCTACGAGATCAAGGACTTCCTGCAGAACCCCGGCCGCTATCAGGCGCTGGGCGCGAAGATCCCCAAGGGTGTGCTGCTCTACGGCCCGCCGGGCACCGGCAAGACGCTGCTGGCCCGCGCGGTGGCCGGCGAGGCCGGGGTGCCGTTCTACTCGATTTCCGGGTCGGACTTCGTGGAGATGTTCGTCGGCGTGGGGGCGAGCCGCGTCCGCGACCTGTTCGAGCAGGCGAAGAACAACGCGCCGTGCATCATCTTCGTCGACGAGATCGACGCGGTCGGCCGCCAGCGCGGCGCCGGCCTCGGTGGTGGGCACGACGAGCGCGAGCAGACGCTGAACCAGCTGCTGGTCGAGATGGACGGCTTCGACGCGCGGGCCAGCATCATCCTGATCGCGGCGACCAACCGGCCGGACATCCTCGACCCCGCGCTGCTGCGCCCGGGCCGGTTCGACCGGCAGATCCCGGTAGTCGCCCCCGACCTGGCCGGCCGCCGGCACATCCTGCGGGTGCACGCCAAGGGCAAGCCCCTGGCCGAGGACGCCGACCTGGACGGGCTGGCCAAGCGGACCATCGGGATGTCCGGCGCCGACCTGGCCAACGTGCTCAACGAGGCCGCGCTGCTCACCGCCCGGGAGAACGGCACGCAGATCAACGCGGCCGCGCTTGAGGAGTCGGTGGATCGGGTGGTCGGCGGCCCCCGTCGCAAGAGCAAGATCATTTCCGAGCAGGAGCGCAAGCTCACCGCTTACCACGAGGGTGGCCACGCGTTGGCCGCCTGGGCGATGCCCGACCTCGAGCCGGTCTACAAGCTGACCATCCTGCCCCGCGGTCGCACCGGTGGCCACGCGCTCGTCGTCCCGGAGGACGACAAGGGCCTGATGACCCGCTCGGAGATGATCGCCCGGCTGGTGTTCGCGATGGGCGGGCGCAGCGCCGAGGAGCTGGTGTTCCACGAGCCGACCACCGGCGCGTCCAGCGACATCGACCAGGCCACCAAGATCGCCCGGGCGATGGTCACCGAGTACGGGATGAGCGCGAAGCTCGGCGCCGTGCGCTACGGCTCCGACCACGGCGACCCGTTCCTCGGGCGCACCATGGGCACCGCGCCGGACTACTCGGTGCAGGTCGCCCAGGAGATCGACGGCGAGGTGCGCAAGCTGATCGAGGCGGCGCACACCGAGGCCTGGGAGATCCTGAACACCTACCGGGACATCCTCGACGAGCTGGTCTTCGAGCTGTTGGAGAAGGAGACGCTGACCCGAAACGACCTCACCCGGATCTTCTCCAAGGTGGAGAAGCGGCCGCGGATCACCGCGTTCAACGACTTCGGCGGGCGCACGCCGTCCGACAAGCCGCCGATTCAGACCCCGGCCGAGCGGGCCAAGGAGCGCGGCGAGCCGTGGCCTCCGGTGGTCGAGCGGGAGCCCGCGCCGGTGGGTTCGCTGCCCGGCGGTGGCGGGCCGAGCGCACCGCACGGCGCCGGTCAGACCACGCCGCACGGTGGCGCCCAGCCCGGCCCCTACACCGGCCGGCCCGGGGCCTACAGCGGTCAACCCGGGACTGATGGCGGCGGCCGGTCCGGTGAGCCGCACGGCGGTGAGCCGCACGGCGGGGGGCCGTACGGCGACCAGAACGGCCCGGGCCAGCACGGCCCGAACGGCGAGCAGGCCGGTGCGTACGGCCTGCAACCGGGTGCCAATGGTGGCCAGTCACCGGGCGCCAACGGTGGGCCGACGCTGCACGGGCCGACCCCCGGGTACCCGCCGGGCGCTTACGACCCCAGAGCGCACCGGGGCGACCGGCCCAGCGCGGTCCCGCCGAACTACGGCGCCCCGCCGAACTGGCGGCCGGCGATCATGCCGCGCGACCGCTACCCCGACGTCAAGTGGGAGGAGCCACCGGCCGACTCCGACGCCGGTGCCCGCCGGGACGGTGACAATCCGCGTGAGGGTGGTGAGCACTGAGCACTGAGGGTCGCGAGGTTCCGCTGCGCGGCCCGGACGTGTCCGGCCGGGTTGTCTTCGACCGGGCCAGGGCCGAGACCGCCGTGCGCGAGCTGCTCCTGGCGATCGGCGAGGACCCGGACCGTGAGGGCCTGTTGGAGACTCCGCGCCGGGTCGCGACCGCCTATCAGGAGATGTTCGCCGGGCTCTACCAGGACCCCGACGAGATGCTGGCGAAGACTTTCGCCGAGGACCACGAGGAGCTGATCCTGGTCCGCGACATCCCGATGTACAGCGTCTGCGAGCACCACCTGGCGCCGTTCCACGGGGTGGCGCACGTGGGCTACATCCCGTCGGTGGACGGCCGGGTCACCGGGCTGAGCAAGATCGCCCGGCTGGTCGACCTGTACGCCAAACGTCCACAGGTTCAGGAGCGGTTGACCGCGCAGGTCGCCGACGCGCTGGTCCGTCGGCTGGCCCCGCGCGGGGTGATCGTGGTGCTGGAGGCCGAGCACCTGTGCATGGCGATGCGTGGCATCCGCAAACCCGGATCGAGCACCGTCACCTCCGCGGTGCGTGGCCAGTTCAAAGGCAACGCCTCCTCGCGCGCGGAGGCGCTCGCCCTGATCCGGGGACGGTGAGCGTGGACTGGACCAGCGGTGTGCCCCGCCCGGATCGGTGTCTGGTCGTCGGGGTACTCAACGTCACCCCCGACTCGTTCTCCGACGGCGGGCGCTACCTGGACGTCGACCACGCGGTGGCGCACGGCATTCGGCTACACGCCGAGGGCGCCGACCTGGTGGACGTCGGCGGTGAGTCGACCCGCCCCGGCGCGCACCGGGTGCCGGCCTCGCAGGAGGCCGACCGGGTGCTGCCGGTGATCCGGGCGCTGGCCGCCGAGGGGGTGCCGACCAGCATCGACACCATGCGCTCCGAAGTGGCCGAGGCGGCGCTGGGGGCCGGCGCGCGGGTGGTGAACGATGTGTCCGGCGGGCTGGCCGACCCGAGGATGGCCAAGCTGGTGGCGACCGTCGGGGTGCCGTGGATCCTCATGCACTGGCGCGGGCACAGCGTGTGGATGGCGGAGCTGGCGCACTACGGCGACGTGGTGGCCGACGTGCGCGCCGAACTGCTCGCCCGGGTGGACGGCGCGCTGGCCGTTGGGGTCGACCCGGCGAAGCTGGTGATCGACCCGGGGTTGGGGTTCGCCAAACGGCCCGCGCACAACTGGGCGCTGCTGAGCCGGTTGGCGGAGCTCGTCGAGCTGGGGTTCCCGGTGCTGGTGGGAGCCTCGCGCAAGGGGTTCCTCGGTGCGCTGCTGGCCGGCGCCGACGGCGCACCCCGGTCGCCGGACGGCCGCGAGGTCGCCACTGCGGTGATCTCCGGGTTGGCGGCGGCGGCCGGTGCCTGGGGGGTGCGGGTGCATGACGTCACGGCGTCCCGGGACGCGGTCGCGGTGGCCCGCGCCTGGCGGTCCGGGACGGCGAACTCGGGAACGGCGGGCTCGGGAACGGCGGGCTCGGGTGGCTGAGCCGGCCGGTGACCGCATCACGCTCACCGGACTGCGGGTGCGCGGCCACCACGGGGTGTTCGAGCACGAGCGCCGCGACGGGCAGGACTTCGTGGTCGACCTCATCGTGTGGCTGGACCTGACAGCCGCCGCCCGCACCGACGCGCTGGCCGAGACCGTCGACTACGGCCGGCTGGCGGGGCTCGCGGCCGAGGTGGTGGCCGGTCCGCCGGGCGATCTGATCGAGGCGGTGGCCGGCCGGATCGCCGGGCGGGTGCTCGCCGCCGACGCCAGGCTCACGGCCGTCGAGGTGACCGTGCACAAGCCGTCCGCGCCGATCCCGCTCACCTTCGCCGACGTCGCGGTGACCGTGCGCCGGAGCCGCCGGTGAGCGCACCTGATCGTTACGGCGGCGCTTCCCGCTCGCGGGCGGTGTTGTCGCTCGGTTCGAACCTGGGTGACCGGTTGGGGTACCTGCGGGCGGCGGTGGCCGGCTTCGCCGACGACGGGGACACCGAGGTGGTCGCGGTGTCCCCGGTGTACGAGACCACGCCGTGGGGCGGAGTCGAGCAGCCGGATTTCCTGAACGCGGTGCTGATCGCGCGCTCGGCGGGCCTGGACGCCTGGGGCTGGCTGCGGCTCGGGCAGGAGCTGGAGGCCGCCGCCGGGCGCCGCAGGCAGGTGCGCTGGGGGCCGCGCACGCTCGACGTCGACGTGGTCATGGTGTCCGGGCCGGATGGCACACCGGTGCACAGCGACCATCCCGACCTGCTGCTGCCCCATCCAGGGGCGGCCGAGCGCAACACCGTCCTGCGGCCGTGGCTGGACGTCGACCCGGACGCGGTGCTGCCCGGGCACGGACGGATCGACGCGCTGCTCGCCCGGCTCGGCGAGCACGGGCTGTGCCGTCGCGACGAGCTGAGCTGGCAGGCCCGGCGGTGAACGCGGTCGGGGCGAGGCAGCTGGTGCCGCCCGGGGTACTCGTCGGGTTGCTGGCCTACCTCGGCGCGCGGTTGGCCTACGCCGCCTTGCCGACGCTGCCGCTGCTGGCCGGAGTCACCCTGCTGGTGCTCGCCGCCGCCGAGGCGGTGTTGGCTTTCGGGTTGCGGGGCCGGATCGAGCGCCGACCCGGCACCCGGCCGGTGCAGCCCCTGATGGTGGCCAGGGCGGTGGCCCTGGCCCAGGCCTCGGCCCTGGCCGGCGCGATCATGGGTGGGCTCTGGCTCGGGCTGCTCGGCTACCTGCTGCCACTGCGCGACGAGCTGGCGGCGGCCGCCGAGGACACCCCGGCCGCGGCGGTGGGCCTGCTCAGCGCGGTGGCCCTGGTCGCCGCCGCGCTGTGGTTGCAGCACTGCTGCCGCGTCCCGCCGGAGGACCACGACCGGCGCTGAGCCACCGGAGGGTGAGCGGCTGACCCGCGCGGCGGCCCGGCGATCGCTAGTCTGACCGGGCCATGACCTTCCGCCAGCCGACGTTCGGCGCCCCCGGGCCCGTCGTCCAGCCACCGACCTACCCGCTCAGCGCGCGCCACCAGCGTCGAGGTGTGCTCGCGCCGGTGCTCGGGCTGGTCGCGCTGGGCATCTGCGGGCTGCTGGTGGTCGGGTTCCTGCTCAGCGACATCGGCACCGGCGGGGTGCTGGTCGGCACGCTCGGCGCCTTGCTGCCGGTCGGTCCGGTGGTGGCCGCGTTCCTGTGGATGGACCGCTGGGAGCCGGAGCCACCGAGGATGCTGCTGGTGGCCTTCCTGTGGGGCGCCTGCTTCGCCACCCTGGCCGCGCTGCTGATCAACACGAGTGTGGAGCTCGCGGTCCGCCCGGCGCTCGGGGAGTCGAGCGCGATCCTCGGCGCGGTTGTGGTCGCCCCGTTCGTCGAGGAGACGATGAAGGGGCTGTTCCTGCTCGGGCTGTTCTGGTTCCGCCGCCGCGAGTTCGACGGGGTGCTGGACGGCATCGTCTACGCCGGGCTGGTGGCCGCCGGGTTCGCGTTCACCGAGAACATCCTCTACCTGGGCGCCACGTTCGCCGAGGGGGCGCAGACCGGGCAGAGCGGCGCGGTGCTCGTGGTGCTGCTGCTGCGTGGGGTGTTCTCCCCGTTCGCGCACCCGCTGTTCACCGCGATGATCGGCATCGGGCTCGGGTTGGCGGCGAACGCCCGCGGCCGGGCGGTCCGCGTCGCCGCCCCGGTCGGGGGATACCTGCTGGCGGTGTTCCTGCACGCGCTGTGGAACGGATCGGCGTCGCTGGCCGGCGGCCAGGCGCTGGTGCTGGTCTACCTGCTGGTCATGGTGCCGATCTTCGGTTTCGTGCTGCTGCTCGTGTACTACCAGCGGCGTCGCGAGCAGCGGGTGATCGCCGCCGAGCTGCCCGGGTTCGCGCACGCCGGGTGGATCGTGCCGAGCGAGATCGGCCTGCTGCAGAGCCTGGCCGGCCGGCGGGGCTGGCACCGCGCGGTGCGCCAGCGGTCGGGTCCGGCCGCGGCGAAGGCGGTCGGCCAGTACCAGGCCGCGGTCACCGAACTGGCGTTCCTCCGGCACAAGATCGCCCGGGGTTCGGTCGGGCCGTACGGCCGGCAGTGGCACGACGGCCTGGTCCGGGAGGTGGTCGACGCCCGTGCCCGGGCGGTCGGCATGCCCGAAGCGCTGAGCGCTGCCTGGTCCCCTCGGACGCCCCCGCCGGGCTGGGCACCGCCCGTACCGCCGCCGGGCCCCGGTGGTCCGGAAGCGGGTCGCGGCGCGACCCCGCTGCCGGTGCCGCCCCCGGGCCCGCCACCGGGGCCGCCCGTCGGTCCCGGCGCCCAACCGGGTCGGTACCCGCAGCCTCCGGGGCGCGGGCGGGCACCGACCCCGTGGCTGCCCAGCCAGCACCCGGGCCCGCCGCCGGTGCCGCCGCCCCGGCAGCCTCCGTCGCAGTACTGATCCGGCCGGGGCCCGCACCGTGAGGACCGTCACCCGCGCTGGCGCCCGACCGTGATCGGGTCCTACCGTTCCCTCGCGCCCGCTGCCCGACAGCGCGGCGCGACGTCTGGTACCCGACCGGCTCGGGACTGGAACGACTGGAGATTCGCGGATGGATGGCAATGTTGCCTCGGGGGTTGCCTCCAGGGCTGCCTCGGGAGCTGCCTCGGGTACCCGCCCGGCCAGGCTGGCCGTGGGCGTGGTGTCGTCGGGTCGGGTGGGCGCGGTGCTCGGCGCCGCGTTGGCCGGCGCCGGCCACCAGGTGGTCGCCACCGCCGCAATCAGCCGTGACTCGCTTCGGCGTGCCGCCGCCCTGCTCCCCGGGGCCGCCGTCCTGCCGCCCGACGAGGTCGTCCAACGCGCAGACCTGGTCCTGCTCGCGGTCCCCGACGACGTGCTGGCCGGACTGGTGCGTGGCCTGGCCGCCGCCGGCTGCTTCCGGCCGGGACAGATCGTGGTGCACACCTGCGGCGCGCACGGGGTCGCCGTGCTGGCCCCGGCCACCGAGCGGGGGGTGCTGCCGCTCGCGCTGCACCCGGTGATGACGTTCACCGGCCGCCCGGAGGACCTGCAGCGGCTGGTGTCCTGCCCGGTCGGGGTCACCGCCCAGGACGACACCGAAGCCGCCTGGAGCGTGGGTGAGGCGCTGGTCGTGGAGATGGGCGCGGAGCCGGTACGGGTGCCGGAGGCGGTCCGTCCGCTCTACCATGCCGCGCTGGCGCACGGCGCCAACCATCTGGTCACCCTGGTTCGGGACTGCGCCGACCTGCTGGAACGCGCCGGCATCCGACCGGCCGAGCGGCTGATCGCACCGCTGCTGTCGGCCGCGCTGGACAACGCGCTGCGCCACGGCGACCGGGCGCTGACCGGTCCGGTGGCCCGCGGCGACGTCGGCACCGTGGGCAGCCACCTGCGGGTGCTCGCCGCCGCCGCCCCGGAGACGACCCCGGTCTACCGGGCGCTGGCCGCGCGTACCGCCGCCCGGGCCGGCGCCGCCGGGCTGCTCGGTGCCGAGGCGGCCCGCGAGGTCGAGGCCGTACTCCGCGACGCCCCCAAGGAGGCCCCGTGACCCCGCCCGTGAGCCGGGGGTACACCCCCGGCGAGCTGACCGTGCACACCGACCCGGCCGGCCTGACCGCGGTCAGCTCGACCCTGCGTGCCGCCGGGCGAAAGGTTGCGCTGGTACCCACCATGGGCGCGCTGCACGAGGGCCACGTCGAGCTGGTCCGGCACGCCCGGCGGGCCCCCGGCGCCACGGTCACCGCTGTCTCGATCTTCGTCAACCCGCTGCAGTTCGGGCCGGCCGAGGATCTGGACCGCTACCCGCGCACCCTGGAAGCCGATCTGGAGCGTTGCCGGGGCGCCGGCGTGGAGCTGGTGTTCACCCCGCCGGTCGAGGCGGTCTACCCGCCGGGGCACACCGACATCCGCCTCGACCCGGGCCCGCTCGGCGCCGAGCTGGAGGGCGCCGTCCGGCCGGGCCACTTCCAGGGCGTGCTCACCGTGGTGGCCAAGCTGTTCGGCATCGTGCGCCCGCAGCTGGCCTACTTCGGCGAGAAGGACTACCAGCAGCTGGTGCTGATCCGCCGGATGGCCCACCAGCTCAACCTCGGCGTCGAGGTGATCGGGGTACCCACGGTGCGCGAGCCGGACGGGCTGGCGATGTCCTCGCGCAACGCCTACCTCGAACCCGACCAACGCCGCCGGGCCCCGGTTGTCTCGATGGCGCTGACCGCCGCCCGGGACGCCGCCCGGCACGGCGCCGACGCGGTGCTGGACGCCGCGCACCAGGTACTGGCCGCCGACCCCGGGTTGGCCGTGGACTACCTCGAGCTTCGCGACCCGGAGCTCGGACCGGCACCGGAGCAGGGCCTGGCCCGGCTGCTGGTTGCCGCCCAGCTGGGCAACACCCGGCTCCTCGACAACATCGGGCTGACGCTCAAGGGCGCCCCCCCAGGAAGGTACTGAGAACGATGATCCGCACCATGCTCAAGTCGAAGATCCACCGGGCGACGGTCACTCAGGCCGACCTGCACTACGTCGGCTCGGTGACCGTCGACGCGGACCTGATGGACGCCGCCGACCTGCTCTCCGGTGAGCAGGTGGCGATCGTGGACATCACCAACGGCGCCCGGCTGGAGACCTACGTGATCCCCGGCGAGAGGGGCAGCGGGGTGATCGGCATCAACGGGGCGGCCGCGCACCTCGTGCATCCTGGCGACCTGGTCATCCTGATCTCCTACGCGGCGATGGACGACGCCGAGGCGCGCGAGTACCTGCCACGCATCGTGTTCGTCGACGCGCTGAACCGGGCGCTGGAGCACGGCACCGACCCCGGCCACGCCCCGGAGGGCTCCGGGCTGTTCTCCGGCGCTCTGGTCGACCACCGCGTCGGCGCGTAGCGGCG
>JBQTKB010000123.1:0-21806 GCA_052386505.1 Pseudonocardia sp.
GTCACCGAGCCGTTCCCCGCCGAGAACGACCTCGACAGCTTGCGATAGGTGTCAGAACTCGTAGGGATCCGGTGGCGCTGTGATCGGGCTGGCCTCCAGCACCCGCACGCTCGGGGTGTAGCCGTCAAGGGTGCTTGCGGTGCCGGCCACCAGTCGGGCCCGCACCCGCAGCCACTGGTCGGCCGGGAAGTGTGCGTCCGGACCGATCAGCCGGACCAGCATCGGGCGGGCATCCGCCGCGCAGCAGGCGATCATCATCCGGGCCAGGTGCACCGAGCCGTCCCGGCGGACCACGAACCCGGTGAGGGTGACGTCCCGCTCGGCCAGCTCGCCGGTCTGGTCCCATACCGCGCGGGCCACGAAGTCGGCCAGCGCCACGTCCGGCGCCGCTCCTGACGGCAGCGGTTCGAACCCGAGCGAGGCCGGACGGGCGCCCACCGAGTTGCCGGTGACCCGCACCGAGTCGGCGCCCAGTGCCGGTGGGGCCACCAGGAAGATTGTCAGCACCGGCAGGACGAGTAGCCAGGTGCTGCGCGGGTCCCGGTGTCCGTGCTCGCCGTGTTCCTGGTCGCCGTGGTGGTCGCCGTCGTGGTGGTCGCCGTCGTGGTGGTCGCAGTGGTGGTGGTCGCCGCCGTCGGCGCGGTCGTCGGCGCGGTCGTGGTCGCCGCCGCCCGGGCGGCCGGCCCGGGTGGCGCGCAGGTCGCGGACGATGGTGACCACGGCGATGGTCAGGATGATCGCCCCGGCGGCGAGCAGCAGCCAGCGGTGGTCAGGGCGTACGTAGCGCAGGTACACGTCGGTGGCCGCGATCTTGAGCAGTGCTCCGCCGAGCAGGACCAGCACCACGTTCTGCGTGTCACGCCTCACCGGACACCGCCGCTGGTGCCGGGCTGCTCGTGCTCACCGGACACCGCCGCGCACGAGCAGCCCGGCCAGCACGCCGCAACTGACCGCCACCACGAAGGTGGCCGGGGCGAACCGGGCGGCGAACCCCCGGCCGAAGGTGCCGGACTGCAGGGCGATCAGCTTGACGTCCACCGCCGGCCCGACCACCAGGAACACCAACCGGGGCAGCAACGGCAGCGCGGACAGCGACGCCGCCACGAACGCGTCCGCCTCGCTGCACAGCGCCAGCACCACCGCCAGCAGCGCCAGCACGATCACCGCCAGCGCCACGTTGCCGGCGAGGCTCTCGGTCCAGCTGGTCGGCACGGACACGTTGAGCACCGCGGCGGTGAGCCCGCCGAGTACCAGGAACCCGCCGGCGGTGACCAGGTCGTGTCGGGCGGTCTCCACGAACACCACCCACCGCGCGGTGCCGGCGGCCGGTGTGACCCGTCGGCGCACCCGCTCGGCAATCCACTCGGCCCGGCCGAACGACGTCCACAGCCAGCCCATCACCACCGCGGTGGCCAGCGAACCGAGGAACCGGGCACCCACCATCTCCGGGTCGCCGGGGAACGCCACCGCGGTGGACACCAGCACCACCGGGTTCACCGCTGGCGCGGCGAGCAGGAACGCCAGCGCCGCCGCGTCCGGCATGCCCTGCCCGATCAGCCGCCGGGCCACCGGCACGGAAGCGCACTCGCAGCCGGGCAGCAACGCCCCGCCGAGCCCGGCCACCGGCACCGCCAGCGCCGGCCGCCGGGGCAGCACCCGGGTCAGGGCCGATGGCGGTACGAAAGCAGTGATCAGCCCGGACAGCAGCACGCCGAGCACCAGGAACGGCAACGCCTGCACGCAGACCGCGACGAACACGGTCGCGGCGGTGCGCACCACCGGGGCGCTGAGCGCGTCGGTCAGCGGCCGTTGCAGCAGCAGCGCGCCGACCAGGATCACGCAGAACACCTCGAGCGAGGTCGGCCGCCAGCTCGACGGGCCAGTACGCACGGCCGCACCGGGGGGCGCCATCGAGCGCGCAGGCGCGGTGGGTAAAGGGGCGGTGGGTGGCGGCGCGCCCGGCACGGGTGCGGTGGGTGGAGGCGCGGCGGGCGGAGGCGCGGTGGGCGGAGGCGCGGCCGGCGAGCCGGCGTCGGTCGCCGGCCCGCGGGAGCGGCTGCTCGTCATGGTGGCTGATAATGACATCTGTTTTCGGCGGGCGGGCCGGATTCGGCATCCTCGACCGGGAGTGTTCACCGCCGTGCCCGTCCGCCCTGCCGCCCGCCATGGTCAACAGCACCTGGTGGCTCCCGTTTGATGATCGAACAGCCGTGACGTGCCGTTGACCATCAAGGACACGTGCGCCGCACACTATTTGAAAATGATTGTCGTACTCGTGTGTACTGATGGCATGGGAGTCGTCAGAGCGGACGGCCGGATCCCGGTCACCGTGCTCACCGGGTACCTCGGCGCGGGCAAGACCACGCTGCTCAACCGGATCCTCGGTGCCCGGCACGGCCTGCGGGTCGCGGTGATCGAGAACGAGTTCGGCGAGGTCGGGGTCGACGACGCGCTGGTGCTCGACGCGCGCGACGCGGTGGTCGAGATGAACAACGGCTGCGTGTGCTGCACGCTCAACGGCGACCTGGTGCGGATTCTGGAAGGCCTGCTGCTGCGCGACGAGCAGTTCGACGCCATCGTCATCGAGACCACCGGCCTGGCCGACCCCTTCCCGGTGGCGCAGACGCTGTACTCGGACGACACGCTCAGCGCAGAGCTGCGGTTGGACGCTGTACTCGCGGTGGTCGACGCGGCACACGCGCTGCGCCAGCTCGGCGCCGCGAACCCGGAGCGGGTCGAGGACGAGGCGGTCCGGCAGATCGCCGGTGCCGACCGGGTGCTGCTGAACAAGATCGACCTGGTCGACGACCAGTGCATCGTGGACGTGCTCAAGGCCATCCGGTCGATCAACGAGCCGGTGCGGGTACTGCCTGCGGTGCGCTGCGACGTCCGCCTGGCCGACGTCCTCGGGCTGGGTGCCTTCGACCTCGACGAGACGCTGGCGGCGGAGCACGAGCGGACCCGAGGAGTGGGGCATCGGCACGACAACACGGTGGTCAGTGTCGGCATCCAGGCCGACGGCGCGCTCGATCCTGCGGCGCTCAGTGCCTGGCTCAGCCAGGTGCTCAGCCACCTCGGCCCGGACCTGATGCGCAGCAAAGGCGTGCTCAACCTCGCCGGCGTCGAGCACCGGTACGTCTACCAGGGAGTGCACCTGCACCACGACGGTACGTTCGGTGCCCGCTGGCGTGCCGGCGAACCCCGCCGCAACCGGCTGGTGTTCATCGGCCGCCACCTCGACCGGGCCGAGCTGGAGGCCGGTTTCCGAGCCTGCCTGCGTTCCGACGTGCCGGTGTCCGTGGTCGCTTCGTGAGGTCGACGGGCGCCGGTGACGCTGCGGTGGCAACCGGTGGGTGATCGGCGGATGTCCACCCCGCCAACGGTTCCTGGAGATCGTGTCGTACGCTCACAACACATGCAAGATCACGCATAGAGAAGAGGTTGGTCGTGGTTCTCGGAGCCGTGGTCGGCAAGGCGGCCGGGGTGGTGCTCACCGGGCTGGCGGGAGCGGTCGCCCTGGAAGGGGTGAAGAAGGCGGGCCGCGCGAAGGTGCTGCGGGCCGGCGCGGTCACGGTCACCGCTTGGGGACTGCGCGGCGCCCGCGCGGCCGAGACCGGTGCGGAGAAGGCCCGGCTGGCCGCCGCCGACATCGTCAGCGAGGCCCGTGGCTCGCTCGGCGAGCAGTCGCCACCGCCCGGCGGTGCCGGCGCGAGCGACGGAGGCCACGATCACGAGCACTGATCCGACGGCCGGGTCAGCGACCGCCGCCGCTTCCGACGACGCCGGGTGGGTGCCAACGACCGCCGTCGCGTCTGCGGTGTCAACGACCGCCGCCGCGTCCGCGGTGTCAACGACCGCCGCCGGGTGGCTGCCAACGACCGCCGCCGGGTTCGCGGTGCTGTCCGACGCCGCCGGGCGGATCCGGCTCGCCACCCCGGCGCTGCGCGGCGCCCCGGCGCTGGCGGTCGCGGTGGAGGACGCGGTCGACGCGGTCGCCGGGGTCCGCCAGGTGCACGCCTATCCGCGCACCGGTTGCGTGGTGGTCTGGTACGACCCGGCCCGATGCGTACGGGTGGAGCTCGTCGAGGCGATCGGCAAGGGCCTGGGCGCCGACCCGGAGGCCACCGCCGAGCGTTCGCCGCGCTCCGCGGACGTGCGCAACGGCGACCTGGTCCGGCTGGTCGTCGGCGGCGTCGCGCTGATCGGGCTGGGCGTGCGCCGCTACGGTCTGCGCCGCCCGCCGATGCTCGGGCCGGCCAGCCGTACCGTGGCCACCGGGGTCACCATCTTCACCGGCTACCCGTTCCTGCGCGGCGCGCTGCGCTCGCTGGTCGGCGGGCGCGGCGCCGGCACCGACACCCTGGTCAGCGCGGCCACCGTGGCCAGCCTGGTGCTGCGGGAGAACGTGGTCGCGCTCACCGTGCTGTGGCTGCTCAACATCGGCGAGTACCTGGCCGACCTCACGCTGCGGCGCTCCCGACGGGCCATCTCCGAGCTGCTCGCCGGCACCGAGACCCGCACCTGGCTGCGGCTGGTCGACGGCACCGAGATCGAGGTGGACATCGCCGACGTCGGAATCGGCGACGAGGTGGTGCTGCACGAGCAGGTGGTGCTGGCGGTGGACGGAGTGGTGGTCGAGGGCGACGGCGTGGTCGACCAGGCGGCGGTGACCGGTGAGCCGCTGCCCGTCGCGGTCGGCGTCGGCATGCCGCTGCCGGCCGGCTCGGTGCTGCTGCGCGGGCGGCTGGTGGTGCGGGCCACCGCGGTCGGCCGGGACACCGCGATCGGGCGGATCATCGCCCGGGTGGAGTCCGCCCAGCAGGACCGGGCGCCGATCCAGACCGTCGGGGAGAACTTCGCCCGCCGGTTCGTGCCCACCTCGTTCGCGCTGGCCGGGCTCACCCTGCTGGTCACCCGCGACGTCCGCCGGGCGATGACGATGCTGCTGGTGGCCTGCCCGTGCGCGGTCGGGCTGTCCACCCCGACCGCGATCAGCGCCGCGGTGGGGAACGGTGCCCGCCGGGGAATCCTGATCAAGGGTGGCGCGCACCTGGAAGCGGCCGCCCGGGTGGACGCGATCGTGTTCGACAAGACCGGCACGCTCACCCTCGGTCGGCCGGTGGTGACCAACGTGGTGTCCTTCCACGACGGCTGGACCCCCGAGCAGGTGCTCGCCTACGCGGCCAGCTCGGAGATCCACTCCCGGCATCCGCTGGCCCAGGCGGTGATCCGGTCCACCGAGGAACGGCACATCGCGATCCCGCCGCACGAGGAGTGCGAGGTGCTGCTCGGGCAGGGCATGCGGGTGCAGAGCGACGGCCGGGTCCTGCTGCTGGGCAGCCCCGAACTGCTGCGCCAGCAGCGCGTGCCGACCACCCGGCGGGCCCAGGACTGGGTGCGCCGGCTGCGCCGGGCCACCGAGACGCCGCTGCTGCTGGCGGTGGACGGGGTGCTGGTCGGGCTGGTCTCGCTGCGGGACACGATCCGCCCGGAGTCGCGCGCGGTGCTCGACGCGCTGCGCGCCGACGGGGTGCGCCGCATCGTGCTGCTCACCGGCGACCACGCGCAGACCGCCGCCGCGGTGGCCGAGGAGCTGGGCATCACCGAGTTCCACGCGCAGGTGTCCCCGGAGGGCAAGCAGGATCTGGTCCGGGAGCTGCGCGCGCAGGGCCACACGGTCGCGGTGATCGGCGATGGCACCAACGACGCGCCGGCGCTGGCGCTGGCCGACATCGGCATCGCGATGGGGGTCTCCGGCACCGACGTCGCGGTGGAGACCGCCGACGTCGCGCTGGCCGGCGACGACCTGGCCAAGCTGCTGGAGCTGCGCGACCTGGGCCGGCGCGGCGTCGGGCTGATCCGGCAGAACTACGGCATGTCGATCGCGGTGAACGCGGTCGGGCTGCTGGTCTCGGCCGGCGGCGCGATGTCGCCGGTGGTGGCCGCGATCCTGCACAACGCGTCGTCGGTGGCCGTGGTGGCCAACAGCTCGCGGCTGATCCGCTACCGGTTGGCCGGCTGAACCGGCGCTCACGCCGGCTCGGCCTCGATCACCGAGAAGGCCGCCGGCGCCGGCAGCGGATGGACACCGGTCAGGGTGAACCCGGAGCGGCACCTCGGCCGCGAATTGCAGGGCTGAAAGGCGCGTTCTGCAGAGCAGAACCCCGCGTTCCGCAGGAGCCCATACCGCGAATCGCAGATAGCGGTAACGCTCAGACCATCTCCGCCTGGTCGACGAACCTCACCACCCGGGTCGTCCGTCGACCGAAGGTGGTGGTAGCGGACACCGGACTCGGGGCCCGGTTGCTCGGAGCCCGAATCCGGGCCGTTCCCGAGCTGGCCGGGCGCCTGATCGAGACGTTCGTGGGCAACGAGCTGCGCGCTCAGGCCGAGTGGTCGTGGACCCGTCCCGGACTGTTCCACTTCCGGGACCGCGACGGCTTGGAGGTCGATCTGCTCCTGGAGCCGAGCCCCGCATTGCCGGCCAGCCAGGCCAGCAGCGCGGCGCGCAGGGCCGGGTGCGGCTCCACCGCGATGATCTCGGTGGCGGGCAGCGCGTCGGCCAGCACCGCGGTGCCCAGCCCGGTGCCCGCGCCGACGTCCACCACCGGCCCGGCGTCGGTGGCCAACCCGGCGACCGCCGACCGCAGCGCGGGCCCCAGCCCGGTCCACGCGTGCGGCAGCAGCACGCCCACGTACTCGGCCGTCCGGTCGTAGAAGCCGGTCACCAGCTGGACTTTCGCACCCCCGGCAGGTAGCCGCCGTGCGCCAGCTCGCGCATCCGGATCCGGGAGACCCCGAAGGCCCGCAGGTAGCCGCGCGGTCGGCCGTCCGTGGCATCCCGGTTGCGCAGCCGGGTGGGGCTGGCGTCCCGGGGCTGCCGGTTGAGCTCGCGGACCGCGGCGTCGCGGGTGTCCGGGTCGGTGCTGGGCCGGGCGATGATTGCCTTCAGCTCCGCGCGGCGCTGGGCGTAGCGGGCCACCACCAGCCGGCGCTGCTCGTCGCGCACCATCTTGCTCCGCATGGCCATGTCAGACCTTCTCCCCACTCGCCCGCAGCCGGGCCACGGCGGCCTCGATGCCCAGCTTGTCCACGATCTTGATGCCCTTGACGCTGAGCGTGAGCCGCACGTGACGGCCCTCGCTGGGCAGCCAGTACCGGCGGGTCTGGATGTTGGGGTCCCAGCGGCGGCTGGTGCGCCGGTGGGAGTGCGAGACGGACTTGCCGAAGCCGGGCTTGCGACCGGTCAGCTGGCAGTGTCGGGACATCGTGGGTCAGCCTCGCTTCGCCGATGGGGTGGGGACCGCGCTGGTCGCCGAGGGCCTGACCAACCGGCAGATCGCCGAGCGGCTGGTCATCTCCGAACGCACCGCGCAGAACCACGTCCAGCACATCCTGACCAAACTGGGTTTCAGCAGCCGCAGCCAGATCACCGCGTGGCGGTTGAGTGCCAAAGCCTGGACTCAGCCGGCGAGACTGCGGCACCTCGGCCGCGAATTGCAGGGCTGAGAGGCGCGTTCTGCAGAGCAGAAGTCCGTGTTCCGCAGGCTTCCAGTCCACGTGGTCGATCTTCCGGGCACGCAGTGGGTTGCTCTTGCGCCTGGTCGGCCGGCGCGGGTCGAGCCGCGGCATCAGCGCTCCTCGTTGAACTCGATGTGCCGGCCCAGTACCGGGTCGTACTTGCGCAGCACCATCCGGTCGGGGTTGTTCCGCCGGTTCTTGCGGGTGACGTAGGTGTAGCCGGTGCCGCCGGTCGATCTGAGCTTGATCACCGGCCGGATGTCGGTGCTCTTCGCCATGCTGTCCCTAACGCTAACGACATTCGTTTTCAGTTAGGCTGACGGTAACAGAGCCGCGCACACCGAACGCACCAGGAGGGCCAGCCGTGAAGTCCGGCATCCACCCCGACTACCACCACGTCGTCTTCCAAGACCGATCCACCGGTGACGTCTTCCTGACCCGGTCCACCGCGACTACCAGCGCGGGATCCTCTCGCCACCCGAGGCCGGCTGAGGGGCGCGCCGGCCATCCTGGAGATCATCGCGATTCGGACCTCCAGGGCGGCGCGACGGTGGTCAGCCTGGACCGCCACGAGCCGGACGACCCGGTGCAGCGGCACCTGTCGGTCGACCTCGCCGACCATTCCGGGCGCGGTAGACACCCCATCCTGGTCGACTTCGAGGAGCCGATGGGCAAGGAGACCCTGGACCAGGTCAGGGAGTTCCTCGGCCGGCACGCCACCCCGGAGGACATCGCGCCGGCCGTGGTGTTCCTGGCCTCGCACGGCTCGCGCTGGCTCGACGGCGCCACGATCACCGCCGACGGCGGGCAGGTGGCTGCGATCGCGGTCGGTCAGGTGCCGGCGCCGGTCATCCGACGCCGCCAACCGGAAGGAACACGAACGTGGCACCGCCAACCAGAAGGAACACGAACGTGACGCCGCCACCGGAAGGAACACGAAAGGGAGGAGAGACATGACGGGCACCGGACGCGCCGAGCTGATCGTGCTGGCCGGCGGGGTGACCGGGGACGCCGCGGTGGGCGCCGAGCGGGTGATCGCCCGGATCCGGGCAGAGGATCCGGGCACGGCCGTGCTGCACCACGACCTGGCCCAGGTGACCCGGGGCGTGGTGGTCCGGCGGCTGCGGCTGGGCGACGCCGACCGGCTGACGCTGCTGGAGCTGGCGCACGGCTGCGTGTCCTGCACCCTGCGCGAGGACATCCTGCCGATGCTGCGCGAGCTGGGCCGCCGGCCGGGGGTGAACCGGATCGTGCTGCACCTCGACCCGGCACTGGAGCCGGACCAGGTGTGCGGAGCGATCCTGGCAGTGCTGGTCAACGGGACGCCGGTGACCGACGCGGTGGACCTGCGCGGCGTGGTCACCGTGCTGGACGTGGGCAGCTGGCTGGCGGATGCGACCGGTTCCGACGAGCTCGACGAGCGCGGGCTGGCCGAGCTGCCCGGCGACGAGCGGACCATCGCCCAGCTGGTGGTCGGTCAGGCCGAGGTGGCCGACCTGCTGGTCTACGCCGGCACGGCCGAGGGGTGGTTGCAGGCGCGGACCGGCGCGGTGCTGGCCCGGCTGACCCCGCTGGCCCGGCGGCTGTCGCTCGGCGAGCTGGACTCCCGGCTGCTGCTGCGCACGCTGCCGCTCGGTGCCCGCCGGGGCCGCCCGGAGTCGGCGCACGCGCCGCTGCTGCGTGGCCAGCCGCCACTCGACCCGTGCGCCGGGGTCCAGCTGCTGATGTTCACCGCGCGCCGGCCGTTCCATCCGGAGCGGCTGCACGAGGCGGTCGACGTGCTGCTGGACGGCGTGGTGCGCACCCGCGGTCGGGTGTGGCTGGCCAGCCGGCCGGACGCGGTGCTGTGGCTGGAGTCGGCCGGCGGTGGCCTGCAGGTGGGCTACGCCGGGGACTGGCTGGCCGCCGGCGGCGCAGAGGCGTGGCAGCGGGCCGACCCGGAGCGGCACGCCCAGGCCGCGCTGCGCTGGCACGCCCGCTGGGGCGACCGCGCACAGGACCTGTCGATCCTGGTGTCCGAGGCCGACGTCGGCGAGATCGACACTGCGCTGCGCCGCGCGTTGCTCACCGACGAGGAGCTGGTCGGCGGCGAGCAGGCCTGGAGCAGGCTGCCCGACCCGTTCGGCTGGTGGCACACCGACCCGTGTGACGACATCGCGCCCCAGCCGATCGCCGAGCTCGGCCGCCCGGACCAGGACGGCCGTGGGTGAGTGGCCACCGGGTCGGCCCTGACCAACCCGACCCGGTGACCGACCCCCGATCAGCGGGTATCGATCAGCCGGCCCGGTGACCGGTCTCCACGACATCCGAGAGGGCGATAATGACACTCGTTTTCATGTAGTCTCGAGCGGGTGGACCCTTGGAGAAGCGAGCCGCCCGAGCGTCCGGTCGCCGCACCGGACGGATACGCGATCATTCTGGCCACCGATCCGGATCGTTCACCGGAGTTCTTCGCTGAGCTGCGCGCGGTGGTGGCTCGGTCCCGGGGCGGGGTACTGATCAGCCTGCGCGAGCCGGCGCGCTGGTTGGGCGGCCCGGTGATCAGCGTGCACCTGCGCCGCGACGACGAGCCCCGGGTGGTCAGCCCGGGCCAGTGGCTCGGCCCGTTGAGCGCTGAGCGCGAACGGCGGGCGGTGTGTCGCTGGTTGGCCGACGGCGGCCCGCTCACCGGACCGCCGCCGGTCGAGCTCCAGCCCCGGACGCTTCCCGGCGCCAGCCGTACGGTGATGGCCGCCCAGACACTCAACTGACGGCCGCTCTCGCGGCGCCTCGTCGGCGGGAAGGCTCAGGCCGCGACGGCCCGGACCCGCCCGCCCCGGAACCGGCCGACCAGCCGGCAACCGACATAGCACAGGAAGATGATCGTGGCCACGTAGCCGGAGATCGGCAGCCCGGGCCCGAGCGACAGCACCACCCCGCCGACCAGTGCCACCTCGGCCATCGCCACCGCGAGCAGCGTCACCACCACCGGGTTGGCCGACACCTGCACTGCGGCCGCCCCCGGGATGACCATCACCGCCAGCACCAGGATCGCCCCCACGGCCGGCACCGCGAGGGCGGTGGTCAGCCCGATCAGCACCGCGAACACCACCGACAGTGCACGCACCGGCACGCCGCGGGCGGCGGCGACCTCCGGGTCGGCGCTGGCGAACAGCAGCGGCCGGTAGGCGAGCGCCAGGGTGCCCATCACGAGCACCGCGCAGCCGACCAGCAGGAAGAGGTTGGTCGAGTCGACCGACACGATCGAGCCGGTGAGCAGCCCGAACTTGTTCGCCGAGCGCCCGGGGTACAGCGCGAGCATCAGCACCCCGAGGCCGAGCCCGAACGCGAGCACCACGCCGATCACCGCGTCCCGCTCGCGGTGGCGCAGGCCGAGCAGGCCGAACAGCAGCGCGGCGGCCACCGCGCCACCGACCGCACCGAACCCGGTGTCGATACCGAGCAGCAGGGCGGCCGCGCCACCGGTGAACGCCAGCTCGGCGGTGCCGTGCACGGCGAAGGCCATCCCGCGTCCGACGATCAGCGGGGCGAGCAGGCCGGCCGTGAGCCCGAGCACCGCGGCGGCGAGCAGGGCAGCCTGGACGAACGGCTGGGCCAGCAGCTGCGCGGTGCCCTCGAAGGTGAACAGCCGGTCCACGATGTCGGTCATATCGCGGTGACACCGCCGGACGGCGGGCAGTGGGTCGAGTCGTCGACGCCGACCACCACCAGCCGACCGCGTACCCGCAGCACGTCCACCTCGGTGCGGTAGAGCTCGGAGAGCACCGCCGAGGTCATCACCTCGTCCGGCGTGCCGATCCGGAACCGGCCGTCCACCAGGTAGAGCACCCGGTCCACCATCGGCAGGATCGGGTTGATCTCGTGGGTGACGAACAGCACCGCGCTGCCGGCCTCCCGGCGCCGACCGTCGATCAGCCCGCTGACCACCCGCTGGTGGGCCAGATCGAGCGAGAGCAGCGGCTCGTCGCAGAGCAGCACCGCCGGGTCGCCGACCAGCGCCTGCGCCACCCGCAGCCGCTGCTGCTCACCACCGGACAGCCGCCCGACCGGGACATCGGCGTAGCCGGCCGCCCCGACCGCGGCCAGCGCGGTGTCGATCCGGGCGGCCCGGTCGCGTCGGCGTTGCCCGAAACCCACCCCCGCCCCGGAACCCGGCCCGAATCCGAGCCCGAACCGGTGCCCGTCCAGGCCGAGGCCGACCAGGTCGCGGCCGCGCAGCGCCAGGTCAGCCTCCATCGCGCGCTGCTGCGGGACGTAGCCGATCCGGGTGGTCCGCCCGCCCGGTGCCCGGCCGGCGACCCGGACCGTGCCGGCGGTGAGCCGACGCTGGCCGAGCAACACCTTCAGCAGGGTGGTCTTGCCCGAGCCGTTCGGGCCGAGCACCGCGACGAACTCACCGGGGGCCACCCGCAGGTCCAGCCCGTCCCAGAGCACCCGCTCGCCCAGCGCCAACCGCGCGCCGCCCAGCTCGACCGCCGGCACCGGTTCGACCGCCGGCACCGGTTCGACCGCCGGGTCCGGTTCCGCTCCCGGCGCCGGCTCGACCGGCACGGCGGACCCACCCGCCGCGGCCGACTCGGCCGACCGGGGGTGTGGCGGTCCGGGGTGCCCCGTTTCTGCCGGCCCGGAATGCCGGGTGGTGCGGTGGGAGATCGAGGTCACTGCTTGTCCAGTGCGCCGGCCAGCTGGTCGATCTGCCCGCCCATCCAGCTCACGTAGTCGCTCGCGCCGGCCGGCAGGGTCTCGGTCATGGTGACCACCGGAACGCCGGCGGCGCCGGCGGCGTCCTGGAGCTGCCTGGTTGCCGCGTTCTCCGCCTGCGGGTTGAGCAGCAGCGCGGTCACCGGGTTCGCGCCGAACAGCGCCAGGGTCTCGTTGAGCACCGCGGCCGGCGGGTCGTTACCTTCCTCGGCGGCCTCGCTGAACTGCTCCGGGGTGGCGTTGACCAGGCCGGCGGCCTCGACCAGGTAACCGGGCACCGGTTCGGTGACCGCCACCCGGTCGCCCGGATGCGCGGCCCTGATCGCGGTGAGCTTGCCGTTCAACTCGTCCAGCCGGGCCTTGAAGGCGCCGGCGTTGGTGGTGAACGTCGCCGCGTCGGCCGGAGCAGCCTTGCCCAGCTCAGCGGCGAGCGTGTCGGCGAGCTTGGCCATGGTCGGCAGGTGGTACCAGACGTGCTCGTTGAACGCGCCATGCTCCTCGTCGGCATGCCCTTCCCCGGCGGCCGGCTCCTCACCGGCGTGCTCCTCGCCGGCCTGTTCCTGGTCGGCCTGTTCCTCGCCGGCCGCCTCGGCGGGCTGCAGGCCGGACATTGCGACGACGTCGATCATCACCGGCTTGGTGGCGGCGGCCTCGACCAGCTTGCCGGCGAAGGGGTCGTATCCGCCGCCGTTGGCCACCAGCACCTTCGCCCCGCCCACTGCGGCGGCATCGCGCGCGGTGGCCTCGTACTCGTGCGGGTCGGCGTCCGGGCTCATGATGATCGAGGTCACGCTCACCCGGTCACCGCCGACCGCGCTGGCCACCGCGCCGTAGACGTTCGTCGAGGCGACCACGCTGATCGCGTCGCCGCCGGGAGCGCCCGGCTGGGCGGCGGGCGGCGCGGACGGCTGTCCGCATCCGGTCAGTGCCAGCGAACCGGCGGCAAGCACGGCGAGCAGCATGGACGCTGCGCGAGAGTTCATGGTGGGCGGGCTCCAGTCCGGTAGTGGATGCCACGACACGGTCGTGTCAGCACGATCGGGTGACACGATACCTGATATTGGAAACCATTGTCGTTTAATCTTGGTGTCGCGGCTCACGTCAAGCTGTCCACGCCGGCCGGGAGCCTCTCGTTGCTGCTACCGCGGGCTCTTCTGAACCGTTACCGTCGTCGGATGACCCGCAGCTCGCGCGTCCGGCGACCGGCCACATTGGCCTCGCTGGCAGCCGAGCTAGGGGTCTCCCGAACCACGGTGTCCAATGCCTACAACCGGCCCGACCAGCTCTCCACCCAGCTGCGCGACCGGGTGCTGGAGACCGCCCGGCGGATGGGCTACCCCGGTCCGGACCCGGTGGCCCGCTCGCTGCGCACCCGGCAGGCCCGCGCGGTCGGCCTGCTGCTCACCGAGGAACTCTCGTTCGCCTTCCGCGACCCGGCTGCCCTGGGATTTCTCGAGGGGCTGGCCCAGGCCTGCGAGAACGCCGGCCAGGGGTTGCTGCTGATCCCGGCCAGCGCCCGGTACGCCGACCTCGGCGCGGTTCACCAGGCCAGCGTCGACGGGTTCGTCGTCTACTCGGTGCCCGAGGGCGACCCGCACTTCGAGGCGGTGCTGCGCCGCCCGCTGCCCACCGTGGTGGCCGACCAGCCGATGAACATCCCCGGGGTCGACCGGGTCGGCGTGGACGACCGCGGCGGTATGCGGACCCTGGCCCGCCACCTCGTCGAGCTGGGGCACCGCCGGATCGGGGTGATCACCATGCGGCTGAGCAACACCGCGTTCGACGGGTTCGCCGACGCCGAACGGCAGGGCCGGGCCGCGTTCGGGGTGCAGCGCGAGCGGCTGGCCGGCCTGCGCGAGGGGTTCGCCGAGGCCGGGGTGGACTGGTCGCAGATGCCGGTCGTGGAGCGCTTCGAGCACACGGTGACCGCCGGGGCGGCCGGCGCCGACCAGCTGCTCACCCACCACCCCGGGCTGACCGCCGTCGCGTGCACCTCCGACATCCTCGCGCTCGGGGCGCTGCGACTGGCCGCCGAGCGGGGCTGGACGGTGCCGGAGAACCTCACCGTCACCGGCTTCGACGGCGTCCCGGAGGCACTCGCGGCCGGGCTGACCACCGTGGTGCAACCGGTCCGGGACAAGGGACGCGCCGCCGGGAAGCTGCTGCTCGAGCGGGGCGACCGGGTGCAGCCGAAGTCGGTGGTGCTGCCCACCGAGCTGTTCGTGGGCGCCACCAGCGGCCCGGCCCGCACGGTGGAGCGCTGGTTCTCCGGGCTCTGACGTTCGGCGGGCTTTGACGTTCTAGTTCTGGCCGACGCGCGCCGCCGACTGGCCGCCGTCGTGGTTCTCGCCCGTCGTGTCCGGCATGCCCAGCGCGGTCAGGAACGACCGGGCCCACCGGTCGACGTCGTGGGTCAGCACCTGGCGGCGCAGCGCCCGCATCCGCCGCCGACCGTCCTCGGGCTCGACGGTGAGCGCCTCGAACAGGGTATTGCCCAGCCCGTCCACGTCGTGCGGGTTGACCAGGAACGACTCCTTCAGCTCGATCGCCGCGCCGGTGAACTCCGAGAGCACCAGGGCCCCGGACAGGTCGTTGCGGCAGGCCACGTACTCCTTGGCCACCAGGTTCATCCCGTCGCGCAGCGGGGTGACCAGCATCACGTCGGCGGCCACGAAGAACGCGGCGAGCTCGTTGCGAGGCAGCGAGCGGTGCAGGTAGTGCACCGGCGGGTAGCCGACCCGGGCGAACTCGCCGTTGATCCGCCCGACGGTCTGCTCGATGTCCGCCCGCAGCCGCTGGTAGTGCTCCACCCGCTCTCGACTCGGCGTGGCCAGCTGGATCATCACCGTGTCCTCGGCGCTGATCCGCCCGGCGGCCAGCAGCTCGTGGAACGCGATCAGCCGCTGGTTGATGCCCTTGGTGTAGTCCAGCCGGTCGACCCCCAGCACCACCCGCTTCGGTGAGCCCAGCTCCGCGCGGATCTGCGCGGCCCGCTCCCGGACCGCGCGCGAGCGCGACAACCGGTCCAGCGAGCCGGAGTCGATCGAGATCGGGAACGCGCCGACGGTGATCGTCCGACCGCCGTACCGGACCTCGCCGCGCCCGCCGCTCGTCGACTGGGCGCCGGCCAGCCGCGCGGTCAGCCAGCGGAAGTTGCGCACCCCACCGGGTGTGTGGAACCCGACCAGGTCGGCGCCGAGCAGGCCCTGCACGATCTGGCTGCGCCACGGCAGCTGCATGAACAGCTCGGTCGGCGGGAACGGGATGTGCAGGAAGAACCCGATCCGCAGGTCCGGGCGCAGCTCGCGGAGCATCGCGGGCACCAGCTGCAGCTGGTAGTCCTGCACCCAGACGCAGGCCCCGGGCGCGGCGACCTTGGCCACCTCGTCGGCGAACCGCTCGTTGATCCGGACGTAGGCGTTCCACCAGTTCCGGTCGTACACCGGGCGCTCGACCACGTCGTGGTAGAGCGGCCACAGGGTGGCGTTGGAGAAGCCCTCGTAGTAGTCGGCCACCTCGTCGGCGGCCAGCCGCACCGGGTGCAGCAGCAGACCGTCGTTCTCCAGGGGCTCCACGTCGGTGTCCGGCACGCCCGGCCAGCCCACCCAGGCGCCCTCGCGGGAGCGCAGCATCGGCTCCAGCGCGGTGACCAGACCGCCGGGGCTCTGCTTCCAGGTGCGGGTGCCGTCCGGGGCCACCACCAGGTCGACCGGAAGCCGGTTGGCCACCACGATGAAGTCCGCTGCGCCTGCATGGTCCACAGGGGCTGAGGTTACTGGCCCGGGGCCTTGCGCGCCGCCGAGGCGGCCCGGCGCTGGTCTCCCAGCAGCGTGCTGGCCAGCCACTCGCCCAGGGTGACCCCGCCAGCCAGCGCCAGCCCGATCGCCAGCGCCAACGTCACGGTGACCAGGCCGTCCGCCACCCCGATCACAGCCAGCTGGTAGAAGCCCTGGTATGCGGTCAGCCCGGGCAGCAGCGGGGTGATGCCGGCCAGGGTCACGAGCAGCCGGGGCACCGCCGTCCACCGGTTCAGCAACCGGGCGGCGGCGCCCACGCAGACCGCGGCCGCGCCGGTGGCCGCCACCGGGCCGAACCCGGCCAGGTCCAGCGCGCTGTACACCGCCCAGCCGGTCAGTCCGGTGCCGGCCGCGGCCGGCAGGAACCGCAGCGGCGCGTAGCCGGCCAGCGCGAAGAACCCGGCGGCGCATCCGGCGGCGAGCATCCGGGTCACCACCGAGCCACCGGTCGGCGGGATCAGGCCGCTCACCGCGAGCTCCACGCCGGCCGTCGACCCGATCTTCAGCGCGATCACCACGCCGGCGAGCAGCCCGGCCGAGAACATCGCCACCTCGGTGGCCCGGGCCGTGGCGGTGAGGAAGTACCCGTCAATGGCGTCGCGGACCGCGCCGACCACTGAGAGCCCGGACAGCAGCACGGTGAGCGCGGCGGCCACCACCAGCGACGGGCGGGTGTTCGGCGGGAGCACCGCGAAGAAGAGCAGCCCGACGGTGACCCCGGTGGCCAGGGCGGCGCCGACGACCTGCTGGAAGATCAACGGCAGCCCCGCCCGGTTGACCAGCCGTCCGACCCGGTCGACCAGGCCGGTGGAGAAGAAGGCCACCGCCGCCACCACGGCGCCGCCGCCGAGCAGTACCGCGATCGACGCGGCCATCGCCGACCACGCCGCCGTCGCCAACCAGCGGGGGTAGGGGTGTCTCGTGGCGACGATCGCGGACAACTCCGTCGTTGCCTCGCCGACCGGTACCGCGCCGGTCTCGACCCGCCGCACCAGGTCGGTCACCTGGGTCAGCCGGGTCAGGTCCAGTGAGCGGTACTGCACGATCCGCATCGTGGTGACCGGCGACGCGACCGTGCCGCGGTGGCAGCACATGGTGATCGAGGTGAAGGTGATGTCCACGTCACAGGTGGGCATCCCGCAGGCGTCCGCCACCCGGAGCATGGCCGCGGTGGTGTCCGCCACGCCCTCCCCGCTGGACAGCAGCACCTCACCGAGCCGCATCGCCAGCTCCAGCGACTGTTGCACCTGGGTGTCGTCCGGGACGCTGGGCCCGACCGGCGGCTCCGGATCGATCGGGTCGGCGTGCTGGCCGTTCGTCGTGGCCGGCGATGTTACCGAGGGGCGGAACCGGTCGCGCAGCACGAGCCGGGCCCGGCGGCCGGGGTCGCGCAGCACGAGCCGGGCCCGCCGCCGTCCCGGGTCACGCATGGCGAGCCTGGCCCACCGGCTCCATCCGCTGGAGCGGGCCTCGCTCACACCCCGCCTCCGCCGCCCCCGCCCCCGCCTCCGTCGGAGCCGGACGCCGAGGCCGAGGTCGACGCCGAGGTTGAGGCGACGATGCTGGCCGCGGCGGTGGCGGCGTGCACCCGCTGGATGGCCTTGCGCACCGCGTCCGTGGCCCACGGCTCGTCGGCGATCTCGTGCAGCCGCCGCCGGACCTCGCGGCGGTCAGTGCCCGGGAAGATCCGCCGCTCCAGCTTCGCGGCGGCCACCATGCCGGCCAGCGCGGCGGTCCGAGGATCCGGGCGGTGGCCGTCGAGCACAGCGGCGCCGAGTCGGCTCACCGCGTCCCGCCGGGGCCCGGGCACCCGCTCCGGGAAGCGGTGGCGGGTGACCAGGCCGAGCCAACGGTACGGCTCGTCGGCGAGCACCCCGTCGCTGACCAGGTCGGCGAGCAGCCGGCGGCGGATCCCTTTGGACAGCCGGGTGACCCACGCCTGGGGCCGGCGGCGGGTGCTGGCCACCTGGTTGAGCGCCTCCGCCAACCGCGGGTGCGACGGCGGGCCCGCCCCACCCCGAGCCATGATCCACTTGTGGTCGAGCTCGGCGTGGCCGCCCAGCACCAGCTCCACCAGCAGCGCCCCGCCGAGCGCGCAGTCCAGCTCGGCCGCGCCGCCGTGCACCGTGCCCTCGGGGGTGTACGCGAGCAGCAGCAGCTCCTCCGCGATCAGCGCAGCCATGCCGTCCACCCTAGCGACCAAGGATCGCTAGAGGCGATGATGCGATGATGCGATGATGCGATGATGGGACCGTTGCGGGGCCCACACCCCGCGCACGCCGGTGTAGCTCAGTGGTAGAGCGCCCGCCTTGTAAGCGGACGGCCGTCGGTTCAATCCCGACCACCGGCTCCAGGTTCGACCAGTGGTTATGGTCAGTCCGATCACTCAGGCCGATCACTCACTATTGGCCGATCACGCGCAGTGCCTCGACGGCGGTGTGGACCGCTATGCCGCGCTGGGTCAGCCACGCTCGTATCGCGGCGTCGTCGAGCAGATCGTGATCGCCGGTGATGATCGCCTCCGCCGCGCCGGCCACCGCGGCCGCGACCACCGGGACGTCGTCCCGATCGCGCAGCGGCGGGTCCACATCGACCCGGGGGAGCAGCGGACCGAGCAGTTCGAGCACGTCGCGCACGTCGTCTTCAGTGAGCCCATACCGAGCCAACTTCGGCCGGCGGAGGACCTCGACGATCTCCTCCGCCAACTCCCACGACGTTACAGCGGTGAGCCGACGATCGCGGACCGCGGCCAGCACGCGGCCGGGCGGGCGTAGCGGCAGGATCAGCCCCGATACCCAGATGTTCGCGTCAACGACGGCGCGCACGGACCCGCTCGGAACGCACCTCGGCCACCGCGTCTGCGACGTCGGCGGTGACCTGGGCTTCGTCAACGCTCTGCGAGACAGCCGCCCGACGGGCGAGCAGCGAGTCGAACCGCTGCTGCCATTCGTCCTCGTTCACTGCGCGGACGCGGTTGCGCTCCAACCACTCGTCGATCGCCTCACGGACCAAACCCGCGACCGGCGTGCCGCGCTGAGCGCCCAACCGGCGCAGCAGGTCGAGTTGGCGGTCGTCGAGGAAGATGTTGGTCCGCTGCACACGTACACCATACATCGGTTCAGAGTCCGAGGTAGGTCCGCAGCTGGGATTCGACCCGCACCAGCTCGTGGCGCGTGAGGAGACCGCGGCGTTTGCGACATCGTCCGCGCGCGATGGGTTGAAGGGCGGTGACGTCAGCGTAGGACTCGGCGTAGCGGGTGAGGCCGGCGTCTGCTTCGAGGGGAATGTGCGTTGCGGCCGGGCCGGTGGTGCCGGTGATCGGGATGACAGCGACGTGGCCGAGCCGGGAGTTGAGCGAGTTGATGCTCAGCACGATTGCGGGGTGCTCGCCGACGCTCGGGAATCGGACGTCCCAGATCTCACCGCGTAATGGTTCAGGCGTCGGCATCGTCGGCCGGTGCGACACCGATCGGCAACGGGGGACGGACCGGGCCGTAGAACTCGTCGACGTCGCGCGCCATCCGTTCCTCGGCTGCTCGTTGGTGCAGCATGCGCAGCGCCGCACGGACGATGTCGGTTCGCCCGTCCAGGCCGAGGACCCGGGCGTCATCGTGTAGCTGGGCAGCGAAGTACTGCGGGATCCGCGCCTGCCAGACCTCGCTGGCCCGAGCGGACGTCGTCATGGCGTATACGATACGTCGTACAAGTGCTGCTTGTCGACCAGCGAGGACCGATCCAGCGGGCCCTCGAACCAACCAGCACCGAGCGCGGGGCGCGCCCGGTGCCCCCGTAACCGCGCCAAGCCAGGTCAGCCCGAGCTCGTGCGGTCAGCCGGATTCGCGCGAGCTGGTGCCGCCAACCGCGGCGTCCTTGACCGCGCCGGCCGCGTGCAGGGCCGGGCCCGCCAGGTCCCGGGCAGCCGCCTTGCCCACCTTGCCGGCCTGCTCGCGCGCCGGGCCGAGCTGGTCGCCGGCCAGGTCGGCGGCGCGGCGCCCGAGCGCGTGCTCGCGGTCGGACGGCGGGAGCAGCCCGGCCAGCGCCCAGCCGATCCCGAAGGCCACCAGGCCGGCGGTCAACGGATGGCCGTCAGCCTGCGCGCGCACCTCGGCTCCCGCGTCGCCGGCAACTCCGGCCGCGGTGTGCCCGGCCTCGGCCACGCGGTCGGTCGAGCCGGCCGCGGCGCCCAGCACCCGCTCCCGCAGCGTGGTGATCCGATCGCTCATCCGGTGCGCCTGCCGCTTGGCCGCCCGTGCCGGGTGAATGTGCTCGACCAGTGCCTGGGCGTCGCGCCGCAGGTCGTCGTGGGTCGACTCGAGGTCCTTCCGGACCCGGTCCGCGTCGGTCATCGCCGCCTCCTGCCTGTCGGGGCCGCCCCTGTGCCGGCCGGTGTGTCGGACCGGCGACTCCCGCCGGCGCGCTCCCTGAGCTCCCGCAGCAATCGGGTGCCCTGCCACCAGAGCACGGCGGTCAGCGCCGCCCACACCACCGCGACCACCAGCGCGGCGGCCTCCGGCGGCCAGTCCCGGGCCACCCACAGGCCCAGCGCGACCGACAGGGCGGTCGCCGAGAGGTGGGCGGTCAGCACGGCGGCGCCGAGCGCCCCGCCGCCTCGGCCGGCCCGGGTCACCTCATCCCGCAGCTCGGCCCGGGCCAGCGCGAGCTCCTGGCGCACCAGGGCGGTGAGGTCGCGTGACACGTTGCCGATCAGCTCACCGACGCTCGCCGGCTCCGGGGCGGGTCGCTCGCCCGCCGCTCGCCCGGCACCGGGGGGCGGCCCCGCCGATGCCCCGACCGAGCCGATTCCGGGCTCGCGCACGCCGGTCACGAGCGCTCGGCCTCGGCGGCCGGAGCCCCGGCCGCCGAGGTCGGTGCGGCCGAGGACGTGGCGGCCGGGGAGGTCTCGGCGGTCAACGGGCTGCCGGTGCGGCGCTCGAGATCCTGCACATACTCGCCGACTGTCACCGACGCCCGCCCAACCCGAACCTCGGCCCCATCTGGTGGATCCAGGCCCCGCTCCGGCGACGGCTCCGACGCGGCATCCGCCTCCACCCGGGCGGCCTCCGCGCTGTGCGACGGCGACTGCTCACCCTGGCCCGGGGACGACGTCAGGCCCCGGGTGAGCCGGCCGGCGGCCGCACCGAGCAGGGCCGCGCCGAGCAGAAACGTCCCGGGTCGGCGGCGGGCGAAGGCCCGGGCCTCTTCGACCAGCTCGGCGGGCGCCCGCCGGTCCAGCCAGCGCGAGGCATCCTCGACCCGCTCGCCGGCCTGCCGCACCAGGTCGGTGGCCAGGCCGGTCTGCTTGCTGCGCTGCGCCATCAGGCTGAGCTCACCGGCCAGCGCGGACAGGCTCTGCGCCGCCTGGTGTTGGGCTGTCTCGGTCTGCGCCCGCAGTTGTTCCTGCGCCTCGCCGAGGAGGTCGCGGGCCTGCCGACCCGCCTCGCCGAGGACGTCCTCGGCCTTCTCCTCGGCGACCCGCACGCGTGAGGGCGGCCCGCTTTCCGCAGCCGCGCCGGCGTGGCCGTGCTCGCTCATCCGCTGGTGCTCCTCTTCTCGGCGGGGCCCGGAGATCTTGACCGTTGTTACCCGGGCACCCGGTGGAGAAACACCATCCGCACTATCAGCCTCGACCACCACTCGAAATGGTGGCCGGCCGCCGCCGTGGCCCGCGCGGGGTGGACACGGCAGGTCGTGCCGGGCGGGGGGGCTGGGCCCGGCCGCCCGGCCGCCCCCTCAGCCGTCCGACGAGTCGAACCGGGCGGCGGGAGAAACCAGTTTGCAGGGGGCCCC
>JBQTKB010000124.1:0-24310 GCA_052386505.1 Pseudonocardia sp.
CTCGACCGGCCCGAGCAGACCGCGGCGAGCTGGACCGACGACGGCTGGTTCCGCACCGGCGACGCCGCCGTGCTCGACGGGGCCGGCTACCACCGGATCGTCGGCCGCCGCTCGGCCGACCTGATCAAGAGTGGCGGCTACCGCGTCGGCGCTGGTGAGGTGGAGGCCGTACTGCTGGACCACCCCGACGTGGCCGAGGCGGCGGTGGTCGGCGCGCCGGACGACGACCTAGGGCAGCGGATAGTGGCCTACGTGGTGGGCTCCGGCGTCGACGCCGACGAGCTGATCCAGCACGTCGCCGGCCAACTGTCGGTGCACAAGCGCCCGCGCGAGGTGCACGTGGTCGACTCGCTGCCCCGCAACGCCATGGGCAAGGTGCAGAAGTCCCAACTCGGCTCGACGAACGGAGTCGCACGATGAGCCGGAACCTCCAGGTCACCGTCGACGCTCTCGACGGCTGTTCTTCCAGCGAGTGCCGGAGGGCAAGGTCGTCAAGAACTTCGTCCATCTCGACGTCCGGGCGGCTCCCGGGCTCGAGGGGGAGGAGCGGATGGCCGCGTTGGAGCTCGAGTGCCACCGGCTGGCCGCACTGGGAGCCACCCGGGCACGCCGCGTCGAACCCGATCCGCCGATGGAAGCGGGTTTCCTCGTGATGGCCGATCCCGAGGGCAACGAGTTCTGCCTGGACTGACCGCGCGGACGGCGCGGCCGAGGCAGTGTCCCGCGCGTCCGGGCCCCGGGTCAGGTGATCAGGGGCACCAGGAAGCGGCGGGCGAATGCGCGGGCCTCGTCGTCGGTGGCGGTCGGGATGCAGCCGTACGGGCTGATCACGAAGGACACCGCGATCCGGGCCATCAGCTCCGCGATCGGCTCGAGGTCGCCCAGGTCGGCCAGTTCCCCGGCATCGCGCGCCCGGCTCAGGTGCAGGGCCAGGAACGTGCGGACGGCGGCCAGCGCAGGTTCGGCGTGCACGGTCATGAAGGGCAGGATGACCTGCGGTTCCACCCGTAGCAGGCCGCCCACCAGGGGGTGCTCCCGGGCGTAGCGCAGGGCGAACACGAAGCCCTCCACCATGCGTTCGCGGATGCCGGGCAGTCCGGTCACCGCACTGTCGAGGGCCTCCAGACAGCGTCGGCACTCGCGCAGCAATACAGCCTCGATCAGCGCGTTCTTGTTCTGGAAGCGGCGGTAGATGGTGACCCGGGATAGCCCGGCACGCCGTGCCACGTCGTCCATCGTGGTCCGGGTGAGCCCGGTGTCGCGGAACTGTTCGAGCGCGCCGTCGAGGATTCGCTCGGCCAGGTCATCGGTGTCCGGCTCCGGGTCCAGCACCCGGGCCAGCAGCGACGCCGCGAGCGTCGATTCGGGCGGCATGCGCCGACTGTAGCGTCCGGGGCTGGACAGATACAGGGAAACAGAAATAGTATCTGTGTATCTCACATCGGTGCGGCTGAGGGAGTGGTGAGGATGGACGAGGACCTCGGGCTGTTCGGCCCGGATTCGGTGACCTGGCGGATCCACACCGACCCGGTGATGTGGGTGGCCGCGTTCTACGCGCTCTCGGTGCAGTCGCTGCACCCGCCGACCATGTGGGCCACCTGGCAGCACTCGGCGCTCTTCGACCGCAAGCTGGCCATGGCCCGGCTGCTGCGCACCGGCGACTTCGTCGCGGTCCGCACCTTCGGCAGCCTCGCCGAGGTCGAGCAGATCGGACGCCGGGTGCGCGGGATCCACCGGCGGCTGCGCGGGCGCAACCCGGAGACCGGGGCCGAGTTCCGGGTGGACGAGCCGGAGAACCTGCGCTGGGTGCACTGCGGCGAGATCGTCGCCTACCTGCGGGTCGCCCAGCGGGCCGGCGTGCCGCTGACCGCCGCCGAGGCCGACGCCTACGTCGACGAGCAGCGCCGCTCGGCCGCGGTGGTCGGCCTGGACCCGGCGTACGTGCCCGGCTCGGTGGCCGCGTTGGACGCCTACTTCCAAGGCATGCTGCCCGAGCTGCGGCTGACCGACGAGGCGAAGGCCGCGATGCGGATGTGGGCCAACACGCCGGCACCGGCCCGGCTGGCCCCGCTCAAGGTGATCTACCCGGCGTTCGCCGCGCTGTCGCTGGCGTTGCTACCCGGCTGGGCCCGCCGGCTCTACGGCCTGCCCGCGCATGACTTCGCGCCGGCCGACCTGGCCGCGACAGCCACCCTGCGGGCGACCCGCGCGGCGATGATGGCCGCGCCGCAGCGCTACCGGGGCACCGAGCTGCAGATGCGACACATCACCCGGGCCCGCGCGCTGATGACCGGCGGCCGGGTCAGCGCAGCTTGACCGAGCCTTCCCGTTCGAACGCGGTGAAGTGGCCGTACCCGCCGCGGAAGAACACCAGCGGCGGCCGGTCGCCCGGGGCGTGCAACTCGCGGACCCGGCCCAGCACGATGTAGTGGTCGCCGGCCTCGGTGATCGACTCGAAGTCGCAGTCGATCCACGCGGCGACCCCGTCCAGCCGGGGCGCGCCGGACCTCGCCGGCGCCCAGGACACCCCGGCGAACTTGTCCCCGCCCCGCACGGCGAAGCCGCGGCACAGCGCTTCCTGGTCGGCGGCCAGCACGTTCACGCAGAAGCTGGCCGCGGTCCGGATCCTCGGGAAGCTGGTGGAGGACCGGTCCGGTAGGAACGCCACCAGTGGAGGGTCCAGCGATACCGAGGTGAACGAGCCGACCGCCATCCCGACCGGCCGGCCGTCCTCGGCGATCGCGGTGACCACCGCGACCCCGGTGGGGTAGTTGCCCAGCACCTCGCGGAACTGCCGGGGGTCGACCCCGTTCCTGGAGTTCACGAGCGGGGCACGTCCTTCCACGGGCGGTCCCGGTCGATACGCGGCTCGCCGGGCAGGCCGAGCACCCGCTCGCCGAGGATGTTGCGCATGATCTCCGACGTGCCGCCTTCGATGGAGTTGGCCAGCGAGCGCAGGTACGCCTTGCGGACGTCCTGCGCGGCATGCGACGCGCTCGAGGCGCCGGGCCGGGAGAACGCGTAGTCGTCGATCAGCATCGCCTCGTCGCCCGCCAGGTCGACGGCGAACTCGAAGACCGCCTTGTTCAGCTCGGCGAACTGCAGTTTCGCGATTGAGCCCTCTGGGCCGGGCGTCCCCGGGCCGGCCCGGGCGGCGGCCCGGGTGTTCGTCAGCCGGGCCGCCTCCACCCGGGTCCACAGCTGCAGCAGCCGGTCGCGGTCGGCCGCGTCCGCGCGGCCTTCGGCGGCGGCTTTCCGGTAGGCCGCGACCGCCGCGCCGATCGGTCCGTCACCCCGCCGACCACCGCGCCGACCGATCGCCACCCGTTCGTTCATCAGGGTGGTCATCGCCACCCGCCAGCCATCACCGACCGCGCCGAGCAGGTCGGCCGCCGGCACCCGGGCATCGGTCAGGTACACCTCGTTGAACTCGGCCTGCCCGGTGATCTGGCGCAGCGCTCGCACCTCGACACCGGGCGTGGTCATGTCCAGCATGAAGTAGCTCAGGCCGCGGTGCTTGGGTTGGTCGGGATCGGTCCGGGCCACCAACAGCCCGCGCCGTGCCACGTGCCCCAGCGAGGTCCAGATCTTCTGCCCGTTGATGATGTAGAACTCGTCGGCCCCGTCGACGCAAGGCACCGCCCTGGTGGCCAGGGCGGCCAGGTCGGAGCCGGCACCGGGCTCGGAGAACAGCTGACACCAGATCTCCTCACCGGTGAACAACGGCCGCAGGTACTTGGCCTTCTGCGCGGGGGTGCCGTGGGTGTGCACGGTCTGGGCAGCCATCCCGAGACCGATCACGTTCCGGGAGCTCCAGTCCTGGCAACCCGCGTCCAGGAACAGCCGCTCCACCACCGGGGACAGCGTCGGGTCCAGCCCGAGACCGCCGAAACCCCGGTCGAAGTGCGGGTAGGCCAGTCCGGCGTCGAACCGGGCGCCGCGCAGCGCCTGGTCGTCGGTGCTCGCCGGTGGGTGCTCGGCCAGGAACTTCTCGACCAGGTCGGTCACCGTCGCCAGATCGGTGCTCACGCAGACACCTCCGGGATCTCGAGCAGGTCGGCCAGCCGGGCCCGGTGCCGGCCGGGTGTGCCCAGTAGCCGCCGCGACGACCGGGCCCGCTTCAGGTACAGGTGGGCGGGATGCTCCCAGGTGAACCCGATGCCGCCGTGCAGCTGGATGTTGTCCAGGGCGCAGCGGGCGTAGGACTCCGAGCAGACCGCGCCGGCCAGGCTGGCCGCGATCGGCAGCTCGACCGGGTCGTGCGCGGCGGCCCAGATGCCGTGGTAGGCGCACGACCGCGCGGACTCGACCGCGACCAGCATGTCCGCGCACTTGTGCTTGATCGCCTGGAACGAGCCGATCTTGCGGCCGAACTGCACCCGGGTGTTCGCGTACTCGACGGCCATCTCCAGTACCCGGGTCGCCCCGCCGACCTGCTCGCAGGACAGGGCCAGCACCGCGATGTCCAGTGCGCGGTTCAGCTCCGGGGTGATCTCGCCGGGCACCCCGACCGCCGTCGCGGGCACCCCGGCGAGGTCCACGGCGGCCAGCTTGCGGGTCAGGTCCAGCGGATTCAGCGCGGTGCGGGTGAGGCCCTCGACCGGGCCGGTGCAGTCCACCGCGAACACCCCCGGGCCGTCCGGGGTGGCCGCGACGGCGAGCAGCAGGTCGGCGAGGCCGGCGTCCACCATGGGTTCGGCGCGCCCGGCCAGCCGCCACCGGGCGCCGTCCCGGTCCGCGCGCAGCGTGCTGGTGAGCGGGTCCGATCCACCCCACACCACGGTGGCCGTCGTGTCGCCGGCGGCGATCCCGGTCAGGTGGCGCTCCTGGGCGGCCTGGTCACCGAGCTCGGAGAGCACGGTCGCGGCGAGCGCCACGGTGCCGAAGAACGGCCCGCCGTACAGCGCGCGGCCCAGCTCCTCGAACACCACGCCGAGCTCCACTGTGGAGGCCCCCGACCCGCCCCACCGCTCGTCGATGGCCAGGCCCTGCAGCCCCAGCTCCCCGGCGGCCTGGCGCCACACGGCGGGGTCGTGACCGTCCTCGGTCTCCATCCAGCGGCGTGTCTCGACTTCTCCGCACCGCTTCTCCAGAAATCCGCGCACCACCGCGCGCAGTTCTTCGGCCTCGGGGCCGGGGGTGAACGACACTGCCCACCTACCTCCTCGCACCCGTCCACCCGCGCCGGGTGTGACGTCTGCCGCAGTCTAGAGGGCGCGTCCCCACCCGGCCGTGTGATCGTGACGTCGAGCACCGTCCGACCCCCGGCACGGCGAGCACCACGTAGCCGACCAGCGCTTGGCCGATCCGTGGATTCACTCGTCCCGCAATCGCGTCGCGTTAGCAGAAGGTGGCGTGCCGGAACGGACGGCCCCTGCTGCCGCGCGAGTCCCGGAGGCGTCACGATTGACCGCGTGAGCGAACTACCTCCGCAGACCGCCGCCCAGATCCAGCGCCGCATCGCCGAGGAGCTCGGCGTGCGGGCCGACCAGGTCGGCGCGGCGGTCGGGCTGCTCGACGGCGGTGCCACGGTGCCGTTCATCGCCCGCTACCGCAAGGAGGCCACCGGCACCCTGGACGACGCCCAGCTGCGCACCCTGGAGGAGCGGCTGGGCTACCTTCGGGAGCTGGAGGCCCGCAGGATCGCGGTGCTGGAGTCGATCGACTCGCAGGGCAAGCTGACCGAGGAGTTACGGGCGAGCGTCCTGCAGGCGGACTCCAAGGCCCGGCTGGAGGACGTCTACCTGCCGTACAAGCCCAAGCGGCGGACCAAGGCGATGATCGCCCGGGAGAACGGTCTGCAGCCGCTGGCCGAGACGCTGCTCGCCGACCCGACCCGGGAACCGGCCGTCCTGGCCGCCGGCTATCTGAACGAGAACGTCGCGGACGCCGCCGCCGCGCTGGACGGTGCCCGGGCGATCCTGGTGGAGCGCTTCGCCGAGGACGCCGACTTGATCGGCGAGCTGCGCGAGCGGATGTGGACCCGTGGCGCGATGCGCTCAACTGTGCGGGAGGGCAAGGAGACCGAGGGCGCCAAGTTCGCCGACTACTTCGCGTTCGGCGAGCCGTTCGGGAAGCTGCCCAGCCACCGGATCCTGGCGTTGTTCCGCGGCGAGAAGGAGGAGATCCTCGACCTCGCTCTGGAGCCGGAGCCGCCGGTCGAGCAGGGCCCGTCCAGCTTCGAGACCAGCATCGCCGCCCGTTTCGGGGTCCGCGACAGGGGCCGGCCAGCGGACAGGTGGTTGCTCGACACCGTCCGGTGGGCCTGGCGCACCCGGATCCAGGTGCACCTCGGCATCGATGTGCGCACCCGGCTGTGGCAGGTCGCCGAAGAGGGCGCGGTCGGGGTGTTCGCCAGCAACCTGCGCGACCTGCTGCTGGCCGCCCCGGCCGGTGGCCGCACCACGATGGGCCTGGACCCGGGCCTGCGCACCGGGTGCAAGGTCGCCGTGGTCGACGCCACCGGGAAGGTGCTCGCCCACGAGACGATCTACCCGCACGAGCCGCGCCGGCAGTGGGACGCCGCGCTGGCCACCCTCGCCCGGCTGGCCACCGAGCACGACGTCGATCTGGTGGCCATCGGCAACGGCACCGCCTCCAGGGAAACCGACAAGCTGGCCGCCGAACTGGTCACCGGTCTTGCCGGCCAGGGCCGCACGGTGACCAAGGTGATGGTGTCCGAGGCCGGCGCCTCGGTGTACTCCGCGTCCGCCTACGCCAGCGCGGAGCTGCCCGACCTGGACGTCTCGATCCGCGGCGCGGTGTCCATCGCCCGGCGGCTGCAGGACCCGCTGGCCGAGCTGGTGAAGATCGACCCGAAGTCGATCGGGGTGGGCCAGTACCAGCACGACATCGCCGAGGGGAAGCTGTCCCGCTCGCTGGACGCGGTGGTGGAGGACTGCGTGAACGCGGTCGGGGTGGACGTGAACACCGCATCCGCGCCGCTGCTGCGCCGGGTCTCCGGGATCACCGAGGGGCTGGCCTCCTCGATCGTGGCGCACCGGGACGTCAACGGGCCGTTCCGTACCCGCCGGGCGCTGGGCGACGTGCCGCGGCTGGGGCCCAAGGCGTTCGAGCAGTGCGCCGGCTTCCTGCGCATCCCCGGCGGCGACGACCCGCTGGACTCCTCCTCGGTGCACCCGGAGGCCTACCCGGTGGTCCGGCGGATCCTGGCGTCCGTCGGGACCGAGCTGCCGGCGTTGATCGGGAACACCCGGACCCTGCGCGCACTGCGGCCCGCCGATTTCACCGACGACACGTTCGGCCTGCCGACGGTCACCGACATCATCGCCGAGCTGGAGAAGCCGGGCCGGGACCCGCGTCCGGAGTTCCGGACCGCCGCCTTCACCGAGGGCGTCGAGAAGCTCTCCGACCTGAAGCCGGGGATGGTGCTGGAGGGCGTGGTCACCAACGTGGCCGCGTTCGGCGCGTTCGTCGACGTGGGGGTGCATCAGGACGGGCTGGTGCACGTCTCGGCGATGTCCGACCGGTTCGTCTCCGACCCCCGCGAGGTGGCCAAGTCCGGCGACGTGGTCCGGGTCAAGGTGGTGTCGGTGGACGAGGCCCGCAAACGGGTCTCGCTGACCATGCGGCTCACCGACGAGCCCGGACCGCAGCGGGGAGAGCGCCCGGATCCCGGCGGCCAGCAGCGCCAGGCGGGTCGGCCCCGACCGGGCGGCCAGCAGCGCGCGGGTGGCCAGCAGCGCCAGGACACGGGCCGGCAGCGTTCACCGGAACGCGGCCGCGCCGACCGGGCACAACCGGCGCCCAGCGGGGCGATGGCCGACGCGCTGCGCCGGGCCGGGCTCGACAAGCCCGGCCGCTAGGCAGGGCGTGACCAGCTGGGCGTGACACCGATTGTCACGCGGTCGGGGGGAAGCCTGGGCGTGCGTCGCTCGTTGGCTGGAATAATTCTCGCCGCCGGGTGTCGATTCTGAGTCGGTGCGTTCGACGAGTGGGCAGGACGTACCGGACGAGTTGAGGGGTGGAGATCATGAGCGAGACGACGCTGGACGAGACCCAGGAGGGCGGGCACAGCCGCGCTGCCAACATCACCCTCTGGGCGTTGCAGGTACTGGCGGCGGCGGTGTTCGTCTTCGCCGGGTTGCCCAAGGTGATGGCCGATCCGATGCAGGTGGCTGGCTTCGCCCAGATGGGCCTGGGCAACCTCGGGATGTACATCGTCGGCGCGCTGGAGCTGGCCGGGGCGGTGGCCCTGCTCATCCCGCGGTTGGTCGGGCTGGCGGCGCTCTGCTTCGTCGCGCTGATGATCGGTGCGATCGTCACCGTGCTGCTGACCATGGGGCTGACCCCGCTCGTCGCGATCCCGGCTGCGGTGGAGGTGCTGGTGGCGGCCATCGCCTGGGGTCGTCGTGCCAGCCTGGCCCGGCTGTTCTCCAGAAATTAGTGATCATCGAACCGCGAGGTCACGTGTCTGAGCAGGGAAAATGTGGCCATGCCGAACTTCTTGAACGGGGGCCGGCAAACAGTAACGGATGCCACCCGGGGTCGCGATCGGACCGGCGGACAGGGTAGGTTCGGCCCCAGCGAAGGGGAGTAGCTCCCAACGTCGCGGTCGACATGCTGGTGGCTCGCGCCATCCGGCCGCGCGGCCTCGTTGGCGAGGCGAGCGAGACCTTTGATTCGGCTGGACAAGCCGGGTCGAGGTGTCGCGACCTCCGATCCGGTCAAATCGGAGGAGGTGCCGTGGACGGCTGGCTGGCCGCGTTCCTGCTCAGCTTCGGCGTGGTGTTCGTCGCCGAGCTGGGCGACAAGTCCCAGTTGATGGCACTGGCCTTCGCCGGACGCTTCCGCGCCGCCCCGGTGCTCGTCGGGATCACCCTGGCCACCTCGGTGGTGCACGCGGTGTCGGTGGCGGTGGGTCACCGGCTTGGACTGGCGGTGCCCACCGGTTGGGTCGCACTCGGCGCCGGCCTGGCCTTCCTGGGGTTCGCGGCCTGGACGGTGCGCGGTGACTCGCTCTCGGACTCCGACCTGACCCGGGCGGCCCGCGGCGCGGGATCGGTCGTGCTGACCGTGACCGTCGCGTTTTTCCTCGCCGAGCTCGGCGACAAGACCATGCTGGCGACCGTCACGCTGGCCGCCCAGCACAGCTGGTTCGGCATCTGGCTCGGCTCGACCATGGGCATGGTGGTGGCCGACGCGCTCGCCATCCTGGCCGGGCGGGCGCTGGCTCGGCGGTTGCCCGAGCGCACCGTCCGGTACGCCGCCGCCGGCTCGTTCGTGCTGTTCGGCGGGTGGCTGCTGGCCGGGTCGGCGGCCTGGCTGACCGGGGACGCGCCGTGGGCCACGTTGACCGCCGGGTTGGACCACCACGTCGCCGGCTGGATTGCGCTCGGACTGGGGTTGGCCGCGATACTGGTGCTCCGGTTCGCCGCCGCCCGGTCGTCGGAGTCCGACGCGGCGCATCGCGCCGGCCCGGCCGGGCGCTGGGCCAGAATGCTGTTCCTGACCGCAGTGGCGGTCGGGCTGCTCACCCCGTTGCTGGTCGTGGCCGACGTGCTGCAGCCGATCCCGTTGCTCGAGGACCCGGGAATCGTCGTGGTCGGCGCCGGGATGGTGCTGCTCGGGGTGAGCGTGCTGTTGCTGGCCCGCCGCGAACTCGACGCGGCTCGGCGGGCCCGGACCGGGCCCGGTCAGCGCACCCCGCTGGTGACCGACGGAGTGCACCGGTGGGTCCGGCAACCGGGCGCGACGGGCATGGTGCTGGCGATGGCCGGCACCCTGCTGATGGTGCCCACCATGCTGGCGGTGCTGGCCTGCGTGCTGCTCGTGGTCGCGGTGCAGATCGAGGTTCGCCGGGTTCGGGAACCCGGGCTGGTCGGCGCGCGCGGCGCCGAGTACACCGCGTACGCCGAACGCACCGGCCGGTTCCTGCCACGGATCGGCTCCGGCGCACGCTGAGTGACCCGGGTACGTGTCGGCCGGGCGCGGGCCGGCCGGCTGCTCCGGCCGACCCGACCGACCGTGCTCAGGCCTTGGGACCGCCGGCCGCGTAGATCACCTGGCCGGACACGAACCCGGACTCCTCACCGGTCAGGTAGGACACCAGCGCGGCGATGTCCTCGGGCTTGCCGACCCGGCCGACCGGGATCTGTTTGGCACCGGCGGCCTGGTACTCCTCCCAGTCCATGCCCACCCGCTCGGCGGTGGCCTTGGTCATCTCGGTCGCGATGAACCCCGGCGCAATCGCGTTGACCGTGATGCCGAACTTGCCCAGCTCGATGGCCAGGGTCTTGGTGAAGCCCTGCAGGCCCGCCTTGGCCGTGGAGTAGTTGGCCTGCCCCCGGTTACCCAGTGCAGAGGTGCTCGACAGGTTCACGATGCGGCCCCACCCGGCCTTTGTCATGTGCGCCTGGGCGGCGCGGGCCATCAGGAACGACCCCTTGAGGTGCACCCCCATGACCATGTCCCAGTCCGCCTCGGTCATCTTGAACAGCAGGTTGTCTCTGGTCACCCCGGCGTTGTTGACCAGGATGGTAGGTGCTCCCAGCTCGGCCGCGATCCGCTCCACGGCGGCCTGAACCGCGTCCGGGCTGCTCACATCGGCACCCACCGCCAGCGCGGTCCCGCCCTCGGCGGTGATCGCCTTGACCGCGTCCTCGCAACTGCCCTCGTCGAGGTCGACCACGGCGACCGCCCGCCCGTCACGGGCCAGCCGCTGTGCGGTCGCGGCGCCGATGCCGCGAGCCCCGCCGGTCACGATCGCCACCTTGTTGTCCGTACTCACCGAGCCTCCGTGTGGTTGCTGTCCATGTCGTCCCCGCTATCTTGCTCACCTGGGTCCGCGCCCGCGAGCCGACACGTCCGGAATCCGGTCCATCCTGGTCCGGGCGGTGGTGCTCCTGCGGGCGATGACACGATCAGCGGATGGCTGACTGGCAGGACGGGCTGACTCCGGACTTCGAGGCGTTCTGGGCCGAGCGGCGAATCTGCCTGCTGACCACGCTACGGCCGGACGGTTCGCCGCACGTGGTGCCGGTGGGCGCGGTCCTCGACCTGCCGGCGGGCCTGGTCCGGGTGATCACCCGGAAGGGTTCGCGCAAGGTGGCGAACATCCGGTACGCCGGACCGGACGGCGCCCGGGTGGCTGTCGGCCAGGTGGACGGCGGTCGCTGGTGCACCGCCGAGGGACTGGCCGTGGTGCGCGAGGACCAAGAGTCGGTGGCCGAGGCCGAGCGGCGGTACGCGCAGCGCTACCGGGTCCCCAAGCCCCACCCGGAGCGGGTCGTACTGGAGATCACCGTGCTACGGCTGCTCGGCAACGTCCGGTGATCCTCGGAATCAGATCGCGCGTCCGCGCGGCGTGGAGCGGGCGACCAGCGCCGGGTCCCGGGTGACGACGTCACCCAGCGCCTCGTCGATCCGGGCCAGCACGTCGTCCGGGATCCGCACCCCGGCGGCCTTGACATTCTCGGCGACCTGCTCCGGCCGGGACGCGCCGATCAGTGCGGCGGACACGTTCGGGTTGCGCAGCACCCAGGCCACCGCGAGCTGGGCCATGGACAGACCGAGGTCCGCGGCGATCGGGGCCAGCGCCTGCACCCGGGTCAGCGTCTCGTCGGTGAGGAACCGCTTGACGTTGTCCGCGCCGCCCTTGTCGTCGGTGGCCCGCGACCCCTCCGGTAGCGGGCGGCCGGGCTGGTACTTGCCGGTGAGCACACCTTGCGCGATCGGCGACCAGACGATCTGGCCGATGCCCAGCTCCTCGCAGGCGGGCACCACCTCGTCCTCGATCACCCGCCACAACATCGAGTACTGCGGCTGGCTGGAGACCAGTGAGATGCCCAGCTCGCTGGCCAGCGTATGCCCGGCGCGGATCTGCTCCGCCGACCACTCGCTGACCCCGATGTAGTGCGCCTTGCCGGCGCGCACCACGTCGGCGAAGGCCTGCATGGTCTCCTCCAGCGGAGTGAAGGAGTCGTAGCGGTGGGCCTGGTAGAGGTCCACGTAGTCCATGCCGAGGCGGCGCAGGCTGCCGTCGATGCCTTCCATGATGTGCTTGCGGGACAGGCCCATGTCGTTCTTGCCCTTGGGGTCGGGCCCGACCGGCCAGTAGACCTTCGTGAAGATCTCCAGCGACTCCCGCCGCTCGCCCTTGAGCGCCGCGCCGAGCACCTGCTCGCCCGCCCCGTTGGCGTACACGTCGGCGGTGTCGAAGCTGGTGATCCCGTGGTCCAGCGCGGCCCGCACGCAGGCGGTGGCCACGTCGCTCTCCACCTGTGAGCCGTGGGTGAGCCAGTTGCCGTAGGTGATCGCCGAGATCTGCATCCCGGAGCGGCCGAGGTAGCGGAACTCCATGCAACCCATCCTGCCCCGGCGGCGGCGATCGCACCCGGCCGCCGTGAACGGACGCCGGTCGACGTGCTGGGGGAGCGGAACTCACCGCAGCTGGGCGCGCTCCAGCACCACGTTCGGCCGAGCCGACACCGCCAGGCCGGTGGGCTCCGCCCCGGCGCGGACGAGCAGGTCGCCCACGGCGGCGATCATCGCCCCGTTGTCGGTGCAGAGCCGGATCGGCGGCACCCGCAGGGTGATCCCGGCGTCCGCGCAGCGCTGCTCGGCCAGCGCGCGCACCCGGCTGTTCGCCGCCACCCCGCCGACCACCACCAGGTCGGCCACGCCCTCCCGCTTGCAGGCCAGCACCGCCTTCGAGGTCAACACGTCGGCCACCGCCTCCTGGAACGACGCCGCCACGTCCGGTACCGGCACCGGCCGGCCATCGGCCTCGCAACGCTCCACCCAGCGGGCGACCGCCGTCTTCAGCCCGGAAAAGGAGAACCCCAGTTCGGGATCCCGCGGACCGGTGAGTGCCCGAGGGAAGGCGATCGCGTCCGGGTCGCCGTCGCGGGCAACCTTGTCGATCGACGGGCCGCCGGGGTAGGGCAGCCCAAGCACCCGGGCTACCTTGTCGAACGCCTCGCCGGCCGCGTCGTCGATGGTGTCGGACAGGTGCACGATCTCGTCCCGGGCCAGGTCACCCACCGCGAGCAGTGACGTGTGCCCGCCGGAGACGATGAGGATCACGCTGCGCGAGGGCAGGGCGCCGTGCTCGAGAAGGTCGGCGGCGGCGTGCCCGGCGAGGTGGTGCACGCCGTACAGCGGCACCCCCCAGGCGCCGGCGTATGCCTTGGCCGCGGCCACCCCGACATGCAGCGCAGTGGCCAGCCCCGGGCCGACGGTGACCGCGATCGCGCTGACGTGGGCCGGCCTGGCACCGGCCTTGCGCATCGCCTCCCGCACGCACGGGACCAGCGCGGACACGTGCGCGCGGGCGGCGATCTCCGGCACCACGCCGCCGAAGCGGACGTGTTCGTCCATCGAGGAGGCCAGCGCGTCGCCGAGCAGCTCGCCGTCGCGGACCAGCCCGACGCCGGTCTCGTCGCACGAGGTCTCGATTCCCAGAACGATGCTGCCGCTCACGCCGTCCATCGTTCCAGCCGGCCCCCCACCGCTGCGAGTCCCCCCGGTGCTTGAGCGGTCGCTCAACACGGTGCTACGGTGGGAACCATTGAGCGACCGCTCAATGTCGGCGCGACCCGTCGAGGATCGGCCGGCGACGAGACGAGCGGCCCGACCGGAGGATGCGGATGCCCCAACCAGTCGCCCAGTTGCTCGACGGGGTTCGCTATGCCGAGGCGACGGTGCCGCTGGGGCTGGACCCGGTCACCGCGGCCGCCGGGCTGGCCCGCGCGACCCGGGAGCCGTTCGTGCTCTATGAGCGGCCGGGGGAGGTCTCTGTCGGCTTCGGCGCGGCCGCCGAGATCGTGCTGACCGGTTCCGAGATCCGGTTCCGCGGTCTCGGCGGGCGAGCGGACCGCTGGAGCGGGGTGCGCACGTCGGACCAACCGATGCGTCAGGTCGGCGAACTGCTGGCGGAGTGCGGGATCGATGGCTGGCGCGCGTACGGCTGGCTCGCCTTCGAGCTCAGCTACCTGCCGGACGTGCCCGACGGCACGATCCTGGGCCATGTCGTGGTGCCCGCCCGTGAGGTGCGGCTGCGCGCCGGTAGCGCCCTGCTGCGGGCCAGGCGTTGGGACGACCTCGCCGAGCTGCACGGCCAGCTCGAGCGGTCGCCGACGGTGGCGACCGAGCCGGTCGGTGACATGGTCACCGACGACACGGTTGGCCGCGACGAGTACCTCCGCGCCGTGGCCGGCGCGATCGATGACATCCGGGACGGCCGGCTGGCGAAGGTCGTGCTTTCCCGCGTGGTACCGGTTCCCGCCCGCGTCGACCTCGCGGGCAGCTACCTGGCCGGGCGCCGCGGCAACACGCCGGCCCGGTCGTTCCTGCTGCGCCTCGGCGAGCTGGGCGCGGCCGGGTTCAGCCCGGAGACGGTCCTGGAGGTGGGGGCCGACGGCACCGTGTCCACCCAGCCGCTTGCTGGCACCCGCGCGCTGACCGGGGTCCCGTCCCGCGATGCGGCGTTGCGGCAGGAGCTGCTCACCGACCCCAAGGAGGTCTTCGAGCACGCCGTCTCCGTGCGCGGCGCGCAGGACGAGCTGCGGGCGGTGTGCGTGGACGACTCGGTGCAGGTGGGGGAGTTCATGGCGGTGGCCCGCCGGGGCAGCGTGCAGCACCTGGCCTCCAGGGTCACCGGAAAGCTGGCCGAGTCGTGTAGCGGGTGGCAGGCGCTGGACCGGGCGTTTCCGGCGGTCACCGTGTCCGGCCTGCCCAAGCCGTCGGCCTACCGGGCGATCCGGCGTTACGAGGGCGAACCCAGGGGGCTCTACGGCGGCGTGGTGGTGGCCGCGGACGCGGACGGTTCGCTGGACGCCGCCGTCGCGCTGCGCACCATCTTCCAACGCGACGGACGGACCTGGCTGCGGGCCGGCGCCGGCATCGTGGCGGACTCGGTGCCCGAGCGGGAGTTCGAGGAGACCCGGGAGAAGCTGCGTAGCATCGCCCGCTTCCTGGTGCCCGACCCGGTGCGGCCCGCCGCCGGCCAGATACCGGCCTGACCAAGGTGCCCGGCATGACGGACACCCGCGCCCGGCTGGTGGAGGGCGCCTTCGCGACCCTGCGGGACAAAGGCATCGCCGGGGCGTCGGCCCGGGCGATCGCCGCGGCGGCCGGGGTCAACCAGGCCCTGGTGTTCTACCACTTCGGCAGCGTCTCCGAGCTGCTCACCGAGGCCTGCGCGTACGCGACCCGGAGCCGGGTGGCCCTCTACCAGGCCCAGTTCGCGGCGGTGGGCTCGCTCCCCGAGCTGCTCGACCTCGGCGTGCAGATCCACAAGCGCGAGCGCGCCGAAGGCAACGTGCTGGCGCTCGCCCAGATGCTGGCCGGCGCCCAGTCCGACCCGAAGCTCGCCCCGGCTACCGCCACCACGCTGAGCATGTGGGTCGCGCAGCTGGAGCCGGTGCTCGACCGGGTGCTCGCCGACTCCCCGATCCGGGAGTTCCTCGACGTCTCCGGCCTGGCCCGGGCGTTCGCGGCGGCGTTCGTCGGTCTCGAACTCTACGACGGGGTGGATCACGACGGCGCGGACCAGGCGCTGGCCTCGGTCGCGCGGCTCGGCGTCCTGATCGAGGTGATCGACGACCTGGGCCCGGCCGCCCGGGCCCTCTTGCGCGGTAAGCTCCGATCCCTGCGTTGACCCGGGTACAGCAGCGTCTGAGCCGAGCGGGCTCCGGCGACCCCCCAGCGCGTCGTTCGAGTACCGCACCGACCGGTCACGCGCCACGGGGTCGACCCCGGTATTCGCGAAAGCACACGATTCCGGCGAATCCGCCACCACGCGAGCAGACTGGCGTGTTGGCTCTGCGGCATGCGCCCTCCCGAGCATGCTGATCTTGCCCGGAAGGCGGTACTCGTCGGTGCCGTCCTGACCGGGGCAGCACTGTTCTTCGCTCTGCTGACCGCGGTGTGGGGCCCGAAGCTTGAGCCCGCGCCGGACGCGATTGCGGTTCCGACCCACGTCGGGTCGGCGACTCCTCGTGGTGGCGAGCTCATGTTCAGCGCCGGGTCCGAGCCCGACGACGAGTCGGGTGGGGACAACTCCGGTGAGGACGACTCGGACTCAGAGAAGAAGTCCAAAGGGGAGAAGTCCGAGGAGGAGAAGTCCGAGGGCGGGGACTCCGAGTCCGGCGGCACGGAGGAGAAGGCCGAGAAGTCGGGTGCCGGCACCGGATCGGGTTCCGATGGCGCGCCGACGTCCCGGTCGTCGTCGACCCCGTCCAACTCTGCGCCGTCGGGTGCCTCGGCGTGGCCAAAAGCCTCCGGGACGGCCGCTCCGGGCAAGCGGCTGATGCCGACCTTCGGGCCGCGGCCGTCCGCCACGCCGCCCGGCTCCGCCGCGCGACCCGGATCCACCGCATCGACGGGCCCGGCGCCCTCGCACGCAAGCAAGTCGTTGGCCTGCACGATCGTCGTGGCGGACCAGGCGAGCATGGGTAGGGCAATGGCCGTGGTGGGGCCCGACGAGGTCATCTGCGTGCGCGGCGGGGCCTCCGGGCCGCCCGGCACGCGCGGGTCGAGCCCGCCGGCGTCCGACGGGGCTCCCGGCGCATCCAGCGGTGCGGTGCCGTCCCCGTCCCCGTCCTCCGCTGGGAAATCCGGGGATGCTGGGAAATCAGGGGATGCTGGGAAATCCGGGGATGCCGAGGAGTCGGGGACGCGCGGAAGCGCCGCCGGTTCCATCGAGCCCTCCGGCACCACGACCGTCGGACCGGGCAGACCGGACCAGGGCAACTGCACCCAAGAGATCACCGACGGGCCGAGCCTGGAGAAGGCGATCGACACCGCCAAGCCGGGCGACAAGATTTGCGTCACCGCCGACGACGTCGGTATCCGGTTGGAGATCAGCAGGGGCGGCAGCGCCGGCTCACCGATCCAGATCGTGGGCAACGGCCGGACCGTCACCAAGGGCATCACCGTCGATGCGGACCACGTGGTGGTCGACGGTTTCACCGCCGACCGGCCTGAGGCGCCGGGCATCGAGATCACCGGCAACGGAGTCACCGTGCGCAACAACACGATCACCAAGCCGGTCGGCGGCGACGGCGACGGCCTGCGGTTCTTCGGCAACGACCTCAACATCCTGAACAACAGCATCGGTCAGACCGGCGACTGCGGCGGCTGCCACGCGGACTGCATGCAGACGTTCACCAGTGGCCGACCCTCGAGTGAGAACGTGCGGATCGAGGGCAACAAGTGCGAGAAGATCGCGAATATCTGCCTGATGGCGGAAGGGCCGGGCGATGTCGGTGACGGCGGCGGCGGGGACGGCACCTCGGCCAACTGGACGCTGAGCAACAACACGTGTGAGTTCGGCGCCGCCCAGGGTTACATGATCGAGGCCGTACAGAACGTCACCGTGACCGACAACGAGTTCACCGGCGAAGCCGACAAGGCCATCGGGCTGGACATCGGATCCACCGGCGCGAAGGTCGCCCGCAACACGCTGAACGGGATCAAGAACGAGGTCGGCATGGACAGCTCCTCGAAGAAGGGCTACGAGGGGCCAGAACCCGGCGGCGGCCCGTGACCACCCGAGGGCGCCAGGTTGCCCGGCGCATACTCCGCCTGGTCGCCGCTCAGCCCGCGCCGTGTGCGATGCGCACGTCAGGTGTGCGGTGGGAGAAAGGACGGGACGGGCAAACGAGTGGGGGTTTCGCCCGGTCTGACCGGCCAGGAAACACGGATGTAACGCGATGTTCCTAGGCTCCGTCCATGGATCGTCAGCAGGAGTTCGTCCTCCGCACCTTGGAAGAGCGCGACATCCGTTTCGTGCGGCTGTGGTTCACCGATGTGCTCGGCTATCTGAAGTCGGTGGCGATCGCCCCGGCGGAGCTGGAGGGTGCCTTCTCCGAGGGCATCGGGTTCGACGGCTCGGCGATCGAAGGCTTCGCCCGGGTCTACGAGTCGGACATGGTGATCAAGCCCGACCCGGGCACCTTCCAGGTGCTGCCCTGGGAGAACGACGGCGGCCAGCACTACTCGGCTCGGATGTTCTGCGAGATCAACATGCCGGACGGGTCGCCGTCCTGGGCCGACCCTCGGCACGTGCTGCGCCGTGCGCTCAGCCGGGCCGCCGAGGCGGGATTCACCTGCTACGTGCACCCGGAGATCGAGTTCTACCTGCTCAAGAACCTGCCCAGCGACGGCTCGCCGCCCGAGCCGGCCGACTCCGGCGGGTACTTCGACCAGTCCAGCCACGACGCCGCACCGCACTTCCGGCGCAATGCCATCGAGACGCTGGAGTCGATGGGGATCTCGGTGGAGTTCAGCCACCACGAGGGCGCCCCAGGCCAGCAGGAGATCGACCTGCGCTACGCCGACGCGCTCACCATGGCCGACAACATCATGACCTTCCGGTACGTGGTCAAGGAGGTCGCGCTTACCCAGGGCGTGCGCGCCTCGTTCATGCCCAAGCCGTTCACCCAGCACCCGGGCTCGGCGATGCACACCCACTTCAGCCTGTTCGAGGGCGACCGCAACGCCTTCCACGACCCGACCGACCCCTACGAGCTCTCGGCCACTGGCAAGGCTTTCGTGGCCGGCGTGCTGCGACACGCCAGGGAGATCACCGCGGTGACCAACCAGTGGGTGAACTCCTACAAGAGGCTGGTGGTCGGCGGAGAGGCCCCGACCACGGTGTGCTGGGGGCACGCCAACCGCTCGGCCCTGGTCCGGGTGCCGATGTACTCGCCGGGCCGGTCGTCGTCGCGGCGGGTGGAGATCCGGTCGCTGGACAGCGCGTGCAACCCCTACCTCGCGTTCGCCGCGGTTCTCGGTGCCGGGCTGACCGGGGTGCAGAAGGGCTACGAGCTCGCCGAGCCGGCCGGGGACGACGTGTGGTCGCTCACCGAGATCGAGCGCCGCGCGATGGGATACGACACGCTGCCGCAGAACCTGACCGAGGCGCTCGGGGTCATGGAGCACTCCGAGCTGGTCGCGGAGATCCTCGGCGAGCACGTGTTCGACTTCTTCCTGCGCAACAAGCGCGCGGAGTGGGATGCCTACCGGCGCAACGTGACGCCCTACGAGCTGGCCACGTACCTGCCGGTGCTCTGAGGCCTGCTCGTCAGGGCCGAAGCATCAGCTCTGAGGCCTGCTCGTCAGGGCCGAAGCATCAGCTCTGAGGCGCGTATCGCATTCAGCGCTGAGCGGGGCTCCGGGTCGGGCGGTAGGTTCGGGGGCCATGAGCAACTCGGCACGCCCACCCGGTCCCTACGACTTCCTGCCCGAGGTACCGGCGTTCACCCTGACCAGCACCGACATCGCCGACGGGCAGACGTTGCCCGAGCCGCAGCGCAGTGCCGCGTTCGGCGTACCGGGCGGGCAGGACCTCTCACCGCAGCTGAGCTGGTCCGGCGCACCCGAAGGCACCCAGAGCTACGTCCTGACCTGCTACGACCCGGACGCCCCCACCGGCAGTGGGTTCTGGCACTGGGCAGTCGCCGACATCCCCACCTCGGTGACCGAGCTGTCCGCCGGGGCCGGCACTCCGAACAGCCCCGACCTGCCCTCGGGCGCGGTCACGCTGGCCAACGACGCGGGGATGAAGGGCTTCCTCGGCTCGGCCCCGCCGCCTGGGCACGGGGAACACCGGTACTTCTTCACCGTGCACGCGGTGGACGTGGCCTCCCTGGAGCTGCCCGAGGGCGCGACCCCGGCGTTCCTCGGGTTCAACCTGTTCTCGCACACCTTGGCCCGGGCCACGGTCGCGGCGGTTTTCCAGCGCTGAGGGGCAGGGCGGCGTGGTGGTCCGACGACAGGGGGCCAGACGTCGACGTGGTCCGGGTGCGGTTGGATCGAGCCGTGGCTGAACGGCGCGACGGCAGGTCGCTGGCCCGGCTCGGACTGACCGAGCCGTGGGCGGCGGCCTCCCTGGCCACCCTCGGCTGGTGGGACGGCGACCGACCGGTGCGGGAGGCCGAGCCGGTGATGTGGGCGCTGGCCCGCAGCCCCGATCCGAACCTCGCCCTGCGCGCGGTGGAGCGGCTGGCCGAGTCCTGCGGTCCGGCCTGGCCCGAGCTGGACGCCGCGCTGCGTTCGGACGGGGGACTGCGGGGACGGCTGATCGCGCTGCTCGGTTCCTCCACCGCACTCGGCGACCACCTGGTGGTGCACCCGGACCGGTGGCGTTCGCTCGCCTCCGACCGGGCGTTGGCCCCCTCGCGGCTGCCGGACCTGGAGCAGCGCACGGCCGTGCTGCTGGCCGCGGTAGGCGCCGATCCGGGCGCGCCACCGCCCGGTTCCCCGGGTGGCGCCCGCGCCGGCCTGGCCCCGGCTGAGGCGATCGTCGCGCTGCGGCAGGCGTACCGGGACGCCCTGCTCGAGATCGCGGCGGCCGACCTGGCCACGGTGGGCGAGCCGGAGCTGCCGGTGCTGCCGATCGAGCAGGTCGCCGCCCAGCTGGCCGACCTGGCCTGCGCGGCGCTGCGGGCGGCGCTCGCGGTGGCGGTCCGCCAGGTGCTGCCCGAGGGCGGCGGCGAGCCGCCGGTCCGATTCGCAGTGATCGCGATGGGCAAGTGCGGCGGCAACGAGCTCAACTACGTCAGCGACGTCGACGTGATCTTCGTTGCGGAGCCGGCCGACCCGACCACCACCAAGCTCGCCTCGGCGGTGATGCGGGTGGCCGGGGAGGCCTGCTTTCCGGTGGACGCCAACCTGCGCCCGGAGGGCCGTCAGGGGGCGCTGGTGCGCACCCTGGACGGTCACGTCAGCTACTACCGGCGGTGGGCCCGGACGTGGGAGTTCCAGGCGTTGCTGAAAGCCAGGGCGGTGGCCGGCGACCCGACGCTGGGGGCGGCCTACGTCGAGGCGGTCACCCCCATGGTGTGGAACGCCGCCGACCGGGACGACTTCGTCGCCGAGGTGCAGGCGATGCGCCGCCGGGTCGAGGAGCATGTGCGTCCCGACCACGCCGACCGGGAGCTCAAGCTCGGCCGGGGCGGCCTGCGTGACGTCGAGTTCGCGGTGCAGCTGCTGCAGCTGGTGCACGGCCGCACCGACCCGGACATCCGTTCCAGGTCCACGCTCGAAGCGCTGGCCGCGCTCGGCGACGGTGGTTACGTCGGCCGCGACGACGCGGCGAACCTGGCCGCGTCCTATCGCTTCCTGCGGCTGCTGGAGCACCGTCTGCAGCTGGAACGGCTGCGGCGCACCCACCTGTTACCGCACGAGACCGACACCGCAGCCCTCCGCTGGCTGGCCCGGTCGGCCAAGATGCGTGCGGACGGTCGCCGGGATGCCGTCGGGGTGCTCCTCGGGGAGTGGCGCGACCACGCCCGCAGGGTACGGCGGCTGCACGAGAAACTGTTCTACCGTCCGCTGCTGGAGACGGTGTCCAAGATCGCCGGTGACGACCTGCGGATGACCGACCAGTCGGCCAGCCGGCGGCTCGCCGCGTTGGGCTGGGCCTCCCCGGAGGGCGCGCTCGGTCACCTGCGGGCACTCACCGGCGGGGTGTCCCGGGCGGCCGCGATTCAACGCACGCTGCTGCCGGTGCTGCTCGACCAGCTCGCCGATACCCCGGATCCCGACCGGGGCCTGCTCGCCTACCGCCGGGTGTCCGAGGCGCTGGCGCACACTCCGTGGTACCTGCGCCTGCTGCGCGACGAGGGCTCGGTCGCGCACCGGTTGATGGCCGTGCTCGGCACTTCCGCGCTGGTACCGGACCTTCTGGTGCGAGCGCCTGAGGTGCTGCGGCTGCTGGCCGACACCGGGGCCGACTCCGAGCTCGCCACCCGGGATCCGGCGGAGGTGTCGGCGTCGCTGCAAGCGGCCGTGGGCCGGCACGGCGACCCCACCGCGGCTGTGGTCGCCGCCCGGTCGCTGCGGCGCCACGAGCTGCTGCGGGTGGCCTGCGCGGACCTGCTCGGGTTGCTGTCGCCGCCGGAGGTGTGCGCCGCGCTGAGCGAGGTGTGGGCCGCAGTGCTGCGCTCGGCGCTGGACGCGGTGCTGCGCGCACGCGCGGCGTCCGGCCCGGTCCCGGCTCGGCTGGCGGTCATCGGGATGGGCCGCCTCGGGGGCGCGGAGCTCGGGTACGGCTCGGACGCGGACGTGCTGTTCGTCTGCGAGCCGGTCGGCGGCGCCGGTGAGCACGACGCGGTGCGGTGGTCGACGTCGGTGGCCGAGCAGGTCCGGGGGCTGCTGGGCGCGCCGAGCCCGGACCCACCGCTGGAAGTCGACGCCGACCTGCGTCCGGAGGGCCGCAGCGGACCACTGGTGCGCACGCTGGACTCCTACCGCGCCTATTACGCCCAGTGGTCGGAGGTGTGGGAGGCGCAGGCGCTGCTGCGGGCCCGCCCGCTGGCCGGCGACTCGGGCCTGGGAGTCCGATTCGTGGAGCTGGTCGACCCGGTCCGATACCCGGCGGGCGGACTATCCCAGGCCACGGTCACCGAGATCCGGCGGATCAAGGCGCGGGTGGACGCCGAGCGGCTGCCCCGCGGCGCCGACCGGGCCACCCACACCAAGCTGGGCCACGGAGGTCTGGCCGACGTGGAGTGGACCGTGCAGCTGCTGCAACTGCAGCACGCCGGCGACCTGCCGGAGCTGCGGACCACCTCCACGCTGGACGGGCTGCGCGAGGCCCACCAGGCGGATCTGCTGGACGGCGGTGATGCCGATGCGCTGGCGGCCGGCTGGACCATGGCCACCCGGGCCCGCAACGCCGTCACCCTGGTCCGTGGCAAGCCTGCCGACCAGCTGCCCAGATCCGGGCGCGAGCTGGCGGGCGTGGCCAGGGCGATGGGCTACCCGCCGGGCGGCGACCCCGGCGAGTTCGTCGACGAGTACCGCCGGGTCACCCGCCGGGCCCGCGCGGTGGTGGAGCGGGTCTTCTACGACGGCTGAGGCCCGGTCGTCATCGTCCGCCGGGTCTCGGCGCGGGCGAAGACCGCGACGAACCCGAGCAGGAACGCCCCGGGAACCAGGACCCACACCGGCCGTTGCGCCCACCACGCGGCGGAGGGCTCGGGATGGATCACAAGCCCGGTCCGTTCGAGCACCAGGAACGCCAGGAGCAGCGCGGTCATGTGCCAGAGGAACACCGTCATCACCACCGCGTTCGCCGCGACCACGCCCGCCCAGACCCGACGCCGCCCGGACCACGCCGCGAGGGTCCGCCGGGTCAGCAGTGCGATCCCCAGCTGGAACACCGCGAGCGCGGCGATGGCCGCCGTGGTCGGGTACATGTGGCTCAGTCCGTCGCCGACGGTGGCGACCATGGAGCGCGGGTACACGGGCAGGGCCGCGACGATCACCAATCCGCCCAGCCCGCTCGCGACGAGCACCCACCGTCGGTGCCGAGGCTCCAGCACCCCGTCGCGCCACAGGTAGCCCAGCTGGTGAACGAACACCCAGACCAGCGCGGTGTTGACCAGGCCGGCCCCCGCGACTTCGGCCCCGAACCGGAGGGTGTCCGTGCCGATGACCAGGGCGCCGAGCAGCCCCACCGTCGCCAGCGGGGCGTGCCGGTGCGCGCGGGCGGTCAGCGGTACCAGCAGCGTCACCCACAGGTAGGCGGCGAGGAACCACAGCGGCACGACGACCACCAGACCGTAATCCAGCAGGCCGGGATAGCCGGGCACGGCGATCCGCAGCGCTGCCTCGGCCACCACCCAGGCCGCGACGAACATCGCGGTGGGCCGCAGCAGCCGGTCCAGCCGCCTGCGCAGGAACGGTCCGGCCCGGCGGCTTGCCCGGTCCCACGAGGCCAGGTTGGCGAAGCCGCCGACCAGGAAGAACACCGGCATGACCTGGAACAGCCAGGTCGCCAGCCAGGACATCGGGACGCTGTCGATCGGATTCGGCATGACGAGCTGACCACCCGCGCGGTGGGTCACCGACAGCGCCCAGTGCCAGATCACGACCACCGCGATGCTGACCACCCGCAGCAGGTCCACTGTGCGGTCCCGGGACTCCGGGGTCTCCTCGACCAGCCGGGCCACCGCCCGGCGTAGCGCGCGCGGGCCCGTCGTCGGTGGCCGCGGAGGTCGCTCGGCTGGGCCCGTTCCCCTGGCTACCATAGGTGGGTGCCCCCCACTGACCGGCTGCTCGCGTTCGTGCTGGCCTCGATCGTACTGGTGGGCTCGGTGGTGACCGGCCGAGCGGAGGGCTGACGGTGTCCCGCCGCCATCTCGCCCAGGTCGGCGTCGAGAACGCGGCGCTCCTGGCCACCGAGTGCCGCACGGCGCGCCTCCCCCCGTGCGCCGAACGTGTGGCGTGGTCCGCTAGCCCGGTCTGCTGCGGCAACCCCCTTCGGTCCGGGGCGTCATAGCTGGTGAGAGCGGACGGACGGAAGGACAGGGATGAGCGGCAGGCGGGGTATCGG
>JBQTKB010000125.1:0-2709 GCA_052386505.1 Pseudonocardia sp.
TGGTGGACAAGGTCCGCGCGGCGTGCGGCGGGACCCTGGCCGGCAAGCGGGTCGGGCTGCTCGGGCTGACGTTCAAGGCGGGCACCGACGACCTGCGCAACTCCCCGGCGCTGACCGTGGCCGCCGCCCTGCTCGCCGAGGGCGCCGAGCTCACCGGCTACGACCCAGGCTGCCCGGAGGCGGTGCCCGGGTTCACCGACGGCATCCAGGTGGCCGACGACCCGTTGGCGGTGGCCAAGGACGCCGACGCGATCGTGGTGCTCACCGAGTGGCCGGAGTTCCGCGCGCTCGGCTGGCCGGAGATGGCCACGGTGGCCGCCAACCGGACCGTGGTGGACACCCGCAACCTGCTCGACCCCGACGTGCTGCGCCGGGCCGGGTTCTCCTGGGTCGGCGTGGGCTGCCGGTAGGCCCGTGAGTGGCGAGTGCGGTCATAGCCGCACTTGCCACTCACGACTTACCCACAGGGTTGTCCACTTGCGCGAACGAGCCTGTGGATAATGCCGGACCTGGTGCACCTGGTCGCGACATGGTGAGGGCATGCCGCAGTCCCGTCACCAGGTGCCCCGCCGACTCGATCCCGATCGCCACGACGAATGGCGCCGTCTGCTCGCCCTGCAAAGCGGCGTCATCGACACCGACCAGCTCCGCGACTTCGGGGTATCCCGTCACGCGATCACCGCGAACGTGCTGGCCGGACGGTGGCAGCTGGTCGCGCCTCGGGTGTACGCCACGTTCACCGGGCCGCTCCCCGACGACGCCCGGAACGCTGCGGCCCTGAGCTATGCGGGCCCGGCGGCCCTGCTGAGCCATCGTTCCGCCGGAATACTGTGGGGAATGTGCCGACCGGGTGGCGGCCCGGTGCACGTCACCGTCCCGTACGGCTGCTCGGCCGTATCGCAGCCACCACTGGTGATCGTGCACCGGTCCAGGGCCTTCCGGCACATCGCGGTGCCAGGGCTGCCGCCGCTGACCAGCCGGGCCGACACAGTGGTCGACCTGGCGGTCGCCGAGCCCACCGCGCGGGATGCGATGCGCGTGCTGACCGCGCTGGTGACCGCGCGGCGCGCGGCATCCATCCAGGTCCGCAGACGGATCGAAGAGCGGCCACCGCGCCGGTTCCGCCGAGCCCTGACAGCGGCGCTGCACCGCATTGAGACCGGTGTGCATTCGGTGCTCGAGGAGGTGTACGCGGTCGACGTCGAGGCTGCGCACGGCCTTCCCGCCGCGCGGCGCCAGGACCCGTTCGTCGTCGACGATCGGGTGCTGATCGAGGATGCCGTCTACGACCATGTCGGCGTGCCGCTCACCGTCCGACTGAACGGGGCTACCCATCTGCTGCCGGAGGTCGCCTACCGGGACCGTCGACGCGACAACGTCTCGGAGCTGGCGGGGCGATCTCGGCTGATCTTCGGCTGGACGGAGCTGTCCGAACGGCCGTGTCACGCGGCTGCGGAGGTGGCCGCCGTGCTCAGGAGGTGGGGGTGGGCCGGCCCCTTGCGGATATGCCCGAGAGGTCGTGAGTGCCGGGTGCGGCTATAACCGCACCCCGCACTCACAGGCGGGTCAGCGCCGAAAAACGACGGTGCGCAGCATGATGAAGTTGATCGCGGTGGCGGTGCCCTGGGCGACAATCCAGCACAGGGTGACCCGAAGCGGAGTGCCCTCGGGCACCAGGTGCAGCGCCAGCGCGTTCATCCCGACGTTGACGAAGAACGTGGTGCCGTAGAGCAGCAGGAACCCGGTGAACCGGCGGATCCCGCCGGTGGCGCCGGTGAAGGTGAACCGGCGGTTGAGCAGGTAGGCGGTGGTGGTGCCGCAGACGAAGCTGATCGCCTTGGCCAGGTGGATGTAGACGTCCAGGTGCAGCAGCGCCTGGTACAGCCCGTAGTCGACGACCGCCGACAGGCAGCCCACCGCCGCGAACCGGCCCAACTGGCCGAACAGCCCGACCGGCGCGGCCGGCGCATCGGAGGCGGCCGGGGTGGAACCCATGCTCGTGAGGGTAGCCGTCCCGCGGGCCCCCGCCGCGGGCCGGGGCGAACGGCGGCGCCGATCCGCGCGCGGGGCGCCCGGTGGCGGCGGCTCGCGCCCCCCGCCGGGATCGTCGGACGCCGTGGGTAGCCTTGGCCCCGATGCCTCCGGACACCTCCTCGGTCACCGTGGCCGATGCCGCCGCAGTCGACACCCTTGCGGCCGGCACCCTCGCGGTCGACACCCGCAGCCTCACCGGCTTCGGGCGTACCGCGCCGACCATCGCCCGCGTAGCCCGGGTGGACTCGGCGGAGCGGGTCCTGGAGGCATTGCGCGCGCCCGGCCCGCGCGGGGTCACCGCGCGTGGCCTGGGCCGCTCCTATGGCGATCCGGCGCAGAACGCCGGCGGCCTGGTGCTGGACATGACCGGTCTGGACCGGATCCACCAGATCTCGACCGGAGAGGCCTCCGGCGGGGGCACGGTCACCCTGGACGCCGGGGTCAGCCTGGACACCCTGATGCGTGCCGCGCTGCCGTTCGGGCTGTGGGTTCCGGTGCTGCCCGGCACCCGTCAGGTCACCATCGGCGGGGCGATCGCGGCGGACGTGCACGGCAAGAACCACCACAGCGCCGGCAGCTTCGGCAACCACGTGCTGTCCCTCGACCTGGCCTGCGCCGACGGGGTGGTCCGCACGCTGACCCCGGACGGGCCGGAGGCCGAGCTGTTCTGGGCCA
>JBQTKB010000126.1:0-51226 GCA_052386505.1 Pseudonocardia sp.
GTAGAGCACCACGAGTACGACGTCGTGGTCATCGGAGCCGGCGGCGCCGGTCTCCGAGCCGCGATCGAGGCCCGCCTGCTGGGCAAGCGGACCGCGATCATCTCCAAGTCGCTGTTCGGCAAGGCCCACACCGTGATGGCCGAGGGCGGCTGCGCGGCCGCGATGGGCAACGTCAACTCACGAGACAACTGGCAGGTCCACTACCGCGACACCAGGCGCGGCGGGAAGTTCCTCAACAACTGGCGGATGGCCGAGCTGCACGCCAAGGAGGCGCCGGACCGGGTATGGGAGCTGGAGACCTACGGTGCGCTGTTCGACCGCACGCCCGACGGCAAGATCAGCCAGCGCAACTTCGGCGGGCACACCTACCCGCGCCTCGCGCACGTCGGCGACCGCACGGGTCTGGAGCTGATCCGCACCCTGCAGCAGAAGATCGTCTCGTTGCAACAGGAGGACTTCGCCGAGACCGGCGACTACGAGTCGCGCATCCGGGTCTTCCACGAGTGCACGATCACCGAGCTGCTCAAGTCGGACGGCGCCATCGCCGGCGCGTTCGGCTACTTCCGCAACGACGGCCGCTTCGTCCGGTTCGACGCGCCCGCGGTCGTGTTGGCCACCGGTGGCATCGGCAAGAGCTACCAGGTGACGTCCAACTCCTGGGAGTACACCGGTGACGGTCACGCGCTGGCCCTGCGCGCCGGCGCCACGCTGATCAACATGGAGTTCCTGCAGTTCCACCCGACGGGCATGGTCTGGCCGCCGTCGGTGAAGGGGATCCTGGTCACGGAGTCGGTGCGCGGTGACGGCGGCATCCTCAAGAACTCCGAGGGCAAGCGGTTCATGTTCGACTACGTGCCCGACGTGTTCCGTGAGCAGTACGCGACGACGCCCGAGGAGGGCGACCGCTGGTACACCGACGCGGACAACAACCGCAGGCCGCCGGAGCTGCTGCCCCGTGACGAGGTCGCCCGGGCGATCAACTCCGAGGTCAAGGCCGGACGGGGCTCCCCGCACGGCGGGGTGTTCCTGGACATCGCCTCGCGCCGCTCCGCGGAGGAGATCCAGAAGAAGCTCCCGTCGATGTACCACCAGTTCAAGGAGCTGGCCGACGTCGACATCACCAAGGAGCCGATGCAGGTCGGACCGACCTGTCACTACGTGATGGGCGGCATCGAGGTCGATCCGGACACCGGTCAGTCGAGGGTCCCCGGGCTGTTCGCGGCCGGTGAGTGCTCCGGCGGCATGCACGGCTCCAACCGGCTCGGTGGCAACTCGCTGTCCGACCTGCTGGTGTTCGGTCGCCGCTGTGGCGCCGGCGCGAGCGCTTACGTCGACTCGCTGGGTGCCCGCCCGGCGGTCAACGAGGACGAGGTCCAGGCCGCCACGGACCGGGCGCTGCTGCCGTTCCGCACCGAGGGCGGGGAGAACCCGTACACGGTGCACATCGAGCTGCAGCAGACGATGAACGACCTGGTCGGCATCATCCGCAAGGGCGACGAGATGGAGCAGGCGCTCAAGGCGCTGGAGGACTTCGCCACCCGCACCACCAAGGTGGAGGTGCAGGGCCACCGGGAGTTCAACCCCGGCTGGCACCTGGCTCTGGACCTGCGCAACATGCTGCTGGTCTCGCTGTGCGTGGCGAAGGCGGCGCTGATGCGCACCGAGAGCCGAGGCGGGCACACCCGCGACGACTACCCGGTGATGGACTCCGACTGGCGGCACGTGCTGCTGGTCTGTTCCGCGGCGGGCGAAGGCGACGCGGAGGTGGTCCGCAAGGAGCAGATTCCGATGCGTGAGGACCTGTTCGACCTGTTCGAGCTCGACGAGCTGAAGAAGTACTACACCGGTGAGGAGCTCGGCGGACACCGGGCCGACGGCGCCGACGCCGGGGCCGAGAAGGGTGGGACGGCATGAGCGCGTACAACGCGCACTTCCGGGTCTGGCGGGGCGACTCCGAGAAGGGCGACCTGGTCGACTACCAGGTCGAGGTGAACGAGGGCGAGGTCGTCCTGGACATCATCCACCGGCTGCAGCAGACCCAGGCCGGCGACATGGCCGTGCGGTGGAACTGCAAAGCCGGCAAGTGCGGCTCGTGCAGCGCGGAGATCAACGGCCGGCCGCGGCTGATGTGCATGACCCGGATGAACACATTCGCCGAGGACGAGGTCGTCACGGTCACCCCGATGCGTACCTTCCCGGTGATCCGCGACCTGGTCTGCGACGTCGAGTTCAACTACCAGAAGGCCCGGGAGATCCCGGCCTTCGCCCCGCCGGCCGGAGTGGCACCGGGTGAGTACCGGATGCAGCAGGTGGACGTGGAGCGCAGCCAGGAGTTCCGCAAGTGCATCGAGTGCTACCTGTGCCAGAACACCTGTCACGTGGTGCGTGACCACGAGGAGAACAAGCCCGAGTTCGCCGGGCCCCGGTTCCTCATGCGGATCGCCGAGCTGGACATGCACCCGCTGGACGCCGCTGACCGGCAGAAGGCGGCCCAGGAGGAGCACGGCCTCGGGTACTGCAACATCACCAAGTGCTGCACCGAGGTCTGCCCCGAGCACATCAAGATCACCGACAACGCGCTGATCCCGCTCAAGGAGCGCGTGGTCGACCGCAAGTACGACCCGCTGGTGTGGCTCGGCAGCAAGATCTTCAAGCGCGGTGCGAGGACCGATTCGACTACAGCCTGATCAGGGCGTCGGGCGCCCGGTACCCGTCCCGGGCGCCGGGCGCGCAGCCGTGCAGGTCCAGGGCCGCGGCAGCGCGAGGACGGCTCCGCAGGATCGGGAATCCGGCCGTGCGGAGCCGTCCGCGTGTGACGGGGCCGCAGCTCAGAGCACAGGGGTCCGCATGATCGTCAGTGGTCGGTTGGTAGGTGAGCCCGCGCGTTCGGCCCGACCCGGTGGCATGCCGCGCGCGCTCGCCGGCGCGATGCTCGCCGGGCTGCTCGTGATGCTCGCGGGCTGTTCGGGTCCTACGGCGGACCCGGCCCCGGAGCCCGGGCAACCCACCGCGACCGAGCAGGCGCGGGAGTTGCCCGCGTTCACTCCGCCGACCTACCCTCTGCCCGACCCGACGCCCACCGGATTGGGCGTGACCCTGACCGAGTTCGCCACCCTGCCACCGTCGAAGACCAACCCGCCGGTGCCGCGCGGCGACAAGCTGGACCGCCGCAACCGGATCAACTATCTCGGTGAGCTGCCGGACGGCTCCGGCAGGTTGTTCGTGCCGGACCTCAACGGCCGGCTCTACCTGCTGCGCGACGGCCGTCCCACCCCGTACCTCGACGTGGCCGCCCGGACCGGCGCGTCGTTCTGGAGCCACCGGGGTTTCGGCTCGGGTTTCGGTTTCGTCGCCTTCCACCCCGACTTCGGCCGCAACGGCCGGTTCTACACAGTGCACACCGAGGCCCGCGACGCGTTGCGCACCGCCACCCCCGACCTCTCCCAGCCCGCCGGCACCGTGGTGCACGGCGTGCTGAGCGAGTGGACCGCCCGCGACCCGGCGGCCGACACGTTCGACGGAACCCGGCGCGAGGTGCTGCGACTCGGCTTCGTCGGCTACATCCACGGCATTCAGCAGATCGACTTCAACCCCACCGCGAAGCCGGGCGACCCCGACCACGGGCTGCTCTACATCGCGGTCGGTGACGGCGCGGCGGCCGGCAAGGCCGCCGAGGCCAAGCGGCCCAGCACCGTACCCCAGGATCTCGGACAGCCCCAGGGCAAGATCCTGCGGATTGACCCGGCCGCTACCGGTCCGGGCCGCAAGTACGGGATCCCGCCGGGCAATCCGCTCGTGTCCCGGCCGGGGGCGCTCGGCGAGGTCTACGCCTCGGGCCTGCGCGACCCGTACCGCTTCAGCTGGGATCCGGCCGAGGATCACCGGATGTTGCTGGGCAGCATGGGGGAGAACCGGGTTGAGTCGATCTACGACGTGCGACCCGGAGACAACTTCGGCTGGAGCGAGCGGGAAGGTCCGTTCGTGGTCCGGCTGGGGGAGAGCTGCGAGGTGTATCCGCTGCCCGCCACCGATGCCGGTAAGGGGTTCACCTATCCGCTCGCCGCGTACAGCCACCGGCCGGCGCGCGGCGTGGGGCCATGTGACGACACCGGACACGCGGTGATCGGCGGTTTCGTCTACCGCGGTGACGCGCTGCCCGAGCTGCGCGGCCGGTACGTCTTCGGCGACGGCGTGTCCGGGCGGGTCTTCTACACCGAGGCCGACGAGATGCGCCGGGGCTCTGCGCTGGCCGAGGTGCACGAGTTGCTGCTGTTCGACTCCGCTGGCGCGCAGGTGAGCATGCGCGAGATTGCCGGTGATCCGGCAGTGCTGCTGGCCGGCCAGCCCCGGGTGGACCTGCGCTTCGGTCGGGACGGTCGGGGTGAGCTGTACCTGCTGTCCAAGGCGAACGGGAAGGTCTGGAAGATCACCGGAACCCGCCTGGCGCCGGCCCGTTGAGTGGCGCTACGCCGGACCGTCGCCTACTCGCCGGTTGCCTGGCCCACCGGTGCGACTGATCCGCGACCACCGGAGCGACGGGTCCGCCGCTCGAGGTAGTTGGCCAGAGCCGACAACAGCAGGCACATCGAGATGTAGATCATCGCCACCACGATCGCCACCGGGATGATCGGGAAGTCGAACTGTCCCTGGCTGCCCAGCGTGCGGGTCACGAAGAGCAGCTCGGGATAGCCGATCAGGAAGCCCAGCGCGCTGTCCTTGAGCACCACGACCAGCTGGCTGACGATCGTGGGCAACATGTTGCGCAACGCCTGCGGCAGCAGCACGGACGTCATCACCTGGGTTTTACGCATGCCCAGCGCGTAGGCCGCTTCGCTCTGACCCTTGGGCAGCGCCTGAACCCCGGCCCGGAAAACCTCGGCCAGCACCGAGCCGTTGTAGAGGGTCAGCCCGATGACCACTGCCCACAACGTGGAGATGTTGATCCCGGCCGGCGGCAGCCCGAAGTAGATGAAGAAGATCATCACCAGCACCGGGATGGCCCGGAGGAACTCCACCACCAGGGTCGCCGGGCCGCTCACCCAGGAGTGCTCGGACAGCCGTGCCGCCGCCAGCAGCGCGCCGAAGAGCAGCGACAGCACCGCGGCCAGCGCGAACGCGGTCAACGTGGCGAGCAGGGCATCGAGCAGCAGAAACTGGATGGCCTCGAAGGTGATGAACTCCCACTTCCGGGCCTCGAACTGGCCGGTGGCGGCCAACCGGTACACCACGTAGGCGACGACGCCGATCACGGCCGCACTGCCGAGGATCCCGGCGGTCCGGTTGCGTATCCGTGCCTTCGGCCCCGGTACGTCGTAAAGAACGGCGGTCATCGAGACACGCTCCAACGTCGTTCCAGCCGTCGTTGCAGCAGGGTCAGCGGCACCACCAGGATCACGAACCCGAGCGCGACCCACAGCCCGCCGACCAGCACGCTGTAGCCGCGTTCGGACAGGCTGGGGAAGATCGAGCCGGCTTCCACCACCGAGAAGCCGGCCGCGATGGTGGTGTTCTTCAGCAGCGCGATCTGCACGCTGACCAGCGGCGGCACCACCGCGCGGAAGGCCTGCGGCATCACCACCTCAGTCAGCGTCTGGCTGAAGGTGAAGCCGATCGCCCGGGAAGCCTCGGCCTGCCCGACCTGGACGGTGTTGATGCCCGAGCGCAGCACCTCGCAGACGAACGCCGAGGTGTAGACGATCAGGCCGGAGCTGGCGAGGGCGAAGAACGATAGTTGCACGATCTCCAGCCGGTTCCAGGCGAACGCGAAGAAGAACAGCACCAGGGTGAGCGGGGTGTTGCGCACGATGTTGACGTAGGCGGCGCCGGCCGCCCGGAGGAACGGCACCGGGCTGACCCGCATCCCGGCCAGCACCCCCCCGAGCAGCATCGAGCCGATCGCGGCGATCACGAAGAGCTGGATGGTGCCCAGAAAACCCCGGGCGAACAGGTCGGTGTTCTCCAGCAGGACGTCCATCTGGCCTCACCCTCCTCCGGACGGACCGGGCACGACGTCTGCCGCCCCCGGCCCGTGGCCGGTCAGTAGCGGTCGATCGTCGGCGCGGTGCCCGGTGCTCCGGACTTGCCGAGCGTGGCGTCGTAGATCCGCTGCCAGGTGCCGTCGTCGATGGCGGCCTGCAGGATGTCGTTCACCTTCGCGCGCAGCGCGGTGTCCTCGCGCGGGACCCCGACGCCGTACGGCTCGTTGGAGAAGGTCTCGCCGACCAGCTTGAGCTCGTCCGGGCGCTGCGCGGCGTAGCCCTTGAGGATGGCGTCGTCGGTGGTGACCGCGTCGACCTGGCCCTGGACCAACTGGTCCACGCACTGGGTGTAGGTCTGGAACTCGACGATGTTCTCCGGCTGGGTCAGGTTCTGCTCGCGGACCCGCTGGATGGGCGTGGACCCGGTGACCGAGCAGACCTTCTTGCCGGCCAGGGTCTGCGGGCCGGTGATCTGGGTCTCGTTCTCCCGAACCAGCAGGCCTTGACCGGCCACGAAGTACGGTCCGGCGAAGCCCACCCGCTGCTTGCGGTTGTCGTTGATCGTGTAGGTGCCGACGTAGTAGTCGACGTCGCCGCGGGAGATCGCGTCCTCCCGGGCGGCGGACTGCACCACCTTGTAGTCGATCTTGTCGGCGGCGAAACCCAGCTTGGCCGCGATCAGCCGGGCGATCTCGACGTCGAAGCCGCTGTACTGACCGGTGGTCGGGTCCACCTGGCCGAGGCCGGGTTGGTCGTTCTTCACCCCGACGATCACCCGGCCACGCTGGGTCATCCGGTCGAAGGTCGGTGAGCCGGGCACCTGCACGTTCTGTGCCACCTCGAAGGTCAGCCCGGAGGCATCGGCGCCGGTCGGGCTGCCCTCCCGGCCACATCCGGTTACCACCAGAGCGCCGGTGAGCAGGCCCACCGCCAGTGTTCGCAACCTCATGTGCGTCTCCATCTCGTGTCGTCGCCCCGGACCAGCGGTCGAGGTCGAAGCGGATGCTCGGGCGAGTGCCACGTCCGGTTCGTACGGGTGGCGGCACGCGCCCGGATCAGTGGGTGAGGATCTTGCTGAGGAAATCCTTGGCGCGCGCCGAGCGGGGCGCGGTGAAGAAGTCGTCGGGAGTGGAGTCCTCGACGATCTCCCCGTCGGACATGAACACGACCCGGTCCGCGGCCTTGCGGGCGAAGCCCATCTCGTGGCTGACCACCAGCATGGTCATGCCCTCCTTGGCCAGCCCGACCATCGTGTCCAGCACCTCCTGGACCATCTCCGGGTCCAGTGCCGAGGTGGGCTCGTCGAACAGCATCACCTTCGGGCGCATGGCCAGCGCCCGGGCGATGGCCGCCCGTTGCTGCTGGCCTCCGGAGAGCTGGGCGGGGTACTTGTCGCGTTGGTTGGCGATGCCGACCCGCTCCAGCAGCTGCATACCGCGCTGCTCGGCATCGCTCTTGGACATCTTGCGCACCTTGAGCGGACCCAGCGTCACGTTCTCCAGGATCGTCTTGTGCGCGAACAGGTTGAAGCTCTGGAACACCATGCCGACGTCCGCGCGCAGCCGGGCAAGGTCCTTGCCCTCTGCCGGCAGCGGCTTGCCGTCGATCTCGATGACACCCTTGTCGATCGGCTCCAACCGGTTGATCGCGCGGCACAGGGTGGACTTGCCCGAGCCGGACGGGCCGAGCACCATCACCACCTGACCGGGGGCCACCTCGAGGTTGATGTCGCGTAGCACGTGCAGGTCACCGAAGTGCTTGTCCACCGAGGCGACCCGGACCATAGGGCCCTTCGCCGGTTCGGACGAGTCGGTCATGCTGCCTCCCACGGCTTACGTGCGTTGCCGGAACGCTAGGTGTCCAGGGCCACAGCCGTCCATACGCTTGAGCAACACTTAGGGTTCTCTTGCATTACGTGAGCATGATCGACGACGGGGGTGGGGGCGGTGCGGATCCTGCCGGTCGGACCCCGCGCGCACCAGCGGGGCGGGTGCCGGGCCGTGCGCGGCGAAGCGGCAACTACCCTGGGGCAGTGAGCCGCAGCTACGCCATCCGCACCTACGGGTGCCAGATGAACGCGCACGACTCCGAGCGGTTGTCCGGGCTGCTCGAGTCCGCCGGGTACTCGTGTGCCACCGACGGTGAGCAGGCCGACGTGGTGGTGTTCAACACCTGCGCGGTGCGGGAGAACGCGGACAACCGGCTCTACGGCAACCTCGGCCACCTGCGCCCGGTGAAGGACGCCCACCCGGGCATGCAGATCGCGGTCGGCGGCTGCCTGGCCCAGAAGGACCGCGCCGAGATCGTCCGCCGGGCACCGTGGGTGGACGTGGTGTTCGGCACACACAACCTCGGCTCACTGCCGGCGCTGCTGGAGCGGGCCCGGCACAACGAGGCCGCGCAGGTGGAGATCCGCGAGTCCCTGGAGGTGTTCCCGTCCAGCCTGCCGGCCCGCCGCGAGTCGGCCTATGCGGCCTGGGTGTCGATCTCGGTGGGCTGCAACAACACCTGCACCTTCTGTATCGTGCCCGCGCTGCGCGGCACCGAGGTGGATCGCCGGCCCGGCGACGTGCTGGCCGAGGTGTCCGCGCTGGCCGCCGACGGGGTGCTCGAGGTGACCCTGCTCGGGCAGAACGTCAACTCCTACGGCGTGCAGTTCGGCGACCGCGCCGCGTTCGGCAAGTTGCTACGGGCCTGCGGCGAGATCGACGGCCTGGAGCGGGTGCGGTTCACCTCCCCGCACCCCCGGGACTTCACCAGCGACGTGATCGCCGCCATGGCGCAGACCCCGGTGGTCTGCCCGCAGCTGCACATGCCGCTGCAGTCCGGCTCGGACGCGATGCTCAAGGCGATGCGCCGCTCGTACCGGTCGTCGCGCTACCTGGCGATCCTGGACGAGGTCCGGGCGGCGATCCCGGACGCGGCGATCACCACCGACATCATCGTCGGCTTCCCCGGCGAGACCGAGGCGGACTTCGAGGCCACCCTGGAGGTCGTCCGTTCCGCTCGATTCGCCTCAGCGTTCACCTTCCAGTACTCGCCGCGCCCTGGCACCCCAGCGGCCACCATGCCCGGCCAGGTGCCGCGCGCGGTCGTCACCGAGCGGTACCAACGGCTGGTGGCCGTCCAGGAGAACATCTCCTGGGAGCTCAACCGGGCGCTGGTCGGTCGTACGGTGGAACTGCTGGTCGCCGACGGCGAGGGTCGCAAGGACCGGGAGACCCGCCGCCTGTCCGGGCGCGCCCGAGACGGCCGGCTGGTGCACTTCGCCCCCGGCTCGGCGGCGGTCAACCCGGGCGACGTGGTGGAGACGGTGGTCAGCTACGCCGCGCCGCACCATCTGGTGGCGGACGGGCCGCTGGTGTCGCATCGCCGCACACCGGCCGGTGAGCGGCACGCGGCCGGCTACTCTCCTGGTGTGACGGTGCTCGGGCTGCCCGGGATGGGCACCCCACCGACCGGTCCCGCCCCGGCGGGGCCGTGTGGCACGAACCTCCAGGTGGGGAGTGCGTGATGGACCCGATGTCGGACAACCTCGACCGGCTGGACGCGGAGCTGTCCGGGCGGCGTAGCTGGCTCCGGATCGACCCCGGTCTCGGGGCGATGGGCGCGGCGGTGGGCGTGCTCGGCCTGCTCGGGGCCGTCGCCCTGCCGTGGATCGGGCCGACCAGCGGATGGGAGCTGCTGATCTCCCTCGGCGACCCGGCCCCGGGTGTCGGGCTGCTGCCCCGGCTGTTCGTGGTGACCGCCGTGCTGGTGGGAGTGGTCGGCTCGGCGGCCGCGCTGCTCACCCGGCTGTGGGCGCTGGGCTGGGTGTGCGCCCTGGGTTGTGGATTCTCGGTGGTGACCGGGGTATGGGCGGTGTGGTCGCGACAGACCGCGCCGCCCGCGGCGCCGGGCCCCGGGCTCGGTCTGGTGCTGACCCTGCTGGTCACGATGGCGCTGACCGTGGTGTGGGTGCGGATCGCCTGGTCGCGCCCCGGTGGCCGCGCCGGAGGGGCGTGACCAGGCGGTCCGTCAGCCCTGGACGGCCTTCTCGGCGGTGGCCAGCCACTCCCGCCACTGCTCGGCCTGACCCTCGGCCTGCTCGGCCCGGCGCAGGTCACCGGACGCCCGGGCCTTGGCGGCCTGGGCCTCGAACTGGGCCACCCGCTCGCGGAACTGCGCCACCCGGGCGTCTACCTCGGGGTCGGAGCGGCGCCACCGCCGGTCGAGATCGGCGCGGAGCCGGTCCTCGACGACCTTGAGCCGGTCCTCCAGCTCCCGGATGCGTTCCCGGGGCACCTTCCCGGCGTCCTCCCAGCGCTCGTGGATCGAGCGCAGCGCGGCTCGCGCGGCGTCCGGGTTGCCGGTATCGATCCGCTCGGCCTCGGCCAGCAACTGCTCCTTGCGGGCGGCGTTGGCGCCGAACTCGGCGTCCCGCTCGGAGTACACCGCGGAGCGCCGGCTGAAAAAGGCTTCCTGAGCGGCGCGGAACCGTTGCCAGAGCGCGTCGTCCGCCTCCTTCTGCGCCCGCCCGGCGGCCTTCCAGTCGATCATCAACTGCTTGTACCGGGCGGCGGTCGGTCCCCAGTCGGTGGACTCGCTGATCCTCTCGGCCTCTTCGACCAGCTCCTCCTTGCGGGTCCGGGCGGTGGCCCGTTGCCGGTCGAGGTCGGCGAAGTGCGAACCGCGGCGGCGGTTGAAGGCGTCCCGGGCCTTGGAGAACCGCTTCCACAGCTGCTCGTCGGTCTTGCGGTCGATGCCCCGGATGGTCCGCCACTCCTCGAGGATCGCCTTGAAGCGGTCCCCGGCCTGCTTCCACTGGGTGGTCTCCTCGGCGATCTTCTCCGCCTCGGCCGCCAGCTGCTCCTTGCGTGCCACGGCCTGTCCGCGCGCCGCGTCCCGGGCCGCTCTGGCGCTGCTGACCGACTGCTCCGCGCGCCGCACCAGGTCGTTCAGATGCGCGGTGAGCCCGTCCACGTCACCGACCACAGCCGCGTCACGCAGGCTGTCGCGCAGGTGCTTGGCGCTGGTCAGCGAGTGCTTGGGATCGCCGCCGCCGGCGGTAAGGCGGGCGGCCAGCAACTCGGCCTCGGTGAGCAGGTCGTCGAACCGGCGGGCGAAGTGGGCCAGCCCCTCCGCCGGCTCCCCGGCGTGCCAGCTGCCGACCTCCCGCTCGCCGTCGGCGGTCCTCAGGTAGACGGTGCCCTGCTCGTCCACCCGACCCCAGCGCTCCGGGTGTGCGCCGGCCGGCGACACCGGGTGCACGATCGCGGGCGGCGCCGGTACCGCGGCCGGTTCGCCCGGCCGGGCCAAAGGCTGCCCCGGATGCGGAACGGCGTGTGGGATGGGGTGCGCCTCGGGCTTGGCCAGCTGGCGGGTGGCGGTGTCGGTCGATGCCCCGGACGAAGTGTCGTCCAGGCTGACGGTGTCGGTGCTGTTGTCGGTGTCGGCGCTGTTGTCGGTGTCGGCGGGCGGTGGCGCGGCCGGCGGGCTCGGACGGGCGGCGCCGGGGGGCGGAGCGGGCCGGGGGGGTGGCGGAGTCGGTCTGGCGCAGGGCGGGGCGGACGGGACGGGATCGGGCCGCCCGGAGGACCCGGCCCGCAGTGTGGGCGCTGGGTCGGCACCTGCCGAGCTGGTCTCCTCGCGCTCTCGCCCCGAGGTCGTCGTCGTACCGGTCGTCTCCTGGTGTGCCACGGTCGGCCTCCTCTGTCCAGCCCGTCGCTCGCGACGGGCGCTCCGCTGGTCGGCGGAGCCGCGCGCTTCGGCCACCCCTTGCCCGGTGTGGCCCGTCCGCGATTCAAACAGTTCCCACCCCCACGCGGTACCGCGTGGACCGGGTGCGCGCAGCCAGCGGCGGTTATCCAGAGACGAGTAGACAGTGATTAGGCTGTTCGGTTGTGGTGGAGATGGTGGCGGTGGTCCCCTCGCCGCCGCTGATGATCCCTCAGCTCGCGGCGGGCGGCGCCGGGGAGTCGGCCCCGATGCGCCGGGCCTGCCTGGACGCGGCGGCGCGGCTGGCCGCCGGCTGTGACCGCTGGGTCGTCCTGGGGGCGCACCGAGACGGGGCGGACCCAGATGGGGCGGACCGAGACAGGGTGGACCCAGACGGGGCGGACCGAGACGGGGCGGACCGAGACGGTGGGCACGCGCTCGGAACCTTCTCGGGCTTCGGAGTGGACGTACGGGTCTCTCTGACGCCGGAGCCCGTCGGGCCGCCGCGCGCCGACCTGCCGCTGCCGGTGCTGATCGCGGGATGGCTGCGCGGGCAGGTGGCGCCGCGGCTGTGCGCCGATGCCGAGCTGATCGCCCCCGACCTGTCCACCGCGCGGTGCCGAGCCCTCGGGGCCGCGCTGGCCGGGCGGATCGGTCCCGGCACCGGGTTGCTGGTGGTCGGGGACGGCGCGGTCACGCATACCGAGAAGGCACCCGGTCACCTCGACCCGAGGGCGGGACCTTTCGACCGGGCGGTCGCTTCGATCCTTGCCGCCGCCGACCCGGAGGGCCTGCTGGACCTGGATGCCGGGCTGGCCGCCGAGCTGGGTGCGATCGGCCGGGCGCCGTGGCAGGTGGCCGCCGGCGCGGTGGCCGCGGCGCGCGAGGCCCGGTGGCACGGCGAGCTGGTGTACTCCGGCGCGCCCTACGGGGTCGGCTACCACGTGGCGCTGTGGCGGCGGTCGCGGTGACCCGGCCCCGACCGGTGGCGGTGCTCGGCCCGACCGCCACCGGCAAGTCCGACCTGGGGGTGGAGCTGGCCCGCCGGCTGGGGGGCGAGGTGCTCAACGCCGACGCGATGCAGCTCTACCGGGGCATGGACATCGGCACCGCGAAGCTCACCCCGGCCGAGCGCCGGGGCGTGCCGCACCACCTGCTCGACGTGCTGGAGGTGACCGAGGCCGCCTCGGTGGCCGTCTACCAGCGGGCGGCCCGCGAGCAGGTGCGGCGGCTGCTCGAGCGCGGGGTGGTGCCGGTGCTGGTCGGCGGCTCCGGGTTGTACCTGCGCGCGGTGCTGGACGAGCTGACCTTCCCCGGCACCGACGCCGGTGTGCGGGCCCGGCTGGAGGCCGAGCTGGCCGCGGTCGGGCCGGCGGAGCTGCACCGCAGGCTGGCCGAGCTCGACCCGCCGGCGGCGGCCGCGGTGCTGGCCGGCAACAGCCGCCGGATCGTCCGCGCGCTGGAGGTGATCGAGATCACCGGGCGGCCGTTCACCGCCACCCTGCCGGTGCCCGGACCGGCCCGCTGGGGCGCCGTGCTGCTCGGTCTGGACCTGGACACCGCCGCGCTGGACGACCGGATCGAGGCCCGGGTGCTGCGGATGTTCGACGACGGGCTGGTGGACGAGGTGCGTGGGCTGCTCGGCGCCGGCCTGCGGGAGGGCCCCACAGCGTGCCGGGCGGTCGGCTACCAACAGGTGGTGGCCGCGCTGGACGGGCGATGCACGCTGGCCGAGGCCGCCGGGGACACCACGCGAGCCACCCGCAGGCTGGTGCGCCGGCAGCGCTCCTGGTTCCGCCGTGACGACCGGATCCGCTGGCTGGACGCCGGCGCCGACCCGGTGGGCGACGCACTGCGGGCCCTGGCCGCCCCGGTCGCCGGGTAATCTGGCCCGGTGGGCGCGGCCGGCATCGGGTTCGTCAAGGGGCACGGCACCCAGAACGACTTCGTGCTGCTTCCGGACCCCGACGGCGTCCTGGACCTGACCCCGGCCCGGGTGCGCGCGTTGTGCGACCGGCGTCGGGGCCTAGGCGCGGACGGGGTGCTGCGGGCGGTGCGCACCGCGGCCGGATGGGACCTCGACGGCCCGGCGCCGGAAACCGAATGGTTCATGGACTACCGCAACGCCGACGGCTCGGTGGCCGAGATGTGCGGCAACGGGATGCGGGTGTTCGCCCGCTACCTCGCCGACGCGGAGCTGGTTCCCGGTGACGAGCCGGTCGCGGTGGCCACCCGGGCCGGCGTCCGGGTGGTGCGCTTCGAGCGCGACGGCACGCTCACCGTCGAGATGGGTGCGGTCCGGGCGGGTGCGGGTTCGGTCGCGGTCGTCGGCGGACAGGAGTTCCCGGGGGTGGCGGTCGACGTGGGCAACCCGCACCTGGTCTGTGTCACTGACGTCCCGCTGGCCTCGCTCGACCTGCGGGAGCCTCCCGGGTACGACGACACGCTCTTCCCACGTGGGGTGAACGTCGAGTTCGTCGGCCCGGCCACGCCACCGGCCACCGGCGCGAGGGCGGTGCGGGTGCACGAGCGGGGGGTCGGCGAGACCCGGTCGTGCGGCACCGGCACCGTGGCCGCGGCGGCGGTGGTGCTGGACGGACAGGACGGCGAGCTGGTCGTGCACGTGCCCGGCGGTCGGGTCCGGGTTGCCCTGGCGGGCGGCCGCGCGACGTTGACCGGGCCGGCCGAGCTGGTCGCCGCCGGCGAGCTGGACGCCGCGTGGTGGCACTCGATCGGCTGAACGCGGTGGGCGCCGGGACGGTCTGTCGTACCCTGGCGCGGTGCTCCTGACCAGGCTGTTCGCCATCGGTGCCGTCCTGCTGGCCACCGCCTGCTCGGCCACCCCGGCAGCTCCGGCCCCGCCGCCCGCTGCCGTCGCCCCGGTTCCCGCTCCGCCCCCGGCCGTGTGGCAGCCCTGTGGCAACGGGTTCGACTGCACCCGGGTGCGGGTGCCCGTCGACTACACCCGGCCGACCGGGCCGAGCATCGAGCTGGCCGTCGTCCGGCACGCCGCCACCGATCGGGCCCGCCGGATCGGCACGCTGTTCGTCAACCCCGGCGGGCCGGGTGGGCCGGTCGGCGATTTCCTCCGGGCGCTCGGTGCGCCGGAGGGCCCGTTCGGCGCGGAAGTGGTCGCCCGCTACGACCTCATCGGGATGGATCCGCGTGGTGTCGGCGAGAGCGCTCCGGTGGTGTGTCGCGACGACGCCGAGCGGGAGACGCTCCTTGCGCTCGACGCTGATCTCGCCCTGCCCGGCGGGCTGCCGGTCCCGGAGCTCGAGGCCTTGGCGCGTGACCTGGCCGCCGACTGCGGGTCCCGGGTGGATCCCGCGCTGCTCGGCCAGCTGTCCACCGACGTAGTGGCCCGGGACATGGACCAGGTGCGGCTCGCGCTCGGCGAAGAGAAGATCGGCTACTACGGGCTGTCCTACGGCACGCTGCTCGGCTCGGTCTATGCAACGCTGTTCCCGACGAGGGTGGCGCGGATGGTGCTCGACGCGCCGGTGCACCCTCAGGCCTGGCTGTCCGACCCGCTCGGCACGAGCATCGAGCAGACCGTGAGCGCGGAAGCCCTGCTCAACCGGTACTTCGCCACCTGCGCGGCGGAGGCGCCGGCCTGCTCGTTCGGCAACGGCCGCCCGGCCGAGGCGTTCGACGCCCTGGTCGCCCGGCTGGAGGCCGCGCCCATCGTCCTGCGGCTCACGAACCGGCCGGAGATCCGGGTGGACGGAGCCACGCTGCTGCTGGCCGCCCGGACCGCGGTGTTCATCCCGGAGCTGTGGCCGGGGCTGACCAACGTGCTCATCGAGGCCGAGGCCGGAAACGGCGATCCGGCCGCCGCGCTGAGCCAGTTGCTCGCCCGCGATCCGGACGGGACGCCCAGCAGCCTCTTCGAGGCCAACGTCGCGGTCAACTGTCTGGACCGGGCGCACCCGACCGATCTGGACGCCTACCGGCGTAGCGCCGAGGAGGCCCTCGCCGCCGCGCCCCGCTTCGGCAAGCAGGCCGGGTACGCGCTGCTCGCCTGCGCGTACTGGCCGGCGAGCAACCCGGACCGGTACCTGGGGCCGCTCTCCGGGGCCGGAGCGCCGCCGATCCTGGTCATCGGCGGCCGGGAGGACCCGCAGACGCCGTACCCCTGGGCCGAGGAGTTCAGCCGGTCGCTGGCCGGCTCGGTGCTGCTCATCCGGGACGGGCCGGGCCACGGCGCGCTGGGCAGCGGGCCGTGCATCCGAGACGCGGTGGCCGGCCACCTGACCACCGGCGCGATGCCGGCCCCCGGCACGGTCTGCCCCCGCGACCCGGCGCCGTCGACCGTGCCACTCGGACCGCTGTCCGTTGGCTCGGACACCGCGCCCGGGCCGCGCTGAGCCGCCCGGCGGACCGCGCGGCGCGAGCACACCGGGCCAGGGCCGTGTCGAGATGCCCACCGGACCGGCGCCGCGCCGGAAACCGAGCGGACGGCGCGGCCGGTTTTCTGGGAGCATGACCGGTATATGACTGAGATGACCGCACGCCCGACCGCGTACCCACGACCCTCGACCGGTGACCTCGAGCTGGAGGAACGCTCCTCGCTGCGCCGGGTGTTCGGGCTCTCCACCGAACTCGCCGACGTCACCGAGGTCGAGTACCGGCGCCTGCGACTGGAGCGGGTGGTGCTCGTCGGGGTGTGGACCGAAGGCTCCGCGTCCCAGGCCGACGCGTCGATGCGCGAGCTGGCCCGGCTGGCCGAGACCGCCGGCTCGGAGGTGATGGAGGGGTTGGTCCAGCGCCGTGGCCGGCCCGATCCGGCGACCTTCGTCGGCTCCGGCAAGGTCGACGAGCTGCGCGACTCGGTCTTCGCGCACGGCGCGGACACGGTGATCTGCGACGGCGAGCTCTCACCCGGCCAGCTGCGTCAGCTCGAGGAGCGGCTCAAGGTCAAGGTGATCGACCGGACCGCGCTGATCCTGGACATCTTCGCCCAGCACGCCCGTTCCAAGGAGGGTAAGGCGCAGGTCGAGCTGGCCCAGCTGTCCTACCTGCTGCCGAGGTTGCGCGGCTGGGGTGAGGCGCTGTCCCGCCAGGTCGGCGGCCGGGCCGCCGGCGGCGTCGGGATCGGTGGCCGCGGCCCCGGTGAGACCAAGATCGAGCTGGACCGGCGCCGGATCCACCGGCGGATGGCCAAGCTGCGCCGGGAGATCGCCGCGATGCGGACCGTCCGCGACACCAAGCGCGGCTCGCGCCGGCGCAGCGAGGTGCCCGGGGTGGCCATCGTCGGCTACACCAACGCCGGAAAGTCCAGCCTGCTCAACGCGATCACCGGCGCCGGGGTGCTGGTCGAGGACGCGCTGTTCGCCACCCTCGACCCGACGACCCGGCGCGACCGCGCCGCCGACGGCCGGGAGTACACCCTGACCGACACAGTCGGTTTCGTCCGGCACCTGCCCCACCAGCTGGTGGAGGCGTTCCGGTCCACGCTGGAGGAGGTGGCACTGGCCGACCTGCTGCTGCACGTGGTCGACGCCTCCGACCCACGACCCGAGGAGCAGATCACCGCGGTCCGGGAGGTGCTCGCCGAGATCGGCTCGGACGGCGGCGCGATGCCGCCCGAGCTGGTGGTGGTGAACAAGATCGACGCCGCCGGTGATCTCGCCGTCGCCCGGCTGCGGCACCTGCTGCCGGACGCGGTGTTCGTCTCGGCGCACACTGGCGCCGGGGTGGCGCGACTACGTTCACTGGTCGCCGATCGGTTGCCCGATCCGGCGGTCGAGCTGGAAGTGCTGCTGCCCTACTCCGAGGGAGCGCTGGCCGCCCGGGTGCACGAGCAGGGCGCGGTGTTGAACGAGCACCATGTGGCGGACGGCACCCGGTTGCGGGCCCGGGTGTCCGGCGAGCTGGCCGAGCGGCTGGCCCGCTACCAGCTGGCGGACGCACCGGCCGACGAGCTGCCCGCGCGGGGCGGCGCCGACGCTCTCGGCCGCTGAACGGGCGCTTCCGGTCGGCCCTGCTCGCGCTGTGGCTGGTCGCTACCGCGTTCGGGGCCACCGCGTTCGGGGCTACCGCGTTCGGGGCTACCGCGTTCGGGGCCGGTGGAAAGGCGGCCTGGGCGGACACCGCGGCCCCGCCCGGCGAGCTGTGCACCACCTCCGACCGGCGGCTGTCCGAGCTCTCCGGGCTGGCCACCGACGGTGGAACCCGGCGCTGGGTGGTCAGCGACGGCGGCAGCCGGGTGCGGGTGTACGAACTCGGCGCGGACTGTGCGGTGGGTGCGGTGCGCACGGCGCCGCTCGACCCGGACGACGTGGAGGACCTGGCGCGCGGCGCCGACGGCACGCTGTGGCTGGCCGACACCGGGGACAACGGCCGCGACCGGGACACCGTCGCGATGCTCACCCTCGACCCGACCGGCCGCGTCGCGCGCTACGGCCTGCGCTACCCGGACGGCCCGCACGACGTGGAGGCCGTGCTGCTCGGCCCGGACCGGACGCCGCTACTGGTGACCAAGGAGCTGTTCGGTCCGGCGGCGGTGTACCGCCCGGAGCGCGCGCTCGAGCCGGCCGTGGCCGGGCAGGTGCTCGCGCTGACCCGCGTTGCGGAGGTGGAGCTGCCGGTCTCGGACACCACCGGCGGCCCGATCGGCGGGTTCGGCTCGCGTACCATCACCGGGGGCGCCACCAGCGTCGATGGCGCGGTGATCGCGCTGCGCACCTACACCGACGCGTGGCTCTACCCGGTCTCCGGCGGTGATCTGGTGGGTGCGTTGGGCCGGGAGCCGGTGCGCGTTCCGCTGCCTGGGGAGCCGCAGGGTGAGGCGATCGCGTTCGACGGGGCCGGTGGGCTGCTCTCGGCCTCGGAACGCCGGGCCGGCGAGTTCGGCAGGCTGCGTCTGGTGCCGGGCGCGGCGGGGCTGGTGAGCGCCGCGCCGGCGACACCGGCGGTGCGCGCGGCCGGAGAGCAGGTGCCCGGGGCGGTGCGGCCGCGGTGGTGGCACGACCGCGGCATTGCCGAGTTGGCCGCGCTCGGCGCGCTGACCGTGACCACGCTGCTGGCCGCGCTGGTCGGCGGGCGTCGGGTGCTCGCCGCCCGCCGCGCCGTCCGGGCTGGTGGGCGCAGTGGATCGGACGGCCGCGCGCGGGCGGTCCGCCGCCGGGGGCCGCGCGGGCTCAGAGCTTCCGCAGGACCGCCACCACCCGGCCCAGCACGGTTGCGTCGTCGCCGGAGATCGGCTGGTACGCCGGGTTGCTCGGCAGCAGCCACACGTGGCCGTCGCGACGTTTGAAGGTCTTGACCGTGGCTTCGCCATCGATCATGGCGGCGACGATGTCGCCGTTCTCGGCCACCGGCTGCTGACGCACCACGACCCAGTCGCCATCGGTGATCGCGGCATCGACCATCGAGTCGCCGCGGACGGTGAGCAGGAACAGGGTGCCCTCCCCGACGATCTCGCGGGGCAGCGGGAACACGTCCTCGATCGCCTCCTCGGCCAGGATCGGCCCGCCGGCGGCGATCCGTCCGACGACCGGGATGAACGCCGGGGACGGGCGCATCGCGCGCAACTCCTCGGTGATCGCGGGATCTCCGTCCACCGAGTTCGACACGGTGTGGTCGGTGCCCGGCTCGTCGGGACCGCGCACATCCACCGCGCGGGTGCGGTTCGGGTCACGGCGCAGGTAACCCTTGCGTTCCAGGGCCCGCAGCTGGTGGTGGACCGACGAGGTGGAGGTCAACCCGACCGCGTCGCCGATCTCCCGCACGCTGGGTGGGTAGCCGAACCGTTCGACCCAGTCGCGGATAACCTCCAGCACCTTGCGCTGGCGCGGGGTGAGCGCGGTGCTCTCCGGGGGGTCGGGGAACGCGTGCACGTCGGCCGAAGCGTCCGGTGGGTCGGTGTGGGCGTCGGCCGGACCACGCCGACCGCTCGGTGCGATCCGGGCCTCAGGCACCGCGAGGGCTGCGGCCCCGTCGCCTCCGGTGTCGCCGTCGTCCGTCGATCCGCGCGCCATGCCGGCCGTCCTCCGCTGGTCGTGTCGTGTCGTGCTGGGCGTGGTCCCCGAGACTCGAGGCCCCGAGACGAACGTTCTCCGGGACGCACGGTCCCCGAGACCCACGGTCCCCGAGACCGGGCGATGCCGCCCGCCGTCGCCCGATGCTGCGAACCCTGGGGACACTAGCCCGGACCGACGACAAGTCCAAACACATGTTCGAACGACACGCGCGGCGGTTCCCGGTTTTGTCGGGGGCCGGTGGTAGACACGTCGTACACACGTTCGATCGAACGTGCATTCGAGGCGGCGGGCCTGGAGGAGACGTGGTGGACGGGCACTCGGGCATGGCGGGGTCGACGGAGGTGGGTTCTCTCCGGGCGGGGTCGCGGGCGGGCCGGGCAGGGGCGTTGTCGCCCCGGCGGTCGCGGACGAGGCGGGTCGGCCCGGTGTCGACCGGTCCCGGGCGTCGGGCCCGCCCGGCGCGGTTCGCCGCGCGGCCGGTGCCTGTTCGCCGCCCGGCGCCCGCCGGCCGGCCGCCCGCGCCTCCGGTGGCTGGTCGCGCCCGCCCCGGTCCCGGGCGTCCCGCGGGTGAGGGTCGGGCGCCGGTCGCGGTGCTGTTTGCGCTGGCGCTGGGAGCCGGGCTGGCGGTTTTCGGGCTCGGATCCGTCGCCGACTCGGTCGGGGTCGCCCGAGTCCCGGAGGTCACCGGCCCGGTCGTGGTACGGGTCGAGGAGTCGCTGTGGCAGGTGGCTCGGCGTGCCGCTCCGTCCGGGGAGCCGGACGCGGTGGTGCGGCGCATCGTCGAGTTGAACGACCTGGCGTCACCCTCGGTAGAGGCCGGCCGGGTTCTGGTCAGTCCCATCGGGTGACCTCAACCTCGACCCGGCATATTGGGTCGAACCGCTTTCGTTGCCCCCACATGTTGTGGTTACATGTGTGTAGTTCGTTGCGCGGGGCAAAGTCTGCGGCGGTGATCGGGGGAGTCGACGTGCGCTGTCCGTTCTGTCACCACCCGGACTCGCGGGTGATCGACTCCCGGGATGTCGACGAGGGCAAGGCCACCCGCAGACGGCGGTCCTGCCCGCACTGCTCGCGCCGCTTCACCACGGTGGAGGAGGCGGTGCTCGCCGTGGTCAAGCGTAGCGGGGTCACCGAGCCCTTCCTCCGGGACAAGGTCGTCACCGGCGTCCGGCGGGCCTGCCAGGGAAGGCCCGTCGACGAGGACGCGTTGCAGCAGTTGGCCCAACGGGTCGAGGAGAGCATCCGGGCCGCTGGCGCCGCAGAGGTCCCCAGCCATGAGGTGGGGCTGGCCATCCTGGGCCCGCTGCGTGAGTTGGACGAGGTGGCCTACCTGCGCTTCGCCAGCGTGTACCGGTCGTTCTCCAGCATCGACGACTTCGAGAAGGAGATCGCCGATCTGCGGGGCCAGGCCGGCTGAGCCGCGCCGGCGCACCGCCGCCGGCGAGCCGAACCACAGCACCGTCAAACCACAGCACTGTCAAACCACAGCACTGTCGACACACAGCACGCGCACGACCGCCAGAGAGCAAGACAGCAGGAGAGGGACGGGAACGTATGACCGACGCGGTGGAACACCAGGATCGGCGCGAGGGCGCCTCGGCCGTGGAGGACCCCGCCCGTGGCCGCAAGCGCGCCACGCTGACCGTCGAGCGGGTGCACACCACCCCGGGCGTGCATCCCTACGACGAGGTCCGGTGGGAGCGCCGCGACGTCGTGATGACCAACTGGCGGGATGGCTCGATCAACTTCGAGCAGCGCGGTGTGGAGTTCCCGGACTTCTGGTCGGTCAACGCCACGAACATCGTCACCAGCAAGTACTTCCGCGGCGCGGTCGGCAGTCCGAAGCGCGAGCAGAGCCTGCGCCAGCTGATTGACCGGGTGGTCTCCACCTACGTGGCCGCCGGTCAGGAGCACGGCTACTTCGCCAACGCCGAGGACGCGGAGATCTTCGACCACGAGCTGACCTGGATGCTGCTGCACCAGGTGTTCAGCTTCAACTCCCCGGTCTGGTTCAACGTCGGCACCAGCTCCCCCCAGCAGGTCTCGGCGTGCTTGACCTACGACTCGCTGGTCAGCACGCCGGCCGGGCTGGTCCCGATCGGCGAGCTGGTCGACCATGACGCGGTCGGCGCCAAGGTGTTCGACGCGCATGGCCTCACGAAGATCGTGGCCACCAAGGCCAACGGCGTGCGCGAGGTGATCCGGCTGCACACCAAGGCCGGACACCAGCTCGACGTGACACCTGACCACGTGGTCTGGCAGTCCACCGGCGAGGGCGCCGGCCGCTGGGTGGAGGCCGGCACCCTCCAACCGGGCGACCAGTTGGAGTGGCACCGCACCCAGTCGTTCGGCGAGTCGGTGATCGAGGTCCGCCAGATCGCGGAGGCGTCGCTCGCGGGATGGTTGCAGTCCGACGGATTCGTGGGGCGGTACGAGCACGGGACCAACCGGTCGCTCACCATCGAGGCGATGACGGTCACACCGGCCGAACGGTCGTGGGTGGGGTCGATGCTCGACGCGGTCTTCCCCGGCGTGCACCGGCACGAGCGCACCGTCGAGACCCAGGACACGTCGCTGGACTGCCGGCGGACTCGGCTCTACGGGGAGTCACTCGCGGAGTTCGTCGAGCGGTGGGGCCTGCTCACCCGTGGCGTGGACATGGTGGTGCCGGGACAGCTTTTCACCGCGCCGCTGCCGGTCGTTGCCTGCTATCTGCGCAGCCTCTTCCAGGCCGAGGGCTACGTCTCGCCCCGCGAACGATCGACCCTGCTCGGAATGGACATGATCAGTGAAGGGCTGATCCGCGGTGTGCAGGCGTTGCTGGGTCGGTTCGGCATCTTTGCCCGGGTCGCCAAGAAGGTGGCCCCGAGGCCCGATCGGCACGACCTGTGGGGCGTCCGGATCCAGAACGCCGGCGACCGGCGGATCTTCGCCGATGAGATCGGCTTCATCGACCCGGTCAAGACCGCGAAGCTCGAAGCGTCGTTCGAGATCCCGGGCCGGCCCGCGCGTGACGTCAAGCGGCTCGAGATCGCCGGCATCGAGCAGCTCGGTGACCGGCCCGTCTACGACATCCAGACCGAGTCCGGGGAGTTCCTGGCCGGCGGGCTACGGGTGCACAACTGTTTCATCCTCTCCGTGGACGACACCATGGAGTCGATCCTGAACTGGTACCGGGAAGAGGGGCTGATCTTCAAGGGCGGGTCCGGCGCCGGGCTCAACCTGTCCCGGATCCGCTCGTCGAAGGAGCTGCTGTCCTCCGGTGGCACCGCGTCCGGCCCGGTGTCCTTCATGCGCGGCGCCGATGCCAGCGCCGGCACCATCAAGTCCGGCGGCGCCACCCGCCGGGCGGCGAAGATGGTCGTGCTCGACGTCGACCACCCGGACATCTCCGAGTTCGTGCAGACCAAGCTGCGCGAGGAGGAGAAGATCCGGGTGTTGCGTGACGGCGGGTTCGACATGGACCTCGGTGGCTCGGACATCGCCTCCGTGCAGTACCAGAACGCGAACAACTCCGTCCGGGTGTCCGACGAGTTCATGCGCGCGGTGGAGTCCGACGGCCAGTTCGGGCTGCGTGCCCGGATGACCGGTGAGGTGATCGAGTCGGTGGGCGCCCGAGGGCTGTTCGGCGACATCGCCAAGGCCGCCTGGGCCTGCGCCGACCCCGGGGTGCAGTACGACGACACGATCAACGACTGGCACACCTGCCCGGAGTCCGGTCGGATCACCGCGTCCAACCCGTGCTTCCCCGCCGATCAGCGAGTAGTGACCGACCGGGGCCTGGTGCCGATCGGTGAGCTCGTGCGACGTGCGGCTGACGGCGAGACCTTCCGGGTCTACACCAACGATGTGACGAACGCGGACCGGCCCGAGTCGGCGGTGCTGGCCACCCGCCCGACGCGTTACCTGGTGACCGGGACCAACGAGATCCTGGAGCTACGCTTCACCGACGGCTCGCGGCTGCGCTGCACCCCTAACCACCGCATCTGGACCGCCAACCAGGGCTGGGTTCGGGCCGATGAGCTCACCCAGGACGACCGGGTCGTCCGCAGTTTCGAGTACGCCCCCCGGCCGTACGCGTCGGAGGCGCTGCCCACCCTGGCGGTGGATGCTGGACACATCGCGCGGGGCCGCCCACTCGCGCAGGTACCGGAGAAATGGACTCCGGAACTGGCCGGGTACCTCGGTTGGTTGGTCGGCGATGGCTGCCTGACCAAATCGGGCGCCGTCACCGTCTACGCGGCCGGTTGGGAGCAGGACACCCTGCTGCCGCGGCACCGAGCCCTCCTGAACCGGGTCACCGGCGTCCTGAGCACCCCCAGCGAGCAGGCGAACGGTACTCGACAACTGCGGGCATACCGTGGGCGATTCGCCACCTTCCTGCGGATGCTCGGGTTGTCGGACGGTCGCTCGCCAGACAAGGTGGTGCCGACCTCGCTGTACGAGGCGCCGGAGGAGTCGCTACGTGCGTTCCTGCGTGCGTTGTTCGATGCTGACGGCTGCGTCGTCGACCAGGGCGGCGGCACGCGATATGTCGGGCTCGGCAGTCGGTCGGAGGAGTTGCTGCTCGGCGTCCAGGAACTCCTCGCCAGCCTCGGAATCCGCAGCCGTGTCCACCGCGCTGGTACCAAGGCCGAGTCCTTCCGATACGTGCGCAAGGACGGCACCGAGGCTGTCTACGGCAGCGACGGCCCCAGCTACGACCTCCGGATCACCGGGCGGCACATCGACGGGTTCGCACACCACATCGGGTTTGAGCATCCGGGCAAGGCAGACAAGGTGGCCACCGTGCTGGCCACCTGTGGCACCTACACCGTGGACGAGACCACGCGGCTGCGCTCGCGGGTGTCCCGGGGGTTCGAGACCACCTACAACCTGACTGAGCCGCGAAATCACTCCTACGTGGTCAGCGGGGTGGTCGTGGCGAACTGCTCGGAGTACCTGCACCTGGACAACTCCAGCTGCAACCTGGCCTCGCTGAACCTGATGAAGTTCCTGGCCGACGACGGGACCTTCGACGGCGCCCGCTTCGCCAAGGCCGTCGAGATCGTCATCACCGCGATGGACATCTCGATCTGCTTCGCCGACTTCCCGACCGACCCGATCGGGGAGACCACCCGGGCGTTCCGCCAGCTCGGCATCGGCTACGCCAACCTCGGCGCGCTGCTGATGGCAACCGGCCACGCGTACGACTCGGCCAGCGGCCGGTCGCTGGCCGCCGCGATCACCTCGCTGATGACCGGCACCGCCTACCGCCGATCGGCGGAGCTGGCCGGCGTCGTCGGCCCGTACGACGGCTACGCCCGCAACGCCGATGCCCACCAGCGGGTGATGCGCAAGCACGCCGCGGCCAACGACGACATCCGCACCCTGGACCGGGTGGACACCGAGGTGCACCGGCTGGCCACCAAGGCGTGGCAGCGCTGCCTGAAGGTGGGGGAGAAGAACGGCTGGCGCAACTCGCAGGCCAGTGTGTTGGCGCCGACCGGGTGTCTCACCGCCGACACGATGATCACTACGGACCGGGGCCTGGCCCGGTTGGGCGAGATCGGTGATGTCTACGGCGACCGCTGGCAGGACCTCGACATGTCGGTCTCCACCGACGAAGGCCCGCGTCGCGCGACCCGTTTCTTCGTCAACGGAGAGGAACCGACCCGCCGCATCGTCACCCAGGGCGGTTACCGGCTCCAGGGCACCCTGGCGCATCGGGTCAAGATCGTCGAGCCGGTGACCGGCGAGTGGGTGTGGAAGCGGATGGCCGACGTGGCGCCGGGCGACGTCGTGCCCATGCAGCTCGGGACATTGATCGGGCAGCCGCGGCGGGTGCCGCTGCCGGTGCTGGACGAGGCGTACTACACCTCGGACTCGCGGGTTGGCGTCCCGGACGTGGTGGACGCCGAGCTCGCGGAGCTGGTCGGCTACTTCATGGGCGACGGCAGCCTGCAAGGCAGGGGTCTGAGGTTCTGCGTCGCCGACGAGGATCTCGATGTCGTCGAGCGGCTGCGCATCCTCGGCAAGCAACTGTTCGGGGTCGAGGCGGCGGTCACTGCGGCCCAGGGCTACCAGGAGGTCGCGTTCTCCTCGGTGCGACTGGCCCGATGGTGGCAGGCGGCCGGGTTCGCCAAGCGGTCGCCATCGGCGGAGCACGAAGGTAAGGGCTGCACGCCGCATGTCCCGGCCGCACTGCTGGAGACCAACGACGCGGCGGTGTACGGAGCGTTCCTGCGCGGTCTGTTCGAGGCCGACGGCACGGTGGCCGCCGGAGTCCCGTCGTTGTCCACCGCGTCGGAGGCGTTCGCGGCCGAGGTTCGGACGGTGCTGCTGGCTCTCGGGATGGCCACGACCACCCGGGAGACCGTCAGCGGTGGGGGCGGCCCGCAGTTCCAGGTGCGGCTGCGTGACCTCGGTCACGCGATGGCTTTCGACGAGCTCATCGGCTTCATGGGCGAGCGCAAGTGCACGCTCTTGCCTGAGCTCGAACCGGCCCAGAGCGGCAACCGCGACCGGATCCACCTACCGCGCGCGGTGTGGGACGAGCTGGTTCCTGCTGGCCATGACCGTCGAAACGCGGTGGTGAACTCCCTGCGCAAGTCGGGTGGGGTGTCTCGCGCGACAGCCAGGCTCTTGTACGCGGAATCCGGAGACGCTCGGCTGGGGCACGCTCTCGGGTATCTCTTCGAGGTGGTCACCGACAATGCCGACGGCGGAATGCAGCCGACCTTCGACCTATCGGTACCGGACAACGTCACCTATGTGGCCGCCGGCTTCGTGAGCCACAACACCATCGGGCTGATGATGGACTGCGACACCACCGGCATCGAGCCCGACCTGGCACTGGTGAAGTTCAAGAAGCTGGTCGGCGGCGGCTCGATGCAGATCGTCAACCAGACCGTGCCTCGCGCGCTGTCCTCGCTGGGCTACCAGCCCGAGCAGGTCGAGGCCATCGTCGAGTACATCGGTGAGCACGGCCACGTGGTGGACGCCCCGACGCTGCGGCCCGAGCACTACGAGGTGTTCGACTGCGCGATGGGCGAGCGCTCGATCGCCGCGATGGGCCACGTGCGGATGATGGCCGCTGTCCAGCCGTTCATCAGCGGCGCGATCTCCAAGACGGTGAACATGCCGGAGTCGGCCACGGTCGCCGACGTCGAGGAGATCTACCTGCAGGGTTGGAAGATGGGCCTCAAGGCGCTGGCCATCTACCGGGACAACTGCAAGGTCGGCCAGCCGCTGTCCGCCGGCAAGTCGGCTGCCAAGGCCGGTGTCGAGACGCCCGCGGCGGGGGTGGTGGAGAACCGGCCGATACGGCGCCGGCTGCCCAAGAAGCGTCCTAGCCAGACGGTCTCCTTCACCGTCGGCGGCGCCGAGGGCTACCTGCACGCGGGCTCTTACCCGGACGACGGGCTCGGGGAGATCTTCATCAAGCTGGGCAAGCAGGGCTCCACCCTGGCCGGCGTGATGGACGCGTTCTCCATGTCGATCTCGGTGGGTCTGCAGTACGGCATTCCGCTGGAGTTCTACGTATCGAAGTTCTGCAACCAGCGCTTCGAGCCGGCCGGAATGACCGACGACCCGGACATCCGCATCGCCACCAGCGTGCTGGACTACCTGTTCCGTCGGCTGGCGCTGGACTTCCTGCCCTACGAGAAGCGTGCCGAGCTGGGCATCTTCTCGGCCGAGGAACGCACCGCGCAGGTCGCGAGCAGCTACGCCACGCCCGACGGCGAGATCGACCTGGAGGCACTGCGCACCACCGTCGACGCCTCGCCCGTCAGCGCGGAGCGGCGTTCCCCGGCGGCCAGCCCGGCGCCGGTCGAGGTCGGCAGCTCCACCGAGCTCGCCGAGCTGCGGCAGGGCAAGGTCGCGGACGCCCCGCTGTGCCTGACCTGCGGTACCAAGATGCGCCCCGCCGGCTCGTGCTACGTGTGCGAGGGCTGCGGCTCGACCTCGGGTTGCAGCTGATCGTTCCGCTCCCCGGCGCCCACGGCCACCCCCGCCACAGGGGTGGCCGTGGGCGCGTCCGGGGGGCCGGTCGCGGACGCTGGCGTTGCTCCTCCGGGCCGGGTCCAGGTGGCGTTGCGCTCCTGCCGTGCTCAGGTGGCGTTGCGCTCGGCGGCGTTACCGGCGGCCTGGACCGGTACCTCGGGCGGTCGTCCGGCCCGCAGCAGCTGCCGCCACTGCTCGACGCTCCAGGTCGCCGGCCGGGTGCTGGCCAGGAAATCCTCCAGCAGCGCGACGAACCGCGCCGGGTCGGTGTGGAACGGGAAGTGACCGGCGCCGTCGAAGATCTCCAGCCGGCTACCGGGCATCGCTGCGTGCGCCCGGTAGGCGTGCCCGGCCGGCACCAGCGCGTCCCGCGAGCCCCACACGAGCAGGGTCGGCATCCCGGCGGTGAGGTAACAGCGGTCGAGCATGGTGATCACCTGGCCGCGCCAGTCGACCACCGCGCGGAGGCTGCGGATGAACGCCGCCCGGGAGGTGGCGTCGGGCAGTGCGTCGACCGCGCGCAACAGGTCTGGAGCGTCCTGGCCCAGTGCGGTGTCGAGCAGGCGCAGACAGGCCACTCCCGCCTGCATCTGCCAGCGCGAGGTCGGCATCCGCAGCAGCGACAACGCGGCCTGCGCCCCGGGCAGCGTGAGCAGTCGCAGTGCGGGGTTCACCTCCGGGCCGGCGCCGCCGCTGCCGACCAGGATGAGCCGTTCGGTGCGCTCCGGGAACTGGTAGGCGAACTGCATGGCCACCCCACCGCCGAGCGAATGTCCGACCAGCGTGACCCGGTCGACGCCGAGCACCCCGAGCAGGTCGCGCAGCCCGTTGGCGAACCCGGCGACGGAGTAGTCGGCTCGCGGCTTGTCGGAATCGCCGTGGCCGAGTAGATCGGGAGCGATCACCAGGTGGTTGCGGGCCAGGCTGGCCTGCACCGGCTCCCAGGTGACCGAGCTGTCGCCGATCCCGTGCAGCAGCACCAGCGGTGGCCCCGCGCCGGCCACCCGGAATGCCCGCCGGTAGCCGTGCACCACCCGTTGGTGCAGCTCCACCCGTCGCAGGGGCACCGAACTGAGCCGGCCCCGGGACCGGACCTGGTCTCCGCCCATCATCATCAGGTCGCCTCCCCGTTCGGTCGGTCCCGCCGCGGCTGGGCCATCGTGGCCTCCGCGCGGGCGCCGGAGTGAGGCGAGGCTAGGCGCGTCCCAGGGCGCGGTGTTTCCGTCCAGGTTTCCACCAGGTTGCCGTTGCGGTGAACGCCAGAAGATCAGCCCGCGCCGCGGTCCTGTTCGGCGAGGAACAGCTCGATCTCGGCGCCGAGCTCCTCGGCGGTGGGCAGCGGCTGGTCCTCCGCGAGCAGCGAGGGACGATCCTCGGCGGCCGCCGCCTCGTCGTAGCGGCGCTCCAGGGCGCGGACCACCTTGGTCGCCTGCTCTGAGCCGGCGACCTTGCGCTCCACGTCGGCGGCCACGCCCTCGGCGGCGCGGGTCAGCGCCTCGGTGGGCAGCACCAGGCCGGCGCTCACCGCCAGATGGTCCAGCAACGACTGGGCGGCGTGCGGGTAGTCGCTGTCCGCGAGATAGTGCGGGACGTGCGCGGCCAGCCCCATCGCGTCGTGGCCGGCCTGCCCGAGCCGCAGCTCCAGCAACGCGGCCGCGCTGCCTGGCAGGTCGGCGGTGCCGGCCCACCGCTCGTGGTCGGCGATCAGCTCCGGCCGGGTGGCGTGCGCGGTCACCCCGGACGGGCGGGTGTGCGGCACGGCCATCGGGATCGCGCTCAACCCCACGGTGAGCTCGACGCCCAGCCGCGTGACCAGCTCGGTCACCGCCACGGTGAACCGTTCCCACTGGCAGTCCGGCTCCGGCCCGGTGAGTAGCAGGAACGGGGTGTCCGCGAGGTCGCGCAGCTGGTAGATCGCCAGCACCGGCTCCTCGTAGTCGGCCCAGTGGTCGTGGTGGAAGGTCATCCTGGGGCGCCGGGACCGGTAGTCCAGCAGCTGGTCGACGTCGAACTTCGCGACCACTGAGGCGGGCAGGGTGCTCAACAGATGGTCCACCGCGAGCTGCCCGCCGCGGCCGGCATCGACGTAGCCCTCGAGGTGGTGCACGAGCACACCGAAACCGTCCCCGGGCGCAGTCGCGTCCTCGTCCATCCGGTACAGCTCGGCCGGGTCGAGCATCTGACTCCTCCTCACACCACACCGTCCGCGCCCACCGGGCGGATAACCAGTGTCAACCCGCGACGGCGTCGGATCCATCCCATTCTTCCGAGCGGCCGGGCGTCGGGTCGGTCACGATGGACGGACATGGATACCCGATGGCGCATGTACCTGGTCTGGGCTGTGGGAGTGTTGGCCTACCTGGTGGCGGTGCTGCAGCGCTCGTCGTTCGGCGTCGCCGGGCTGGCAGCCGCCGGGCGGTTCGGCGCCGAGCCGGCCGCGCTGGCCACCTTCGTGGTGCTGCAGCTCGTGGTCTACGCCGCTCTCCAGGTGCCGGTTGGGCTGTTGCTGGACCGGTTCGGTGCCCGGACCCTGGTCGTGGTCGGCGGCCTGACCATGGTGGCCGGGCAGGTCCTGCTGGCGCTGGCCACCGCGCTGCCGTTGGCCTACCTGGCCCGCGCGCTGGTCGGCGCCGGTGACGCGCTCACCTTCATCAGCGTGCTTCGAGTGGTCAACGCCTGGTTCCCGGCGCGTCGGGCACCGCTGATGACCCAGCTCACCGGCCTGCTCGGGCAGCTCGGCCAGGTGCTGAGCGCGGTGCCGCTGGTGGCGTTGCTGCGGGGTCCGGGGTGGGTCGCGGCGTTCGGTTCGGCCGCCGGGCTGGGGGTGCTGGCGGTGGTGTTGGCGCTGGTGGTGATCCGGGACCGGCCGCCGGGCTCGCCGGCGCCGGTGGTGCGGGAGCCCCGGGTCGGGCTGGGCACCGCCCTGCGCACCGCCTGGCTGACTCCGGGCACCCGGCTGGGCTTCTGGTCGCACATGGGCACCCAGTTCTCCGGCACGGTGTTCGTGCTGCTGTGGGGGGTGCCGTACCTGGTGGTGGCCCAAGGGCTCAGCCCGGCCCGGGCCAGCGCGCTGCTCACTTTGTTCGTGCTGGCCGGCATCGCGGTGGGCCCGGTGATCGGCGAGCTCACCGCACGACATCCCCTGCGCCGCTCGTGGCTGGTGCTCACCATCATCGGCGCGACCGCGACCGCCTGGACCGTGGTGTTGGCGTCTCCGGGGCCGGCGCCGGGCTGGCTGCTGGTGGTGCTGGTGCTGGTACTGGCCTTCGGTGCCCCGGGGTCGATGGTCGGGTTCGACTACGCCCGCACCTTCAATCCGAGCCACCGGCAGGGCACCGCGGTGGGGATCGTGAACGTCGGCGGGTTCAGCGCGTCAGTGCTGGTCGTACTGGCGATCGGAATGGTCCTCGACGGGCTCGGCGGGTCTGGCGGCTACGACCCGACCGCCTTCCGGCTGGCCTGGTGCACCCAGTACGTGGTCTGGGCGGTCGCGGTGGTCGGCGTGCTGCGCACCCGCCGACTGGCCCGCCGCGAGCTGGCCGCCGACGGCATCGTGGTGCCGCCGCTGCGCGAGGTGTGGGCCCGTCGCCGCGCGTCGCCGGCGAACCACCGGCTCTGAGCCGGCAGTGAGGGAGCATCGCAGCGAGCGCCAGCGAGCGAGGAGCGGACCGAGCGTCGCCGGCGAAGCACCAGCACTGAGAGCACCGGTTCGATCACCCGTTGGTGGAAATGACTACCATCTCCCGCGGCAGCGAGTCGTGGGGAAGGTGGGGGCGTGCGGATCGCATTCGTGGGCAAGGGTGGCAGCGGGAAGACGACCTTGGCGGCGTTGTTCACCCGGTATCTGGCCGAGTCCGGTCGGCCGGTACTCGCGGTCGACGCCGACATCAACCAGCACCTCGGCATCGCGCTCGGGCTGGACGAGGGAGAACTCCCGCTGCCGCTGGCGGCCGGGTCCGGGTGGTTGAAGCAGCACCTGCGGGGCGACAACCCACGCATCCCGTCGGCCGACCACATGATCAAGACGACCCCGCCCGGGCGCGGCTCCCGGCTGCTGGACCTGAGGTCCGACGACCAGGTGCTGGTCCGGCACACCGTGCCGGTGCTGGGCTCCGGGCGGCTGATGGTCACCGGCGAGTTCGACGCCGACGACATCGGGGTGTCCTGCTACCACGCCAAGACCGGCGCGGTGGAGCTGTACCTGAACCACCTGCTCGACGGGGCCGGGGAGTACGTGGTGCTGGACATGACCGCCGGCGCGGACGCGTTCGCCTCCGGCCTCTTCACCCGTTTCGACCTCACCGTGCTGGTCAGCGAGCCGACCCGGCGCGGCGTCGGGGTGTACCGGCAGTATCTGGCCAACGCCGCCGGCCACCGGCTCAACCTCAAGGTGGTCGGCAACAAGATCACCGAACCGGACGACCTCGCCTACCTACGCTCAGAGGTCGGCGACGACCTGCTCGGCGCCCTCGAGCAGTCCTCCTGGGTACGGGCCGCCGAGCGCGGCCGGCCGCGTCCCTTGGCCGAGCTGGAGCCGGCCAACCGCGCCGCCCTGGACGCCGTGTTGGCCGAGCTGGATGCGACCGAGCGGAACTGGGCCGCCTACCACCGCGACACCGTGGAGTTCCACCGGCGCAACGCCCAAGCCTGGGCCAACCAGGCCGCCGGCCGCGACCTGACCGAACAGATCGACCCGGAGTTCGTCCCGGGCCCGTCGGTCGCGGTCGGCTGAGCCGGTAACGGGTGGCCTCAGCTGCCGCGCAGCACCCGGGACAGGCCGAGCGCCGCGGTACGCACCGCCGGTGCCAGCCGCGCGGTGTCCAGCCGGTGCGCCCAGCCAGTGATCGAGATCGCGGCCACCGCGTACCCGTCGGCGGCCAGCACCGGGGCCGCCACGCAGGCGATCCCGACCGTCGACTCCTCGTGCTCCTCGGCGACCCCGCGGGCCCGGATCCGGGCCAGCTCCTGCTCCAGTAGCCCCGGTGCCACCCGGGTGCGCGGCGTCCGGCGGACCAGTCCCGCGGCGACCACCTCGGCCAGCCGCTCCGGAGGCGCGAACGCCAGCAGCGCCTTGCCCACCCCGGTGCAGTACGCCGGCATCCGCCCGCCCACCCGCGAGGGCACCCGGGGCCCGAGCCGGCCGGTCAGCTTCTGCACGTAGACCACGTCGACCCGGTCCGGTACGGCGAGGTGCACCGTCTCGTGGGTGGCCTCGAACAGGTCGGTCAGGAACGGGGCGGCGGCCTCCCGCAGACCGCGCTGCCGCGGGGCGAGCTGGCCGAGCTCGAACAGGCCCATGCCGAGGCGCACCCCACCCGGGGTGCGCTCCACCACATCCCACCGAGCCAGCTCGGTGAGCAGCCGATGCGCGGTGGGTTTTGGGATCCCCGTGCGCCGGGACAGCTCGGCCAGGCTCAGCTCGGCCTCGCCGGACCGGAACGCAGTGAGCAAGGTCATCGCCCGCCCGAGCACCGAGTTCGGCACGGCCGGCTCGTCCACCCGGGCATGGTACGTCGGCGTGGTATCGCCCCGGCGTTTCGGTCAGCGGAACGTTCGGGTCCCGCCCGACCGCTCGGACGGCCATGCTCAAGGACATGACTGCACAGGTGACTGCGGCCATTGTCGGGCCGGGCAACATCGGCACCGACCTGCTGGCCAAGCTGCAACGCAGCGACGTGATCGACGTCCGCCACATGGTGGGGGTGGTCGAGTCCGACGGGCTGGCCCGGGCCCGGGAAGCCGGGGTCGAGGCCTCGGCGGGCGGGGTGGACTGGCTGCTGCGCCAGGACCCGCTGCCGCAACTGGTCTTCGAGGCCACCTCGGCCAAGGCGCACCAGGCCAACGCGCCGCGCTACGCCGAGGCGGGCATCCAGGCCGTCGACCTCACCCCGGCGCACCTCGGGCCGATGGTGTGCCCGCCGGTGAACCTGCGTGACCACCTCGCCGCGCCCAACGTCTCCATGATCACCTGTGGCGGCCAGGCCACCATCCCCATGGTGCACGCGGTCTCCCGGGTCACCCCGGTGCCCTACGCGGAGATCATCGCCTCGATCGCCTCGCGCAGCGCCGGACCGGGTACCCGGGCGAACATCGACGAGTTCACCCACACCACCGGCCGCGCGGTGGCCGAGGTCGGCGGCGCGGCCAGGGGCAAGGCGATCATCATCCTGAACCCGGTGGAACCACCGATGATCATGCGGGACACAGTGTTCTGCATGATCCCCGCCGAGGCCGACCGGGGCGCGATCATCCGCTCGGTACACGAGACGGTGGCCCAGGTGCAGGAGTACGTGCCCGGCTACACGCTGCGTGCCGACCCACAGTTCGACGAACCCCGCGCGGACTGGGACGGCAACGCCCGGGTCGCGCTGTTCCTCGAGGTCAAGGGCAACGGGGACTACCTGCCGGACTACGCCGGCAACCTGGACATCATGACCGCCGCCGCTGCCCGGGTCGGCGAACTGATGGCACGTGCGAAGCTGGAGGCCGGAGCATGACGGGAGATGGAGGGCGAGTGAGCATCCCGGAGGACGGTAGCCGGCGGAGCCGGCGGGGTGGGTCGAACCCAGCGAGCGCCAGCGAGCGAGGAGCGGAGCGAGCCCGGGAATCGACCCTCGGGCGCCGCCCGGAACTGACCCACGATGTGCGGATCATCGACACCACGCTGCGCGACGGCAGCCACGCGATGGCCCACCAGTTCACCGAGACCCAGGTCCGGGACACCGTCCGGGCGCTGGACGCCGCCGGTGTGGAGGTCATCGAGGTCACCCACGGCGACGGTCTCGGCGGGTCCAGCTTCAACTACGGGTTCAGCCACACCGACGAGATGACGCTGATCGCGGCCGCCCGCGAGGAGGCCCGCAACGCGAAGATCGCGGTGCTGCTGGTGCCCGGGATCGGTACCGTCGAGGACCTGAAAAGGGCCCGGGATGCCGGTGCCGACATGGTCCGGGTGGCCACCCACTGCACCGAGGCAGACGTGTCCCCGCAGCACTTCGCGGCCGCCCGCGAACTGGGCATGGAGACCGCCGGTTTCCTGATGATGGCGCACAAGACGCCGCCGGAGAACCTGGCCAAGCAAGCGCGGATCATGGTCGATGCCGGCTGCCAGGCCCCGTACGTCACCGACTCGGCCGGTGCATTGCTGATGGACGACGCACGCGCGCGGTTCGAGGCGCTGGTCGCCGAGGTCGGCGACGAGGCATGGGTGGGCTACCACGGGCACCAGAACATGAGCTTCGGGGTGGCCAACTCGGTGATCGGCTACGAGGTCGGGGTGCGCTACATCGACGGCTCGCTGTGCGCACTGGGCGCAGGCTCGGGGAACTCGCCGACCGAGGTGCTCGCCGCGGTGTTCGACCGGCTGGGCATCGAGACCGGGGTGGACGTGTCCGGGCTGCTGGACGCCGCCGAGGAGGTGGTGCGGCCCTACCTGCCGCGCTGGCCGAAGATGGACCGCAACGCGATCGTGCAGGGCTGGGCCGGGGTGTACTCGTCGTTCCTGCTGCACGCCGAGCGGGCCGGCGAGCGGTACAAGGTGCCGGCGCACGAGATCCTGCGCCGCTGCGGCGAGCTGGGCTATGTCGGCGGCCAGGAAGACATGATCATCGACGTGGCGATCCAGCTCGCCGCCGAGCGGGAGAAGGGTCACGGCTGAGCACGGTGGAGACCATCCGGCACCTCATCGACGGTGACGAGGTCGACTCGCGCGACGGCGCGACGTTCGAGTCGGTCGATCCGTGGACCAGGCAGCCGTGGGCGCGCGTCGCGCTCGGTGGCGCCGCGGACGCCGAGCGCGCGGTCAGCGCCGCGCGGCGGGCGTTCGACTCCGGGCCGTGGCCGAGGATGGGTTTCGCCGAGCGCGGCGCGATCCTGCACCGGTTCGCCGACCTGATCGAGGCGCACACCGGTGAGTTGGCCATGGCCGACACCCGGGACATGGGCAAGCCGATCACCGATGCGACGACGAAGGATGTCCCGCGCACCGCGCAGAACTACCGCTTCTTCGCCGACCACGCCCGGCTGGCCACCGCCGAGGCGCTGCCGATGGACACCGGGCACCACGCCTACACCCGCTACGAGCCGGCCGGGGTGGTCGCCGCGATCGCGCCGTGGAACTTCCCGCTGATGCTCGAGTCGTGGAAGGTCGCCCCCGCGCTGGCCTGGGGCAACACCGTGGTGCTCAAGCCCGCCGAGGACACCCCGGTGTCCGCCTCGATCATGGCCCGGCTGGCCGTCGAGGCCGGGCTGCCGCCCGGGGTGCTCAACGTGCTGCACGGGTTCGGCCCGGACTCGGCCGGCGCCGCGCTGACCGCGGACCCCCGGGTGGACCGGATCACCTTCACCGGCGAGTCCGGGACCGGCCGGACGATCGCCGCGGCCGCGGCGGCCAACCTCACCCCGGTCAGCCTGGAGCTGGGTGGCAAGGGCGCCAACCTGGTCTTCGACGACGCCGAGCTGGCCGGCGCGGTCGACTGGTCGATCAGGGCGATCTTCACCAACGCCGGGCAGGTGTGCCTGGCCGGCAGCCGGCTGTACGTGCAGCGCGGGGTGTACGAGGAGTTCCTGGCGCGCTTCGTCGCGGCCGCCGAGGCGCTGGTGCCAGGCGACCCGAAGGACCCGGGCACCCAGCTCGGCCCGCTGGCCTCACAGACCCACTACCGCAAGGTGCGCGGCTACGTGGCCGCGATCGAGGCCCAGGGCGGGAAGATCGCCACCGGCGGTCTTTTCGAGGACGGCAGCTGGCGGGTGCGCCCGACCGTGGTCACCGATGCCCCGGCCGACGCGCCGGTCCGACGGGAGGAGATCTTCGGCCCGGTCGTCACGGTCACCCCGTTCGACGACGAGGCCGAGGCGGTGGCCGGCGCCAACGACTCGCCCTACGGCCTCAACGCGATGGTGTTCACCGAGAACCTGTCCCGGGCCCACCGGGTGGCCGCCGCGCTGCGGGCCGGCACGATCTGGGCCAACTGCTTCTTCGTGCGCGACCTGCGGGCCCCGTTCGGCGGCGTCGGGGACTCCGGGGTCGGCCGCGAGGGCGGCAACTTCAGCCGCGAGTTCTTCACCGAACCCAAGGCCGTGGTCATGGCGCTGCGCGCCCGGTGAGCGGGGAGTGCGGCTCTGGCCGCACTCCCCGCTCACGCCTCCCGGTGAACTGAACGGCGTCGCGTCCCATGTGAGGGGGTGGCGTGCCGACCGGCGCACGCTGTCCCGGGATCAAGGGAGACTGCCATGTCGCGGCTGACCGCGGTGCTCATCGTGTTCGCCCTCGCGCTGGTCGCCCTCGGCGTCTACGACATCACCCGAGCCAACCCCACCGAGGACCCAGCGGCGGCCGGGGCGGATGTCCCGGCGGCCGCCGAAGCGCCACCGGCCGCGGCGGGGGTCGACCTGACCACCGTCCAGTTGCCGCTGGGCGCGGTGGTGACCAGCGGCGGAGCCACGCTCTACCGCTTCGACAAGGACACTGCAAAGCCGCCGGCGTCCACCTGCAACGGCGCGTGCGCCAGCACCTGGCCGCCGCTGCTGTCCCAGGGCGCCACCCCCACGGTCAGCGGCGTCGACCAGGCGCTGGTCGGCACGGTGACCCGCGCGGACGGCGCCGAGCAGGTGACCCTGAACGGCTGGCCGCTCTACACCTACGCCGCCGACGGCCCGGGGGAGACCAAGGGCGAGGGGGTGGGCGGTACCTGGCACGCGATCGCGCCGTCCGGCAAGCCGGTGGTGGGCTCCGGCGCGGCGCCCGGCGGTTCGGGCGCGGGAGGGTCCGGCGCACCCGGAGCACCCGGCGCGCCCGGCGCGCCCGGCGGTGCCGGCGGTTCCGGCCAGCCGCCGGAGCCGGAGCCCCAGCCCGCTCCGAGCGGCGGCTACTGAACCGGCGGCGGCTTCTGGGCTGGCATCCGCGGCGCCATGATCCGGCGGACGAGCGTCGGCACCGACCCGGACCGACCGTGATCGTCGGGCGGGACCGGAGGACGGGACATCGGCGTGATAGACACCGCGGGTGGACAGGATGCGCGCGGTGGTGCTCGACCGGTACGGCCCACCGGAGCTGCTCGCGGTCGGTGGGCGGTCGGTCCCCGAGCCGCTGCCCACCGAGATCCGGGTGCGGGTGGTCGCCGCCGGGGTCAATCCGGTCGACTGGAAGACCCGGGAAGGCGCCGGGATGGCCGGGGTGCTCGGCCACCCGCCGATCGTGCTGGGCTGGGACGTGGCCGGGGTGGTCGACGCGGTGGGCCCCGGGGTCACCCGGTTCGCGGTGGGCGACCCGGTGTTCGGCATGCCCTGGTTCCCCCGCCAGGCCGGCGGCTACGCGGAGTACGTCACCGCGCCGTCGCGGCATTTCGCGTGGCGACCGGAACAGCTGTCCGCGACCGAGGCGGCCGGGTTGCCGCTGGCCGGGCTGACCGCCTGGCAGTGCCTGGTGGACATCGCCCGGGTCGGCCCCGGCCAGCGGGTGCTGGTGCACGCCGCCGCCGGGGGAGTGGGCCACCTCGCGGTGCAGATCGCCCGCGCCCGGGGTGCGTACGTGATCGGTACGGCCAGCTCCGCCAAGCACCGGCTGCTCGGTGAGCTGGGGCTGCACGAGGCGGTCAACTACCGGGGCACCGCGTTCGAGAAGGTGCTCGATCCGGTCGACGTGGTGCTGGACCTGGTCGGCGGCGACGTGGCGGTGCGTTCGCTGGACCTGCTGCGCCCGGACGGGCTGCTGATCAGCCTGCCGTCCCGGACGGCGGCAGCCGCCGTCGACGCGGCGTCCGTCCGGGGTCTGCGGGCCACCGGGATGCTGGTCGAACCGGACGGCGACGGCCTGGACGAGCTGGCCGAGCTGGCCCGGACCGGTGCGCTGCGCGTGCTGGTGCAGGAGACGTTCCCGATGGAGCGAGCCGGCGAGGCGCACCGGGTCGGCGAGCGCGGCGCGACCACCGGCAAGCTGGTGCTCACCGTCGCCTAGTCCGTTACCGCCGCCCGGAGGCCCGCAGCTCGGCCATCGACTCCCCGCCGACGAACCAGTGCTCCGGCTCGCACTCGGTGAGCACCACCCGGACGGCCTCGCGGGGGGCGCCGATCGACTCGACCACCGCGTCGGTCACCGCCCGACCCAGCGCCGCCTTCTGTTCGGCCGTCCGGCCTCGGGCCAGGGTGATCTGTACCAGGGGCACGGGTGCCCTCCTTTTGGTCAGGCCCCGTGAGTGCACGATGACGCCGTGGCGTCACGTGCACTCACGGGCCGGGTCAGCGGCAGCCCAGCTCGACGGAGCCGAGCCGGTCGATCGAGGCGACCACCACGTCGCCGGGGACCAGTGGCACGGCGGCGGTCAGGCCGCCGGACAGCACCACCTCGCCGGCCCGCAGTCCCTCGCCCTCGGCGGCCAGCGCCCGGACCAGGAACGCCACCGCGGCCGCCGGGTGGCCCAGCGACGCCGAGCCGGACGCGGTGCCGACCACCTCGCCGTTGTGCTCCAGCACCACCCCGACCAGCCGCAGGTCGATCCCGGCGACCGGGACCGGGGCACCGATCACGTACCGACCGGCGGAGGTGTTGTCGGCCACCACGTCGGCGATGGTGAACCGGTAGTCGGTGTAGCGAGAGTCGATCACCTCGATCCCGACGGCGACCCCGGAGGTCGCGGTGAGCACGTCGGTGGCCGTGACGTGTGCCCCGGCCAGGTCGCGGCCGAGGGTGAACACGATCTCCGGCTCGGCGCGCGGCTGGATCAGCTCGCCGGTGTCCAGCGGGGCACCGAGGTCGATGGCGTGCGCGGCGGCCAGGAACCCGTAGGTCGGCGAGGCGATTCCCACCTGCCGTTGCTTGGCGCGCGAAGTCACCCCGAGCTTCCAGCCGGACAGCGGCCCGGCCTGACCTCGCAGCTCGCGCTGGACCCGGTACGCGGTGGTCAGGTCGAGGTCCGGGAACTCCGCGGACAGCTGGGTGATCGCGGTCCGGTCGGCGGTCGCCTTGGCCAGCCGCGCGGCCAGTTCGGTCACTGTGCTCACTGCTCGCCTCCCTGGACGACCCGGACGGTGACCGGGCCAAGCCGGTCGAACTCGGCGCGGTAGACCTCGCCGGCCTTCATCGGCACCGCGGCATGCAGCGCGCCGGTCATCACCAGGTGTCCCGGCTCCAGTGCCACCCCGTTCTCGCCGAGCACGTTCGCCAGCCAGGCGACCACCGCGACCGGGTTGCCGAGCGCGGCCGCCCCGGCCCCGGTGTCCACCAGCTCGCCGTTGCGGGTCAGCGTCATCCCGATCAGCCGGGTGTCCAGCCCGTCCAGCGGCACTACCCGGCCGGAGACCACCATCGCGCCGTTGGACGCCAGGTCGGCGACCGTGTCCGCCAGCTTGATCCGCCAGTCCTCGATCCGCGAGTCGACGATCTCCATCGCGGCCACCGCGCCGGCGATGGCCCGCGCCGCGTCGGTCGCACCGACCCCGGGACCGGCCAGCCGCTCGCCCAGCACGAAGACGATCTCGGCCTCCATCTTGGGCTGGATGAACCGGTCCAGCGGCACCTCGTCGCCGTCGCCGTACACGGTGGAGGCCAGCACCGGGCCGTAGTCCGGCGAGTCCACCCCGATCATCTTCTGCATCGGCTTCGAGGTCAGGCCGACCTTGTAGCCGATGATCCGGTCGCCGTCGGCGAGCAGCAGCGGCACCAGCTCGCGCTGGATGGCGTAGCCGTCAGCCATCCCCAGCGACGGGTCCTCGTCGGTGAACGGGGGGATCGGTACCCGGGTGCGCCGGGCCTGGTAGAGCGCGCGGGCCTTCGCGGGCGCGTCCGTTACGGGCATCGGTCGGTTCTCCTTCGGTCGGGTTTCTCCGGTGACCAGCCCAGCCGGCGGGACACCGCCTGGCCAGCCTCCACCACGGCTTGCGCCATCCGCCTGCGCGGCACGCTCCGGTACCGGGTGATCGGCGCGCCGACGCTGATCGCGGCGACCACCGAGCCGGTCAGGTCCCGGATCGGGGCGGCCAGCGAGGCCACCCCGATCTCGCGCTCGTTGACCGCCTCCGCCCAGCCGCGGGCACGTACCGCGTCGAGCTCGGCCAGCATCCGGCGAGGGTCGGTGATGGTGTGCGGGGTGAGCGGGCGCAGCGGTACCCGGTCCAGGAACGCCCGGCGCTGCGGCTCGGGACGGTAGGCGAGCAGCACCTTGCCCGAGCTGGTGCAGTACATCGGCATCCGCCGGCCGGCCTCGGTGAACAGCCGCAGCGAGTGCGAGCTCTCCATCCGGTCGACGTAGACCACGTCGTCGCCGTCGGCCACCCCGACCTGGCTGGACTCGCCGGTCTGCTCGCGTAGGTGGGCCAGCACCGATCCGGCGGCGGCGTGCAGGTCCATGTGCACCCGCACCGCCTCGCCGAGCTCGAACATCACGATGCCCAGCCGGTAGCCGCCGGTGCGCGGGTCCTGCTGGACCAGCCCCTCGGCGCTGAGGGTGGTGAGCAGCCGGTGCACGGTGGACTTGCCAAGGTGCAGCCGCCTGGCCAGCTCGGAGACGCCGAGCTCCTCCTCCCGGGTGAGGAAGGCCTTGAGCAACCGGGCGGCGTTGCGCACGGTGGACAGCGTGGCGTCGGTCATCCCGGCCTCCGATCCCGGTCGAGCCCGCCCGTGCGCCTCGTTCTGATATGCAGAACGATCGGTGTACCTTCCGGAACGCTAGGCGGGACATCGCTGGGCCGTCAAGCGGCCAGGGCAGGGAGCGACCACTACTGACGAACGAAGTTTCCCCGGTGGGAGTGGCCCCGTTGGGGCACAGTGTCTGACATGACCGCGTCCGACATGACCGCGTCCGACATGACCGCGCATTCCGCTACGGCCGGCCCACCGGCCCCGGTGACCTTCTCCCTGGCGCAGCGCTACCAGGCCGGCGCCGGGCCGGTGCTGCTCACCGGGGTGCAGGCGATCGGGCGGTTGCTGGTGGAGCAGCACGCCGCCGACGCGCGCGCCGACCACCGCACGATCTCGTTCGTCTCCGGTTACCAGGGCAGCCCGTTGGGCGGGCTGGACCGCACCCTGGCCGGGGCGCCGGAGCTGCTGGAGTCGGCCGGGATGCGGCTGGTGCCGGCGCTCAACGAGGAGCTGGCGGCCACCGCGATCTGGGGCAGCCAGGTGGAGGTCCCCGATAGGACGCGTGCGGTGGACGGGGCGGTCGGAGTGTGGTACGGCAAGGCGCCGGGGGTGGACCGTGCGGGCGACCCGATGCGGCACGGCAACATCTGCGGCGCCGACCCGCGCGGCGGCGTGCTGGTCCTGGCCGGTGACGACCCGGCGTGCAAGTCCTCCACCATCCCGTGCGTCAGCGAGCGGGCGCTGGCCGGGTTCGGGCTGCCTGTGTTCTTCCCGGGCAGTGCCGAGGAGATCGTCCGGCTAGGCCGCTACGCGGTGGCCGCGTCCCGGGCGTCCGGTATCTGGATCGGCATGAAGATCGTGGCCGACGTGGCCGACGGGGTGTGGACGGTGGACGGCACGGCCGGCTCGGGCCTGGATGTCGACATCACCGTCCCGGAGCTGGAATGGGACGGCCGTCCCTGGCGCTACACCCAGACCCCGATGCTGATCCCGCCGGCCTCGGTGGCCGCGGAGGAGCAGCTGTACGGACCCCGGTGGGCGATGCTGCGCGCGTTCCTGGCGGCGAACCCGGTCAACGCAGTGGAGCTGGACACCCTCGGCGCCTGGCTGGGAGTGGTGGCCGGCGGTAAGGCGTTCGGCGACGTCCGGCAGGCGCTGGCCGACCTCGGGCTGGTAGGCGAGGACGCGCTGCGGGCCGCCGGCGTGCGGTTGCTGCGGTTGGGCGCGATCCACCCGGTCGAGCGGGACCTGATGCGCCGGTTCGCCGCGGGGCTGGACACCGTGCTGGTGGTGGAGGAGAAGACCGAGTTCGTCGAGTCGGCGGTGCGGGACGCGCTGTACGGCTCGCCCGGCGCGCCGCAGGTGATCGGCTCGGCCGACGCGTCGGGGCGGCGGCTGGTTCCGGTGTCCGGTGAGCTCACCGCCGCCGCGCTGGCCGGCCCGTTGCGCCGGGTGCTCGGCGCGCGCCCGGAGTTGGCCGCCCGGTTGGTGCCGGAGGCCGCGCCGCGCACGACGCTGGCGCTGCTGCCGGTGGCCCGCACGCCGTACTTCTGTTCGGGTTGCCCGCACAACCGCTCGACCCGGGTGCCCGAGGGCGCGGTGGCCGGCGGAGGCATCGGCTGCCACGCGATGGTCGCGATGATCGGGCGGGAGTCCTCGGCGGTGAGTTCGCTGACCCAGATGGGCGGCGAGGGCGCGCAGTGGATCGGCCAGGCCGCGTTGCTGGACGGCGGTCCGGACAGCCGAGCATCGGGCGGTGCGGCGCCGGGCGGGCCGCACTGTTTCCAGAACATGGGCGACGGCACGTTCGCGCACTCCGGGCAGCTGGCCGTGCAGGCCTGCGTGGCCGCCGGGGTGTCGATCACCTACAAGCTGCTCTACAACAAGGCCGTCGCGATGACCGGTGGGCAGGATGCCGAGGGCGGTCTGGAGGTTCCGGCGCTGACCCGCAAGCTCACCGCCGAGGGGGTCGCGAAGATCATCGTGTGCGCCGAGGAGCCGGAGCGCTACCGCTCGATGGACTCCCTCGCCCCGGGCACCGCGCTGTGGCACCGCGACCGGCTGGACGAGGCCCAGGCCGCGCTTGCGGCGGTCGCCGGGGTGACCGTGCTGATCTACGACCAGCGGTGCGCGGCGGAGTCGCGGCGGCTGCGCAAGCGCGGCGAGATCCCGGCCCGACCGACGCGGGTGGTGATCAACGAGGCGGTGTGCGAGGGCTGCGGCGACTGCGGGGTGAAGAGCAACTGCCTGTCCGTGCAACCGGTCGACACCGAGTACGGCCGCAAGACCCGCATCGACCAGACCTCGTGCAACACCGACTACTCCTGCCTGGACGGCGACTGCCCGTCGTTCGTCACGGTCGAGGCGCCGGTCGGGCGCTCCCGGAGCGACCCGCGGCGCCCCGCCCGCCCGGAACCGCCGGCGGTGCCGGATCGGGAGTGGCGCCCGCCCACCGGTACGCACGACGTGTTCCTGGCCGGGATCGGTGGCACCGGGATCGTCACGGTCAACCAGGTGCTCGCCAGCGCGGCGGTGCGCGACGGTCTGGCGGTGCACGGCGTGGACCAGACCGGGCTCTCGCAGAAGGCCGGGCCGGTGGTTTCGCACCTGCGGGTGGCCGCGTCGGCGGACGTGCTCGCTCCGGCCAACCGGGTCGGGCCGGCCCAGGCCGGGTGCTACCTGGCGTTCGACGCGCTGGTCGGCGCGAACGGGACGAACCTCGCGTACGCGGGCCCGCGGACCACCGCGGTGGTGTCCACCGGCGGCGTGCCCACCGGGTCCATGGTCCGCGATCCGGGGATGTCCGCGCCCGATCAGGCCGCGCTGGTCAACCGGATCGCCGGGGCCTGCGGCCGGCTGGTCGCGGTGGACGCGGCGGCCTGCGCGCAGGCGCTGTTCGGCGACACCATGCCGGCCACGTTACTGCTCGTCGGGGCGGCGTTCCAGGCCGGGGCGCTGCCGTTCTCGGCGGCCGCGATCGAGTGGGCGATCGAGCTGAACGGGGTCGCGGTCGCGGCCAACACCGCCGCGTTCCGCTGGGGCCGGGTGGCGGTGGCCGACCCGGTGGCGTTCGCGGTGGCCACCGGGTCGGCAGCCACGGGAGCCGTGGCCGAGGGGTCCGTGGCCACCGGCGCGGTGGCCGCGGGCTCCGGCTCGCCCCCGTTGCCGGCCGGCCTGGACCTCGGTGAGCTGGCCGGGGAGGTCCGCCGGTTGGCGCGGGTCCGGGCGGCACAGCTGGTCGGGTTCCAGGACGTGCGAACCGCCCGGCGCTACCTCGAGGTGGTGCGCGCCGCGTGGGCCGCCGAGCACGCCCTGTCGTCGCCGGGGGAGCGCACCGCCTACAGCGAGGCGGTGGCGCGGGGCCTGCACCGGCTCACCGCGTACAAGGACGAGTACGAGGTGGCCCGGCTGCTGACCGACCCGGAGTTCGAGGCTCGGCTGGCCGCCGAGGTCCCCGGCGGCACGCGGATGCGCTACCGGTTGCACCCGCCGCTGCTGCGTGCGCTCGGGCGGGAGAAGAAGATCGCGTTGGGCCCATGGGTGCGGCCGGGACTGGCCGCGCTGGCCCGGGGCAAGCGGCTGCGCGGCACTCCGTTCGACCCGTTCGGCCGCACGCAGGTGCGCCGGCTGGAACGCGAGCTGCGCGACTCGTACACCGCGATGATCGGCCGGCTGACCGCATCACTCAGCGACGCGAACTACGACACCGCGGTGGCCGCCGCCGAGGCCGCCGACCTGGTACGTGGCTACGAGGACGTCAAGCTGGCAGGTGTCGCCCGCTACCGCGCCAGGCTGGCCGAGCTGGGAGTCGACTAGGCCTGCTCCACCTCGGTGCCGTCCGACAGGGCCGGCTATCGGGGGGAGACGACGCGGTCGTCAACGGGCTTGTCCACAAGCGTCCTGCCCGTATGGCTCATCGTGCGGCTCGGTGACGAACGCGAGAGTCAGTCCCAGGGGTTGATCAAGCTGATGCCGGTTTGCGGTGGCCGTCGGGCAGCCGAGCGATGCCGTAACCGACCTCGGCCAGTGTGATCGCGGTGGTGTGCAGCCGTCCCACTGCGTCGGCCCAGCCGAGTACCGCACGGTCCGGCTGGTCGCGCATCATCTCCGAGATGACAGTGGTGTCGATTCCGTGGCGAGCGGCCCGGACCTTCAGCTGGGCAGCCACGTCCTCGTCCAGGTCGCGCACGCTGATCGCCGCCATAAGCCGCCACCTCCTGATAGCAATGCTAGCCGGATAGGGTCAGGGCGACGTCTCGCTGGCGTAGCCGATGCCGCGCTACGAGCTGATCTGGGTGACGACCGGCTGGCGCTCAGCGCGGAGGTGTCGCGTCGTCCTCGACGATGTACCAGGGGGCGGCGGGTCCCTCCCGTGGTTGGTAGCGGCAGCGGATGCCGGTGACGATCGCGCGGTCCAGGTGCGCGGCCAGTTCAGGGGCGCTCGGCTCGAGGCGGCGGATCACGTCCCGGATGCGGCCGGCCACCGCCTTGCGGGCGCGTTCGGTCTGGTCGACGAACCGTCGTGGCCGGCCGCCGAGGCCGGTCACCTTGCCGAGTTCGGCGATCAACGCCTCGCGCTGGGACTCGACCAGCTCCGCCCGGGCGAGGTCGGCATCGTCGCGCGCCCGCGCCAGTTCGCCGTCGAGCTCGGCGAGTCGGCGGCGGTAGGCGTTCAGCGCGGTCCGGTCGGCGAGCTCGCCTGAGGCGGCGGACCGCTCGGCCACCCCGTGCAGGTCCAGCACGTGCACCTCGGTGCCGGAGCGGATCAGCCGGGCGATGTCGGTGAGCCCCTTCGCGTGCGGCACCGTGGCCCGGGTGCCCTCGAACTCGAGCTGCCACACCGGGCCTGCGCGGCGCATCACCCGTCGCGGGGCGGCTGGTGGACGGTGGATCCGGGACACCTCGGCGAGCCAGCCGGCGGCTCCGAGCCGGGCGTAGCCGGCGGCGGCGCCGTCGAGGAGTTCCGCGGCCCGGTCCGACCGCCCGAGCGCCGCCGCGAGCAGACCGGCGGTGTGCGCGTGGGCCCCGGCGAAGGCCACCACCGCGCCGTTCACCCCGCAGGTTCCGGCGAGCGGCTCGACGTCGGCGAACAGCCGCGCGCACAGCTCGGTGTCGGCCAGCGCGCAGGCCGCGTAGGCGAACTCCCGGATGAAGACCGACCACAGGTAGGAGCGGTCGGCCTGCCAACTTCCCAGTTCGAGCACGGTGTCGAGGTGCCGCCGCGCGTCGGCCAGGTCGGCCGCGCGGGCCCGGAACCCGGCGGCCACCGCGTGCGCGTGCACCGGCGCACCCACCCAGTGCGCGACCGCCTCGTCGGCGAACGCCCGCAGCTCGTCGGGTTCGGCCCGGGCTCGCACCAGCTCGAGCCGCTGCGACATCCGCACGTTGCCGGTGTCCGGCTCGCGGATCGAGCCGCCCAGCTCCGCCGCCGCCTCGATCAGGGACTCCGCCCGGTGAATCTGCCCGTGCAGCAGCGCCAGGCAGGCCCGCCGGGTGGCCGCTGTATACCGGTGCCGGGGCTGGTCCAGCCGCTCGAGGATGTCCAGGCAGGCGTTGAGCGGGGCCTCGAAGGCGCTGGAGCCCTGTTCCAGCAGCGCGTTGGCCCGCAGCAACAGGCCCTGCGCGTGCAGCTCGTCGTCCCCGCAGTCCCGGGCGACGGCTTCGATCTCCGCGGCGATCGCCACCCGCTCCTCGATTACCCCGGGCGTCCAGAGCACGTCGTGCCGGGCGAGCAGGCAGGCCGCGATGGTGGCGGGGTCACCGCCGCGCCGCCCGAGTTCGAGCGCCCGGACGCTGAGCGGACCGGCCCGGGGCCGGTCCTCGGCGACCGAGTGCGCGAGTTCGCGGGCGAGCGTGGCGGACACCCGGGCCTCGAGCACCGCATCGACACCGGCCACCGCGTCGAGGGCCCCCTCCAGTTCGCCGACCATCTCGTCCCGACGCGCGGCGAAGCGCGACCCGAGCTGGGCAGTCGCCAGAGCCACCCGCGCGATCCGCACCGGGTCGGGGCCGCGCCGGGCCACATCGCGGGCGAGCCGCAGCAAACCGCGGGCGTCCACGGACCGCCCCGACCGGGCCAGGGAGTCGGACTCCACGAGCAGGACGTCCACCAGGTCCGGGTCCGGCAGGCGGATGCCGGCGTCGGCGACCGCGCCACGTAGCCGGCTCAGCCGCGCGGCGGCCTCGGCGAAGGCCAACGCGGCCCGGTCGGCCGCCGCCGCGGCGAGCGTCCACCGCGTGGCTCGCGACGTCCCGTCCAGGGCGACGGCGGCCGTGAAATGCCCGGCCGGCGCCGACGGCGGCACATCCGCTGCCCTGGCCTGCCGCGCCGCCAAGGCCGCGCCCGCCGCCCGGTGCAGCGCCGGTAACCGGGCCGCGTCGATGCGGTCAAGCAGTGTCTCCCGCAGCAGGTCGTGGGTGAAACTGAACCCGGACTCGCCGGCCACCAGCACGTCCGTGTCGAGGGCGGGACGGACCACCTCGGCGAGGTCGGTGACCGGCCACTCGAGGACGGCGGCCAGGACGTCCGGCAGCGAGGTGAACCCGAGCACCGCCGCGACCTCGAGCAGGGCCCGGGTTCGTTCGGGGAGTCGCCGCAGCCGCCGCTCGATCGCCTCACGGACGGCGTCCGGGACGTCGTCGACCCGGCCCGAGGCGGTCAGCAGGGCCAGCTGCCGGGTGAACAACGGGTGCCCTCCGGCCCGGCGGTGGATGAGGTCCAAGGTCGGCTCGGTCACCCCCGGTCCGGCAACCCGGCGGACGAGCTCGCGGGCCGCGCCGGCGTCGAGCGTTCCGACCGGCAGGTGCTCCACCTGCGCGACGAGTGCGCCCAGCCGGTCACGGATCCGCTGCGCGATCTCGTCGTGGCGGTACGCGCCGAGCACACACAGACCCCGGCGGTGGGGCATTCTGGTCACGAATTCGAGCAGCTGGACCGACGACCCGTCCGCCCAGTGCAGATCGTCCAGCACCACCAGTACCGAGCCGGCCTCCGACAGGGTGGCGAACCACCGGGTGGTGGCGTCCATGCTGAGCAGGCGGGCCCGCTCGGAGTCGTCGTCGGCCGAAACCGGCTCACCGAACAGCGGCGAGATCGTCCGCAACAGTGGCAGGTCCGCTCCGGCGATCTCCCGCGCGCGCTCGGCACCGATCGCGGCCGCGATCGAGGCGAACAGCTGGGTCCACGGCCAGTAGCCCGGCGCGTCGACGGCGTTGATGCAGGTGCCCCACCCGACGACGGCATCAGCGGCCGCGGCCCGCGCCGCGCACGCGCGCAGCAGCGCGGTCTTGCCGATTCCGGCCTGACCCGACACCAACGCCGTCGGGCAGGCCCCGGCCCAGGCCGCTTCGACCAGCCCGGTGAGCCGCTCGGTGAGTTCGGCGCGCCCGATCAGCTCATCGACGCGCTCCACCGCCCCATTGTGGCGCGAAGACCGCGAACCGCCAGACCGAATCTTCCGGCCGACGCCGCCGATCTGGCGCCCAACAGGTGACGGCAACCGATCCCGCAGGAGGCGGCGACATGGCGTTCGACCCGATCCAGTACAAGACGACGACCCGGCACCAGTGGGAGGAGGCCGCCGCGGCCTGGCACCGGTGGGGCCCGCTGCTGGAGGACTGGCTGGGCCCCGCCACCGACCGGATGCTCGACGGGGCCGGCGTCCGTTCCGGTTCCGCCGTGCTCGACGTGGCCGCCGGTGCGGGCGGGCAGACCCTGGCGGCGGCGCGGCGGGCCGGGTCGTCGGGCCGGGTCCTGGCCACGGACATCTCCCCGACGATCCTCACCTACGCGGCCAAGGTCGCGGCGGAGGCGGGCTGCAGCGGTGTGCAGACCGCCGAGACCGACGGGGAGCTCCTCGACGGGGTGCCCGACGGCGCGTTCGACGCGGTGATCTCCCGGGTCGGGCTGATCTACCTGCCCGATCAGCGGCTCGCCCTGCAGAACTGGCGGCGGGTGCTGCGCGACGGCGGCCGGGTGTCGACGATCGTCTACTCCACACCCGAGCGCAACGAGTTCTTCTCCATCCCAGTGTCGATCATCCGCACCCGGGCGCAGCTGCCGCCGCCCGCTCCGGGCCAGCCCGGACCGTTCAGCCTCGGCCAACCGGGCGTGCTCGAAACGCTGCTGGCCAGCGCCGGGTTCCGCGACGTGGCGGTCGAGACCGTACCCTCCCCGGTCCGGCTGGAATCGGCGGCGGAATGCGTCCGGTTCGAGCGGGAATCGTTCGGCGCGCTGCACCAGATGCTGGCCGGCGTGGCGGAGGCCGACCGCCCAGGGGTCTGGGAGGAGATCACCGCCGCGCTGACCAGATTCGAGACCGGCGACGGCTTCGTCGGTCCCTGCGAGCTGCTGGTCGCGTCCGCGACGAAGTGAGCACCGGGTCGTAGGCGGCCTGCCATGGTGGTCGGCGGGCCGTGGTCCCGCTCGACGACCACCCGGTCCACCAGACGCGATCGTCGAGTTGAAGTAACGTGCAAGGCATGCCCATCAAGCTCGAGAACGTCGGCATCGCCGTCCGTGACCTTGAAGCGACGATCGCGTTCTTCACCGATCTCGGGCTGACCGTCCTGGGCCGGGACACAGTCAGTGGAGAGTGGACGGACACCGCCGTCGGCCTCGACGGCAACCACGCCAACATCGCCATGCTCCAGACGCCAGACGGCAACGGTCGCCTCGAGCTCTTCGAGTACATCCATCCCGTCGCAATCGAGGCGGAGCCCACGCAACCTAACGAGATCGGCATGCACCGCGTCGCCTTCTCGGTCGACGACATCGACGAGGCCCTCGCGATCGCCGCGAGACACGGCTGCCACCCGCTGCGCGGCGTGGCCACCTACGAAGACGTCTACAAGCTCGCCTACGTCCGCGGCCCCAGCGGCATCATCGTGATGCTCGCCGAGGAACTGAACAAGAGCTAACTACGGGTCGATGGCCGCGCGACCATGGGCACGCGGAGCGTGGGCGAGGGGGCCTGCGCACCCGCTACTCACGGGAAAGAGCTACCAGACCAGCGAGGACGTCAGCGCCCTCGGAAGCTGGCGAGTCCGTTATGGTGAATGGGTGAGCAGCGAGCAGCGCGAGGCGCGGGTCGATCTGCCGCCGTTGCCGGCGCCGAGTGCCGACGCCGACGAGCGCGGCCGGGCGGTGATGGCCCGCTGGGTCGCACGCCACGGCGCGCCGTCACTTGAGCACTATCGACGAGTCTATGAGCAGGCCGGCCTGGAATGGCCTGGCGACGATGAGGTGTGCCGTCGACACTTCGTCGCTGCTGGCCCCATTGCCGGTCCGGCGGCGTGATCGGTGGCAAGGTTCTCGACGCCTCACTGATCGCCGCCTACGTCCAGGGCGACCTGGCAGCCGCCACATGGATCGACGTCGCCCGGTGGAGCGGAATCTCCTTCTACGTACCGACCCTCGCCCTCGAGGAAGTCCGAGCTGTGATACCCGCCGCCGGCGCTGAGCTCGCGGAGCTCGTTGATCACCCCAGCGTGCTCGTACATCAGCTCACCGCTGCGGCGGCCGAGCAAGTCGAGCGCAGACTCGTTGACGCTCGCGTGTTCGATGGGATGGCCGGTCATGTCGTGCATGCCTGCCTCGAACGCGGCTGGCCAGCGCTGAGCGCCGACCCGGAGCGCCTATGCAGAGTGGATAGCACCCTCGAAATCGACCGCATCTGAGCCTGACCGGGCACCCACAGCTCATCCACGCCATGAGGGGTCCCAGCTGTGGATCCTCGACCGGAACCCGGTGGCGTCGACGTGGTGATGATCGACAGGAACCGCTGACATCGGCCGGGACCAGGCCCACCAGTGGAGTTCCCCGGACCGGGCTCGGAGCTCTTTGCTCAGTCGTAGATCACGGCAAGCCCCTGGCGCCGCAGCTCGGCGAGCAGGTCCCGCATCGAGTGCAACTGTTCGTCGGTGTGCCTCGTCCAGTTGGTGACCTCGCCGACTATTCGCACCGGTTCACGAGTACGGAACGAGCGAGTGGGGTTGCCCGGGAA
>JBQTKB010000127.1:0-18223 GCA_052386505.1 Pseudonocardia sp.
CGGAGTGCGTCAGTCCAACGAGCTGACTTTCTACACCGGGTTGCTGGACAAGACCTCCGACAACGGTGCGCTGGCCACGGTGACCCACGAGATGGGCCACGCACTCGGCCTGGTGCACCGGCTCGACGAGGACGACCTGATGAACGCCTACACCGACGACGACACCGATCCGGTGCCGGACGAGGTGGATTTCCACAACCTGCTGGTGCTCTACGGTGGCGCGTCGGCCGACAACGGCTGACCTCGACGCTACTCGCGCCGGTGGTGGACACCAGGGGCGGTGATCTCGTCGCAGCGTCGCCAGGTGGGGAGTGCCCTACCTGCTGAACGGGGGTTGCCCCCGCAGGTCCGGGGGCCTGCACGATCAACACGCTGCGGGCACCCACGGGAAGCTGGCAGAGTCGAACGGCGGGCGCCGACGCCGGGATGCCATCTCGGCCGTCGTACCCCGGAGGCGGCACGAGGGCGGAACGGGCCGTGACCCCTGGAGCGAGAGGTACCTTGATGACCAGCGAACGTCCCGGCTCCGGCCTGTCCGATCAACCCACGGTTCGGGTGCCCGCCGGTCGGCCAGCCCCGGCTCCCGCGTCGCCTCGTCGGACCACGCGGCTGGTGGGCGTGGACGTGGCCCGGGGGCTGGCGTTGCTGGGCATGATCGCGGTCCATGTCTTCGACGAGTTCGACGAACGGGGCAACCCGTCACTGACCACCGTCACCGCCGGCGGCCGCTCGGCGGCGCTGTTCGCGCTGCTGGCCGGCCTCGGGCTGGCGCTGCTCACCGGTGGTCGACGCCCGGTCGAGGGCACGAGCCGTGCCGCGGCGGCCGCGGGACTGGCGGTCCGGGCCCTGCTGGTCGGGTCGATCGGGCTGCTGGCCGGCGAGCTGTTCGGCGCGGCGACCGGGGTCGCGGTGATCCTGCCCTACTACGGGATGCTGTTTCTGCTCGCGATCCCGCTGCTGGGGATGCGCGCGCGGAACCTCGCCGGGTTGACGGCCGCGCTGGTCGCCGTGGCGCCGGTCGTGGTGCTGTGGACGGTGGCCGACGTCGGCGACGCCGATCTGGACGGCGGCGGCAACCTCACCTTCACCGCTCTGTTCGACGACCCGGGCGGTTTCCTCGCCGCGCTGATGGTGACCGGGACCTACCCGGTGTTGATCTATCTGGTGTACCTGGCCGCCGGGATGGCCCTGGGTCGACTCGACCTGTCCCGCGGCCTGGTCGGTGCGGCGGTGGCGACCGGTGGGCTCGCGCTGGCCGTGGGCTCGCGCCTGCTGTCCGAGCTGCTGCTCTTCCGGGCGGGCGGGGTCGGCGAGCTGCTCGACGAGGAGTCGCCGCCCCGGCGGGAGGTGAACCAGCTGCTGTGGAACTCCGACGAGTCCGTCGACTCGTGGTGGTACTTCGTCGTTCCCGCGCCGCACTCCGGTACACCGTTCGACCTGCTGAACACGCTCGGTTCCGGGATGGCGTTACTCGGTGTCGCCCTGCTGGTGTGCCGTCTGGGGCTGGTCGTTCGGCTCCTCGGACCGTTGGCGGCCGCCGGCTCGATGACCCTGACCCTGTACGTCGGGCATCTGCTGATCCTGGCCACCGGTGTGATCGACGAAGAGGTCGCGCTGTACGTGGTGATGGTCGCCGGCGTGCTCGGCTTCGGCCACCTCTGGCGCCGGAACCTCGGCCAGGGGCCGTTGGAGCGGATGGTCGCCTCCGGAGCCGGGCTGGCACGCCGGTCCGTCGCGGCTCGCCAGCATGGGTGAGCCCGAGCGGTCCGGTCGGTTGCGGCGGCCGAACAGGACATCGTCCGGAGCACAGCTCCGGTGCGGCTAGGGCAGGGCCTTCCACCCGGTGAGCTGGAGTTCGCCCTCGGCGCCCTCGACCACGGTGTACTCGTAGCGTTCGTCGCCCGCCAGGCCGCCCTTGCGCTGGACCCGGATCGTCGCGGTCACCGTGTCGGCGTCCACCACCACCGGCTCGCCCACCAGCCGCACGCTGGCGACGTCGCGGTAGAGCCGGGTGAACCCGGCCAGGCCGCCGAGCTCGCGCTGGAACTCCGGGGTGAGCTCGGCGTACGCCCCGGACAGGTCGCCGGGCAGCATGGCGAAGAACTCGTCGACGAACTCCGCCTGGGGCTGCTCGGCGCCCTGGGCGCCGGCCTCCGCGCCGGGGTCGTCGCGGGCCCCGGCCTCCCCGCCGGGGTTGTCGCTGGCCCCGGGCTTCCCGCCGGCCGCCGCGGCGACGGGCGACAGACCCACCAGCAGCCGCCAGCTCTGCGGCACCGCCCCGCTGCCGATCAGCGTCCCGGCGGTGAGGACGACCACACACGCGGTGGCCAGCAGGGCAACCGCCGCTCCCCGGCGCCCGGCTCTGGCCGCCTGGCGGGCGTAGGCGTCGAGCTTGGCCTCCATCGCGGCGGACCGGTTCACCAGGTGTGCCAGGTTGCGGTAGGCCATCGCCAGGTCGGGGTCGTCGCTGCTCAGCGGACGCGGCGGCACCGGGATCGCCTGCCATTGCTCCACCGCGGACCGGGTGCGCGGTGGGGTCGGCGGCAGGAGGGGGCCGGGCAGTACGCCGGCCGGCCGACCGACCGGCCCACCGACCGGCCCACCGACCGACACGGCCGCGCGGATCGCCGGTCGGGCGGCGGCTGTGGCGGCCACCAGGGTGCGTTGCACCGACCGCTCGTCGAGTGCCGGGTTGCCGCACCAGCGGCCGGCTCGGGGCACCTCCTCGCCCTTCATCACGAACGTGTCCGGGCCGAGTGCCACGTGGTCGCCGATCTCGACGCCGTAGTGCACGAACGCACCGACCCCGAGGGTCACCCCGGCGCCGAGCACGCTGCGGTCGGACTTGAACGCGCCGTCCTCCTGGGAGTGGCACTGGACACCGGACCGAGCGTTGAGCGTGCAGTCGTCTCCGATGGTGACGAACGTCCGCTCGGAGAAGTGCGCGCCGTCGTCGAACACCCGGCGGCCGATCCGCACGCCCAGGCAGCGCCAGATCAGGTTCTTCATCGGCGTGCCGTTGAACGCCATCATGTAGGTCTGCGCGGGCACCTTCCAGAACCGCTCGTGACGCCAGAAGTCCTTGTCGTAGATCGAGCAGCCCTCGGGGGCCAGCGTCTGCAGCCGGGTGACGCAGCGGTCCACCAGGATCCAGTAGGTGACTCCGATGATCATGGTGAGCGTGCCGAACAGCATCACCGACAGCGTGCCGAGCGAGGCGTACAGGTCGACCGAGACCCAGGCGGACACCGTGGTCAGGAAGACGAAGAACCACCGCACCAGCAGGTGCCGGGCGATCGTCCCCCGGTTGTGCCGGTTCTTCGCGCGCAGTCGGTGGCGCTGTTGCCCGGCGTCGGCCGGGGCGAGCAAAGCGTCGCGCTCGACCGAGCGGGGGATCTCGAAGCTGGGCGAGCCGAGCAGGCCCACGCCCTCGCGCACCGGCCCGTCCAGCGGCACCATCACCTTGGTGCCGAGCAGGCAGTTGTCGCCGGTGCGCCCGCCCGCTGGGTAGACGATGTTGTTGCCCAGGAAGCTGCGCGACCCGACCGTCACCCGGGACAGCCGAAACGAGGTGCTGGAGTAGTCGGCGTTCAACAGCGACAGCCCGTCGGCGACCATGGTCCCGGTGCCGATGCTGGTCAGGAACGGGTTCTCGTGCTTCACCTGGCTGCCGAAGTTCGAGCCGGTCTGTTCCACCTGCCCCAGGTCGTAGCCGACCCAGCGCAGGTAGCCGGTGATGTAGGAGCTGTCGCCGAACAGGCTCAGGAAGAACTTGACGTTGGTACGGCGGGCGATCGTCCGGTGCGCCCAGTAGCGCAGGCCGTAGAGCGGGTAGTCCCGGTCCGGCTTCAGCGCGAGGTTGAGCACCCGGGGCACGATCGCCACCAGCAGCAGGCCCACCACGATGGCGCCGAGGAACAGCACAGTGGCGACGATCAGCCCGTCCCGGTAGAACGTCCAGGTGGTGAAGCTCAGCGGGCCTGGAGTCACCAACACGGCGAGCTGGGGGACCGCGGTCAGCAGCAGGGTGAGCCCGCCCAGCCCGAGCGGCACCCAGAACGCGAACAGCCAGGCCAGCTGCGCGACGGAGTAGGTGAACCTGCGCGGGCCGCTGCGGTGGACCGGGCCGACCCGCCGGTAGTCGAGGCCGGTGCGGGCGGCGGGGGAGCCGTGCCAGTGCTCGCCGGCGGGTACCGACTGTCCGGTGTGCAGCGAGGAGGCGTGGCCCAGTTGGGCGCCGTCGCCCATCGAGGTGCCGATGTCGAGCACCGTCGCCTCGCCGACCAGCACGTCGCGGCCGAGCCGAACCGCGCCGATCTCGATCACCCCGGCGTGCGCCCGGTAGCCGGAGATCAGCGAGTCCTTCCGGACGACGGTGTTCTCCCCGACGCTGAACAGATCCGTGCACACCGCGCCGGGGCTGAGCAGGACCGCGCCCCGGCCGATCTTCGCGCCGAGCGCACGCAGGTAGACCAGATACAGCGGGGTGCCCACGAAGAAGGCCATCGGGCTGGACCGGACGAGCAGCTTCACGAACCAGAAGCGCAGGTAGCGCAGGCTCCACACCGGGAACCGTTGCGGCTTCCACCGGCCGATCAGCAGCCACTTGGCGAGCACCGGCAGTAGGCACAGGCCGACGAAGCTCACGGCGCCGAACACCACCGAGCGCAGGTAGGTCTGCAACGGACCGGCGCTGGTCGAGATCCACTCGTACCCGGACACGGTGACCAGCGCGAACGGGTAGGTGTACCCGACCATGATCAGGAACTGCGCGAGCCCGCACAGTAGGTAGCGCACGGTGCTGCCGCGCGGGGCCTCGTCGAACTCCGGCTCGGGCCGCGGTTGTGGTTCCGACTGCGGTTCCGACCCCGAACCCGAGCCCGGCTGCGATTGCGACTCGGCCCGCGCGGGCGCCAGGGCAGCGGCGAGGGCGGTGACCGTCGAGTGCTGGTAGATGTCCTTCATCGAGACCGGCGGCAGCTCCGGCCGTTTGCGGACCCGGGCACAGAATCGGGCCATCACCAGGGAGTCGGCGCCGAGGTCATCGAAGAAGTGATCGTCCACCGGCACCGACTCGGCGTCCAACACCCCGGCCAGCATCTCGGCGAAGATCGCCTCGATGTCGGCCGCCGGGTCGGGCTGTGGCCGCACGGTGCGTGACGCCGCGGCCGGCGCGGCCGGCAGGACCTCGACATCGCTGGACACGCGTTCCTCCTTCGGGTGCCGGGCGAGCTCCGCTGCTCGGTGTCGCGGCGTCGTGCCGTCAGGCCGGCTCGCGAGCCTGCTGCCCGGGTGAGCTGGCCCATGAGCGGGTGGCGTGCTGGTCGGCGTCGAGCACATCCGTGCCGTAGAGGTCCTCGACCCAGTTCGTCTGGTAGACTGTGTCGAGGTAGCGCTCACCGAGGTCGGGGGCCAGCGCGACCGCCGTGAGCCGGCTGGTGTCGTGTTCTTCGAGCCACCTGGTCGCGCCGCTGACCACGGTGCCGGTAGACCCGCCGAACAAGAATCCCCGCCGGGCCAGCCGGTGGCAGGCGCGCACCGTGTCGGACTCCTCGACGTGCACGACTTCGTCGATGTAGGACTCGTCCAGCATCGGCGGCCGCACACTGGTGCCCAGTCCGGGGATCATCCGACGGGCCGGTGGGGCGCCGAAGGCCACCGAACCGACGCTGTCCACCGCGACCACCCAGACCCGCCGGTGCCACTGCCGGAAGTACCGCGCGCAGCCCATCAGGGTCCCGGTGGTGCCGGCCCCGACGAACAGCACGTCGAGCTGCGGGAAGGCCCGGGTGATGGCTGGCCCGGTCGTGCGGTAGTGCGCCTTCCAGCTGTTCGGGTTGGTGTACTGGTTGAGCCAGACGTACCGGTCGTCCGAGGCGCAGAGCTCACGCACGTAGTCCAGCCGGGCGCCGAGGAAGCCGCCCTCCGGGTGCGGCTCGGTGATGATGTGTACCTGGCTGCCCAGCGCCTCCATCGTCTTGCGGGTGGAGAGGTTGCACCGCGGGTCGGTCACGCAGACGAACCGGTAGCCGCGGCTGGCCGCGATCATGCTCAGAGCCACCCCGAGGTTCCCGGACGACGACTCGACGATTACCGATCCCGGGCGCAACACCCCGCTGCGCTCAGCCTCGGTCACCATCTCGTTCGCCGCCTTCAGCTTGATCGAGCCGGCGAAGTTGAAGCCCTCGCACTTCAGGTACAGCGGGCGGCCGAAGACCTCCCGCAGATCGACATAAAGATCGTCTTCGTTGAAGTCCTGCGGAGCGGAGATCAACGGCACGGCTGCCCCCTCTTCACGACGCGCCGCACCGACCGATCCGAGCCGGCGCTCGGCTGAGTTAACTAATCATGAACAAAGAGTTACTAAGTGACGTGACTCACTCTAATATCGAGTGGATCCGGCCTCGCGTTACGACGTAGTTACGATCCCTTGTCCCTCGTTCGGGTGATGATTCTGTACACGACCGGGGCCTGCCGGCGCATCGGAACTCGCCCGGGCCCGCGGGCCCCGGATGGCCGGTCGGTGACGTGCCCCGGGACGGGCCCGGCGCGTATGGTGGGACACGGTTGCGCACGGGAGCCCGGACGGGCCCGGCCGGTCGCGGAGTCGACGGCGGGTCCGACGCAGCGGGCTGAGAGGGGGCTGACGCCGCCCCGACCGTCGAACCTGATCCGGGTCATGCCGGCGCAGGGAGTGCGGAGAATGACAGAGAACACGCAGGTGGGCCGGTTGGCCGTGGTGGGCGCCGGGGTGATCGGGCTGAGCTGCGCCTGGCGGGCCGCGCGGGCCGGTTGGCGGGTCGAGGTGATCGATCCGGAGCCCGCGTCCGGCGCGTCCTGGGTGGCCGGCGGGATGCTCGCGCCGGTCACCGAGGCATGGCCGGGCGAGGAGCACCTCCTCGAGATGGGCGCGTCGTCGTTGGCTCGCTGGCCCCGTTTCGTGACCGAACTGGAAGACGCGGCCGAGGGACCGGCGGGGCTGCGCACCGATGGCACGGTGGTGGTGGCCGCCGGCGCGGGCGACCGGGCGGAGCTCGACGAGCTGGCCGGCTTCCTGGCCCGGCTCGGGCGCGACGTCGAGCGGGTCACCGCCCGCGAGCTGCGCCGCCGCGAACCCTCGATCGGCCCCGACGTGCGCGGCGGCTTGTCCGTGCCGGGCGACCTCGCGGTGGACAACCGCGTGCTGCTGTCGGCGTTGCGAGCGGCGGCGCGCCGGGCGGGTGTCCGGTTCGTGCCGGCGACCGCGACCGCGGTGACCAGCGGCTCGGTGGGCGGCGGCTCGGCGGGTGATGGCTCGGTGGGTGGCGGCTCGGTGGGTGGCGGCTCGGTGACGCTGGCCGACGGCTCGCGGAGCGCGGGCGACGAGGTGCTGATCGCGGCCGGCGCCTGGTCAGCAGCGCTGCACCCGGCGCTGGCCGGGCTGGTGCGGCCGGTGAAGGGCGAGATCCTGCGGCTGCGGCACCGGGCCGGCGCGCTGCCACCGCCGAGCCGCACCGTGCGGGCGCTGGTGGAGGGCCGGCAGGTCTACCTGGTACCCCGGCACGACGGCGGGCTGGTGCTCGGCGCGACCCAGCACGAGACCGGGTTCGACACCGAGGTCACCGTCGGCGGTGTGCGCGACCTGCTGCGTGATGCCGAGCGGGTGCTGCCCGGGGTGGCGGAGTACGCGCTGGTGGAGAGCGTCGCCGGGCTGCGACCGGGCAGCCCGGACAACCTGCCGCTGGTGGGCCGGCTGGCGCCGGGTGTGCTGTGCGCCACCGGCCACGGCCGCAACGGCATCCTGCTCGCCCCGGTCACCGCCGACGCGGTACTCGCGCTGCTGGCGGGTACCTCGGTGCCGGCTGAGGTCGCCGCCGCCGACCCCGGGCGGCTGGTCGAACGGGAGGTCCGATGCGGATCAGGGTGAACGGCGAGCCCCGATCGTTCGACGACGGTACGACGGTTGCCGACGTGGTCACCGCGGTGGGCGCCCCGAGGGTCGGGGTGGCGGTGGCGGTGGACGGGGAGGTCGTGCACCGTGCGGACTGGACGCTGCTGCGGCTGGCCGAGGGCGCGACCGTCGAGGTACTGACCGCGGTGCAGGGAGGGTGACGGAGATGCAGGGTGAGTGAGCATCACGGGGGACGGAAGCCCCCGGCGGAGCCGGCGGGGTGGGTAGAACCCAGCGAGCGCCAGCGAGCGAGGAGCCCGGAAGACGGCAGCCGGCTAAGCCGGTGGGGTGGGACGAGCACAGCGAGCCCGGAATCGACCATCGGCGCTGTGCACGACGTCCTGGTCATCGGCGGTCGCAAGATCGCCTCGCGGCTGGTGATGGGCACCGGCGGGGCGGCCAACCTGGCGGTGCTGGAGCGGGCCCTGGTCGCCTCGGAGACCGCGCTGACCACGGTGGCGATGCGCAGGGTGGACGCCGGCGGTGGGCCCGGGGTGCTGGATCTGCTGCGTCGGCTGAAGATCGAGGTCCTGCCCAACACCGCCGGCTGCCGGACCGCCGCCGAGGCAGTGCTCACCGCCCGGCTGGCCCGCGAGGCGCTGGACACCGACCTGGTGAAGCTCGAGGTGATCGCCGACGAGCGCACCCTGCTGCCGGACCCGATCGAACTGCTGGACGCCGCCGAGCAACTGGTCGCGGACGGCTTCACCGTGCTGCCGTACACCAACGACGACCCGGTGCTGGCCCGCAAGCTGGAGCAGGCCGGCTGCGCCGCGGTCATGCCGCTCGGTTCGCCGATCGGCACCGGACTGGGCATCCGCAACCCGCACAACATCGCGATGATCGTCGAGGCCGCAGGGGTCCCGGTGGTGCTGGACGCCGGGATCGGCACCGCGTCCGAGGCCGCCCAGGCGATGGAACTCGGCTGCGACGCGGTGCTGCTGGCCACGGCGGTCACCCGGGCCGCCGACCCGGAGCGGATGGCGCATGCGATGCGCCTCGGCGTGGCGGCCGGCCGGGCGGCGCGGCTGGCCGGGCGCATCCCACGCCGCTACTGGGCGCAGGCCTCGTCGCCCGCGCTCGAGGAGTCGTAGCGGCGAGGGCCGGCGGCGGCCGGCCCTCGGCGGCCGGGTGGCACGGTTGCGCGGGACGGGCGTGTGGCTTTCCGCGGGGCAGAGCGCTCAGCGCAAGCGGGCCAGTCGACGGGGTTCGCGGTCGGCGCCCCGGCTGCGGCCACCCCGGGCGTGCACCTGCAGGGCATGCGCGACCAGGTCGGCGTTGCCGGCGGTGGGGCGGCCGTCGGGGTTGGTGAGCACGTCCTCCAGCCCGATGCGGGTGTCCAGCCCCATCGCCGCCGCATACTCCAGCACGGCCCAGGCGCTGGACTCCTCACCGTGCAGCAGCACCGGCACGTCCATCGGACCGAGCGCGCGCAGGATCCGGGCGGCCTCGCCGACCGCGACCAGCGGGTCGGCGACGGTCACCTCGGCGACCACCCGCACCACCCCCGGCGGCAGCCCGACCTGGCGCAGCTGGACCGCGTCGCCCGGGGTCCACACCCCCAGCTCCAAGCCGATGCCCAGCTCGCAGGCCCGGGCGCAGATCGCCTGCCACCCGTCCTCGTGCACGTTCACCGCGACCACGTCCGGTTTGGCCTGGCCGAGGCGGCCCCACGAGGTGACCGTCTCCAGGCGCTGATCGGGGCAGGGCTGTACCCACCGACAGGTCGGCACCCCGACCTCCATCGCCGGCACCGCCGAGCGGATCGCGGCCACCACGTCGCCGACGTGATGGAGGTCGATGGTCTCGCGCCCCTCACCACAGCGCGGGTGCACGTGCACCGACCGTACCCCGAGCTCGGCCACCCGCAGCGCATCCTGGGCCAGCGCCCACGGCGTGATCGGCAGGCTCGGGTGGGCCTCGACCGGCCGGGTGCCGTTCAGACTCGTCTGCGGGATCTGGCGGCCGGCTCTGCCGTTCGGTCGCGGGATCACGAGGAACCGACCACGTCAGCTGCCCCCCGTTCGAGCACGCGCACCACGCCGGCCGCGCCGTCGACCTCGACCAGGTCGCCGTCGTTCAGCTCGGTGGTGCCGACCTTGGTGTCGACCACCGCCGGGATGCCCAGTTCGCGAGCGACGATGGTGGCGTGGCTGAGCACCCCACCGACGTCGGTCACCACCGCGGCGGCCGCGACGAACAGCGGCGTCCATGCGGTGTCGGTGAACTTGGCGACCAGCACCTGGCCCGGGCCGAAGTCGCCCAGCGGGTCGATGCACAGCCGCACCCGGCCCCGGGCGACGCCGACCGAGCCCGGCACGCCCACGATCTCCCGGGAGCTGGTGGACGACACCGGACGGTGCACGGCGAGGGTGCCGTTCGACCACACCGCGGGCTCGATCCCGGCCGCCGCGTCGAGCTCCGCGCGGCGGCGGGCCAGCAGTTGGCGGGGCGCGCCGCCGGACGGGTCGCCGACCAGGGCGCCCAGTTCGTCGACGGTGAGCAGGGTCATCTCCTCCTGGGACAGCCGCCCGGCCAGCCGCTCACCCAGCTCGACGATCAGCCGGCGCATCTCGTGGGTGTACCGAATGATGTCGTTCTTGGTGATCTCGGCGCGGTAGACCGCCCGGCGCGCGTTGCGGACCAGGGCGGCGGTGGCCGGGGGGAGCCGGTCCGCCGCGGGGCTGACCCGCCCGGCCGGCTCGGGCCGGGCGTCGGCGAGCAGGGTGCGCAGCATGGCCAGCACCGCCGAGGGGTGCTGCTCCCACGCAGGGTAGGTGGGGTCGAACTCGTTGACCGCGCGGTGGCCGAAGTCGACCAGGAACCTGCGCAGCCGCCCGGCCAGCTCGGTCGCGCCCGGCACCGTCGAGACGGCCAGCTCGTCCAGCCCGATCCGGGCGCCGACCACCTCGGCCAGTGGCCCGCCGGCCGGTACCGTCGCGGCGATCGCGCGCAACGCCTGGCTCGGCTTGGCGCTCTCCAGGCTGGGCACGTGCGAGAGCATCATCAGCGCGTCGCCGTCGCCTATCCCGCGCCGGCTCAGCGCCCGGGTGGCCATGGACAGCGCCGACGAGGTCAGCGCCCGGTTGGTGACGTGCAGCCCGAATGGTTCCGGGTAGGCCCGGGCCAGCGACCGCAGCTGGGTGACCAGGGCCGAGGCCGATGGCGCGGTGGCCAGGAACGCCCGGTTGCGGGCCACTGTGGCGTCCATCGCCCGGGTGCCCGTCGCCACCCGGCGGCCGAGGGCGGCGATCGTGCGCAGGGCGTGCGGGGTGGCCCGCGCGGCCCACAACAGGTCGGTCCGGGAGGGCTCGTGCGGGGGCAGCCCCCGGCTGGCCGCGTGCCCGAAGTACTGCCAGTCGGCGGCGGCGGCGGAAGTGCCGGGCAGCCGCTCGGCGACCGTACGGATCACCGACATGTTTAGGTGGAAACGACCGGCGAACCGACCGATCATGAACCAGGGTCGGTCCGGGACCCGGATCGCGGCGAAGTCGTCGAGGAATGACCGCCGGAACCCGGCCTCGGCGCCGGCGCCGACCAGGCTCCAGGCCAGCGGGCTGATGATCTCGGGAAACACCTCACCGGCGTTGGCTCGGGTATACAACGGGTATTCAGGATCGAAGTCGGTGTCGAACTCGATCTGCATCGCGCCTTTCCTGTTCCCGGCCGCGGCGACCGGACTGCCGGGCTCACCTGTGTGGCGACGACTCCTCGTCCACATTCGAAACACGCGCTTCCCGAGCAGGCGCTCAGGTTTCTGATTATGAGCATCCGCTGGCCGCGCGTCAACAGTCCGGCACATGGATTAGTCCCCTTGCCGGGGTCCCCCACACGAAGTACATTTTCCGATCACTAGCTCAGATTCGGAGTCGTGTTGTCCTCAGCCGCGCAGCCGCTGCGCCGTGAACCCAAGCAGGCGCGGGCTCAGCAGCGGGTCAGCCGCATCCTGGACGCCGCCGAGGAGCTGTTCGTCGAACTCGGCTACGACGCCGCCACCACCAACCAGATCGCCTCGCGCGCCGGCGCCTCGATCGGCTCGCTCTACGAGTTCTTCCCGAACAAGCAGGCGCTGGCGCAGGCGCTGGCCGACCGGTACGTCGGACGGCTCGGCGCGCTGATCGACGAAAGGATGGTCAACGACCCGTCCTGGACCGGTGAGCAGCTGGTCGACTCGATCGTCACCGCGCTCGACGTGTTCTGGCGGCGGCACCCGGCGATCGTGCCGCTGCTGCGTGGAGCGCTCGGCGCCCCGGCGTTGATGGCCGCCGGTGAGCAGTTGCGGGTGGCGCTGGTCGGGCACATCGAGACCATCCTGCTGGAGCGCCGCCCGGACGTCGATCCGGAGCGGGCGCTGCTGGCCGCCGAAATGGCGATCGACCTGACCCGCACCCTCCTGGAGCGGATCCAGGCCGAGCCGGCCCACCGCCGCCCCGTGGTGCTGCGCGAGCTCAAGATCGCGATCATCGGGTACCTACGCACCGCGATGCCCCCGCCGACCCGCTGACTCCCCCGCGAGTTCCGCGTTCTGCGCTGGCAGTCCCGCGTCCCGGTCCGCCAAGTCCCGCGTTCTGCGCGGGCGTCCCGCATCTCGGGCAGGGGCGTCAGTCGCGGACGCGCAGGTCCGCGACCTCTGCGCGCAGCGCCCGCAGCTCGGCCAGGATCTCGGCGTTGGCGGCCCGCTCCTCGGCGGCCGACTCGGCCTCGGCCTCGCGCACCTCGGCGGCCACCTCCTCGGCGACCTGGCCCTCCATCGCGCTGACCACCACCGCGATGAACAGGTTGAGCACCATGAACGAGCTGACCAGGATGTAGACGACGAAGAAGATCCAGGCGTACGGCGACTGCTCCATGACCGTCCGCGCGACGTCCGGCCACGCCTCCCCGGTCATCGTCTGGAACAGGGTGAACAGCGTCGTGCCGAGGTTGCCGAAGTACTCCGGTGCCACCCCGCCGTACAGCTTGGTCCCGATCACCGCCGCGACGTACATGACCAGCACCAGCAGCGCGGCGATCGAGCCCATGCCGGGCAGTGCCGCCAGCAGCCCGCCGACCACCCTGCGCATGCTGGGCACCACCGAGATCAGCCGCAGCGCGCGCAGGATCCGCAGCGCGCGCAGCACGCTGAACTCCCCGGTCACCGGCAGCAGCGCGATAGCGACGATCACGAAGTCGAACACGCTCCACGGGTCGCGAAAGAACCGCCACCCGTAGGCGTAGAGCCGCAGCCCCAGCTCGACCACGAAGAGGGCGACCACGAACCGGTCGATCAGGTGCAGGGTGCCGCCATGGTCGGCCATCAGGCTCGGCGAGGTCTCCAGGCCGAGGGTGATCGCGTTGAACACGATGACGGCCATGACGGTCTGCTGGAACCGGGTCTGCTCGACGAGGTCCCGGACCCGCGCTCGGGAACCGTTGATCACGGTGGGTGAGAATAGCCGTTCGAACGGTGCGCCGGGTCGGCGGAGCCGGCCGCTCGTCCGAGGTGTCCTCGGTGGCGCTGGCGCTGGTGCCTTTCGAGGCCGATGCGGGGGCGTTGTGGCTGATCGGCCGGCGGGTTCCTCGGCCTGGTGATCGGCGGCTTGCTGGCGGAATGGCACCGGCGCTCGGTGTTCTAGGTGAGCGTGCCGATCGACGTGGCCCGGCCCCGGTGGGTCAGCGGGGGGCGCGCAGGCCGAGCCGGCGCAGCTCCAGGGCGGCCAGCCCGCTGAGCACCGCCGGGTCGGACTCGCGCCAGCCGGACGCGGGGTTGTCCGACACCGCCCGCAGCCGGCGCATCGGCAATCCGGTGAGCGCACGCAGCGCCAGCAGGTCGGTCCCGCCGTCCCGGCAGGATACCGCCGCGCCGGCCGCTCGGGCGTAGCGCAGCCGCAGCGGCAGCCAGCCCAGCAGCAGTGGCAGCACGCCGAGCAGGACGATCAGCGCGGCCGTGCCGGTCGCCAGGGTGGCGATGGTCTCGAACTGCCGCTGGCCGACCGCCGCCAGCGACGCCCCCGCCGCGCGCCCACCGTCCAGCGCGGCGGCCAGCTCGTCGCCGACGAACGGCACCCGGGTCGCGGTGCCCGCCGCCGACGCGAAGGCCTCGCCGATCGAGTTGCCGGCGTCGGTCAGCCCGGATGCCGGCACCTGCAGCCGCAGCAGCAACCCGCGCGCGGCATCGCCCAGGCACAGCAACGTGGCGAGCCAGCCCAGCGCGAGCAGGTCGGCCAGCACCTGCAGCGATAGCCGCCCCGGCCGCTCGGCGTACGGCCTCACCGGGCCGCCGCGAGGAAATCCGCGATGGTGGCGGTCGCCGCCGGCAGGTGCTCGGGCTCCTTCCACCGGTGCACGAGCCGGGCGCCGGGCACAGAATCGGCGAGCAACTCCGAGACCGCGCCCGGGTGGAACTCGTCGTTGCCGCGCAGCACCAGCAGCGGCGTACGGATCGTCGCGAGCTCGTGGGTGGGCACGCTGAACAGCGGGTCGTCCCCGCCGTACATCCCTGCCCGGTAGGCGGTCCAGGCCCGGTCGTCGGCCTCGGGATGCCCGTCCCGCTGCTCGGCGGCCCAGCCATCGAACATTTCGTGGAATCGCTCGCGGTTGCCGTCCAGGCCTATCGGCTGCAGAGCCACCGCCGACGCGAAGCGGTCCGGCGCGGTGCGCAGCAGGCCGAGGATGAATGCGCCGCCGATGCACATGCCCACGACGTGGCAGCGCTCGACCTCCAGGTGGTCGAGCAGCGCGAGCTGGTCGGCGGTGTAGCTGGCCCAGGACTCGGTGCCGGTCACCGGCGCGCGCGACGAGCCCGCGTTGCGCTGGTCCATGGTGATCACCTGGTAGCGGTCGGCCAGCTCGGCGACCGGGTTCCACGGCACCTTGGCCCACCAGTCGCCGGCCGAGCGCATCCCGCCCGGGGCCAGGCTCAGCACCGGGAACCCGGCGCCGTGCACCTCGTAGTGGATCTCCACGTCGTCTCGCTCGAAGCTCGGCATGGACCCATTCTGCGTCCCGCCCACCGCTGCCGCCGGGCGCCCTCGCCTCGGCGTTGCTTTGCGCACCCGGACGCGACGACCCTTGACGTCACGGTCCCTGAGGCGTGGCGGGCTGGGGACGTGACGGGCTGGGACGTCACGGTCCCTGGGGCGTGGCGGCCTGGGGACGTGACGGGCTGGGGGCGTGACGGGCCTACACCGGGTCGGTGCTGGTCCGCCACAGGCCGGAGACGGGACCGTGGCCGGCGCCCAGCGGGTAGGCGTGCCGGACGGCCTGGACGATGTAGCGCTTGCCGAATGTCACTGCGTCAGGAACGGCGAAACCGTGAGCCAGCGCCGATGCGATCGCCGAGGCCATCGTGTCACCGCCGCCATGGGTGTTGCCGGTGTCGAATCGTGGCCCGGGCAGCTCGGTGAACTCTCGACCGTCGTAGAGCAGGTCCACACAGACGTCGGTGTCCTCGTGCAGGTGCCCACCCTTGACCAGCACATACCGTGGCCCCAGCCCGTGCAGCTCCTTCGCCGCCGCGTACTGGCCGGCTCGGTCGTGCACGTCCACCCCGACGAGCAGCCGTACCTCGTCCAGGTTCGGTGTGACGATGGTGGCGCGCGGGAACAGCTCGTCGCGGAAGGCGTCCAGCGCCGAGTCGGCCAGCAGCGGGTCACCGTGCATCGACGCCGCGACCGGGTCGACCACCAGCGGGGTTCGCCGCGATGCGCCGATCCCGGCCTCGTCGCAGGCCGCCGCCACCGACTCGATGATCTCTGTACTGGCCAGCATGCCGGTTTTCGCCGCCTGCAGGCCGATGTCGGCGGCGACCACGGCGATCTGGTCGGCCACGAACCGGGCCGGGATCGGATGCACCCCGCTGACCCCGACGGAGTTCTGCACGGTCACCGCGCACACCGCCAGACAGCCGTGCACCCCACAGGCGGCGAAGGTGCGCAGGTCGGCCGCGATCCCGGCGCCTCCGCCGGAATCGGTGCCGGCGATCGTCATCGCGGTCGGCGGGGTGACGCCGACGGTCTTCTCGGTCACGCCCCTCCTCTCTCCATACTGGTCAACAAGCACTCACGGCTGTTCTACCGACCGGTGACGACCGTGACCGTCTGTTGATCGCGAGCGGCGGGTGGGAGGGGTGGTGGCTGCGCGGGCCACGGGCGGGCGAGTCGGACTCGCGGGCACGGCCGGGCGCGAGCGAGTGGGACTCGCGGGCACGGCCGGGCGCGAGCGGGTGAGTTGAGCGGGTGGATCCGGGTGGCGCTCCGCGACCGGTGGCCGGCGTCAGTCACCGGTGATCGGCAGGTACACCCGGTTGCCCCGCTGCTCGAACTCCGACGACTTCTCCTCCATACCGGCCTCGATCGCCTCGACGCTGGTCAGCCCGTGCTTCTCGGCGTAGTCCCGGACGTCCTGGGTGATCTTCATCGAACAGAACTTCGGCCCGCACATCGAGCAGAAGTGCGCGGTCTTCGCCGGTGTGGCGGGCAGCGTCTCGTCGTGGTAGGCCCGGGCGGTGTCCGGGTCCAGCGAGAGGTTGAACTGGTCCTCCCAGCGGAACTCGAATCGGGCCTGGCTCAGCGCGTCGTCGCGTTGCTGCGCGTGCGGGTGTTCCTTGGCCAGGTCGGCGGAGTGCGCGGCGATCTTGTAGGCGATCACGCCGACCTTCACGTCATCCCGGTTCGGCAGCCCCAGGTGCTCCTTGGGCGTGACGTAGCAGAGCATCGCGGTTCCGGCCTGGGCGATCATCGCCGCGCCGATCGCCGAGGTGATGTGGTCGTAGGCCGGTGCGATGTCGGTGGCCAGCGGGCCGAGGGTGTAGAACGGCGCCTCGCCGCACCACTCTTCCTCCAGTCGCACATTCTCCGCGATCTTGTGCATCGGCACGTGCCCCGGGCCCTCGATCATCACCTGCACGTCGCGCGCCCTGGCGATGTGGGTGAGTTCGCCCAGGGTGCGCAGCTCGGCCAGCTGGGCGGCGTCGTTGGCGTCGGCGATGGAGCCCGGTCGCAGGCCGTCACCAAGGGAGAACGTGATGTCGTAGCTGCGTAGGATGTCGCACAGCTCGTCGAAGTGGGTGTAGAGGAACGACTCCTGGTGGTGCGCCAGGCACCACGCCGCCATGATCGAACCGCCCCGGGAGACGATCCCGGTGACCCGCTTGGCGGTCAGCGGCACGTAGCGCAGCAGCACGCCGGCGTGCACGGTCATGTAGTCGACGCCCTGCTCGGCCTGCTCGATCACGGTGTCCCGGTAGATCTCCCAAGACAGCTTCGCCGGGTCGCTGTCGACCTTCTCCAGCGCCTGGTAGATCGGCACCGTGCCGATCGGCACCGGCGAGTTCCGCATGATCCACTCGCGGGTCTCGTGGATGTTCTTGCCGGTGGACAGATCCATCACGTTGTCTGCGCCCCACCGGGTGGCCCAGACCATCTTGTCCACCTCCTCCTCGATGGAGGAGGTGACCGCGGAGTTGCCGATGTTGGCGTTGATCTTCACCAGAAACTTCTTGCCGATGATCATCGGCTCGGACTCCGGGTGGCAGCGGTTGGCCGGGATCACCGCGCGGCCGATCGCCACCTCGTGTCGGACCAGCTCCACGTCCACGCCCTCGCGGATCGCGATGAACTTCATCTCGGGTGTGGCGATGCCGGCCTTGGCCCAAGCCAGCTGGGTGGCCGCCCCGTTGATCGGCTCGCGCTGGGCGATCCACGGCGCGCGCACCTTCGGCAGCCCGGCTCGGACGTCGATCACCGCTTCGGCATCGGTGTACGGGCCGGAGGTGTCGTAGACGTCGAAGTGCTCGCCGTTGGTCAGCCCGACCCGGCGGACCGGGACCCGGATGCCGTCCGGCCCGTCGAGGTAGACCTTCTGGGAGCCCTGGATGGGGCCGGTGGTCACGTTCGGGGTCACGGTGCGGTCATCGAGAGCCGTCATGGCGAATCCTCCCTACGCCGGCATTACCCGGTCAGGTTCGTGCGGTCGGCGGCCCGTGCCCGGTTGGCAAGCCGCCCTCTCAGCCCGATGCGTACGAGCTCCCGCGGTTGTGCAGTTGAACCCCGACCGTAACCCCCTACCCGGACCCTCGCCAGGGTCACCTCCGGCCAATGCGCCCGCTCCTTCGCCCGGAAAGCGGCCGCTGGAGGGCCAATGCGCCCGCTCCTTCACCCGGAAAGCGGGCGCTGGAGGGGCAATGCGCCCGCTCACTGGTGCACCCTCCTCGTGTCCGAGCCTGGTTGTTGATCCAGGATTCGGGCGCACCTGAGGTCCCCACCGGGCCATCGCCCCGCTCGCTCGACCCCCGAAGTCCAGAATGAGTTCCGC
>JBQTKB010000128.1:0-15309 GCA_052386505.1 Pseudonocardia sp.
GCGGCGGCCACGGTCAGCGCCGGGGAGTTGCGCAGGTCGTCGGTGCCCGCCTTGAACGTCAGCCCGAGCAGCCCGACCCGCTTGCCGGCCAGGGTCCCGCCGCACGCCGCGCGGACCTTGTCCACCATCCGCGTCGCCTGCCGCTCGTTGGTCTCCAGCGACGCCGCGAGCAGCGGAAAGTCGAAGTCCGCCCCGTCGCAGATCTGCATCAGCGCGTGGGTGTCCTTGGGTAGGCACGAGCCGCCCCAGCCCGGCCCAGGTCGCAGGAACGCCTGCCCGATCCGCTTGTCGTAGCCCATGCCCTCGGTGACCTCGTGCACGTCGGCGCCGAGGCGCTCGCACAGCTCGGCCAGCGCGTTGACGTAGGACAGCTTCATCGCCAGGAAGCAGTTGGCGGCGTACTTGACCATCTCGGCGCTGGCCGCGTCGGTGAGCAGGGTCGGCGCGCCGAGCCGGGAGTACAGGGCGGCCACCCGCTCCGCGGCGTCCTGCTGGTCGCAGCCCACCACGATTCGGTCCGGGTTCAGGAAGTCGTGCACGGCGGAGCCCTCGCGCAGGAACTCCGGGTTGCTCACCACCGCGACGTCGCGCCGGCCCAGCAACTGCTTCGTGCGGGCCGCCGTACCGACCGGCACCGTGGACTTGTTGACCACCACGCAACCCCGGGGCAGCAGATCGCGGATCTCCTGCGCGACCGCCTCCACCGCCTTCAGGTCGGCCGCGCCGCCGGCGCCCATCGGCGTCGGCACGCACAGGTAGACCACCTCGACCGGGGCCGCGTCGCGCTTGCCGGCCAGCTCGGACGGGGTGATCGCGTTGCGGGCGCCGACCACGAACTCCAGCCGGCCGGCGGCCAGTCCCTCGGTGACCAGTTCGGGCAACCCGGGTTCCAGGATCGTCACCTCGCCGTCGCGTAGCCGGGCGATCTTGTCGGCGTCGATGTCGGCGCACACCACCTGGTGGCCGAGCGAGGCCAGGCAGGCCCCGGTGGTCAGGCCGACGTATCCGGTGCCAATGACGGCGATGCGGCGAACGAACATGGCGCTCCCTCGGGGTGGACGCTGGGCCGGTCGAACTACCCATGCGCGGTGTAGTCGCCCCGGTCGCCCAGCCGCCCAACGGCACGAGAACCGTCGGCGAACTTGGGCTGTCGAGCCCGAGATCACCTTAAGGAAGGCGAGGCTAACCTACAAGGATCAATCAGTGCGGCGCGCGGTGGAACCGCTCGCGCCGGCCCAGCCGCACCAGCCGCAGCCACTCCGCGAACCCCGCCGGATCACGCTTGGAGATCAGGAAGTACCAGCCGAACCGGAACACCTCCAGCGCCCCGACCAGCCGCATCCCGCGCTGGCCGAACAGGTAGCCGCGGTTGCGGTAGGTGTAGTACCGCTTGACCGGATCCTCCGGATCCTGGGCATGCAGCCGCCCACCGAGCATCGGCTTGAACTCGTCGCTGCCGTTGGGGTGCACGTAGGTGGCACGCAGGCAGGTGCCGAACGCCAGCCCGGAGCGGACCACCCGCCGGTGCATCTCCACCTCGTCGCCGCGCACGAACAACCGCAGGTCGGGCACGCCGACCACGTCCAGGGTGTCCGCCCGGAACAGCGCACCGTTGAAGAAGCTGGCGATGCCCGGCAGCAGGTCGGCAGTCGGGTCACCACCGCCCAGCGCCTCCCGGCCGCGGTGCCAGCGCAGACCCCGGCGCAGCGGGAACGCCAGCGTCTCCGGGTCGGCCTGGTCGGCGACTACCGGGGAGACCACCGCCAGGCCGTGCACGTCCGCGCAGGACAGCAGGGTGGCCAGCACGTGCTCGTCCGCCGCGCGGCCGTCGTCGTCGCCCAGCCACACCCAGCCCGCGCCCAGCGCCAGCGCGTGCAGCATGCCCAGCGCGAACCCGCCGGCCCCGCCGAGGTTGTGGTGCGAGGGCAGGTAGGTCACCGGCAGGCCGCAGGACTCGACGACCGCGCGGGCCGGTCGGTCCGGTCCGTTGTCGACCACCACGAGGTGGGTGACCGGGTGGGTCTGTTTCGCCATCGCGGCCAGCGAGTCGACCAGCAGCTCGGTGCGGTGCCGGGTGACCACCACGGCCACCACCGAGTCGGGTCCGAGCGGCGCGCTCGCCGGGGCCCCGCTCACCGCTCCGCCAGGTCCGCGATGGTGCTTACTGGCGCTCCGCAAGCTCCGCGACCGGCGCTCATGGCCGCTCCGCAAGCTCCGCGACCGGCACTCATGGCCGCTCCGCAAGCTCCGCGACGACGTCGCGGCCCTTGTAGGAGCGCAGCACGTCGCGGATCGGACCGTGTTCGCGGATCTGGCCGTGGTCCATCCAGATCGCGGTGTCACACAGGTCGACCAGGAACTCGTCCGAGTGCGAGGCGAACACCAACATCCCGGACCGGGCGACCAGCGCGTGCAGCCGGTCCCGAGCCTTGGCCAGGAACTCCGCGTCGACCGCGCCGATGCCCTCGTCCAGCAGCAGGATCTCCGGGTCGATGCTGGTCACCACGCCGAGCGCGAGCCGCACCCGCATGCCGGTGGAGTAGGTGCGCAGCGGCATGGACAGGTAGTCGCCGAGCTCGGTGAAGTCGGCGATGTCATCTATGCGGGCCTGCATCTGCTTGCGCGACATGCCCAGGAACAGTCCGCGCACCATGATGTTCTCGAAGCCGGAGATCTCCGGGTCCATCCCGACCCCGAGGTCGAACACCGGGGCGATCTTGCCGGTGATCGCCGAGCGGCCCCGGGTCGGTTCGTAGATGCCCGACATCAGCCGCAGCAGGGTGGACTTGCCGGCGCCGTTGTGCCCGACCAGCCCCACCCGGTCCCCCTGGCGCAGCGAGATGGTGATGCCGCGCAGCGCCTCGATGATCGGCACCCGGCTAGCTGTATCGATCTGCCCACCCGCCCGCCCGCGGCCGATCTTGCCCCCGGCCTTGCCGAGCACCGCCTTCTTCAGCGACCGCGTCTTTGCGTCGAAGATCGGGAAGTCGACGTAGGCGTCGGCGATGTCAATCGAGACCACTCAGATCACTTCCAGCACGGGGATCACACCCAGTAGGAGACGCGGGAACGGTAGTTGCGCAGCATCACCAGCGCGGCGGCCCAGCCGAGCACGGTGATCGCGCCGGCCACCACCCAGTGCCGCCACAGCGTGGGGTCGCCCAGCAGCGGCTTGCGCAGGATCTCCACGAAGTGCATCACCGGGTTGAGCTCGGCCAGCTGGGCTCGCTCGCCGATCTCCCCGCCGCGAGAACGGAAGTCGTCGTAGCTCCAGACGATCGGGGTCATGAAGAACAGCAGCTGGGTGACACTGGCGATGATCGGCGGGATGTCGCGGAACCGGGTGGCCACGATCCCGGCGAAGATGGTGATCCAGCCGCCGTTGACCACCAGCAGCGCGAACGCCGGGAACGCCAGCAGCACACCCCAGCCCAGCGGCCGGGGGAACACCGCGATCAGGATCACCCAGATCACCAGGTTGTGCAGGAAGAACAGGGTCTGCCGCCACACCAGCCGGAACACGTGCACGCTCAGCGGCGAGGGCAGGTGCTTGATCAGGCCCTCGTTCCTGATGAACACCTCTGAGCCCTCGAGGATGCACCCGGAGATGAAGTTCCAGATCAGCAGGCCGGTGGCCAGGTACGGCAGGAAGACGTTGATCTCCTGCTCGAACAGCGCCGCGTACAGGATGCCCATGGCCAGCGCGATGACGCCCATGCTGATGCTGATCCACAGCGGGCCGAGCACCGACCGGCGGTAGCGCTGTTTGATGTCCTGCCACCCGAGGTAGCCCCACAGCGACCGCTGCGACCAACCCAGCCGCAGGTCGTCGAACGCGCGCCGCCAGCTGCGCGAACCGGCGACGTCCGCCAGCGGGGTAACGGTGCGCGAGGCGCCGGATGACACTGCCACGGTCGACAACGGTACCGGCGCGTCCGGCGCGCCCGGCGTGCGCGGGGTCGCCGGGCGGCCGGACGGCGCCCGGGAGCTACAGGTACTGGCCGGTGCCCCGCCCGCCGATGCCCTCCGGCATCTGCCCGGCGGCCCCGCCGGCGCCGGGCGGCAGGCCGCGGCGCATCTGCTCCAACTGCTGGCGGGCGGCCATCTGCTGGGCGAACAGCGCGGTCTGGATGCCGTGGAACACCCCTTCCAGCCAGCCGACCAGCTGGGCCTGGGCGATCCGCAGCTCGCCCTCGGATGGCACACCATCCTCGGCGAACGGCAGGCTCAGCCGGTGCAGCTCCTCGCGCAGCTCCGGCGCCAGGCCCTGTTCCAGTTCCTTGATCGAGTTCTGGTGGATCTCCCGGAGCCGATTGCGCGACGCCTCGTCCAGCGGAGCCGCCCGCACCTCCTCCAGCAGCTGCTTGATCATGGTGCCGATCCGCATGACCTTGGCCGGCTGCTCGACCATGTCGGCGAACCCGCCCTCCCCGCGCGACTCCTCGGAGTCACCGCCGGGTACCCGGGCCATACCCACCGGCCGACCGTCCGGGCCGACCACCATGACCTGTTGCTCGCCGTTGTCGGGCTCGCCGTTGTTGGGCTGCCCGGAAGGATCGCTCATGGGCCCCATCCTGGCCCGTCCGGCCCGCCCGGTCGAATCGGGTACCGGGCTCGCATGTCGACCGAGTTGAGCCAACCGTTACCGTATGGTGATGGCCTTCGACGTGGCTCGGGTTCGCGGCATGACCCCCGCCATCGGTGACGGCTGGATTCACCTTGACGCGTCCACCGGCGCACAGTGCCCCGAGCAGGTCGCGCTGACCATGAGCACCGCGATCCGGGCGCCGGTCTCCGCGCCGGGTGGCCCGTTCCCCGCCTCGCAACGCGCCGAGGTGATCGAGGACGCCGCCCGCCAGGCGATCGCCGACCTGGTCGGCGCCGAGCCGCGCGGAGTCGTGCTCGGTCCCAGCCGTGAGGTGCTGCTGAGCCGGCTCGCCGAGTCGCTGTCCCAGACCTGGGAGATGGGCGAGGCGATCGTGCTCTCCCGGCTCGATGATGTCGCGAACGTGGCCCCGTGGCAGCGGGTGGCCGGCGAGCGCGGCGTCGAGGTGCGCTGGGCCGAGATCGAGATCGAGACCTGCGAGCTGCCCGACTGGCAGTACGAGCAGCTGTTGGACCCGTCGGTGCAGCTCGTGGCGGTCACCGCCGGGTCCGAGCACGTGGGCACCCGGCCCCGCGTGGCGAAGATCGCCGAGTGGGCGCACCGCACCGGCGCGCTGGTGGTGCTGGACGGCTACGCGGCGGCCGCCTGCGGTCCGCTGCGGATGGACGAGCTGGGCGCCGACGTGCTGGCGGTGTCGGCGGCGGCGTGGGGCGGGCCGCAGTGCGGCGCGCTGGCGTTCGCCAACCCCGAGCTGCTCGACCAGCTGCCGTCGCTCTCGTTGCGGCCGAACGCGTCTGGGCCGGAGCGCCTCGAGGTCGGCCCGCACTGCTTCCCGCTGCTGGCCGGGCTGGTCGCCTCGGTGGACTACCTCTCCGCGCTGGACGACACCGCGCGCGGCGAGCGACCCGAGCGACTGGCCGCCTCGATGATCGCGGTCGCCGAGTACCAGGCCGAGCTGCTGACCACGCTGGTCTACGAGCTGCGGTTTGTGCCCAAGGTGTCGCTGGTCGGCGATCCGGGCAGCGGGGTGCCGTCGGTGGCGTTCACCCACGAGGACCGCAAGGCCCCGGACGTGGTGGCACATCTGGCCGAGCGCGGCCTGTGCGCGGTGGCCGACATGGGCGAGCACGGGGTGCTGGAGCACCTGGGCTGCGCCGAGGTCGGCGGCGTCGTCCGGATCGGGCTGGCGCACTACAGCACCCGCTCGGAGATCGACCAGCTGATCTCTGCCCTGGCGGGCCTGTGAGCGGCGAGTGCGGTCATAGCCGCACTCAGCGCTCACGAGCTGCGTAGCAGCACCTTGCCGACCACGCCGCCGGCGTCGAACAGCCGGTGCGCCTGCGCGGCCTGGCTCATCGGCAGCCGGGTGTGCACCACGGGCGCCACCTTGCCCTGCTCGATCAGCGGCCACAGTCCCTCGCGCACCGACGCGACGATGGCGACCTTGCCGTCCGGGCCCTCGGTGGGCCGGCCGCGCAGGTTCGTGGCGGCGATACTGCCGCGTTTGCGCAGCAGCTTGCCGAGGTCGAGCTCGGCCTTGACCCCGCCCTGCATGCCGATCACCACCAGCCGCCCGCCCGGGGCCAGCCGGTCGATGTTGCCGGCCAGCGCGGCGGCGCCCATGTTGTCCAGGATGACGTCGGCGCCCCGGCCGTCGGTGGCCGCGCGCAGCTGGTCGGCGACGTCGTCGGCGTGGTAGTCGATCGCCAGCTCGGCGCCCAGCTCGCGGCAGCGCTCCAGCCGGCCCGGGCTGCCCGCGGTGGCGGCCACCCGAGCCCCCAGCGCGGCCGCCACCTGGATCGCATGGGTGCCGATGCCGCCGCTGCCGCCCTGGATCAGCACCAGCTCACCGGGCTGCAACCGCGCCACCGAGACCAGGTTCGACCAGACCGTGCAGGCCACCTCGGGCAGCCCGCCGGCGTCCTGGAGTGACCACCCGGCCGGCACCGGCAGCAGCTGCCCGGCCGGCACCGCGACCCGCTCGGCGTACCCGCCGCCGGCCAGCAGCGCGCACACCTCGTCGCCCGGTTTCCAGCCGGTGACCCCCTCGCCGACCGCAGCGATCCGTCCGGAGCACTCCAGGCCGAGGATGTCCGACGCTCCGGGCGGCGGTGGGTAGAAACCGGCCCGCTGCAGCAGGTCGGCCCGGTTGACCGCGCTGGCCGCGACGTCGATGACCACCTCGCCGGGGCCGGCGCTCGGGTCGGGCACCTCGGCCCAGGTCAGGACTTCCGGGCCACCGGGTTCGCGCACCGTGATCGCGTACATGCCCAGGGACGCTAGTGGGGGTGGCCTGCTCCCGCGACCGCCGGGCGTGCACCGGCGACAGGTGCTCCGCGACCGTCACTGAGTTGTGCTCCCCAACTGCCGCGCGCTCCGGCGACAGGCGCTCCCGCGCGGGTCAAGACGTGAGCCGCTCGAGCGCGTCGGCCAGGTCGGCCAGGGTGGGCCGGTCGGCCGGACGTAGGGTCAGGCAGGCGTCGATCACGGCGGCCACCTCCACCGGCAACCGGCGGCGCGCCCGGAGCCGACGCGCCGGGCGCATCAGCACCGCCTCGTAGCGCGACAGCGCCGACCGGGCCGACTGGCGCGACGACTCGGACAACCGCGACCCTCGGGACGCCCTGGACCCGGGATCGCCGCGCCGCGGCTCGAACACCCGGACGCCGGTGGCCGCCTCGTAGAGCACCACCCCAAGCCCCCAGACGTCCGCCGCCGGGCCGACCCGGGCGCCCAGCACCTGCTCCGGCGAGAGGTAACCGATGGTGCCGTAGCCGGGTGCGCACCGGCCGGGGGCGCGGGCCAGGCTCAGGTCGATCAGCTTGGCCACCCCCTCGGCGGCGACCACGTTGCTCGGCTTGACGTCCAGGTGCAGCGTGCCGCGCCCGTGCAGGTAGCGCAGCGCCGAGCACAGGTGCAGGCCCAGGTGCGCCAGGTCCGCCGCGCCCAACCGGCCGTGGGTGTCCAGCAACCAGGACAGGGTGGCGCCGGTGAGGTTCTCGGTGATCAGCACCGGCGGGCCGCCGTCCGGGGTGGCGAGTTCGTAACCGCGCACCAGGTGCGGGTGGCTCAGCCGCACCAGCAGCCGCGCCTCCCGCCGCAGGTGCCGCAGGGTGGACGGGTGTCCGACCCGGTCCGGCCGCGGCGTCTTGGCGAAGCACCGGCAGTATCGCTCGGAGCTCCACACCTCGTAGCAGTCCAGCTCCGACCCCCGCCGCACGTGCGCAAGCACCTCGTACCCCGGGGCGATCGGATATCCGGCCGGGTGCCCGACAATCACCCTCGAGTCCCGCAGTTCGCGTCCACGAGTCCCGCGTTTCGGGTCGGCGAGTCCAGCACTTCGGACCGGTGCGGGTGGTGCAGCCGGTAGAGCCGGGTGTAGCCGACGTGGGTGTCGAGCAGCTCGTCGTGCGTACCCGCTCCGGTGAGCCGGCCGCCCTCCAGGTAGAGGATCTGGTCGGCGTCGGTGACCGTGAGCAGGTTGTGCGAGATCACCAGCGTGGTGCGGTGCGCCATCAGCCGGCGCATCGGGGTCAGCACCCGATCACCGGACTCGGCGTCCAGCCCGGTGGTCGGCTCGTCGAGCAGCAGCAGCGGGGCGTCCCGGACCATCGCCCTGGCCAGCGCGATCCGCTGCCGCTGCCCGCCGGATAGCAGCCGGCCGCGCTGCCCGACCCGGGTGTCCCAGCCCTGCGGCAGCTCGGCGATGAACCGGTCGGCGTCGGCGGCCACGGCGGCGGCCAGCAGCTGGTCGTCGGTGGCTCCGGGCTTGCCGAACAGGATGTTGTCGCGCACCGTGCCGTCGAAGACCAGCAGCTCCTGCAGCACCACCGAGGTGTTCACCCGCAGGTCGGCCAGCTCGTAGTGGCGCAGGTCGTGCCCGTCCAACTCGACGGCGCCACTGGACGGGTCGTACAACCGGACCAGCAGCTTGGCCAGGGTGGACTTCCCGGCTCCGCTCGGGCCGACGATCGCCACGGTCTGCCCGGGCCGGACCTCGAAGCTCAGATCGTGCAGCACCGGCGGCCCACCGGCATAGCCGAAGCACACGTCCCGCACCACCAGCGAACCCCGGGCCCGGTGCAGCCGCACGGGGCGCGCGGCCTGGCGCACGGTCGGTCGCTGGTCGAGCAGCTCGATGATCCGTTCGGCGCTGGCGGCCGCCGCGAACAGCGTGTTCGACAACCGCCCCGCCCCGCGCACCGGGCTGTACATCCGACCCAGGTAGGCCACGAACACCAACAGCCCGCCGAGGGTGATCCGCCCCTGGGTGAGCTCCCAGATGCCCATGCCCAGCACGGCCAGCACCCCGACCGTCTCCAGCAGTTCGATCAGCGGGGAGAACGCCGCGCGCAGCCGGGTGGCGGCCATCTGCGCGGCGAAGCGGCCGAGGTTCTCCCGGTGGAACCGGGCGGTCTGCGCGGTGACGCTGTCGTAGGCCTGCACCAGCGCCAGGTTGGCCAGCCCCTCCTCGGCGGTGGCGGTGATCGAGCCGGCGCGGCGGCGCTGCTCCCGGCTGGCCTGCTTGATCCGCCGGGAGAACCAGCGGGCGGCCAGCCCGAACACCGGGGCGACCACGATCGCGGCCAGCGCCAGCCGCCAGTTCAGGTAGAACAGGGCGGCGGTGAAGACGACGATCTGCACCAGGTAGGACAGCGCGCGGGCCACCCCGGAGACCAGCAGCGCCTCGATCGCGTCGATGTCACCGGTCAGCCGGGACAGGGTGTCGCCGAGCTCGCGACGGTCGAAGAAGTCCAGCGACAGCCCGTTGAGGTGGCGGAACACCCCCGTGCGCAGATCGAGCACGAACCGCTGGCCGATCCAGGTGGCCAGCAGCTCGTCGCCGAAGGAGAACACCCCCTGGGCCACCGCCAGGCCGAGGTAGACCAGCGCGATCGGCAGGAACGCGGCGAACTCGGCCGGCACCAGCACGTCGTCGACCAGCAGCTTGAACATCCAGATCTGCGCGGCGTCCAGGGCCGGCGCGACGGCGACCAGCGCGCAGCTGAACAGCAGCCGCCAGCGGTAGGGCCGCATGGTCGGCCAGAACCGGCGGAAGATCTCCCGCAGGCCGGGCCGGGCGTCCGGTCCGGCATCGGTGACGACGCCGGTCGCCTTAGAGGATGTCGAGCGAGATCAGCCCGCCCCGGCGGTAGCGACGACGGTAGCTGCGGGAGCTGTCGGTCCAGCTGCGGCGGCTGCTGTCCCGCTGCGACGGTGCCCCGGAACGGGCCCGGGTGAAGGGCTTGAAGTGTGCTGCCACGATGCCACCTTTCGGTCACGGTGCGTGGAACCTCGTGCGATTTCCCGACCCGAGTGGGTGCCGGCCCAGCGACGGTTGGTAACTGGAGTGTTCCAAAGTAGCCGATGGTGCCACAGTGGCGAAACAGGTGGTCGGATCGAGCACCCGAACGAGGAGCAGCAGCGTGCACAGCTTCACCGAACCCGAACCCGAACCCGAACCCGAACCCGGACCCGAACCCGGACCCGGACCCGAACCCGAAGCCGAACCCGAAGCCGAACCCAAAGCCGAACCCGCCCCCGACCCGTGGCCGGTCGCCGGGCTGGCATTGCGCACGCCCCGCCTGGAACTGCGCCCCGACGACGACACCGGGCTGCGCGAACTGGCCGCCCTCGCACTGGAGGGAGTGCACCCACCCGAGGAGATGCCGTTCAGCGAGCCGTGGACCGACGCCGACCCGCGCTACCTGGGCCGGGGCACGCTGCAGTACCACTGGGCCAGCCGCGCGGCGATGCGTCCGGAGTCCTGGCGGCTGCACTTCCTGGTCCGCTCCCGCGCGGACGGACGGGTGCTCGGCTCGCAGGCCCTCGTCGGGGTCGACTTCGCGACGACCCGTGAGGTGTCGTCCGGTTCCTGGCTCGGGCTGGCCCACCAGCGGGCCGGCCTCGGTACCGAGATGCGCGCGGCCGTGCTGGCCCTGGCCTTCGACCACCTCGGCGCGCGCACCGCCCGTTCCGAAGCGTTCGTCGACAACCACGCCTCACTCGCGGTGTCCCGACGGCTGGGCTATCGGCAGGACGGCACCCGGGTCGTCGTGCGGCGGGGCGAGCGGGCCGAGCAGGTGCGGGTGCTGCTCGACGGGACCGACTGGGCGACCCACCGCCCACCGTGGACCTGCGAGGTCAGCGGCCTGCGGCCGTGCCTCGGCCTGCTGGGTGCCGGCTGACCGGGGTCGGCGCGTGGGGCCAGGCGAGGGCTCACAGCACCTCGCCGGACGTCCTGCTCAGGCCCGGTTCTGGCGGTAGGGGCGGAGCAGCCCGGGCTGGCCGGGCAACGCCGCGAGCCTGGTCAGCTGGTTGACCTGCGCGCCGCTCAGCGACCGGCCCGGTGCCGCGCCCGACCGACCGGCCACCGCTGCGTCGCCGGAGCCGATGACCCCGACCCGCTTGCCCGCCGGTCCGGTCGGGGTGGACTGGAGCCCGGGGATGAGCAGGTTCGGGGTGGCCAATCTTCCGGCAGGTTCGACGACCCGCCCGGGCAAGCGTGATGCAGGCGTCGGGGCCGTCCTTCAGCGGGCGTCGGGCGAGAGCAGCGCCTTGGTGCTCTCGCCGGCTGAGATGCGGGCGGTCGAGTCGGACGGCGGCAGCAGCCCGGTCATCGCACACAGGTTGCGACCGAACGCGGTCAGCTCGATGCTGCGTCGGACGGTGACCCCCTTACCGGCCTTGCGCATCGCCTCCTCGACCTCCTCCTGGGCCTCCAGGACGTCGTAGAGGCTCTGGTCGGGCAGCGCCTCCCGGGAGAACCAGACCAGCCCCAGCCGGAAAAGGTTGTTCAGGTACGCCGGGACCCGCTCGGTGTTCCGGCAGCCGGCGTAGCGACCGATCATGGTGATCCCGGGGGCGACCAGCTCGCTGCCCACCCCGAACGGCCGGCGGGTGCGCACGTCGACCGAGGGTTGCGCACCACGCTCGGCGAACACCCGCAGGATGCGCGCCTCGTCCGGGGACAGCTCGGAGAGCAGCCGGACGTAGGCCGGGTGTCCGGAGTCCGGGTAGGTGAGGTCCGACGACGCGTCCAGCAGAGCGTTCATCCGGTCCGGCAGGCTGATCGGCGCGGCGTCGACACCGCTCGGGCTGATCCGCTCGCGCAGCGAGCGCGGCATCGGATCGGGAGCTTCGGCGATGCCCAGCAGCTCGCGCAGCGACTGCTTGGCCTCGGTGCTGACCTGTTCGACGAGCATCTGGGCGGACTGCCCGGACACCGCGCCGCGCAGCACCACGTCGCCGATGTGCAATGAGGCGTTGATCGTCCACTGGTTGGTCCGCGAGAGCACCGCCCCGGCCAGCTTCGCCACGACGGGCACCGCGCGCACCACCCTGGACGGGGTGACGCTGAGCAGGCCGTCGGCCAGCCCACCAAGACTGCGCAGCCCCGGGATCCTCGGCACGGTGGGCAGCGATGGCAGCCGGGGTCGGGCCTCCGCGCGCTGCACCTCGGCCAATCGGTGCTCGGCGGGGTGTAACCGCAACTCCGCCTGCCGGACCTGGTCGGCCCGCTCGGCCGACGCGGTCGGCCCGGCGGGCAGGCCCCGGTCGACCGACTCGGCGCGGTGGACATGGTCCTGACCGGTCGGCCGTGGGCCGGTCCGGTCGGGATGCTGGCCGTTCTGGCTCATCTCGAACTCGTCCTTCTCCGGCTCGCGCCGCTCTGGTGTGCGCTCGAGGACGCCCTCACGGACACCACGCCGCCGCGCGAGCCGGTCAGGCGCCGAACACCGCGAGGTGCGCCAACCCGGCGAGCACGCCCAGTACCGCGCCGTGCAGGATCAGCAGCCACTCGTCCTCCTTGATCGCCGAGCGCAGCATGTCCGCGAAGTCCTGTGGGCTCATCTGCCGGGTCTTCTCGGCGACGAGCTCGCGAATGGCCGCGCTCTGCTTGCGATTGAACTCCTCGTCCAGGAACGCCGCACCGGCTACGTCGGTGGCCTCGGACACGGCGTACATGGACATGGTGTCGTAGGCCTGCCGACCGATCGCCGCGCGCACCGGCATCCGGGCCACCCCGACCGCGCGGTCCACCACCGGACGCATCACGTTCTCGATCATCTTGCGGGTGCGGTCGCCGCGCGGGCCGTGGAACAGCTCGTAGCCGATGTTCTGCAGCGACACGATCCGCTCGGAGATGATCCCGGCCCAGACGTCGGCGACCTCTTTCTGCCGCCGGATGAACAGGCCCTGGAAGCCGAACCTCGGCTCGACCGGTTCGAAGATGACCGCGATGGCCAGCCAGTTGGTCACGTAGCCGATGACCGCGCCGAGCAACGGCACGATCCACCACACGCCGGGGAACAGCAGGGTGATCCCGAGCAACGGGATGCCCAGGATGAAGCCGAACACGAACCCGAAGTGGATGATCAGCCGCAGCTCGCGCTTGCCCATCTCCTGGAAGATCATGTTGGCCAGCGTGGGGTCCTCTTCCATGTACCCGATGACCATCAGCTTGACGTCCAGCAGCTGGTCGATGTTGACCCCGATCTCCTTGGTCAACTCGTGCACGATGTCCGGCAGCTGCGCCTCGACCCGGGCCTGGATCGCCGACCGCACGCTGGGCGGCACGTTGGCCCAGACGGTCGGGTAGTAGCGCTGCATCAGCCGGTCGATGATCCGGTCGATCTCGGCGCGGGAGGTGCGCAGGATGTGTTCGGAGATCGCGGTGGGGTCGAGCTGCTGGTAGAACTCGGTGGTCGTGCCGAGCTTGGTCAGGCCCTTGTCGACCGCGATGCTGCCCATCTTGGCCGCCCGCGACGGGATGATGCCCTGCCAGCCGAACTTGCCCAGCACCAACCCGACCGGCACCTCCAGCACCTTGCGCGGCAGGAACTGGGCGAGTGTCTTGAGGCCGGGGATGCGGACGCCCTTGAACTGGACCGGGTAGAACAGCATCAGGATGCCGGTCCAGTTGGTGATCCAACCGATCACCCCGGTGAACAGCGGGATCGACAGGTAGTGGACCACCACGTTGTCGGTGTGCACCAGTGGGAAGATCGACGACCAGTCCATCGGCGCACCCCTCGATCGTTCGCGCCCGCACATGACACGCGTCATCAATCAGGTTGACGTGATCGACACCCTATCCGGGCCGTTCGTCACCGGCAATGATCGGGTCACTACTCACCGTCGGGGCCGCAACCGGTGCCGACACCGGTGTCGACACCGCGGCCGGCAGCGCGGCCCGCATGGCGCCGATCAGCAATTCCAGGCCGAACTCGAAGTCGGCGTCGTGGTCGTGCTCGACGAGCATCGGCAGCACCGCGGACACGTGCGGGAAGTGGCCCGCGCGCAGCGCGACGGCCAGCGCGGTGTCGGCCGCGGTGTCGTCGCCCGCGGTGTCGTCGCCCGCGGTGTCGTCGCCCGTGTCGTCGGCCGCGGTGGTGTCGGCCGCCTGGCCGGCGGAACTGCGGGTGCCCTCGGCCGAGCCCTCGGCGGCCGGCCGCTCGCGTAGCTCCCCGGCGCCCGCCTCGCGCAGCATGCTGCCCAGGATGAAGGCGACGAACGTGCGCATCAGCCGCACCGAGGTCTGGTCGTCGAACCCGGCCAGGCGCACCGCGGCCAGCGCCCGCTCCACCGGGCGCAGCCCCACGCTGCCCCGGGGCTCGCGGTTGATCGCCACCAGCACGCTGCGCGGGTAGCGGCGGGCCACCGCCCGGAAGCCCCGGGCCAGCGTGCGCGCCTGGTCGCACCAGTCTGCGTCCGGGGCGGCGGAGTCCGGGTGGGTCGGGTCCGGGTGGTTCGGGTCCGGATGGTTCGGGTCCGGGTGGTTCGGGTCCGGGTGGTTCGGGTCCGCGGCGGCGGGGTCCGGCGGCACGACCTCGGTCATGATCCGCTCGGCTACCGCGTCGAGCAACGCGGCCTTGTTCGGCACGTGGTTGTACAGCGACATAGGCGCGACGCCCAGCAGACCGGCCACCCGGCGCATCGACACCGCGTCGGCGCCGTCGCGTTCGATCAACTCGACAGTCGCGGACACGATGCGCTCGCGGCTCAGCGCGGCGCGGGCGCGTCCCGGGTGCCCGGTACTCACCTGGGCGCTCCTAGTCGAGGTCGAGGTCGAAGGCGGCGCGGACGGCGGCGCTGAGCTGGGCCTCCTGCGCCGGGAGCAGGTAACCGATGCCGCGTCCCAGCGCCGAGGTCGGCACCGTGAGGATGTCGTCGCAGCTCACCACGCTGTCCTGGTCGAGCCCGTTGGCGGGGCCGACCGGCACCTCGGTGGACAGTCCCCGGATCGTGCTGGTGATCGGGGCGACGGTCACCCGGGTGAGATGCGGGCGAACCAGCTCGCGGGTCAGCACCAGAACCGGCCGGTTCTTGTCCAGGTGCGCGGTGTGGATGGGCCGCATCGGCTCGGCTCAGTCCAACTCATCCATCGGCACCGCCACCGCATACTCCGCGAGGGCGCCCAGCTCGAAGTCCTCGCCGGCGCCGGCGAGGATCGCGGCGTCCCGCTCGGCGATGAGCCGCCGCCGCTCGCGTTCCAGGGCCCGGGCGACCACGGCGGCCCGGCGGGGCGCGGCGCCGCGCTGGACCAGCCGGGCCATGAACTCCACCACCACCGCCGGCAGCCGCACCGCGATCTGCTTGCTCATCCCAGGATGGTATCGGATTGGGATGCATTGGTGGGATGGTGGTCAGTGGTTCCTGACCACGAGGCCCGGTCCGGCTGATCCGACCCCGGCCTGCCT
>JBQTKB010000129.1:0-15387 GCA_052386505.1 Pseudonocardia sp.
GCCTGTTCGCCCCCCCCCGGGTCCGCGGCCCGCAACGGGCCGCCCCCACCCTTGTGTGGTCCCGTGTAGCCCCGCGCCGGTGCGGGCGGCGGGGGTTGTGGGCCGCACCCGCCACTCACGGGTCAGAACACCTCGGGGCAGAAGGGTTCGGTGTCGCCGGCGAACGCCCGGGACGCCTCCAGCACCGCGCCCGCGCGCAGCTCCCGGACCCGGCCGGCGGCGGCCAGCGCGGCCAGCCGGGTGCCGCCGAGGTAGGCCGCGCCCAGATCGGCTACGTCGCAGGCCAGGTCGGGCGTCGCCACCGCCGCGGGCTCTACCACCGCCGCGCCGGTGTCGTCCACGACCAGCCGCCACCGGCCGGCGTTCCACGGGCAGACGTCGTCGGTGACCTCCAGCACCAGCTCGCACCGGGCGGTGTAGCGGCGGGTGGCCAGTGCCCGGTCCAGGTCGACCAGCCGCACCCACAGCGAGTCCCGCACGTCGGTCAGCACCGCGCGCGGGTTGACCAGCAGCGCGGTGAGCGGGTCGTCCAGCGCGACGATCCCGCAACGCACCGAACCGACCAGGTCCTGGTCCAGCAGCGAGCGCCACAGCGCGGCGTGCGCCTCCGGAGTGGCGTCCGCGAGGTCCTGCACGTCCAGCCGGTAGTCCGGGCCGCCGGCCGGCCACTTCGCGCTGCTGCGGAACACCGCGTAACCCTGCGGGGCGCCGTCCCTGTCGTGCGCCACCGCGTACCGGTACGCGCTCGACCCGCGGCGGTCGCTCGGTGAGTCGGCCAGCCACCATCGCCAGTTCGGCTCCGCCCGGGACAGCCAACCGACCCTCCGCCGGGCCACCCGGCGGTGCACCTCGCGCAGCATCGGCCGGGCGGTCGGCTCGTCGTGCCAGCGCACCTCGCCGCCAACCGGTGCCCCCGGGCGGAACGCCGCCGAGCCGGTCAGCTCCAACCGGGCCGAGCGGCTGGCCACCCCGTAGCCGTAGCGGCCGTAGATCGGCGCCTGCGAGGCCAGGAGCACGGCCACCGGTTCGGCGGCGGCCTCGTGCAACCCCGTGAGCTGGGCGCGCATCAAGGTGCCCAGCGCACCCCGGCCGCGCGCGTCCGGAGCCACCCCGACGTAGCTGACGGCGGCCACCGGGGTGGGGCCGGCGCCGACCAGCGTCATGTCCCGGGTCTGGATGCCGCCACCGCCGATCAGCCGGGCGCCGTCGTGGGCGCCGAGGAACCGGTCCCCGGGGAACAGCTCGCGCAGGTCCACGTCTTCCCAGTGCTCTGGGTCCATGAGGAAGGCGTGTGCGACGAAGACGCGGTGGTCGGCCCACTCGTCGTCGGTGAGCGGGCGGGCGCGGAGATCGGTCACGGAGTCATTCGTACCGCTACCTCCTGGTTCGCGCGCCCCCATTTCCGCGCCGGGCGCCCTAGGGTGGACGGGTGGCCGCGCTCTCCGACGATGTCGTCGCGTTCCTCTCCGAAGGCACCCGCACCGGCAAGCTCGGCTTCACCGCCGCCGACGGTCGTCCGCTGGTGGCGCCGGTCTGGTTCGTGGTGCGCGACGGTCTGATCGCCTTCACCACCGGCGCCGGCACCGCCAAGGGTCGGGCGCTGGCCCGCGATCCCCGGGTGGTGCTCTGTGTCGACCTCGAGCGGCCGCCCTTCGCGTTCGTGCAGGTCCAAGGCGAAGCCGAGCTCAGCGAGGAGCCCGAGGAGCTGTACCAGGTCGCCGCCGCGTGCGGGGCGCGGTACATGGGCGCCGAGCGGGCCGAGGAGTTCGGCCGGCGCAACGCGGTGCCCGGCGAGCTGGTGGTCCGAATCCGGCCGACCAAGATCCTCGCCCTGTTCGACGTCACCGCGTGACCGCCCCTCGCCCCTGCCGTCCGACGGCGTCGTGGTCGGTGCTCGACAAGCCCAAGATCATCTGACCGGGCTGGTCTGCCGGCGGGTTCGCCACGCCCGGTCCGGCAGATTCGCCAGCAATGCCCCGGCAGATTCGCCACGTCCGCTTCGGCAGGTTCGCCATGGGTGTTTCGGCAGATTCTCCAAACCTGCTTCGGCAGATTCGCGACAGCTGACTATCCTGGACGAATGACGCAGACCGGCATCGTGGCGCGGCACGCGGAGTCACTGGTGGCGGACGCGCTGGCCGACACCCGCGTCGTCGTCATCAACGGAGCCCGACAGGTCGGCAAGAGCACGCTGGCGCAGCTTGCCGCCGCCCGCCGACCCAGCGCTGTCGAGCGGTACCTCGACGACGCGGGCACTCGGGAAGCTGCGCGCGACGACCCTGCGGGGTTCGTCCGCCATGACGGTCTGATGATCATCGACGAGGTGCAGCGGGTCCCTGATCTGCTGCTCGCGGTCAAGTACGAGGTTGATCGCGATCCGGCGCCGGGACGCTATTTGCTGACCGGCTCGGCCCGGCTGCTCGGCCTGCGCGAGATTCCGGATGCGCTGACCGGTCGAGCCGAGACCGTCGAGCTGTGGCCGTTGTCCCAGGGAGAGATCGACTCCAGTCCGGACATGTTCGTCGACGCCGCGTTTCGGCACGGCTCCGCACTCGTGGTCTCCGAGTCGTCGCTGCGCAAGGCCGACTACCTCGACCGGGCGATGCGCGGCGGATACCCCGAGGCCGTACGGCGGGACGCGGGCCGGCGGCGGGCCCGATTCTTCGACTCCTACATAGCGGACCTGATCGCGCGCGACGTCCGACTGGTGTCCGATGTCGAACGCCCGGCCGACATGCGACGTCTGCTCGAGGTCGTGGCGGCCCGGATGGGCGGACTCGCGGTGGTCGACTCGCTCGCTCGCGACATCAAGCTGCCGTGGCAGACGGCGCGCCGTTATTTGGAGCTTCTGGAGCTGGTGTTCGTGCTGCGCACCATCCCTGCGTGGTCCTCGAACCTGACCACGCGTGCAGTCGGCACCCCGAAGATGCTGGTCAATGACTCCGGCCTCGCGGCCCGACTCGTCGGGCTGACCAGCCCGGCCGGTCCGGCGGTCGGCGCTCTGTTGGAGAACTTCGTGCTCGGCGAGCTGGCCCGTCAACTGACCTGGTCGGACGAGCCGGTCCGCCTGTATCACTACCGCGACCGGGACGGTGTGGAGGTCGACGCCGTGCTGGAGCGGGCGTCGGGGGAGATCGTCGGCGTCGAGGTCAAGGCGGCGGACACCGTACGCTCCGACGACTTCCGTGGCTTGCGCCACCTCGCGCGCAAGCTCGGCGATCGATTCCACGCCGGGTTCGTGCTCCACACCGGTTCGCACAGCCTCCCGTTCGGCGACCGTCTGCGTGCCTTGCCGATCTGTGCGCTGTGGCGGACCGCGCCCTGAACGTCGCATCAGGCGTCGGTCCTCAGCCGTGCATCAGGGAGCCGGGCGTGGTGAGCAGCTGTCCGGTCTCCAGCCAGGTCTTCAACCCGGACAGGATCATCGGCCAGCCGCCGTAGAGCTGGTCGTTGGCTCCGTCGCGTAGCTGGTCGTGCACCACGGTGAGCCGGCAGGAGTCGGCGATCTGCTCGATGTCCCAGCTGACCCGGCTGAAGCCCTCGGCCCGCACCTCGTCGCTCCACAGCGCCTTCAGGGTGTGCACCAGCCGGCGCGGCGGGTCGATCTCCAGGATCTCGCCCTCGCCGAGCGGCACGTTCGGGGCGCTCATGTCGATGCCCGCGCCGACCTCCCAGGTGGAGTGCACGCCGGCGCCGAAGTTGTACTTGGCCCGGATTTCCGGATCGGTGATCGCCTCCCACAGCCGCTGCGGGGTTGTCCGGATGTAGATCTCGAACACCTTCTCCATCGTCTGCTCCAGGTCGGTCTTGAGGTCGCTGAGCACGGCGGCCCAGGCCTCGGCGTACTTGCTCACCCACCGGTCGTGGACGAGCCGGATCGGTACCGCGTTGAGGAAGTGCAACTTCTCCCGGCCGCGCCGTCGGGCGACGACGAGGCCGGCCTCCTCCAGCAGCTTCAGGTGCTTCATCACCCCGAAGCGGGTCATCTCGAAGCGACCCTCCAGCTCGGAGAGCGTCTGCCCGTCGCGGCGGAACAGCTCGTCGAGCAGTTCCCGTCGCGTCGGGTCGGCGAGCGCCCGGAACACCAGGTCCACGTTCGAAACATAGGTGACTAAAAGGTCACATGCCAAGGGTGGGCCCGGATCCCGGGTGGGCCGAATGGAGCAGACCTGAGATCGGCTGCATGGTCACACGTTCTGGCTCGTGGCTGCGCACGGCGATTGCCGATCAGGCCGGTTACCTGGTCGGGGTGGCGGGATTCGAACCCACGACCCCTCGCTCCCAAAGCGAGTGCGCTACCAAGCTGCGCCACACCCCGTCACCGCAGTGTAGGCGCCTGCCGCCGATGACCGTGTGCCGAGGGTCCGGCGCGTTCAGCTGAACGCGCCGCAATCCTGGCTCAGGCGCCCAGCTGGCCGCACCCGACGACGCCGTCGGGCGCCATGATCGCCGAGAATGTTAGATCAGCCGCGCTCAGCGCAGTCGATGTCCCATCTTGTCGATCATGAGGCGGGCATGTGCGGGTCGGGGACCGGCGGGTCGGGGACCGGGCGTAGGCGGGCCGGGCCCGACCGCCGGTCGGCTCGGGGGCGAGTGCTACAGGTCGCCGTGCACCACCACGTCGCCGGCGGCGTCGAGCACGTCGAAACCGGCGGCCTGGGGACGCAGGATCGACGAGTTCAGGTTGCACACCATCCGGGCCGGGCCGGTGCCGATGAACTCGCCGGCGTTCACCGTGCGGCCGGTGTCGTCGCGCACCACCACCCGGTAGACGGCGTCGTCCCGGAACCCGTTGGCATCCAGGGTGATCTCCACTCCCCAGGTGTGCGGGATGACCGTGGCCGAGGCCTGCACGTCCGGGTCCATCGCGCGGACCGCGACCGGCTCGCGGGGCACGTCGGGGGTGCCCATGAGGTAGCCGATCCCGCCGGCGAGCACCACCAAGGCCGCGGCGGCGGCGAGTGCGGCGTACCTGCCGTAGCGCGTCCGCGCCGCGCCGCGGTCGTGCTCCAAAGCCTGCCGGACGATCTGGTCGCCGAGCCACGGCGGGGGAGCGGGCTCCTGGTCCAGGCGCGTGGAATCGACGCTGGCCAGTGGCAGCACGACGGGTTCGATCTCGGCCAGCTCGGTGCGGCAGTCTGCGCACTGGTCCAGGTGCGCCCGGAGGGTCGCGGCGTCGTCGTCCGGCAGGTGGCCGAGGGCGAAGGCACCCAGCGACTCGCGCAGCGCGCGGTGGTCGTCCTGGTTCACGGCGCCACTCCCATTTCGTCCATCGCCAGTCGCAGCGCCTTGAGCCCGTAGAACACCCGCGAGCGCACCGTGCCCACCGGCACGCCGAGCTCCGCGGCCACATCGGCGTAGGCACGTCCGCGCAGGTAGGTCTGGACGATCGCCTCCCGATGTTCGGCCCGGACCCGGCGTAACCCCTCCTCCACGAGCCAGCTGTCCACCACCGCATCCTCGCCCCCGGCGACCGGTTCGGCGCCGGCCAGGTTCGCGGGTTCGTCGGTCAGGTTCCGCAGCCAGGGTCGGGCCGTCACGCGCCGGGCTTCGTCGACCACCGCGTTGCGGGCGATCGCGAACAACCACACCCGCAGGCTGGCGATCGAGGAATCGTAGGAGTCCGAGCGCCGCCAGGCCCGCAGGAACACCTCCTGGACCACCTCCTGGGCGGCGCCGTCGTCGCGGAGCTGGCGCAGCGCGAACCGGTAGAGCTCCGGCCCATGCGCCGCGTACGCCGCCCGCAGCCCCGACTCGGAGTGCAGCCCGGGTCCGTCGGTGTCGTCCGTGGCCCGGCCGACCAGCCGACGAACCGCGTGTCCTCGCATCCCACCCCCATGCCGTCCGACGGTACCTACGCAGCGGATGCCGCCGACGTTCAGCGGCGGTACTCGGAGATCACACCGCCGGCCCGCCGCTCACCGCACACACCGAGCCGGTCCGGACCGGCCGGCTCGTCCGGGTCGCCGCAGCCACGGCCGGAACGCCGTCTCCGCATGCGCCAGCAGCCCGAACACCTTCAGCGGGCGAGCGTGCCGAGCGCGTCCGCGACCGGGGGCGGCGCGTCGTCGGGCGTCAGGTAGGAGATCCGGGCCATGCCCGCGACCGTAGCGTCCGAGGGTTGGGTTAGGCTGGCGACACCACCGCGAGGTGGTACGCGGGCGTAGCTCAATGGTAGAGCCCTAGTCTTCCAAACTAGCTACGCGGGTTCGATTCCCGTCGCCCGCTCCACGCAGACGGGTTCCATGTCGCCAACGTGCTCGTCGAGTTCTACTGGTGCGAAGACGGCCGCTCGCCCGAGGCGAGATCTGCTGGGCCGGGTCGGTGGGCGAACTCAACGACGGTGCCTACCGCGCCGGGCCGTAGGGCGCCGGGCGACGCTCTTCTTCGCGGGGGCGGGTGTGCCCGGTGCTGGGCTCCCCTCACGGCGGGGGGTGCGTGAGCTGTTGACCGTGCGCCCGCGGACGATCCCGATGAGCTCCTCCATCAGCTCGGTGTTCTCCGCGTCCGGCCAGGTGAGACCGACACCCGACTCCGGCGCGTCGGCCAGCGGTCGGTAGGTGAGGTCCCGGCGGTGGTGGAGGCGGGCCAGCGACTGAGGGACGACCAGCAGGCCGACGCCGGCGGCGACGAGCTCGATCGCCTCGGCCGTCGTCGCGGGAGCGAACGCCGGGTCGATCGGCTCAGCCCGTCCCGGCCGGTCACCGGGCCAGACGAGTATGTCGTCCCGCGGGTGGAGGACGATCTCGTCGGCCAGGTCCGCGACTCCTGCCTCCTCGGTGGCGGTGAGGACGTGTTCCTTCGGGACCACAGCCACGGTGGTCTCGGTGTAGAGCGGGATCGTGTGCAGCCCGGTCCGGTCGATCGGCAGCCGGACCAGGGCGGCATCTACCGCACCGGTCCGGATCAACGCAAGCGCCTCGTCCGTGGTCGCCGCGACCAGCTCCAGGGGGACGCGGGGACGGCGCTCGGCCCAGATCCGCACCCACTTACCCGGCGTGACGCCTGGAACGTAAGCGAGCCGGAAGAGCGCGGTGTCGCTCGGCTCGGTCACCGGCCCAGGCTAACGGGCTGGTCCGGGCTCGATAGCCTGGGCATATGACGCGGCAAAGGTCGATCCAGACGATGAAGCCCGCGACGGCGGCCAAGAAGCTCGGCGTGCACCTCGACGCGACGCCCGACGAGTTCCGGGACGGGGTGGTCTCGCGCGCCGAGCTCGACGCCCTGCAGTCCGATCCGCCCGAGTGGTTGCGCGAGCTGCGTCGCAACGGCCCGCATCCCCGCCAGGTCGTCGCGGACCGTCTGGGAGTGTCGATCTCCGGGCTGGCCCGTGCCGAGATCACCGAGCCGCTGACCACCACCCAGATCGCGGCGTTGAAGGACGAGCAGCCGGAGTGGCTGCGTCGCGAGCGCAGTACCCGGGCCGAGGCTCAGCGCGAGGAGGCCCGACTGCGCGCCGAGCGGTCCGGGAGGCCTCGCGGCGATTCGGCCGGGAGATGAGCGGGTCCAGCGGCGACCAGCGCGTCCAGCAGCGCGTCGCGGTCGGCGCCGGCCAGGCCCAGCTCCCGGTAGCACGGCTCGCCAGTGCGAATGATCGCGCGCGGATCGTCGGTGCCGAGCTTGCGCAGTAGGTCCTGCAGGGTGGCGCGGTAGGGCGCGTCTTCCAGGTAGCGGACGAGAGACGGCTCGATCCCGCGTTCGGCGAGCAGCTTAAGCGCCCCGCGGCTCTTCGAAACGTGCCGCTGACCGGTGCGCGCATGGAGCCTTCTGGCGTCGACGTCGGATGTGAACCTAGAGCGGCGTCACGGGCTCCGCTCGGGATGCCACCCGGTCGGGGACCACCAGGTCCACCCGGTCGCCGGCCACCAGCGGCAACCCGCCGTCGGCGTCCACCGGCTCACCGTTCAGGGTGACCGCCAGCCCGGCCAGCGGCACCGCCACCGCGGCCGCCGCCTCGGCCAGAGTGGCCGCCCGCACCCGCCGGGCCAGGCCGGCCAGCTCGACCAGCACCTCCGGCGCCGGGCGGGACAGGGCGGCGGCGTAGTCCTCCGGGGTGTTCACGTTGGTCACCGACTCCAGTCCGGGGTCGGCCAGGGCAAGTTCGGGGTCGGCGAGCAGCGCCGCATCGTCGGGCTGGGCCACCCGGCAGCGCGCCAGCAACATCCCGGGGCGCAGCCCGCCCTCGGCGAGCAGCCGATCGATCACCGCGGCGATCGCGGTCCGGTACCCGGCGGCCAGCGGCTGGCGGAACCCCCGAGCCACCGGGAACACCGCGTCGACGTCCGGCTCGGCCAGTTCCCGCAGCACCCGCCGGACGAACGCCGGATGCAGGAACGGCAGGTCCGTCGAGCACACGAACGCTTGCTCGGCGCTCCCGGCCACCGCGGCCAGGCCGGCGGCCACCCCCTGCATCGGGCCCAGGCCGGTCACCGGGTCATCGGTCACCGCCACCCAGGCCGGCAGCGCGGGCAACGGTTGACCGGGGGCACGCACGACCACCACCGGGCCGTCCAGCGTGCGGACCAGCAGCGCGGCCGTCCGGTACAACAGTGTCGAGCCGTGCCAGGGCAGGTCGGCCTTCGACCGGCCCATCCGCGAGGAACGCCCACCGGCGAGCACGACCCCCGCTGAGATGCCCACGGCGGCGATTGTCCCGCGCCCGCCGGGACGGCCACCCGCCGCCTCCGACCGGTGGCGGGCTACCCGGTCGGATCCAGGAACGCCGGACGCTGGTCCGGGTCCGGCTCGTCGTAGTAGCGGTGGAACACCGGCGTCAGGCTGCCGGACATCGGCGGCACGATCCAGCTCCACTCCGCCGGGCAGCGCCGGCCGGCCTCCTGCTCCCGGGCGATGTGCTCCAGGAACCGCCGCGACTCGGTGTGGTGGTCGGACATGTGCACCCCGGCCTCGTCGAACGACCACTGCACCGCCCGCATCAGCTCCACCAGCGCGCGGTCGCGCCAGAGCGTGCGCTCCGAGCTGGTGTTCAGCCACAGCCGGTCGGCGATCTCCGGCAGCAGGTCGTAGCGGTCGGCGTCGGCCAGGTTGCGGGCACCGACCTCGGTGGCGAGGTACCAGCCGTTGAACGGGGCCGCCGGGTAGCGCACCCCACCGATCTCCAGCGGCATGTTCGAGATCGCCGGCAACGCGTGCCAGCGCAGCCCCAGCTCGGCGAACCAGCTGTACTCGGGGTGGCGCAGCTCCACCTCCAGTACCGCGTCCGAGGGCAGCTCGAACAGCTCCGGCTCGGCACCGACCCGCGCGGAGATCATCAGCGGCAGCACGTCGAATCGGCCCGGACCGTCCGCCGGGTACCACCCGAGCGACCGCGCCCGGTCGGTGAACGGCACGTACTTCGGGTCGCCGGTGACCGAGCCGTCCGGGTTGCGGTGCCCGGCGTACCGGATCAGCTGCTCGTTGTGGATCCGCGGTCCGGACCGGTCCGGGGCGTCCGGAGCGAACACGGTGAGGGTGGAACGGATCCGCCCGTCCCTGGTGGCCTCCCGCAGGTGCTCGACGCAATCGGCGGCCACCTCGACCGGCGAGCTCACCTGTCGCCGGTCGCGTACCCGCAGGCTCTGCCAGTACAGCCGGCCGATGCAACGCGCGGCGTTGCGCCAGGCCACCCGGGCACCGAAGGTCAGCTCGGCCTTGGTGTGCCGGTAGGTGCCGGTCTCGTCGATCTCCGCGCGGACCGCGGCGACTCGGGCTTCCCGCTCCGGCTCGGGCAGGTCGACCGCGGCCTCGGCGTGGAACTGCTCCAGGAACGCGATCGCCTCGGCCACCTCGACCGGCCCGTGGACCGGGGTGGCCGGTGGGTCCGGCACCGGCTCCCCGCGTGTCGCCGGCGTGCCCGCGGCCACGTCCGCCACGCTCGATCCGGGCGCCGTGACCGGCCGCTCCGACGCGGGGGACACACAGAGCCGGGTCGGCACGGCGTCCGGCGGGAAGGGCGGGAAGTCCTGGCGCAGCGTCGGGGCGACGGCCGGACAGGCAGCGCCGATGTCCGCGTTCGCCCTCGGGTTGGGCGTGCCGTCATCGGTGTCGGAGCGGCGGTCCGGTCGGTTCGCAGCGACCAGATTCCTCAGGAAAGCAGCCAACGATAGACATCACTTTCACACGATCGGGGAGCGATGGTGGGTCGCATCTTTCTACCCGGTCACCTTGCGTCGAGCGGAGGCGGCCTCAAAGTGACTGCCGTCACCCGCTTCCGAGTGGTGCCGAGGGGGTATAGCGCACCGGGACGTCGGTCGGGCCGGAGATGAAGTTCGACGCCAACCAGGTGGGCTCGCCGGTCAGCTCCAGGTCGGGAAAGCGGGCCAGCATCTGCGTCATCATCGCGGTGATCTCGATCCGGCCGAAGTGCGAGCCGAGGCAGAAGTGCGGGCCGCCTCCGCCGAAGGCGAAGTGCTCGTTCGGCGCGCGGTCCAGCCGCAGCTCGTCCGGCGAGTCGAAGGCGGCCGGGTCGCGGTTCGCTGCGCCGTAGTACAACCCGACCTTGTCCCCGCGCCCGATCTCCACATCCCCCAGGCGGGTGTCCTCGGTGGCGGTGCGGCGCATGTAGATGACCGGGCTGTGGAAGCGCAGCAGCTCCTCCACCGCCGCCGGCATCCGACCGTCGAGGTCCTCGCGCAGCCAGGCGAGCTGGTCCGGGCGGCGCAGCAGGGTGGCGGTGGACCCGCCGATCAAGTTCCGGGTGGTGTCGCCGCCGGCGTTGAGCAGCAGCAGGAAGAACGAGGCGAACTCGTGCTCGGTGAGCCGCTGCCCGTCGATCTCGGCGGCCACCAGCCGGGAGGCCAGGTCGTCGGCCGGATTCTCCAGCTTCTCGGCGCGGACCTGCGCGGCATAGCCGGTGATGTCGCGCATCGCGGCGAAGCGCTCGTCGTCGCCGACCACGTCCGGCGCGGAATGCATGATCTCGGTCCAGCGGTAGAGGCGGACCCCGTCCGCGCGGGGGATGCCGACCAACTCGGCGATCACGTACGAGGGCAGCTTCCCCGCGATGTCCTCCACCAGGTTGCACTCGCCCAACTCACAGGCCTCGTCCAGGATCGCCCGCACGGTGTCGCCGATCGAGGCGGTCCACATGCCGGCCCGCTTCGGGGTGAACAGCCCGCCCACCAGCTTGCGGTAGAACGAGTGCTTCGGCGGATCCATCACCAGGATCATCGTCCGGAAGAACTCGAGCTCCTCTGGCGGAAAGTCGTTGATCATGATGCCGCCGGCGGCGCTGGAGAACACCTCCGGCCGCTTGCTCGCCTCCGCCACCAGCTCGGCGCCGGTCACCGCCCAGAAGCCCGGGCCGTCCGGCTCGTCGTGCCGGTGGACCGGGGCGTTCGCATGCAGCCAGCGGTACTGCTCGATCGGGTGGCCCTGCGCGAACGACTTCGAACTCAGCAGATCGATCGCGGTCGTGGTGGTCGACATCGAAGTCCTCCCTGGTCGGCCCGCATCTCGTGCTCCGCACGCTAGTCCTCCGGGGGGCGTCGGTCGGGTGCTGGCCCTGGTGCTGTCCGGCCCAGCGGCACTGTTGAGCCCGGGATACGGTCGGGTGGTGGTGTTCGCGGTGTTCGCGGTGGCAGCCGCCCCGGCCGGGGCCACCCGGTCGTGAGTCGGCCGAGGTCGTGAGCCGGCCGAGGGAGCGGCAGGACGCTTCGGCCGAGTCGGTCCGGGAGGCGCTCGCGGACGTGGCGGCCCTGGGGCCGTTCTTTGCGGTGTCCGACCGCACCGGGCAGGCCACGGGGCCGGGCGCCCCACGCTGGCGGCCGTGCCGGGATCTCTACACCGACCCGTCCGTGCTGGAGGCCAGGATCCGGGTGGTGGCCGGCGCGGTGGGCACCACCGGCACCCGGGTGGCCGCCTCCATTGCGTTCCAGGGCCTGGCCGCCCGCTTGGTGTCACCGGTGCTGGCCGTGGCGGCGGTGCACCGGCTGGTGCCGCCCTGGTCGCCGGACGGGCTGCGTTGGCGGGCGGTGGCCTCGGGCCCCTGGCCGCTGGCCCCGTCGGCCGGACCGCCCCGGCACGCCGGCGAGTCGGGGCTGGTCGCCGCGGTGGCCGCCACCCTGGTCGGGCCGCACCTGGCCGCGCTGGTCGGGGCCACCCGGGCGGTTGCGTCGGTGTCCGACCGGGTGCTCTGGGGCAACGCGGCGTCCGCACTGGTCGGTGCCACCGCGATCGTCGTGCGCGCCCGGCCGGCCTCCGCCCGGACGGCCTCCGTCGTGCTGCGCGGGCTGCTGGCCACCGGGCCGCTGGCCGGTACCGGCGGGTTCGGGCCACGCGGGTCGTTCCGCCGCCGGTCCTGCTGCCTGTACTACCGGGTGCCCGGCGGGGGGATCTGCGGGGACTGCGTGCTCGCCGCGCCGGGACGGTCGGGCGGACGCGCGAGCCCCGCCGTGGGCGATGGGGACTAGACTCGCCGGACAGACCCCCCGCGGGTCGAGCCTCGGCGTCGTGACCCGGTGGCCGCCCTGGCGATATCACCGGTATCGGCATGGGCGCGGCCCAGTTGGTCCCGACGCCCGGAAGCCCGCGCCGCAGGCCCACCGACCAGATCGTCGCCGCAAGGAGATTACGTGAAGAGCACCGTCGAGCACCTGAGCCCGACGCGCGTCCGGATCAACGTCGAGGTGCCCTTCGACGAGCTCAAGCCGAACTTCGACCGCGCCTACCGCAAGCTCGCCCAGCAGGTCAAGGTTCCCGGATTCCGCCCGGGCAAGGCGCCCGCCCGGATCCTGGAGAACCGGCTGGGTCGGGGCGTCGTGCTCGACGAGGTGGTCAACGAGGCGATCCCGGCCAAGTACAGCGAGGCGGTGTCCGCCGAGGAGGTGCGCCCGCTGAGCCGACCGGAGATCGAGGTCACCCAGATCGAGGACGGCGTCTCGCTGGCCTTCACCGCCGAGGTCGACGTCCGCCCGGTGATCTCCCTGCCGGACGCCTCGGAGATCGCGGTCACGGTCGAGGCCGTGGAGGTCTCGGACGACGACGTCACCGAACAGCTCGACGGCCTGCGGGCCCGCTTCGGCACCCTCACCGGGGTCGACCGGGCGGCGGCCAAGGATGACTTCGTGGTGGTCGACCTGTCGGCCACGGTCGACGGCAAGGAGGTGGAGGAGGCCGCCACCACCGGGCTGAGCTACCAGATCGGCTCCGGTGGCCTGGTCGACGGCATCGACGAGGCGCTGACCGGGCTGTCCGCCGGTGAGTCGGCCACGTTCGGCACCACCCTGGTGGCTGGCGAGTTCGCCGAGCAGCAGGCCGAGGTGTTGGCGAAGGTCACCGCGGTCAAGCAACGCGACCTGCCCGACGCCGACGACGAGTTCGCGCAGCTGGCGAGTGAGTTCGACACCCTCGACGAGTTGACCGCCGACCTGCGCGAGCGGTTGGGCAAGGCGAAGCGGATGCAGCAGGCCTCGGAGGCCCGGGACAAGGTGCTGGAGGTGTTGGTCGAGCGCACCGAGGTGCCGCTGCCGGTCAGCGTGCTCGACGCGGAGATCGAGGTCCGCCAGCACGACGCGCTCCACGCGTTCGACCACGACCAGGACAAGTTCGCCGAGTGGCTGGCCGAGCAGGGCAAGACCCGCGAGGAGTTCGACGCGGACGCCCGCGAGGAGGCCGCGCGCTCGGTCAAGACGCAGCTGGTCCTGGACGCGGTGGCCGACGCCGAGGAGGTCGGGGTCAGCGACATGGAGCTGACCCAGCAGATCGTCGCCCAGGCGCAGCGTTACGGCGTGGCGCCGGAGGAGTTCCTGCAGCGCGCCCAGCAGTCCGGTCAGCTCGGCGCGGTGTACGCCGACGTTCGCCGGGGCAAGGCGTTGGTGACGATCGTGCGCCAGGCCGCCGTCACCGATGAGTCGGGCGACGCGGTCGACCTGCGTGAGTTCCTTGGCGACCCCGATCCCGAGCCGGAGACCGACCCGGAGACCGACGCGGTGCTGGACGCCGAGTCCGAGAACGACACCGCCGACACCGATACCGACACCGATACCGACGCCGACGACGGGTCCTCGGCGACTGACCAGCAGCCGGCGGCGACCAAGGCTTGATCGTGCGCCGCGCCCCGGCGTGTGCTGTGAGCGAACGCCGGGGGTCTGCGGGCATGATCTGGCCCTGAGCTGGCTAGGGTCAGTGGTGACCGGCCGGTGTTCGGGCCCCGGCCGCTGGGTACGCCGCCGGCGGCGGTGCCCACGAAGCGCCGCCACGAACACCGGGACACGAACAGAAAGCAGGAAGACGTGACGGAGTACCTCACCCTCCCGGGCGCGGGCCCGGTGATGCGGTCCGCGCCGACCACGATGACGCTGGGCGACTCGGTCTACGAGCGGCTGCTCCAGCAGCGCATCATCGTGCTCGGCCAGCAGGTGGACGACGAGATCGCGAACCGGATCGTCGCCCAGTTGCTGCTGCTGGCCGCCGAGGATGCGGAGGCCGACATCCGGCTCTACATCAACTCCCCGGGCGGCTCGGTGATGGCCGGCATGGCCATCTACGACACGATGCAGTACATCGAGTGCGACGTGGCCACCTACGCGATGGGTCTGGCGGCCTCGATGGGCCAGTTCCTGCTCTCCGCCGGCGAGCGCGGCAAGCGTTACGCGCTGCCGCACGCGCAGATCCTCATGCACCAGCCCTCGGCGGGTGTGGGCGGCACCGAGTCCGACATCGCCATCCAGGCGGAGCAGTTCCGGCGGCACAAGAAGGTGATGGCTGAGCTGATCTCCGAGCAGACCGGCCAGAGCGTCGAGCGGATCACGGCAGACTCGGACCGGGACCGCTGGTTCACCGCCGACGAGGCGCTGGAGTACGGCTTCATCGACCACGTCGTGTCCCGCGCGAGCCACACGGCCAACGGCCAGTAGAAGGAGAACGACGTGTTCAACGCCGAGTCGGGCCGGCCAGGTCCGCAACAGCCCCAGTCCCGCTACGTGCTGCCGTCGTTCATCGAACGCACCAGCTACGGGGTCAAGGAGTCCAACCCGTACAACAAGCTGTTCGAGGAGCGCATCATCTTCCTCGGTGTGCAGGTGGACGACGCGTCGGCCAACGACATCATGGCGCAGTTGCTGGTGCTGGAGTCCTTGGACCCCGACCGCGACATCACCATGTACATCAATTCGCCCGTCGGCTCGTTCACGTCGCTGATGTCCATCTACGACACCATGCAGTACGTACGCGCCGACATCCAGACCGTGTGCCTGGGCCAGGCGGCCTCGGCGGCCGCCGTGTTGCTCGCCGCAGGTACCCCCGGCAAGCGCCTCGCGGTCACCAACGCCCGCATCCTGATCCACCAGCCGGCGTTCGAGGGCGTGTACGGGCAGGTGTCTGACCTGGAGATCCAGGCCGCCGAGATCTCCAGGATGCGGCGGTTGCTCGAGAGCACGCTCGCCCGGC
>JBQTKB010000130.1:0-28690 GCA_052386505.1 Pseudonocardia sp.
TCGGCGGTGACCGGCTGGTCGTGGTGGCCACCCCCGCCGGGTTGTCCGAGCTGTCCGCTCGGGCCGGCCGGCGGGTGTGACCGGGCCTGTCGCAACCTGAGACCGACGCCCGGCCCGGCGGCCGGCAGGCTGGCGTGCGAACCGCGTCCGAACCACGAGGGGACCGTAAAGCATGATCGACAACCCGTACTACACCCACGAGCACCACGGCGAGTACGAACTGGTCAGCATCGGGCGGTTGGAGCTGGAGGAGGGCGGCGCGATCCCGGACTGCCGGCTGGCGGTGACCACCTGGGGCGAGCTCAACGCGGCCAGGGACAACGCCATCCTGATCACCACCTGGTACTCCGGCACCCACCAGATTTGGCGCGACGTCTACGTCGGCCCGGACCACGCGCTCAACCCCGAGCGGTACTTCATCGTCGCGATCAACCAGATCGGCAACGGGCTGTCGGTCGCGCCGCACAACGCCGACGGGGACAACTCATTGCTGTCGAGGGCCAACTTCCCGAAGGTGCGGATCGGCGACGACGTGGTGGCCCAGGAGCGGCTGCTGCGCGAGCACTTCGGCATCGAGACGCTGCAACTGGTGGTGGGCGGGTCGATGGGCGCCCAGCAGACCTACGAGTGGGCGGTGCGTTTCCCGGACAAGGTGCTGCGCGCCGCGCCGATCGCCGGCACCGCGCAGAACACCCCGCACGACTTCCTCTACACCGAAGCGCTGTGCGAGGCCATCCGCTCGGACCCGGGCTTCGCCGGCGGCGAGTACAAGTCGCACACCGAGGTGGAGGTGGGGCTGAAGCGACACGCCGGCATTTGGGCGGTGATGGGCTTCTCCACCGAGTTCTGGAAGCAGGAGGTGTGGCGCGGCCTGGGCTTCGACTCGAAGGAGGCGTTCATGGAGGGCTTCCTGCAGCCCTACTTCACCGTGATGGACCCCAACGACCTGCTCACCATGGCCTGGAAATGGCAGCGCGGCGACGTGGCCCGGCACACCGGCGGCGACCTGGCCGCCGCGCTGGGCCGGATCACCGCCAAGACCTACGTGATGCCGATCGACGAGGACATGTTCTTCCCCCCGCGCGACTGCATCGCCGAGCAGGAGCTGATCGCCGGCAGTGAGCTGCGTCTGGTGGCCGACGTCTGCGGCCACCTCGGGCTGTTCGGCGTCTCGCCCACGTATATGCCGCAGATCGACCGCCACCTCGGGGAGCTGATCGCCGAGCAGGTCTAGCGATCCCTGTCACTGGGTACTTGGTACTTGGTACTTGGTCAGAGCTTCAGCGGCCGTAGTACCGGTTGTGGACCTTGGTGTAGAAGGTGAGTTCGTCCGACCGGCCCCACCTCGGCGGTCCGAGGTGGAGCCTCACTGGTGGGGTGCTCCGCCCCTGGGCAGCTAGCTAGTGGGCGCCGGAGCCGAACGCCGAACGACCGTCGTCGCGACCGCCGTCATCGTGACCGGCCGAACCGTTGCGGCTGCCCTGCCCCGGCTTGCCGGCCGGCATGTCCTTGCCCGGCAGGTTCGACGTGGGCGGCGCGGTGCGCGGCCGAGGCGACGGCGAAGGCCGCGGCTTCGGCTGCGGGTGCCCGCCCCCCTGGGACGGCGGCGGGCTGGGCGGCCCGGCCGGCTGCCCGGACTGCGGCGGACGCGGCGCCTGCCCAGCCGGCTGCGGCGCGGGCGGGCGGCCGCCGCTGGGCGGCGGCACCGGCGCGATGGGCCGGTTGGGCTGGCGCTGCGGCAGCGGGTAGGCCGACGGCTTGTCCGGCCCGCCCTCCGGACGGCCGCCGTCCGGGCGGCCACCCTCCGAACGGCCGAGGTCCGAACGGCCACCGTCCGGGCGGCCACCCTCCGAACGGCCGAGGTCCGAGCGGCCACCGTCCGGACGGCCGAGGTCCGGACGGCCACCCTCCGAACGGCCACCGTCCGAGCGGCCGGCGTCCGGACGACCGGAATCCGGACGCGACGGGGACGGACGGCCCCCGGTGTCAGCGCGCACGACCTCGGTGGCCACCGCGCCCGACTCCGGACCCGATCCAGTCTTCGACGGACTGGCCAGCGCCGACACCGAAGGCTCAGGCTGGCCGAGCAGCCCGTCGAGCTGGGTGCGCACCCGGCCCAGCTCGCTGAGCACGGCCTGCCGCCGCCGCTCCAGCTCCTCCAGCCGGGCCCGGCCGGCCTGCTCCTCGGCGTGCGCGAAGGCCCGCGCGTTGCTCCGAACCTCCTCCGCCTCCTCTTCCGCAGCCTGCAAGATGGACTGCAGGCGGGTGGTGAAAGAAGAGATCATCTCCGGGGTCAGCGCGCCGTCGCGCGACGAACCCGAGCTGTCCCCGACAACCTTCTGGCCGGTGGGCGGGTTGAACAGCGATCCGGAGCCCGGCGGGGCCCCCGAGCCCTCCTGGGAGGTGCCGTTGGCGCCCGAACCCGACCGACCCGACCCGCGCGCCTGCTCCAACTCCGAGCGCTGGCGGGTTATGGTCCGTTCCAGGGTGCCGATGTGGTCCTCGACCTGACGCCGGTCGTAGCCACGCAGCACGATGTCGAACCGGGACGGGCCGGACGGGTCACCGCCCGCCGTGTGCCGGTTGGGGTTGTCGCCGTGGTCAGCGGTCAACGGTCACACCTCCAGGAAGCGGTGGCGGCCGAGTTGGCTGGACGCCCCCGGCGCTGGGTTGGGGCAGAGTGGGCAACACCGAGCGTAGGCGCCCGGCGCACACCCGGTCTCGGCCATCACTCTACGGCGTGAGCCCACTGGGCCGCACCCGGGCCGGGCCCTGGGCCGACCGGTGGGCGAACGGTGGGGCCGAACGGTGCCGCTGGTCGGTACTACCATCGAACGCGTGGACACCCTGCGCCGGACCCTGCACGAACGTGGTCTGCGCATGACCCCGCAGCGGCAACTGGTGCTGGACGCGGTCGCGGAGCTGGGGCACGCCACGCCGGAGCGGATCTGCGCGGCGGTGCGACGGTTCGCGCCCGCGGTGAACATCACCACCGTCTACCGGACCCTTGACCTGCTGGAGCGGCTTGGCGTCATCCGGCACACCCACCTGGGTCACGGGGCACCCAGCTACTCGGTCCGTGAGCACGAGCACGTGCATCTGGTGTGCCACTGGTGCGGCGAGGTGAGCGAGGCGCCGGTGGCACTGCTCGAGGAGCTGAGACGTCAGCTGCGGGCCAGGGCCGGATTCCAGCTGGACGCCTCGCACGTCGCGTTGTCCGGCGCCTGCGCGGCGTGTGTGGATGCCCAACCCAACGGCGAAGCCGACAGTCAACTCGATGCCCAACCCGACACCCAACCTGCCGCCCCGCGAGGTGCATCCGAAGCATGACCAGTCCCCTCTCCTCCCTGCCCGGCGCGGTGGTCGGCGACCCGCCCGACGCGGGGGTGCCGGCCCACCACGGCGACCCGCTGGCCGAGCAGCGCGCGATGGACCGCCGCGCGGCGGTGGTCGACCGCTCGCACCGTGAGGTGCTCGCCGTCCCGGGCGAGGACCGGCTGTCCTGGTTGCACCTGCTGCTCACCCAGCACGTGAGCGAACTGCCCGATGGCGCCGGCGGCGAGACACTGGTGCTGGACCACAACGGCCGGGTGCAGCACCACGCGGTGCTGTCCCACGTCGCCGACACGGTGTGGCTGGACGTCGAGCCGGGCACCGGGGGGGCGCTGCTGGAGTACCTGAGCTCGATGGTGTTCTGGTCGAAGGTCGCCCCCCGCGACGCAGGAAGCGAGCTGGCCGTGCTCAGCGTGGTCGGGCCGGACACGGCGGCCGCGCTGACCTCGGCGGGCCTGCCGTTGCCGGCGCGCCCATACGACTCGCTGCCGCTGCCGGGCGGCGGGTTGGTGCGCCGGATGCCCGGCCCGGGGCGGGACGCCGCCGACCTGCTGGTACCTCGCGCGGAGCTGGTCGACATGTGGCGGCGGCTGCGCGAGGTGGGCATCGCCGCCGCCGGCACGATGGCCTACGAGGCCTTGCGGGTGGCCGCGCTGCGACCGCGGCTGGGTCGCGACACCGATGAGCGGACCATCCCGCACGAGGTCGGCTGGATCGGACCGGCGGTGCACCTGGAGAAGGGCTGCTACCGCGGCCAGGAGACGGTGGCCCGGGTGGCGAACCTGGGCCGGCCGCCGCGCCGGCTGGTGCTGCTACACCTGGACGGTGGTGATCTGGACCACCCCGAGCTCGGGGGTCCGGTGACGATGGGCGGGCGGGTGGTCGGTCGGGTGGGCACCTCGGTGCTGCATCACGAGCTGGGTGGAGTGGCGTTGGCGCTGGTCAAGCGGTCGGTGCCGGTGGACGCGGAGCTGGTGGCCGGGCAGGAGGTCGCGGCCCCGGCCCGGATCGACCCCGACTCGGTGCCCGATGAGGAGGCCGCCGAGCGCCCCGGGCGGGCCGCGCAGCTGCGGGCGGGGCGGCCGGCTCGCCCATAGGACGGACCACGTCGCACAGAACTACCGGGGCAGGGTACGGTAGACGGCAGGACATTCATACGAGATGAACGGGGCCGCCGCGTGAAACCGGCCGCCCCTTCCCTGTTGTAAGGGGGACGAGCCATGGGGCGCGGCCGAGCCAAGGCAAAGCAGACGAAGGTGGCCCGCGAGCTCAAGTACAGCTCCCCAGGGCTGGACGCCGACGCTCTGCAACGGGAACTCGCCGGGATCTCGGGCGACGAGCCCGAGCAGAGCGACGACGACTACAGCTACGAGGACGACGACTACCGCCGCTGACGGCGCCGTCGATGCGGCCGTACACCGCCCGATCCCCGAGCTGGCCGACCCTCGCTTCTAGAAGCGAGGGTGCTGACCGGCCATCAGTACCTGCGCTGGGCCGCCGCTGTGCGCCGGCTCCGGCACTTCCCGGGTACGGCGGACCTCGCCGAGCACCCACGCTGGCACATGTCGCGCGGTGAGCACCGCCAGCGCGCGGTCGACGTCCTCCGGGGCAAGCACCGCGACCATGCCGACGCCCATGTTGAACGTCTTCTCCATCTCTGCCTGCGCCACCCGGCCCAGGCCGGCGATCAGGCCGAAGATCGGCGCCGGGGTCCACGAGCGGCGGTCGCACACCGCGGCCAACCCGCGCGGCAGTACCCGCGCCAGATTTCGGGCCAGCCCGCCGCCGGTGATGTGGGCGAACGTGCGGACCTCGGTCTCGGCGGCCAGCGCGAGACAGTCGAGGGCATAGATCCGGGTCGGCTCCAGCAGCTCCTCGCCGAGGGTGCGGCCGAACTCCTCCACCTGCCCGGTCAGCGGCATCCGGGCCAGCTCCAGCAACACGTGCCGGGCCAGCGAGTAGCCGTTTGAGTGCAGCCCGGACGACCCCATGGCCACCACCACGTCGCCGGGGCGCACCCGCTCGGGGGTGAGCATCCGGTCGGCCTCGACGATGCCGACCCCGGAGGCGGACAGATCGTAGTGGCCGCGTTCCATCAGCCCGGGGTGCTCGGCGGTCTCCCCGCCCAGCAGGGCGCAGCCGGCCCGCTGGCAGCCGTCCGCGATGCCCTTGACGATGGCGGCCACCTGGTCGGGCACCAGTTCGCCGACCGCGATGTAGTCCTGCAGGAACAACGGCTCCGCGCCGCAGACCACCAGGTCGTCCACCACCATCGCCACCAGGTCCAGGCCGATGGTGTCGTGGATGTCCATCGCCTGGGCGATGACGACCTTGGTGCCGACGCCGTCGGTGGACGCGGCGAGCACCGGGTCGGTGTAGCGGCCGGCCTTGAGCTTGAACAACCCGGCGAACCCGCCGATGCCGCCGAGCACCTCCGACCGGGTGGCCTTCTCGGTCCACGGCCGGAACCGTTCGACGGCCAGTTCACCGGCCTCGATGTCGACCCCGGCGGAGGCGTAGCTGGTCGGTCCGTCGGTGCTGAGCTCGACCCGCCCCGCCGGCTCCGCCGGTTGCCGTCCCCCGTTCGCGGATTTTCTCACGGCTGCCGCATGGTGCCGGCGTTGCCGAACCCGGCGGCCGCCGGGGCCGGGTGGGCGGTGCCGTCCTCGCTGATCAGGTCCTCCAGCAGATGCTTGCCGAGCTGGGTCCCCTCGGGCAGCGGGATCGGGTACTTGCCGTCGAAGCAGGCGGCGCAGAGCCGGCTGGCCGGTTGCTCGGTGGCCTGGATCAGGCCGTCCAGCGACACGTAACCGAGCGAGTCGGCGCCGAGCAGCCGCCGGATGCCCTCCATGTCCAGGCCGTTCGCCACGAGCTCGGCGCGGGTGGCGAAGTCGATGCCGTAGAAGCACGGCCAGCGCACCGGCGGCGACGCGATCCGTACGTGCACCTCGAGCGCCCCGGCCTCGCGCAGCATCCGGACCAGCGCCCGCTGGGTGTTGCCCCGGACGACCGAGTCGTCGACCACCACCAGCCGCTTGCCGCGGATCACCTCGCGCAACGGGTTGAGCTTGAGCCGGATACCCAGCTCACGGATCGTCTGCGACGGCTGGATGAACGTGCGGCCGACGTAGGCGTTCTTCACCAGGCCCTGGCCGTAGGCGATGCCCGAGCCCTGGGCGTAGCCGATCGCGGCCGGCGTACCGGACTCCGGCACCGGGATCACCAGGTCGGCCTCGACCGGGAACTCCTTGGCCAGCCGGCGGCCGATCTCCACCCGGGCGGAGTGCACCACCCGACCGGAGATCGTGGTGTCCGGGCGGGCCAGGTAGACGTACTCGAAGATGCAGCCCTTGGGCTCCGGGGCGGCGAATCGGGTGCTGCGCAGGCCACCGCCGTCGATGGCCAGCAGCTCGCCGGGCTCGACCTCGCGGACGAAGCTGGCGCCGACGATGTCCAGGGCGGCGGTCTCGCTGGCCACCACCCAGCCGCGCTCCAGCCGGCCGAGGACGAGCGGGCGGACGCCGTGCGGGTCGCGGGCGGCGTAGAGGGTGGTCTCGTCGCAGAAGGCCAGGGAGAAGGCGCCCCGCAGGGTGGGCAGCAGCCGGACGGCCGCCTCCTCCACCCCGATGTCGGCGGCGGTGGCCGCGAGCAGCTCACAGACCAGGTCGGAGTCGGTGGTGGGTTTGTGCCCGGCCTGGCGGCCGGACCGGCGGCCGGTGAGCTCGGCCACCCGGTCGCGCAGCTCGGCGGTGTTCACCAGGTTGCCGTTGTGCCCCAGCGCCAGGCCACTGCCGGTCGCCGTGGTGCGGAACGTGGGCTGGGCGTTCTCCCAGGTGGTGGAGCCGGTGGTGGAGTAGCGGGTGTGCCCGACCGCGAGGTGGCCGCGCAGCGACTGCAGCGACTGCTCGTCGAAGACCTGGCTGACCAGCCCCAGCTCCTTGAACACCATCACCTGGCGGCCGTCGCCGACCGCGATGCCTGCCGCCTCCTGGCCGCGGTGCTGCAGCGCGAACAGCCCGAAGTAGCTGAGCTTGGCGACGTCCTCGCCGGGAGCCCACACGCCGAAGACCCCGCACTCCTCGCGCGGCTCCGGATCGGGAACGATGGCCGATCCGGGTTCAGGATCGGCTGAGCGAGGATCGGGCTGGCGAACGGACGGTCCGGGGGTACCGGTCACATCAGAGTTCAACGCCCACGCTCCGCGATGGTAATCAGCCTGCGGTCGATTCACCGCAGTCTAGCCTCCGTGGACCGACCGTTCGACGGTCCCGGACGTGACCATCTCAACAGCGGGTCAGCCGGCGAGCGGATGGCCCAGCCGCAGGTCGACCTGGGCCGCGGGAACCGGGTAGCCGAACCAGTTGCCCTGGCCGAGGTCGCAGCCCAGCGCGGTCAACCGGCGGGCCTGAGCGGCGGTCTCCACCCACTCGGCGGTCACCGTGAGGTCCAGTGCGTGCGCCATCGAGATCAACGACGCGACGATCTTGCCGTCGGCCGTGTCGGCCTTGTCGGACTCGCCGAGGCCGCGGATGAACGAGCCGTCGATCTTCAGCCCGTGCACCGGCAGCCGGCGCAGGTAGGACAGGCTGGAGTAACCGGTGCCGAAGTCGTCGATGGTCAGCCGGACGCCCATGTCGCGCAGCGTGCGCAGCACGTCCGAGGCGCCGTGCTCATCCACCAGCACCGCCCGCTCGGTGATCTCCAGTTGCAGCTGGCCCGGCTCCAGACCGCAGGCCGCCAGCACGTCGGAGACCTCGGCCAGCCAGCCCGGCTCGGCGAGCTGGCGCGGCGCCACGTTGACGCTGACGTACGGCGCGGCCGAGCCGTACCGATCGGCCCACTCCCGGGCCTGGCGGCAGGCCTCGGTGAGCACCCACCGCCCCAGCGGCACGATCGAGCCGTTCCGCTCGGCCAGATCGATGAACCGGGCCGGTCCGAGCAGCCCGTGGTCGGGGTGCCGCCAGCGCACCAGGGCCTCGACGCCGGCGAGCCCGCCGTCGTCGAGTTCCACCAGCGGCTGGTAGCACAGGTGGAACTCGTCGCGGTCGACCGCGCCGGGCACGCTGGCCGCCAGGGTGAACCGAATGGTCTCGCCGGCGTCGCGCTCGGGGTCGAACACCACCCAGCGCCCGCCGCCTTCCGCCTTGGCCCAGGTGCGGGCGGCGTCGGCGGCCCGCTGCAGCTCGCCGGGCCAGGTCTCGTTGACCGAGCGCTCCGCGATGCCCAGGCTGGCGGTGATGGCCAGCCGTTGGTGCCCGATCACGAACGGGGCCCGCAGCCCGACCAGGATCCGCTCGGCCAGCTCACGCAGGTATTCCACGCCGGGCGGGTCGGGTACCAGGATCGCGAACTGGTCACCGCCGGTGCGGGTCACCAGATGCTCCCCGGCGAGCAGCTGCACTCTCCCGGCCACCGCCAGCAGCAGCTGGTCCCCGACATGGTGGCCGAGCGAGTCGTTGATCGCGCGGAAGTGGTCCAGATCCAGGTGGCACAGCCCTACCCGCCGCGTCGACGACCCGGTGGAGAAGACCATGCGCAGCTGCTCCTCCATGAGCGTGCGGTTGGGCAGCCTGGTCAGCTGGTCGTGGTAGGCCTGGTGGTGCAGGCGCCGGCGTAGCTGGTGGCGCTCGGTGATGTCTTCGATCACCCCGATCACATAGCTCGGCTCGCCGTCGTCGGTGCGCACCAACGACACGCTGAGGTGGGTCCACAGCATGGTCCCGTCCGGGCGGACGAACCGGACCTCGCGGCGGAAGAACTCGCACTGGCCCCGGGCCAGATCGACGAACTCGGCGATGAACTTCGGCGCGTCCTCCGGGTGCACGTGGTCGGTGACCGGACGGGGCTCGTAGGTCAGCCCCGCGGCGCCGAACATCCGCACCAATGCCGGGTTGACCTCCACCGGCACACCGCTCAGGTTCGCGATACCGATCCCGACTCCGGCCTGGGTGAACACGGTCCGGAAGCGTTCCTCGCTGGCCCGCAGCGCGGCCTCGGCCGCCCGCCGGGTGCGTTCCACGCTGCCGAACGCCCGCTCCTGCTCGGACTCCGAGAGTTCGCGGAGTCTCTCGCCGTACCCGGCCGCGATCTCCCCGAGCACCTCGCCGATCCGATGCATCCGGTCGGCGCGGGAACCGTCCGCACCAGGGTCCGCGGCGACCTCGAGCAGCTCCGGGGCCCGAGTGCGGATCAGCCGGAGGCTGGTCTGTAGCGACCCCGGGCCCCGGAACCCGGCGTCGACCAGGGCGGCTCCCAGCGCTCTGGCTGCCTGCGGGCGGCGCACGGGCTCAGCCAGCAACTCGGCCAACAGGCTCGCGAGCGGCATGAGCCGCTCGATGGCGCCACGTTCTGCCCGGGCGAGGACGCTGCAGTCGGCGAGTGCGGCCACCCACTCCCGGGTGAAGCGCCGCGCGGCCGGATCAGCGGACGGACACGCTTCGGGCCGGGACTGCTCACCGGGCCGTTGTCGCACTGTGTGCCCCCTCCCCGAGCCCGGCGTGTCGGTCGGGCCCCTGAATCGTGGGGCTTCGCCCACCCCCGCGCCACCGATCTGAGCCGTGCATCACCCGATTCGGGGACGAAGTCAGTCACACACGGTGGCAATCGGGGAGATGTCATCGCATGTTGGCGGTCCGGTACCCAGATGGCCGTCGATGTTTGTGCGGTGTGTCGCTGTGCGGGGTCAGCGCTCCCGGCCGGCCAGGTCGGGCATCGGCAACAGAGCGCCCACCTCGGCGGCCCGGTGCCCGGAAGCCTGGACCACCCCCTCGGCCACCGCGCGCTCCCAGGTGAGGCGACCGGTCACCAGCTCCAGCCAGCCGCGCGGGTCGGTCTGCACGACGTGCGGCGGGGTGCCGCGGGTGTGGCTGCTCCCGGCCAGGCACTGAACGGCCACGAACGGGGGTACCCGCACCTCGACCGCCCGCCCGGGGTGGGCCTGGGCGAACGCCCGCAGCGTGGTGCGGACCGCCACCGCCAGCACCGCCCGATCCGGCTGGGGCTCGCTCCCGGCCAGCCAGCCCAGCACCGGACGCAGCGCAACATCGACGGCCGCCCGGTCGGGCCGGCGCGCGGTAGCGCTCATCGTCGACCTGCCTCTCGGCTGCCCGGCCCGCACCGGCGGCGCCGGGGCAGGAGCCATTCGTACCCCAACGCCTCTGGACGCTAGTTGCCGCGGCCGCCCGGACCGCCGCGCCCGCCGCCCGGGGTGGCGGTCACGGTGGCTTGCGGCAGCAGGATCTGCTGGCCCTCGGACAGCCCGGACAGCACCTCGGTGCGGTCGTCGCCGACCAGGCCCGGCTGGAACGGCGTCTGCACCGGTTGGCCGTCCGGGCCCGGGGTGGTCACGAAACTGCGACCGCCGATGTTCGTGACCGCGTTGTTCGGCACGGTGAGCACATTGTTCCTCGAGGTGGTCAGCACCGACGCCTCAGCGGTCTGCCCGTCGCGCAGCCGGGGATCGCCCTCGGTGAGCACGATGGTGGCGTAGTAGTTCGTCACTCCGGAGATATCGGTGCCGCTGGGTGCCACGGACAGCACCCGGCCCCGCCGGGTCAGGTCGGGGACGGCGTCGAAGGACACCTCCACCTCCTGGTTGGGCGCGACCTTGGCGGCGTCGGATTCCTCGAACGGCACCACGACCTGGTAGGTGTCCACGTTGCTGAGGGTGATGAAGGTGCCGCCGTTGCGGTTGCCGTCGGCGCTCACGATCGTCTCGCCGGTGATGGCCGAGGCGCCGACACCGGGGATCGCGGCGGTGGTGCCCGGGGCCAGCGAGGTGGTGCCGGACTGGGCGCCGAGGAACTCCCCGACCGCTCCGTTGATCACCGCGACGGTGCCGGCCGTCGGGGCGAAGAGCACGGTGTTGTCCAGGTCGCGCCGGGCCAGCGCCACCGCGGCCGCCGCGTTGGCCACCAGCGCGCGCTGGGCCTCGATGTTGGCCGGGGTGTCGCTGCCGGCGGTGTCCCGGTTGTTCCGCGCGGTGATCAGGCTCTGCTGGGCGTTCTCGATGGACAGCTGGCCCTGGGTCTCGTTCACCTTCTTCTGCTTGCGGGCCTGCTCCAGGGTGGTGCGGGCCTGGACCTGCGCGGTGCGCGCCTGGTTCAGCGCGCTGACCTGCTGGGTGCAGGGGTCGGCGCCGCCCTCGCCATCCACCGCGCCGCCCTGCACCCCGCCGCCGTCCCTGTACCTGCCGTCGTCGCCGCCCAGCACGCCGTCCCGGTCCCGGTGGCCGCCGCCGCCACCCGGCATGCGCAGCGCACCGAACCCACCGCTGCCGGCTCCTCCGGTCAGATTGCCCCCCGTGGTGCTGGCCGGCTGGCTGCGGCAGTAGTCGAGGTTGCGCTCGGCCTGGTTCTTCTGGCGCTCGGCGTTGTTCAGCGCGACCTCGGCCCGCTCGACGTTGGTGCGGTCCAGCCGCAGCTGGGCCTCGACGTTGCGTCGGGTGGCCGAGACGATCTCCTCGGCCTGGTCCAGCGAGCGCTGGGCCTGCTCGACCGTGTTGCCGTTGAGCAACCGGTTGAGCTGGGCCTGCTGGTTCTGCAGCTGCGCCTGCTGCTGGTTGAGCATCTGCTGGAAGGCGAAGCTGTCCAACCGGGCCAGCACCTGCCCGGGCCGCACCGTGTCACCGACCTTGACGTTGAGCTCCTTGAGCTGCGCGCCCTTGGGGAAGCCCAGGTTCTGCGTGGTGATCGAGGCCAGCGCGCCGGAGGCGGAAACCATGGTCGCGACGTCGCCACGTTGCACGGTCGCGGTGGTCGGCGCCGGCGGCTCGTCGCCACAGCCGGCGAGCACGGTCACCAGGGCGACCGCCAGTGCTCCCAGGGAGAGCGGACGCGGGTGGCGAGTCATCAACTTTCGACCTCTCAGCGTAGTTGTATGCATACTATTGGTAGCGGAGTGCTTCGATCGGGCGCATCCGTGCGGCCCGGTTGGCCGGGTAGCCGCCGGCGATCAGTCCGATGGCCAGGCTGACGCCGAATGCGAGCACGATGGCCGGGACGGAGATCTGCGGCGCGGGGAAGTCCGGCACCGTGGCCGGCAGGATCAGCATGCCGGCCACGGTGAGCCCGATGCCGATCAGGATGCCCACCACGCCGCCGATCGCGGCCAGCATGGTGGACTCGATCAGGAACTGTTTGACGATGGCGCTGCGCGGCGCCCCGATGGCCTTGCGGATGCCGATCTCCCGGGTCCGCTCGGTGACCGAGACCAGCATGATGTTGGCCACCCCGATTCCGCCGACCACCAGCGAGATCGCGGCCACCGCCACGGTGAACAGGTTCAGGTAGGCCAGCGTCTGGTTGACGTTGTCCAGGGTCTGCTGCAGCGCCCGGGCGTCGAAGTCGCGCTTCGCGGGGTCGCGGATGTTGTGCTCCCGACTGAGCACGGTGGTCACCTGCTCCAGCGCGGCGTCCACCCGGGTGGTACCGGTGGCCTTCACGATGATCGAGTTCACCGCGTCCGAACCGCCCAGCAGGTAGCTGCGCACCGCGCCCAGCGGCATGATCGCCACGTCGTCCTGCTGACCGTCGCTCTCCACCACGCCGATCACCCGGAACGTGGCCCGGCCGATTCGGATGTCCTGGCCCAGCGCCTTGACCGCGTCGCCACCGAACAGGTTGGCCACCGGGTTCGGGCCCAGCACGACCACCTTGGCGTTGGCCCGGTCCTGCTGGGCGGAGAAGAACGATCCGGTCACCAGCTCGCGGTCGACCACCGACAGGTAGTCCGAGGTCGAGCCGGTGATCGAGGTGCGGAACTGGCCGTTGCCGGCCTCCAGCAGCGCGGTCCCGGTGACCACCGGCGTCACGGTGGCCACGTCCGGGGCGTCCGAGCGGTCGAGCAGGGCCTCCACGTCGGAGTCGGTGAGATCACGCGCCGGACCGCCGCCGGGCACGCTGCCCTGGGTCTTGGTGATGGTGATCTGGGTGGCCAGCGAGGAGAACTGGTCGTTGAAGCCGGTCTGGATGCCGTTGCCCAGCCCGACCAGCACGATCACCGCCGCGACGCCGATGATGATGCCGAGGGTGGTCAACGCGGAGCGCAGGCCGTTCGCCCGCAGCGCCCGCAGCGCAACCCGGAACGCCTCGGCGAAGTTCATCCGCCCGCCCGGTGGTCGCCGGCCACCGCCGCGCCGCGGGTGCCGTCGTTCTGGTGGACGTCGCTGACGATCTCGCCGTCGCGCAACCGGATCACCCGCTTGGCGAACCGGGCCACCTCGTCCTCGTGGGTGATCACCACGACCGTGCGGCCGGTGTCGTTCAGCTCCACCAGCAGTTTCATGATCTCGATGGTGGACACCGTGTCCAGGTTGCCGGTCGGCTCGTCGGCCAACATCATCGCCGGTTCGGTGACCAGCGCCCGGGCGATCGCCACCCGCTGCTGCTGACCACCGGAGAGCTCGTTGGGCAGGTGCTTGACCCGGGTGCCCAGACCCACCCGTTCCAGCGCCGCCTGCGCCCTGGCCCGCCGGTTGCCCACCCCGGCGTAGATCAACGGCAGCTCGACGTTGCGCAACGCGGAGGTCCGGGGGATCAGGTTGAACGCCTGGAAGACAAACCCGATCTTGCGGTTGCGGATCTTCGCCAGCTCGACGTCGCGCTGCTTGCTGACGTCGATCCCGTCGAGGGTGTAGGTGCCCTCGGTGGGCAGGTCCAGGCAGCCCAGGATGTTCATCATGGTGGACTTGCCGGACCCGGACGGACCCATGATCGCGACGAACTCGCCCTCGTCGATGTGCATGTTCACCCGGTTGAGCGCACGCACCTCATGCTCGCCCATCCGGAAGATCTTGGTCACGTTCTTCAGCTGGATCATTGCTCTCCCGACGTGGGTGTCACCCTCCCTCCAGCATGGCAAGAACCGCCACCGGCCCGGCAGTGATTTGGGCTGGGCCGATGTACACCGTATGGGGCAACGAGGCCGCCGGACGGCGGTTCCGGCGGGCGGCGGAGATTACCCCGAAATAGGGAACGCCCCGTACCTTGCAGCGTGCGCGCTTCCGATTCAGCCACCGAAAAGCGCAGGTAGAGTGCCCTGCCAGCCCGCGCGCAGGACGTCGAGGTCGAGCGACCCGAGATCGCCCAGGGTCAGCCCGGCCGACGCGTCGGTGACCGTGCCCAGGTCGGTGACCGGCACGGCGGCCTCCTCGGCGCGACGACGCAGTCGCCGCCGGCTCTCGTCGTCCCGCACGGTGACCAGCACCCGCCCGGCGGACTCCGCGAACAGCGCCACGAAGGGGTCCGTGCCGGGCAGCGTCACCACCGCGCCCAAGGAGCCGATCAGACACGCCTCCACCAGCGCCTGGGCCAGCCCGCCGTCGGACAGGTCGTGCGCGCTGGTGATCAGGCCGTGCCGGGCGGCGCCGGCCAGCAGCCCGGCCAGCGCGCGTTCCCCGGCCAGGTCCACGGCGGGTGGGCGGCCGCCGAGGTGGCCGTGCACCACGTGCGCCCACTCGCTGCCGTCCAGCTCGTCGCGGGTCTGCCCGAGCAGCAACACCCGGTCGCCCTCGCCGGTGAACCCGCTGGGCACCCGCCGGGCGACGTCCTCCAGCACCCCGAGCACCCCGACCACCGGGGTGGGCAGGATCGCGGTGTCGCCGGTCTGGTTGTAGAAGCTGACGTTGCCGCCGGTGACCGGTATACCGAGGGTGGCGCAGCCGTCGGCCAGCCCCTTCACCGCCTCGGCGAACTGCCACATCACCCCTGGGTCCTGCGGCGAGCCGAAGTTCAGGCAGTCGGTGACCGCGACCGGGACCGCACCGGACACCGCGACGTTGCGGTAGGCCTCGGCCAGCGCGAGCTGCGCCCCGAGGTAGGGGTCGAGCGCGCAGAACCGGGCGTTGCAGTCGGTCGCCACGGCGAGCCCCCGACCGCCCTGATCGTCCAGGCGCAGCACCCCGGTGTCGTGCGGCTGGGCCGAGACGGTGTTGCCGCGCACGTAGCGGTCGTACTGGTCGGTGACCCAGGCCCGACTGCACAGGTTGGGGCTGGCCGCCATCCTGGTGACCGTGTCCAGCAGTTCGGTCGGGGTGGTCGGACGGGCCAGCGCCGCCGTGGATGCGGCGGCCAGCGCGTCCTGGGTGTCCGGCCGGCGCACCGGGCGACGGTAGACCGGGCCCTCGTGCGCCACCGTGCGCGGCGGCACGTCCACCACGGTCTCGCCGTGCCAGGTGATGGTGAGCCGGTCGCCGTCGGTGACCTCGCCGATCACCGTCGCCAGCGTCTCCCACTTGGCGCAGACCTTCATGAACGCCTCGACGTCGTCCGGGCGCACGACCGCGCACATCCGTTCCTGCGACTCGCTGGACAGGATCTCTGCCGGGGTCATGTTCGTGGCCCGCAGCGGGACCCGGTCGAGGTCGACGTGCATGCCGCCGTCACCGGCGCTGGCCAGCTCGCTGGTTGCGCAGGACAGCCCGGCGCCGCCGAGGTCCTGGATGCCGACCACCAGCCCGGCCGCGAAGAGCTCCAGACAGCACTCGATGAGTACCTTCTCGGTGAACGGGTCGCCGACCTGCACGCTGGGCAGCTTCTTCCGGTTCCCGCCGTCCTCGCTGAACGTCTCGCTGGCCAGCACCGACACCCCGCCGATGCCGTCCAGTCCGGTCCGCGCGCCGAACAGTACGATCTTGTTGCCCACCCCGGACGCATGCGCCAGGTGCAGGTCCTCGGTGCGCAGCACGCCGATACACAGCGCGTTCACCAGCGGGTTCCCCGCGTAGGACGGGTCGAACACCACCTCGCCGCCGATGTTCGGCAGGCCCAGGCAGTTGCCGTAGAAGCTGATCCCGGAGACCACACCGGGCAGCACCCGCTTCGTGTCGTCCGCGTCCGCCGGGCCGAAGCGCAGCGGATCGGCCACCGCGACCGGCCGGGCACCCATGGCCATGATGTCGCGCACGATGCCACCGACTCCGGTGGCCGCGCCCTGGTGCGGCTCCACGTAGGACGGGTGGTTGTGGCTCTCCACCTTGAACGTCACGGCCCAGCCGTCGCCGATGTCCACCACGCCGGCGTTCTCCCCGATGCCGGCCAGCATCTTGGCCTTCATCTCGTCGGTGGTGGTCTCACCGAAGTAGCGCAGGTGCACCTTGGAGGACTTGTAGGAACAGTGCTCGCTCCACATGACGCTGTACATGGCCAGCTCGGCGTCGGTCGGGCGCCGCTTCAGGATGCTCTTGATCTTGGCGTACTCGTCGTCCTCGAGCCCCAGTTCCCGGTAGGGCTGCGGCTGGTCGGGGGTTGCGGCGGCGGCCTTGACCGAGTCGTTCACGTCTCGCAGGGTAGTCGTCGTGGGCGCTCTCGACCCGCTGCTCGGCCACCTCGCCCGGTGAGCCCCACCTCATGACCAGGGCGGCCGATCCGGGGAGCAGGACTGGTGCGGATGGCTGAAGTGGGCTCATCCATCCGAACCCACTGTGCCGAATGACATTGGGTACCGGGCTCGGTGCTGTGACCCTGTCGGGCGTGGTCGTGGAGGTGCGCCCGACGTGGAGCGTTCGTCGCACCGGGCCGACCTGACGAAGGAGGCTCCTCTGGTGATCATCCACGAACGCACCCCGCCGCCCGAGGTCGCCCCGCCGGCGCCCGCATCCGGCCGGGGCACCCGCCGCTTCGACTACGACGAGATGAACATCCTGTGGATCTCCGAGGGCATGAGCTGCGACGGCGACACGATCTCGATCACCGCGGCCGACCGCCCGGCGATCGAGGACGTCCTGCGGGGCCTCATCCCCGGGCTGCCCACGGTCCACCTGCACAACAAGGTGCTGTCCCCGACCATGGGCGGCGAGGAGTTCCTGGCCCCGTTCCGGGCCGCCGCCGCCGGCAAGCTGGAGCCGTTCATCCTCGTCGTCGAGGGGTCCGTGCCCAATCAGAAGATCATCGAGGGGGACGGATACTGGACCTCGTTCGGGAACGACCTCGACACCGGCCAGCCGTTGACCGTGAACTGGTGGCTCGACCGGTTGGCCCCCGGGGCCTGGGCGGTGATCGCGATCGGCACCTGCGCCACCTTCGGCGGGATCCACGCGATGGCGGGCAACCCGACCGGATGCATGGGGCTGGGCGACTACCTGGGCTGGGACTTCGAGTCCGTCGCGGGCCTGCCGATCATCAACATCCCCGGCTGCCCGGTGCAGCCGGAGAACTTCATGGACACCCTGACCTGGCTGCTGCACCACGCCGCCGGCTCGGCGCCGCCGCCGCCGCTGGACGGCATGCTGCGGCCGCGGTGGCTGTTCGACAGGACCGTGCATGACGGCTGCGACCGGGCCGCATTCTTCGAGCAGAACGATCTGGCTACCAACTTCAACTCGGGAAAGTGCCAGGTCAAGCTCGGCTGCTGGGGGCCGGTGGTGCACTGCAACGTGCCCCGGCGCGGCTGGGTGGGCGGGGTCGGGGGCTGCCCCAACGTGGGCGGGATCTGCATCGGATGCACCATGCCCGGCTTTCCTGACTCGTTCATGCCGTTCATGGACGAGTCGCCAGAAGGCGGCGTGTCCGCGGCCCTGGCCAAGGAGTACGGCGAGTTCATCCACCGGATGCGCCGGATCTCCAGCATGGCGATGACCCTGGAGCCGGAGTGGCGGCACAACGGGTCCACCCTGACCACCGGCTACCAACCCCGACGACCCGAGCCCGGTCGACCTGAGCCCGGTCGACCCGAGCCCGGTCGACCCCGGCACCGAGGGCGCGAGGTCGCCGCGCCGGAAGCAGGGTGGCGATGAAGACCCCGCGGATCGTCGAGATGCATTGGGATCCGATCACCCGGATCATCGGCAACCTCGGGGTCTATACGAAGATCGACTTTGCGAATCGGGTGGTCACCGAGTGCCACAGCACGTCGTCGCTGTTCCGGGGCTACTCGGTGTTCATGAAGGGTAAGGACCCGCGCGACGCCGGGTTCATCACCAGCCGGATCTGCGGCATCTGCGGCGACAACCACACCACCTGCTCGGTGTACGCGCAGAACATGGCCTACGGCGTCACACCACCGCCGCAGGCCGAGAACATCATCAACCTCGGTGAGGCCGCCGAGTACATGTTCGACCACACGCTCTTCCAGGACAACCTGGTGTTCGTGGATTACTGCGAGGCCATGGTCCGGGCCACCAACCCGAGCGTGCTGGCCCGCGCCGAGAACACCCAAGCCCCGAACGCCGGGCTGCACGGATACCGCACGATCGCGGACATCATGCGGTCGTTCAACCCGTTCGAAGGCGAGTTCTACCGGCAGTCGTTGAAGGTCTCCCGGGTCACCCGGGAGATGTTCTGCCTGATGGAGGGCCGCCACCCACACCCGTCCACCGTCTATCCCGGGGGTGTCGGCACCTCCCCGGGGCCGACGCTGTTCACCGAGTACATCTCCCGGTTGGTCGGCATCCTGGACTTCGTCAAACGCTCGGTCGCGATGAACGACGACGTGTTCGACTTCTTCTACGAGGCGCTGCCGGGGTACGAGGAGGTCGGCCGGCGCCGCGTGCTGCTCGGCTGCTGGGGCGCGTTCCAGAACTCGCAGGTATGTGACTACCGGTACGAGACGATGAACGAGTGGGGCAAGGCGATGTACGTCACCCCGGGCATCGTGATCGACGGTGAGCTGCTCACCAACAACCTGATCGACATCAACCTCGGGATCCGGATCCTGCTCGGCAGCTCCTTCTACGGCGACTGGGTCAACGACCAGCCGTTCGTCACCCACGACCCGCTGGGTAACCCGGTCGACATGCGGCACCCGTGGAACCAGACGACCCTGCCCGAACCGGGCCGCCGCGACTTCGACGACCGCTACAGCTGGGTGATGAGCCCGCGCTGGCTACACCCCGGCACCGGGGAGCACCTCGCGCTGGACACCGGCGGCGGTGCGTTCGCCCGGCTCTACACCACCGCGCTGTCCGGGCTGGTCGACGCGCCATACGTATCCTCGACCGGGCACAGCGTGCAGATCTCGTTGCCGCGCAGCGCCGAGCTGCCCGAGACCATGGTGGAGTGGAAGATCCCGCGCTGGTCCAACGCCCTGGAGCGCAACCGGGCGCGGGTCTACTTCGTCGCCTACGCCGCGGCGATGGCCGTGGGTTTCGTCGAGGAGGGCCTGCGGCGCTGCCGCGACGACGACCGCACGGTGTCCACTCCGTTCGAGGTACCGGACGAGGCCCTCAGCTGCGGGTTCCACGAGGCGGTACGCGGTGCGTTGTCGCACCACATGGTGATCAAGGACGGGTTGATCGCCAACTACCACCCTTACCCCCCGACGCCATGGAACGGCAGCCCCCGCGACATCTACGGCACACCCGGTCCGTACGAGGACGCCATCCAGAACACACCGATCTTCGAAGAGAACGGATCGGACGACTTCAAGGGCGTCGACATCATGCGCACGGTGCGCAGCTTCGACCCGTGCCTGCCCTGCGGCGTGCACATGTACCTGGGCGGCGGCAAGGTGCTGGAGAAACTGCACTCGCCGATGTTCGGTGCCGCCGGTGGGTGACCCGGCCACCACCGACGAGCCGACCGGGCACCCGCCACGCCGGCTCGACGACCCGTCCGTGCGGGAGCGGCTGGCCGGGCTCAACGACCAGCTGGCCAGGCTCGAAGGCGCTTCCGGCGCGATCGGCGAGCTTGCCCTGAGCGCGGTGTCCGGGCTGGCGGAGCTCTACGGCGAGGCGCTGGCCCGGATCCTCGACCTGGCCGGTCCGGAGCTGGTCGGGCGGATGGTCGACGACGAGCTGGTCGGTCACCTGCTGGCGCTGCACGACATCCGCCCCGAACCGGACCGGGGAGTCGATGGAATCCGGAGTGCCGTGTCCCCCCAGGACGCCGGCGCCGCGACCCGCGGGCCGGGCCGGGTGACCTTCGTGCCGGTGGACTCGCTGATGCGGCCGGCCAGGTCCGCCGGCCCGAGATGAACGACGCACTCGGCCGGATCATCCGTCGAGCGCGCGCCCAACCCGGGCCGGTGCTCGAGCGCTGCGACCTGTGCGCGGTCGAGGTGCCGCACCCGCACCGGCACCTGCTCGACCTCGACCGCCACGAGGTCCGCTGCGTGTGCCAGGCATGCTCGCTCCTGTTCGGCCTGCAGGGACGGATGCGACTGGTGCCCCGCCGACGTCTCCGCCTGCCGGAGATGTCCACCGACGAGCTCGGTGTGCCGGTCGGTCTGGCGTTCTTCGTCCCCCACGACGACGCCACGGTGGCCGCCCACTATCCCGGCCCCGCCGGACCGACGCGTTGGGAGGTGGACCCGGCTGCCTGGCGCACCGTGGTGGCGGGCTGCGCACCGCTGGCGGGCCTGGCCGCGGCGGTGGAGGCGCTGCTGGTGGACACCACGCGCGACCGGTCCGAGCACTGGCTGGTGCCGATCGACGACTGCTTCGCGCTCGTCGCCCTGGTGCGCCGCGAATGGCGGGGACTGTCGGGCGGCAGCCGGGTCTGGCCCGAGATCGACCGGTTCTTCGCCGCGCTGACCGAGCAGCGCCACTGACCGAGCAGGGCCGCTGACCGAGCAGGGCCGCTGACCGAGCAGGGCCGCCGACCCTCCGTCCGCCCCCGGCCGGGTCCCCGCCCGGCGGTGACCCGCGCCATGCCGCGTCGCGGAAGATCGGCCGTCCACTTCTAGTTGAACGCGGAAGTAGATGATGGTACGACGACGAATCGAGGCACACCGGAATGTCGACCAGCCCGCTGGACCCGGACAGTCCGCTGCTGCGCCCGCTGCGGCTGGGCGCGCTGCAGCTGAACAATCGCGTGCTGATGGCCCCGTTGACCCGCAACCGGGCCGACGCGGACGGCACCCCCAACGCGCTGCAGGCCACCTACTACGCCCAGCGCGCCGGCGCCGGGCTGATCATCACCGAGGGCAGCCAGCCGGCCGCGATCGGCAAGGGCTACCCGAACGTGCCGGGCGTGCACAACGACGCCCAGCAGGCCGGGTGGGCCCGGATCGCGGATGCGGTGCACGCCGAGGGCGGGCGGATCGTGGTGCAGCTGATGCACGGCGGCCGGATCTCCCACCCCGACACCCTCGGCGGGGACACCCCGGTGGCGCCCTCCGCGGTGCGTCCGGCCGGTGAGATCGTCACGCCGAGCGGGCTGCAACCGTTCGCCGAGCCCCGTGAGCTGCGTACCGACGAGCTGCCCGGGGTGGTGGCCGAGTTCGCCGACGCCGCCCGTCGGGCCGTCGCCGCCGGGCTGGACGGCATCGAACTGCACGGCGCCAACGGCTACCTGCTGCACCAGTTCCTGGCCGACGGCACCAACCGGCGTACCGACGAGTACGGCGGATCCGCCGAGAACCGGGCCCGGTTCGTGATCGAGGTCGCCGAGGCAACCGCGGCCGCGATCGGCGCCGACCGGGTCGGCATCCGGCTCTCCCCGGGCGGCGCCTTCAACGACATGAGCGAGTCCGACCTGGCAGTCTACCCGCTGCTGGCCGGCGAACTGCGCCGGATCGGGCTGGCCTACGTGCACGTGATCGCCGCCCCGGACGCGGAGATCCTGCGCGCGCTGCGCGCGCTGTGGCCGGACCGGCTGGTGCTCAACACCGGCTTCGCGCAGGACTCCGAGCGGGACGCGGTGGCCGCGATCCTCACCTCGGGGGTGGCCGACGCGGTCGCGGTCGGCCGGCCGTTCCTGGCGAACCCGGACCTGATCCGGCGCTGGACCGAGGGCGCCGAGCTGAACGAGCCCGACCAGGCCACCTTCTACGGCGGGGACGCCCGGGGCTACACCGACTACCCCACGCTGGAGGGCGTCGCCGCCTGAACCGGCGGGGTCGGTGCCCGAGCTTCGCCCGCGACGCTCAGCCGACCTCGTCGACCTCGCCGGACTTGAGGTCGATCACGAAGCCGCGGGCGTCGATGTCCGGGTGCAGGAACGGGTTGGACCGCAGCGCGGCCAGCCCGGCCCGCACATGGTCGACCGGGTCGACGAAGGTCCGGGGCCGCCACTGCGGCTCCTGGCCGGACTCGGCGGCGAGCTCCGCGACGAACGATTCGTCGGTGAACGTGGCCATCCCGCAGCCGGTGTGCGCCATCAGAAACACCGCCCGGCTGCCGAGCTTGCGCTGGCTGATCGCCAATGAGCGGATCACGTCGTCGGTGACGGCCGCGCCGGCGTTACGGATCACGTGCGCGTCACCCAGGGTCAGACCGAACGAGCCCAGCGGCGGGATCCGCACGTCCATGCAGGTCACGATGGCCAGCTTGCGGGCGGGAAGATGCCCGAGCTGGGCGTCGACGGGGGCCGGGTTCGGCCGGCCGACCAACAGTTCCTCAGCGATGCTCACGCCGGTGAATTTACCCGGCATTGCCTCCGGCTCGTGAGTGCGGAGTGCGGTCATAGCCGTACTCCGCACTCACAGGCCGGCGGCAACCGTCTCGGCGATCTCGTAGGTGTTCAGCGCGGCACCCTTGCGCAGGTTGTCGCCGCAGATGAACAGCTCCAGGGTGTTCGGGAAGTCCAGCGCCTGCCGGACCCGCCCGACCCAGGTCGGGTCGCCACCCACCGCGTCCGCCGGGGTCGGCCACTCGCCGACCGCCGGGTCGTCGCACAGCACGATCGTCGGCTGCGCGGCCAGCACCTTGTGCGCGGCGTCCACCGACACCTCGCCGGCGAAGGTGGCGTGCACGGCCAGTGCGTGCGTGGTCACCACCGGCACCCGCACGCAGGTCGCGGACACCTTCAGCTCCGGGATGCCGAGGATCTTGCGCGACTCGTTGCGGACCTTCAGCTCCTCCGACGACCAGCCGTCGTCCTTCACCGAGCCCGCCCACGGCACCACGTTCAGCGCCAGCGGCGCCGGGAACGGCGAGTCGGAGTCGGGACCGCTGGCCAGTCCGGCGTCGGCCAGCGCGGCCGCCACGTCCCCGGCCCGCGCACCCACGTCGCGACCGGCCACCGCCGACAGCTCCGCCCGCAGCCGGTCGACGCCGGGCTGCCCGGCGCCGGATGCCGCCTGGTAGGAGGCCACCACCAGGGCGGTCAGCCCGAACTCGCGGTGCAGCGCGCCCATCGCCGCCATCATCGACAGTGTCGTGCAGTTGGGGTTGGCGATGATGCCCTTCGGCCGGTTCGCCGCCTGCGCCGCATTGACCTCCGGCACGACCAGCGGGACGTCCGGGTCCATCCGGAACGCGCCGGAGTTGTCCACGGCCACCGCGCCGCGAGCAGCGGCGATGGGAGCCCAGTGCGCGCTGACCTCGTCCGGTACATCGAACAACGCGATGTGCACGCCGTCGAACACCTCCGGCGCCAGTTCGAGCACGGTCAGTTCCTCGCCGCGCACGGTCAGCTTCTTGCCCGCCGACCGGGCCGAGGCGACCAGCCGGATCTCCGACCACGGCACGGACTCCCGGGAGTCGATGATGTCGATCATCGTGGTGCCGACCGCCCCGGTGGCCCCGACAATGGCAAGAACCGTCATCTCAACGTCCCGTTCCGGCGTGCACGACCGCCTGTTCGTCACCACCCAGCTCGAAGGCATCGTGCAACGCCCGCACCGCCAGGTCGAGCTGGTTTACCCGGCAGATCACCGAGATCCGGATCTCCGAGGTGTTCATCGTCTCGATGTTGATCCCGGCGTTGGACAGCGCCTCGCAGAAGGTGGCGGTGACCCCGGGGTGGTTGCGCAGCCCCGCCCCGACCAGCGACACCTTGCCCACCTCGGGGTCGTAGATGACCTCGGCGAAGCTGGTCTCGCCCTTCAGCTTCTCCAGGGCGGCCACCGCCCTCGGGCCGTCGGACTGCGGCAGGGTGAAGGTGATGTCGGTCAGCGCGCCGGCCGTCCGGGAGATGTTCTGCAGCACCATGTCGATGTTGATCTCCGCATCGGCCACCGCGCGGAAGATCTTCGCCGCGTGCCCGGGGGAGTCCGGCACGTCGGTCACCGTGATCTTGCCCTCGGACCGGTCGTGCGCCACGCCGGTGATGATCGGGTTCTCCAACGGAATCTCCTCGATCGACCCGGCGACCAGCGTGCCGGGCTTGTCGTTGTACGAGCAGCGCACCCGTAGCGGCACGCCGTAGCGGCGGGCGTACTCCACCGCGCGCAGGTGCAGCACCTTCGCCCCGGAGGCCGCCATCTCCAGCATCTCCTCGTAGGTGATCGTGTCCAGGTGCTGGGCATCCGGCACGATCCGCGGGTCGGCGGTGAACACCCCGTCGACGTCGGTGTAGATCTCGCACACGTCGGCCCGCAGCGCGGCGGCCAGCGCCACGGCGGTGGTGTCCGACCCGCCCCGGCCCAGCGTGGTGATCGCCTTGGTGTCCGGGCTCATTCCCTGGAAGCCGGCGACCAGCACGATCGCGCCCTCGTCCAGCGCGGCACGCAGCCGGCCGGGGTTCACCTCGGTGATCCGGGCGTCGCCGTGCCTGGAGGTGGTCATCATCCCGGCCTGCGAGCCGGTGAACGAGCGGGCCTCGGCGCCGATCGCGTGGATCGCCATGGCCAGCAGCGCGTTGGAGATCCGCTCGCCGGCGGTGAGCAGCATGTCCATCTCGCGGGGCGCCGGGTTCGGGCTCACCCGCTCGGCCATGTCGATCAGCTCGTCGGTGGTGTCGCCCATCGCCGAGGCCACGACCACCACGTCGTTGCCTTCCTTGCGGCAGCGCACGATCCGTTCGGCCACCCGTTTGATCCGGTCCGCGTCCTGAACCGAGGAACCGCCGTACTTCTGCACGACGAGAGCCAACTCCCGACACCTCCGGATCTCCGAGCGCTCCGCCGGCTGCGGGGGCCCACAGTCGGTCAAGTATGGCGACCCAGGGTACCGGCCGCCGGACCTGCCACTATCCTTATGAGGCAGCCCACAGAGAGGTTCCCCAAGCCGGTGGCTGTCCGCGAGCACCCCGTCACCGTCGACCCCGCCGTCGACCGAGCCGCCGACCCGCCCCGCTCCCTGTCGGCCGTGGGTGGGTCGCTGCTGGTCCGGGCCGCACCCAGCCTGGTGTTCCTCGGTGTCCGCGCGGTCGGCCTGCCGGTGTTGGGCTGGCTGGCGTCCATCCACGGCGGGCGGATGACCACGCTGCTGTCGAAGTGGGACGGGCTGTGGCTGCTCGGCATCGCCGGTGGCGGCTACGACGGCGTCCCGGCCGGGCTGGTCGACGCGTTCGGCCGGCGGGCGCCGGAGACCCCGCTGGCGTTCTTCCCCGGATACCCGGGCGCGGTCGGCGTGGTCCGCTTCGTCACCGGTACCTCACCGGTGGTCGCCGGGTTGATCGTCTCGCTGGTCGCCGGGCTGGTGCTGGCGCACGGGTTGGCCCGGCTCGGCGAACTGGTCCCGGGCGGGTCGCGGCGGGCCGGGCTGCTGCTGGTCGGGCTGGTGGCGGCCGCCCCGATGGGCGTGGTCTGGACGATGACCTACTCCGAGGGGCTGTTCACCGCCTGCGCGGTGTGGGCGCTGGTGGCGATGCTGCGCCGGCACTGGGTGCTGGCCGGGGCGTTCACCGCGCTGGCCGGCACCGTGCGTCCCACGGCCGCCGCTCTGCTGGTCGCCGTGGGCGGCGCGCTGCTGCTGGCCGCGCTCGCCGGCCTGCGTCGCGACCGGGCCGGGGAGCCGGAGGTCGGCGGCGGGCAACCGGAGGTCGGCGGCCGGGAGCCGGAGGTCGGCAGCGCGGAGCCGGGAGTCGGCGGCGGTGCGCCCCGGGGCGGCTGGCAGCCCTGGGTGGGTGGGCTGCTTGCCCCGCTCGGGCTGCTCGGCTACCTCGCCTGGGTGGCCGTCCGGGTTGGCTCGTTGGACGGCTGGTTCGCCGTGCAGCGGCGCGGTTGGAACTCCCGGTTCGACGGCGGCGCGGCGACGGCCGAGTTCACCCACGAGGTGCTGGCCAGCGGTCGCTCGGTGCTGGAGGTCGGGACCGTCGCGGTGCTGGTCGGGGCGGTGGCCCTGCTCGCGGTGTGCGTGCGACAGGCGCTGGCCCGGGAGCTGCCCTGGCCGCTGGTGGTGTATGCCGCCGGGGTGCTGATGATGGACGTCGGCTCGAACGGGTTGATGAACTCCAAGGCCCGGCTGCTGCTGCCGGCGGTGACCCTGTTGGTGCCGGTAGCGGTGGCGCTGGCCCGGCGCCGGCCGAGCACCGCCGCCTGGGTGCTGGTGGCCGCCGCGCTCGGCTCCGCGTGGTTCGGCGGCTACGCGCTCACCATCTGGCAGTACGCGATCTGAGCCGGCGGGCCCGGCCGCTACCGGTTCCGGGTGAGCGGATGACGTCGAACGGGTCCGGGTCGGTGAACACCGACCCGTCGCGGTTGGCCGAGGTGTGATCAGCAGCACCTTGTCGGCGCGGTGGAACTTCCGACCGGCCAGCGCGCAGTCGGCGGTGACCGTCCGCCGGAACTGGATCACCGGGCTGGTGAACCGGACCAGCTCCTGCACCGCCGGCCCAAGGCTTTCCGCCGAGCCGATCCGCTTACCGGTCGGTGACGAACCCCGCGCACGGCGGGCACGCACTCCCGGACCGAGTACGGTCGGGGCATGGGTACCCCCTCCCGGACAGCGCTGTCCGTCGCCGCACTCGCGTTCAGCGCGCTGACCTTCACCACCGCCTGCGCCTCCCCCGCCGCTCCCGCCGGCGCCTCCGCCGGCGCCGCCCCCGCTGCCGCCGCTCCCGCCGCCGGCACCGGCACGTCGCCGGTGGCCCCCGCCGCCGACCAGCTCGCCTTCACCTCCACCACGCTGGACGGCGCGACGTTCGCCGGGCAGAGCCTGCTCGGCAAGCCCGGCGTGCTGTGGTTCTGGGCGCCGTGGTGCACGGTCTGCAAGGGCGAGGCGCCCACGGTGGCCAAGGCGGCCGCCGCGAACCCCGGCGTCACGTTCCTCGGCGTGTCCGCCCGTGACGAACTGCCGGCGATGAAGGACTTCGTGACCGACTACCAGCTCGGCGGCTTCGCCCACCTCAACGACGCGGACGCGGCGGTCTGGCAGCGCTTCGGCATCACCTACCAGCCGGCGTACGCGTTCGTCGCGAAGGACGGCAGCGTCGAGGTGGTCAAGGACCGGCTGTCCGACCAGGAACTCGCGGCGAGGATCGCGGAGCTCACCCGGTCCTGATCGACGACCCGCCAACGCGCTGATGGACACCGCGAGCTGATGGACACCGCGCTCTGATGGACACCGCGAGCTATGGCTTCGCGCTGGCCGCCGGGCTGGTGGCCGCGTTCAACCCGTGCGGGTTCGCCATGCTCCCGGCCTACCTCACCCTGGCCGTCGTTGGCGAGGGAGTCGGCGAGGATGGGGAGGGCACGGCGGGCACCGGCCGGGTCGCCGCGCTCGGCCGGGCGCTCGGCGCGACACTCGCGATGACCGCCGGGTTCCTGTTGGTCTTCGGCGGGTTTGGGCTGCTGGTCGCGCCGCTGGCCGGGGCGGTGCAGCAACACCTGCCGTGGGTCACCGTGCTGATCGGGGTCGGCCTGGTCGGGCTGGGCGGGTGGATGCTGGCCGGGCGCGAGCTCACCGTGCTGCTGCCCCGGCCCGGGCGGGGCGCGCCGACCGCCCGGCTGGGTTCGATGTTCGGCTACGGCCTCGCGTACGCGCTGGCCTCGCTGTCCTGCACGATCGGGCCGTTCCTCGCGGTCACCGCGAGCAGCTTGCGTGGCGGTTCGCTGCTGGGCGGGGTCGGCGTGTTCCTGGCCTACGGCGCCGGGATGGCGCTGGTGGTCGGGGTACTCGCGGTGGCTACCGCGCTGGCCGGAGCCGGGCTGGCCACCCGGGCCCGCCGGCTGCTGCCCCACCTCAACCGGATCGGCGGCGCGCTGCTGGTGCTGGTCGGGTGCTACGTCGGCTACTACGGCGTCTACGAGCTGCGGCTGGCCGCCGGCGCTGCCCCGGACGATCCGGTCGTCGACGGGTTCGGCGCGGTGCAGGGGGAGGTCGCCGGCTGGGTGGACGCCATCGGCGTCGTCCCGCTGCTGGCCGCCCTCGCCGGGCTGGTCGCGGTGGTGGCGGTCGCCGCGCTGCTCGGCCGCCGCCGCGTGACATGATCACCGCAACAACATGATCACCGCGTCGATATGACCACCGCGTTGGTGCTCGCCGGCCGACTTCAGCCACACCCCGGCCCTGATCGAGCGCGGTTACCGGTCCGCCCAGAGCTGGCTGACCGACCCGGATCGGGGCGGCCCGGAGTTGCTCGGGGTGCACCCGCACGCGCACGGCTGAACGGCGCGCCGGCCGGTTCCGGCGGGCCGGCCGGTTCCGGCGGGCCGGCCGGTTCCGGCGGGCCCGCCCGACGGCCGGTCCCGGCGGGTCAGCGCGGGGCGCGGCGTAGCAGCCGGCCGACGACCGCGCCGATCACCAACCAGGCCACCGCGGCCGCCCCGTAGTTGATCACGAGCCGCAGCCGGGGATCGTCCGGCGCGAACAGGT
>JBQTKB010000131.1:0-7649 GCA_052386505.1 Pseudonocardia sp.
CCTGGACGTCAGACCCTCGCCGGGGCCCGGCAGGGGCGCCGTCTCATCGCAGTCCTCGCGGGACAAGCACCGAAAGCGCTCCCTGCCGGGATCCACCGTGCGAAAGGAAGGTAGAGCCATCAGCACCGATCAGCCCGACCGGGACTCGGCCGATCCCGCCACCCCCGCACCGGGCACCCCCGACCCGCCCCGACTGGGGCCGCGCCCGCTGGTCCGCCCGTCCGTCGAGCCGGGTGCCGTCGAGGCGTTCGGCCGCCCGGTCGGGGTGAGTGGCGCGTTCGCACCCGAGGGCGACGGGACGGCCGGCCGGACGAACGGCCGCCACGGCCTGGGCCAACCGCATATCGAGCTGGGGTCCGCCCCGCACCCGGCGCTGGCCGGCGCGTTCGGCCGCCCCGGTGGAGCAGCCACCGACCTGCAGCGTCCGCCTCAGGATCCGGCCGCCCGGCCCGCCGCGGCGGCCGACCCGTTCTGGGACAGCGGCGCGGCGCGCGACCCGTGGCGGGACCCGGCTGCGTCGGTGTCCCTGGGCCCGCCGGCGGTGGCTACCGGCGAGGACCGGCAGGCAGCGGAGGCCAGCGCCCGGCTGAGCGTGCGGGAGCTGTTGTTCGGCAAGCGGGTCAAGCCGACCGCGCTGGGGCTGCTCGGGGTGCTCGCGCTCCTGGTCGGGGCGCTGGGCGGCCTGGTCGGGCACTGGGCCAGCTCCGCGTCGGAGGATCTGCTGGACCCGGGGGCGACCATCGCCTCCACCTCGCCGGCCAAGGAGCGCCCGCCCGGTTCGGTGGCCGACATCGCCGCCCGGGTGGTGCCCGCCGTGGTGTCCATCGAGATCAGGCTCGGCGACCAGGGCGGCACCGGATCCGGGGTGGTGATCGACGAGGACGGTCACGTGCTGACCAACAACCACGTGGTCGCACCCGCCGTGGGGGTGCCCGGCTCCATCATCGAGGCCACCTTCCACGACGGCACGCGAGCCCGGGTCCGGGTGGTCGGTCGGGACCCCAAGACCGACCTCGCGGTGGTCAAGGTGGACGTGCCCAACCCGACGGTGGCCCAGATCGGTCGGTCGGCCGACCTGGCGGTGGGCGATGGGGTGATCGCGATCGGCTCGCCGCTCGGGCTGGCCGGCACGGTCACCGACGGCATCGTCAGCGCGATCAACCGGCCGGTCCGGCTGGACGGCGAAGGCTCCGACACCAACGCGGTGATCGACGCCATCCAGACCGACGCGGCGATCAACCCCGGCAACTCCGGCGGTCCCCTGGTCGACTCGACCGGGGCGGTGGTCGGGTTGAACACCGCGATCCGCACGGCCGGCGAGGGCGGGTCGATCGGGCTGGGGTTCGCCATCCCGATCGACGACGCGCGCCGGATCGCCGAGGAGCTGATCCGGGCCGGCGTGGTCAAGCACGCCGAACTCGGGGTGAACTCGAAGATCGTGACCGACGGTGTCGAGGACGGCGCGCAGGTGCAGAACGTGCGGCCGGGCAGCGCGGCGGCCGAGGCCGGCATCGTCGAGGGAGACGTGATCGTGCGGTTGGGCGAGCGGCCGATCCGGGTGCCCAACGAGCTGGACGTGGCCCAGCGGGAGCACGCGATCGGCGAGCAGGTGCCGATCCAGCTCATCAGGCAGGGCCGCCCGCTCACCGTCACCGCGACGCTACGATCGGATTGAGCCAGGGACCGGACCGCGGCGCGTACGGGTAGGCTTGTTCCTCAGTGTTCGGTTCGTGAGGGTTCGGTTCGTCAGAGTTCGGGTCCGGCAGGGCGGGTGGGGTGTTCGAGAACCTGGGCTGGGGCGAGATACTGGTGCTGCTGGTTGCCGGGCTGTTCATCCTGGGCCCCGAACGGCTGCCGGAGGCGGCTGCCTGGCTCGGCCGGGCGATCAACCAGGTGAAGGGCTTCGCCACCGGCGCGCGCGACCAGTTGCGCAGCGAGCTGGGGCCTGAGTTCGACGAGCTGCGCAAGCCCTTCGACGAGCTGCGCCAGCCGCTGAACGAGCTGCGCGGCCTGCGCAACAACGACCCCCGCCGGATGGTCACCCGGGCGCTGTTCGACGACGACCCGCCGGTCAAGCCGAACGGCTACGCGCCCCCGCCCGGCGGCTCGGCCGGGTACGTCGCGCCCGCCCCGGGTTCGGCGACCTCCCGTCTGCATCCCGCCGCCGAACCACCGCGCCAGCTCGGCGCAGGCGAGCGCCCACCCATCGACCCCGACGCCACCTGACCCTGCCAGGACGGCTGCTCGGTCCCCGCCGCGCGCCCGCGGCCACCCCGCCGCGCGCCCGCGGCCCGCCCGCCGGGCGCTCGCCGGGCGCTCGCCGGGCGCTCGCCGGCATGGTCAACAGCACGGCATGGTTGTTGGATCATGAGAATCGAACCATGGTGTGCTGTTGATCACCGGCGCGGAAGGTGGATGGATCAGCCGAGCAGCGGTGGGCGGCGCAGGTGCCAGTCGGTGGCCTGCTGATAGGCGTGCGCCGCGGCCAGCACCCGGCCGTCGTCGTAGCGGGCGCCGATGATCTGTAGGCCGATCGGCAGTCCGGCGCTACCGGTTCCGCCCGAGGTGGTGAACCCGCAGGGCACGCTGGCCGCCGGCTGCTGGGTCATGTTGAACGGATAGGTGAACGGCGTCCAGCTGGTCCAGCGCGGTGATGCCGACCCGGGAGGCACCTCCATTCCCGTCTCGAACGCCGGGATCGGCAAGCACGGAGTGATCAGCAGGTCGTAGCGGGTGTGGAAGTCGCTCATGACCGAACCCAGCTCGTTGCGCGCGGCCATCGCCCCCAGGTACTCCAGGGCGCTGAACCGGGCGCCGGCCTCGGCCACCTCGACCAGCCCGGGATCCATCCGGGCCCGGACCTCGGGACCCATCGGCTCGAGCACCTTCGCCGCGGCGGAGAACCACAGCACCTCGAAGTCCGCGATCGGATCGGTGAACCCGGGGTCGACCAGCTCCACCCGGGCGCCGAGTTCGGAGAACACCCCCACCGCCGTCTCGAACGCGGCCGCCACCTCGGGGTGCACGTCCACGTAGCCCAGCGTCGGGCTGGCCGCGACTCGCAGGCCGGCCATCCCCAGGCCCAGCATGGCCAGGCTGGACGAGGCCGATGCGGCGAGTGCCCAGGGGTCCCGGGCGTCGAAGCCGGCGATCACGTCCAGCAGCAGTGCCGTGTCGGCGGCGGTGCGGGCCATCGGCCCGACGTGGGAGAGCGGACCGAACGGGCTGGCCGGGCTGAGCGGTACCCGCCCGAACGTCGGCTTGATCGTGCTGGTGTTGGTGAACGCGGCCGGGATGCGCACCGAACCGCCGCCGTCGGTGCCCAGGCTCAGCGCACCCATGCCGAGCCCGACCGCGGTCGCGCTGCCGCCGCTGGACCCGCCGCTGGTCAACGCGGGATTCCACGGGTTGCCGGTGGCGCCGTAGCGGACCGAGTCGGTGACGCCCTTCCACGCGTACTCCGGTGTGGTGGTCTTGCCCAGCAGCACCGCGCCCTGCTCCCGGACCCTGGCCACCGACGGGCCGTCCACCGTCCACGGGCCGCACTCGTCGAGGGTGTACGAGCCGCGCAAGGTCGGCCAGCCCTCGGTGAGCAACGCGTCCTTGATCGACATCGGCACGCCGTCGATCACCCCGACCGGCTCGTTGCGCCGCCAGCGTTCCTCCGACGCCTTGGCCGAGGTCAAAGCGGACTCGGCGTCCACCAGGCAGAACGCGTTCACGTGCTTGTCGAGCTGGTCGATCCGGTCCAGCGCGTCCTGGGTGGCCTGCACCGGCGACAGCTCACCGGAGCCGTAGGCGGCCACCAGTTCGGTCGCCGAGAGGTCGGCGGTGGAACTCACCGAGTCGGTCATGCGGTACTCCCCGAGGTCACGTAGCCCTGCTTCTTGTCCACCACGTTGCGCAGTGGCCGGCCGGTGCGGTACCGGCCGAGGTTGTCGGCGAACAGTTCGACCAGCGCGTCCCGCCAGCCGACCACGTCACCGGACATGTGCGGCGAGACGATCACCCCGGGCAGTGTCCACAGCGGGTGCTCGGCCGGTAGCGGCTCGGTGGCGAACACGTCGAGCGCGGCGCCGGCGAGCCGACCCGAGCGCAGCGCATCGACCAGGTCGTCCTGGACCACCAGCGCGCCCCGGCCCACGTTGATCAGCCGGGCGGTGGCCGGCAGCCGGGCCAGCAACTCCGCGTCCACCACGCCGCGGGTTTGCTCGGTCAACGGCGCGGCGAGCACCAGGTAGTCGCAGTCCGGAAGCAACCGCGGCAGGTCGGAGGCGGCGTGCACGCCGTCCCGGACCTGTCGCCCGACCAGCCGTACCCGCATGCCGACCGCGCGCAGCATCCCGGCGATGGCCACCCCGATCGGCCCTCCGCCGAGCACCACCGCGACCGAGCCGGCGATCGTCTCGGTCTCCCGGTGCCGCCACTCGTTTCCGGCCTGCAGCCGAAGCGTGGTCGGCAGGTCCTTGGCGTAGGCCAGGACCAGCCCGAGTACGTACTCCGCCATCGGGATGTCGAACACCCCGCGGGAGTTGGTGATCGCCACCTCGGACGCCACCATCTCGTCGAAGATCAACCGGTCCACCCCGGCGCTGGCGGTGTGCACCCAGCGCAACGTGTCGGCGCTGTGCCAGTGCTGCCGCAGGGCGTCGGAGGTGAAGTCCCAGACCAGCAGTGCGTCGGCTCCGGGGAGCTTCGCTGGCAGCTCGTCGGCGGTCGCGTAGGTGATCGATGCCAGCGGGTCGGCGTATTGCTCCAGATGCGGCGGGCGATCCGCCGAATGCAGCACGACCAGCGCCGTTCTACCCTTGTGAACTGCGGAAATCGGCAAATGTAGGTCCTCGTGACGGCGCTCTGAACTCCGCTCCGGAGCCATTGACACGCTAGAAAGCACTCGTATGATTGTCAACAATCCGCGATCCCGCTTGTTCAGGCTGGCCGTTCGGGGAGCAATGGTTCGGGCCGGCAGCTCGGGTGATTCGTGCCGGCCGCAGAGATCGCGGGGTGATCCATGACGCGTCTGATGCGCATCACGTTGGCCAAGCGGGCGGTGTCCTGCGTGGCCGAACTGCTGGAGAAGGACGCCCCGCGCACCTGCGCCGCGGTCTGGGCCGCGCTGCCCCAGGGCGGCGACGCGCAACATGCCAAGTACGCACGCAACGAGGTCTACACCATGGTGCCCCGGTTCGGTGCGGAGATCGGCCTGGAGAACCCGACGGTCACCCCCATCCCCGGCGACGTCGTCTACTTCTCCTTCTCCGGGGGCATGCTCGACCAGTCGTTCAAGGCCGACCAGGGCATCGAGCAGCTGCCGGGCGTGATCGATCTGGCGATCTTCTACGGTCGCAACAACCTGCTGCTCAACGGCGACGTCGGCTGGGTGCCCGGTAACGTCTTCGCCTCGATCGTCGACGGTCTCGACGTGATGGCACAGGCCTGCCACGACGTGTGGCGTTCCGGCAGCGTGGGGGAGCGGCTGGTCTACGAACGGTTCTCCGAGGGCTAGGGGGGCGGACATGCCCTCGGAGCTCTCGGTGGCGTTCGTCGACGCCACCGTCCACCAGCGGGGGATCGGCGTGGTCGCCCCCTTCGACTTCGCACTCGACCGCGAGCTGTGGCGGTGGGTGCCGGACGACGTTTCGCTGTACCTGACCCGGATGCCGTTCTTCCCGACCCCGGTGACCGTGGCGCTGGCCACCTCGCTGAGCGAGCGCTCGACCGTACGCCGGGCCACCCGCGACGTGCTGTCCCCGGAGCCGGACGTGGTGGCGTACGCATGCGCGTCCGGCAGCTTTGTGCACGGCGTCCTCGGCGAGCGGTTGCTGGTACGCACCATGATCGACGCGGGTGCGCCGGCGGCGTGCACCACCAGCGGGGCGATGGTCGAGGCGCTGTCGCTGCTCGGGGTGCGCTCGGTGGCCATCGCCACCCCCTACGTCGACGACGTCACCGAGCGGCTGGTCTGCTACCTCGCCGAGAATGGGGTCCGCACGGTGGCCAGCAACGGGCTGGGCCTGCTCGGCCACATCTGGCGGGTGCCCTACCGGACCGTCGTCGACATCGTCCGCGCGGTGGACACCCCCGAGGCCGACGCCATGTACATCAGCTGCACCAACCTGCCCACCTACGACATCATCGAGCCGCTGGAGCAGGCGCTGGGCAAGCCGGTACTCACGGCCAACCAGGTGACGATGTGGTCGGCGCTGCGGGCCATGGACCTACCCGCCGTCGGTGCCGGGCAGAGCCTGCTGCACCGGGGCGAGCCCTCGGCGGCGTAAGGGCCCGTGCGTGAAAAGCACTGCCGCAGCGGTGGTTTCCACTCACGACCCGGTCGGTCGCAACGGATGCGGGCTCCCGCCGGACATGTTGTAGATTGTCCACAATGATGCCGAGCATCGGATTCCTGTACCCCGGACACAGTGCCGAGGACGACTACCCGACGGCCCAGCGGCTGCTGCGGGCCGGGGTCGGCGCCGGCTGTGCACCGGAGCTCGTGGTGGCGCACACCGAGATGCGCGAGGACGCCCACCGGGTCGACGCGCTGCTGGGGATCGGCGCCGACCACCTGCTGGCCGACGGGGCCCGCCGGCTCGGTCCGGTGGCCTCGGTGATCTGGGCATGTACGTCCGGCAGCTTCGTTTTCGGCTGGGACGGCGCGTCCGCGCAGGTCGGCGCGCTGAGCGCGGTCGCCGGGGTGCCGGCATCGAGCACGTCCTTCGCGTTCACCGACGCGGCGGCCCGGCTCGGCGTGCGCAGGGTGGCGGTGGTGGCCACCTACCCGGCCGACGTCGCGGGCGAGTTCGTGACGTTCCTGGCCACCGCCGGAATCGAGGTGGTGCGGCTGTCCAGCCTGGGCATCCTGACCGCCGCCGAGGTCGGCACCCTGGGCCGCGACCGGGTGCTGGAGCTGGCCGCGGCCGGTGACCACGCGGGCGCGCAGGCGGTCCTGCTGCCCGATACCGCGCTGCACACCATGGCCTGGCTGGACGACCTCGAACGACATCTCGGCAAGCCGGTGCTCACCGCCAACCAGGTCAGTGTCTGGCAGGGCCTGCGGTTGGCCGGCGACCGGACGCCCCGCACCGGGCTCGGCGCCTTGTTCGCCATCCCCCGGAGCGGACCTGAGATGCCCGGGCCCAGATGACCGAGCTGATTGCCGGGCCGCTGATCGACGCCGCCGGCCTGGAACCGGTGAACCGGGCGTCCACCCCCGCGTTGGTCGCCGACCAGCTCCGGCGGGCGATCATGCGCGGGGTGCTGCCACCCGGCACCCAGCTCGGTGAGGTCGAGCTGGCGGCCCGGTTCGGAGTCAGTCGAGGCCCGCTGCGGGAGGCCATGCAGCGGCTCGTGGCGGAAGGGCTGCTGCGCGCCGAGCGGCACCGCGGCCTGTTCGTGCGCAATCTCGACGAGGCCGACGTGCGCGACGTGTACAACGCCCGGCTCGCGGTGGAGCGGGCGGCCGCAATGTTGATCCTGTCCGGTGACCGGGCCGACGCCGTCGCCCGGCTCGAGGAGGCCGTCGAGGACATGCGCACGGCCGGGTCGACCGGCGACCCGGTGGCGATGGCCGACGCCGACCAGGCCTTCCATGCCGAGCTCGTGGCCGCGTCCGGCAGTCCCCGGCTGCGGCGGATGGCCGAGGTGCTGCT
>JBQTKB010000132.1:0-30814 GCA_052386505.1 Pseudonocardia sp.
CCGACGGCGGATGATTCGATGGGATTGTCAACAATCCGACAAGTGAGGGTGGTCGACGGATGGCTCGGTTGTCCCCGGTCCTCAAGCAGGCGACACCGGTGCGGGTCAGCCGCGGCGAGGGGGTCTACCTCTACGACGCGGCCGACCGCCGGTACCTGGACTTCACCGCCGGGATCGGGGTGACCAGCACCGGGCACTGCCACCCCCGGGTGGTGGAGGCGGCCCGGGCGCAGGTCGGCACCCTGATCCACGGCCAGTACACCACCGTGCTGCACGAGCCGTTGCTGACGTTGACCGAGCGGCTGGGTGAGGTGCTGCCCGAGGGCCTGGACAGCGTGAGCTACACCAACTCCGGAAGCGAGGCGGTCGAGGCGGCGATCCGACTGGCCCGGCACGCCACCGGCCGTTCGACGATCGTGGCATTCACCGGGGCGTTCCACGGTCGCACGATGGGCGCCGCCGCGCTGACCTCGTCGGCCACCAAGTTTCGGGCCGGTGTGGGTCCGGTGATGCCCGGCGTGGCGATCTCGCCGTTCCCGTACGCCTTCCGCTACGGCTGGAGCGTCCCCGAGGCGGTGCGGTTCGCGCTCGCCGAGCTGGACTACCTGTTCGCCACCAGCGCCCCGGTCGCGGACGTGGCGGCGATCATCATCGAGCCGGTCCTAGGCGAAGGCGGCTACGTGCCCACCCCGCCGGAGTTCCTCGCCGGGCTGCGGGAACGCGCCGACCGGCACGGTCTGCTGCTGATCGTCGACGAGGTGCAGACCGGGGTCGGGCGGACCGGGCGGTTCTGGGGGCACCAGCACGCCGAGGGCGTCCGGCCGGACATCCTGGTCACCGCGAAGGGACTGGCCAGTGGTTTTCCGCTGTCCGCCATCGCCGCTCCCGAGGAGTTGATGGGCAGGGCATGGCCCGGCTCGCAGGGGGGCACCTACGGCGGCAACGCCGTGGCCTGCGCCGCCGCGCTGGCCACCCTCGACGTGGTGCGGGACGAGGCTCTGGTGGACAACGCCGCCGAGCAGGGCACCCGGCTGCTGGAGGGACTGCGCAAGGTCGCCACCGAGCACCCGGCGATCGTCGACGTGCGCGGTCTCGGCCTGATGATCGGCAACGAGCTCCGCGCCCCGGACGGCGCACCGGACACCGATGGTGCGGCGCGCGTCCAGGCCGCCGCCGCCGAGCGGGGCCTGCTGCTGCTGACCTGCGGGCCACACGGCAACGTGGTGCGGATGATCCCGCCGCTGGTCATCACGGCCGACCAGGTCGACGAGGGGTTGGCGATCTGGGCCGGAGCGCTGGCGGACGCCGGGCACTGAGTCACGGGCCCCCGAGCTGATCATTGTCCCCCGAATGGACGTACTGTCCGGCGCGCCCGGTTGATAGCGTCCGCGCACACTCACACCCCCAGGGGAGCTCAGATGGCTGACGAGACAGCGAGCCCGTCAACGACAGCGAAGCCGTCAACCGCAGGGGTACCGATGAGCCGGGTCGCTGGCGCCTCCTTCGCCGGCACCACGATCGAGTTCTACGACTTCTTCATCTACGGCACGGCGGCGGCGCTGGTCTTCGGCCCGGTCTTCTTCCCGGCGCTCGGCCCGGCTGCCGCGGCGGTGGCCGCGTTCGCCTCGTTCAGCGTGGCGTTCTTCTTCCGGCCGCTGGGCTCGGTGCTGTTCGGGCACTTCGGGGACCGGATGGGTCGCAAGCGCACGCTCATCTACACCCTGTTGCTGATGGGTCTGTCCACGTTCGCGATCGGGCTGCTGCCCACCGCCGAGACGATCGGGGTGGCCGCGCCGATCATCCTGGTGCTGCTGCGCGCGCTGCAGGGCCTGGCCGTCGGGGGTGAGTGGGCCGGCGCCGCGCTGCTCACCACCGAGTTCGCGCCGGCCCACCGGCGCGGCTTCTACAGCATGTTCCCGCAGCTCGGGCCAGGCATCGCCTTCGCGTTGTCCAGCACCACCTTCCTGATCACCGCGCTCACGATGAGCCCGGAGAGCTTCCTCTCCTGGGGCTGGCGGGTGCCATTCCTGGCGAGCATCCTGCTCGTCGCGGTCGGGCTCTACATCCGGCTGAAGATCACCGAGACCCCGGTGTTCGCCCAGGCGCTGGCCCGCAAGGAGCAGGCGAGGCTGCCGGTCGCCGACGCGCTGCGCACCCAGTGGCGTGAGGTCCTGCTGGCCGGCGGCACGCTCACCATGGTGTTCGGCTTCTTCTACACCGGCACCGTGTACTTGACCAGCTACGCTGGCCAGACCAGGGGCGTCGGGGTGCTCGGGTTGCCTCGACCTCAGATCCTCACGGCCGGAATCATCGCCGCACTGGTGTTCGCCAGCGTGTGCATGCTCTCGGCGCACTACTCCGACCGTTTCGGCCGTCGCCGGATAGCGTTGTGGGGCAACATCGCGGCGATCGTGGTCGGGCCGACGGCGTTCCTGATCATGGAGCCGGGCAGCGCCGTCAGCTTCACCGTCGGCCTGTGTCTGATCCTGGCCGTGGTGGGGATCCCGTACGGCCCGGCTGCCGCCTACCTGCCGGAGATCTTCCAGACCCGCTACCGCTATACCGGGGCGGGTATGGGGTACAGCCTTGCCGGCATCCTGGGTGGCGCCACCCCGCTGATCGTGGCGGCGCCGCTGACCGCGGCGTTCGGCGGCATCGGGATCGGGTACTTCCTGGCCGCCCTCGCCGTGCTCAGCACGCTCTGTGTGCTCGCGCTCAGGGAGACGAAGGACGTGGTCATCGACGGTCCCGTCGACGGAGCCGCGCCGGCCCCCGCGTCCGCCTGAACACCGGCGCCCTGGTGGCGAACGGGCCGCTCGTCGGATAGGCGCCGACGAGCGGCCCGTTGGCTCGTGTTCGAGGCGACGGGACTACCGGCGCACCGGGCTGATGTTCAACGACATCCCGGCCAGACCGCGGGCCCGGGTGCCGAGCCGGTCGGCGATCCCGATCAGTGCCTTGGCAGCCGCCGTGTCCGGGGCGGACAGCACCAGTGGGGTGCCGCCGTCTCCCGACTCGCGCAGGCGTGGGTCGAGCGGGATCTGGCCGAGCAGCGGCACCGGGGCGCCGAGCGCGGTGGACAGCGAGTCGGACACGGCCTGGCCGCCGCCGGTGCCGAAGACGTCCAGCCGGCCGCCGTCCGGCAGCTCCAACCAGGACATGTTCTCCACCACGCCGACCAGCCGCTGGCGGGTCTGCAATGCGATCGACCCGGCCCGCTCGGCCACCTCGGCGGCGGCCTGCTGCGGGGTGGTGACAACCAGGATCTCCGCGCCCGGGACCAGCTGGGCGCACGAGATCGCCACGTCGCCGGTGCCGGGCGGCAGGTCGAGCAGCAGGACGTCGAGGTCGCCCCAGAACACGTCGGCCAGGAACTGCTGCAACGCCCGGTGCAGCATCGGCCCGCGCCAGGTGACCGGGGTGTTGCCCTGAGTGAACATGCCGATCGAGATGACCTTCACGCCGTGCGCCTGCGGCGGCATGATCATGTCGTCGACCTTGGTTGGCCGGGCGGTGGTGCCCAGCATGCGCGGCACGGAGTGCCCGTAGATGTCCGCGTCCAGCACCCCGACCGACAGCCCCCGGGCGGCCAGCGAGGCGGCCAGGTTGACCGTGACCGACGACTTGCCGACCCCGCCTTTGCCGGACGCGACGCAGTAGACCCTGGTCAGGTTGCCGGGCTCGGCGAACGGAATGGTCGGATCCTTGGCGTCCCCGCGCAGCGAGCGACGCAGCTCGGTGCGCTGATCATCACTCATCACGTCCAGCTCGACCTCGACCGCACGCACCCCGGGTACCTCACCGACCGCCGCACGCACCCGATTGGTGATCGTCTCGCGCATCGGGCAGCCTGCGACGGTCAGCCAGACCCCGACGCCGACCGTGCCGTCCGCGGCGATGGCCACGCTCTTGACCATGCCGAGCTCGGTGATCGGTTTGTGGATCTCGGGGTCGTCGACTTCGGCCAGGGCGGCCCGGACGGCCGACTCGGTCACGGTGGTGTGCGCTGCGGTGCTCATCGCCCGCCATCGTACGTCCGTCGGTAGACTCTGCGCGCATGTCCCCGGGGGTTGCGGCGAACGGTGCACGTGCCGAACCGAGGGTCTGGCTGAGCAGGGAAGGGCTCGCGGCCTGGCGGGCCTACCTGCGAGGTCACGCGACGGTGACCCGGGCATTGGAGAGCGAGCTGCTCGCCGGTCCCAGGCTGTCGCTCGCCGCCTACGACGTGCTCGTACAGCTGGCCGAGGCGCCCGGACGTCGGCTGCGGATGACCGAGCTCGCCGATGCGGTGCTGCTGTCGCGCTCCGGGGTGACCCGGGTGGTGGACCGACTGCAGCGTGCCGGGCTGGTGGAACGCGGACCGGTGCTGGGCGACGGTCGGGGAGTGGCCGCCGCGCTCACCGATCGCGGCCTGGATCGGCTGCGCGGTGCCTCGCGAGCCCACCTCGAGGGGGTGGCGCGCCACTTCGCCGACCGGCTCGACGCGGCGGACCTGGCCGAGCTGCGCCGGATCAGTGCGAAGCTGGCCAGCTGAGCCGCCAGTGAGTGAGGCCAGTGAGGAGCGCAGCCGGGCTCAGTGGCGGGCCGGTTTGCCGCGACCGGGGCGCGTCCGTTCGTCGGCCGGCAGCCGCTCGGCCAGCCGCTCCAGCTCCCCACGGAGGTAATCCCGGGTGGCCACTTCGCCGATGGCCACCCGCAACGAGGCGATCTCCCGGGCCAGGTACTCGGTGTCCGCCTTCGTCTGCGCGGCCCGGGCCCGGTCCTCCTCCAGCGACACCCGGTCCCGGTCGTCCTGCCGGTTCTGGGCGAGCAGGATCAGCGGCGCGGCGTACGCGGCCTGGGTGGAGAACGCCAGGTTGAGCAGGATGAACGGGTACGGATCCCAGCGCAGGGACACCGCGAACACGTTCAGCACGATCCAGACGATGACCAACACGGTCTGCACCGCCAGGAACCGACCGGTGCCCAGGAACCTGGCAATCCGCTCGGAGAGTCTGGCGAAGGCGTCGGGGTCGAGCACGAAGCGGGGGGAGCGACCGGCCCTCGGCTGGTCGAGCCGACGGCCTCCCCGATGCTCAGCCACCGGCCACCTCCGCGGCGGCCGTGGCGGCGGCCGCGGTCCCGTTGGTCGCGCTGGCCCGGTCCCGCCAGCCCGTCGGCAGCAGGTGGTCCAGCACGTCGTCCACGGTGACCGCGCCCAGCAGGTGGTCGTCGTCGTCCACCACCGGCCCGCAGACCAGGTTGTAGGCGGCGAAGTAGCGGGTCACCTCGGCCAGCGGCGACTCGGGATGCATCCGGGCCAGTTCGGCGTCCACCACCCCGGCGACCAGATGCGATGGCGGCTCGCGCAGCAGCCGCTGCAGATGCACGCAGCCGAGGTAGCGTCCGGTCGGGGTGGCCGTCGGTGGGCGGGCGACGAACACCATGCTGGCCAGCGCCGGCGGGACGTCCGGGTTGCGCACCCGGGCCAGGGCCTCGGCGACGGTGGCGTCCGGGCGCAGGATCAGGGGCTCGGGGGTCATCAGCCCGCCCGCGGTGTCCGAGGAGTAGCGCAGAAGGCGGCGCAGCGGGGCGCTCTCCTCGGGCTCCATCAGCTCGAGCAGGCGGTCGGACTCGGCCTCGGGCAGCTCACCGAGCAGGTCCGCCGCGTCGTCGGGGTCCATCGCCTCCAGGATGTCGGCGGCGCGGTCGTAGTCCAGGTGGCGTAGCAGGTCGCGCTGGTCGTTCTCGGACAGCTCCTGGAAGACGTCGGCCAATCGCTCGTCGTGCAGCGCGTCGACCACCTCGTAGCGGCGCTCGTCCGGTAGCTCGTGCAGCGCGGCGGCCACGTCGGCGGCCCGCATCCCTTCGAACACCGCGAGCAGCCGCTCGGTGCCCTGGTCCGCGCCGGACAGCGTCAGCCCGGTCACCGCCGACCAGTCCAGCACCCGGACCTGACCGCGCCGGGCCAACCGGCCCCGGCGGGGTCGCACGGCGAGCCGGCCGACCACCCAGTCCCGCGAACGGGTCGGTTCGATCGCGGCGTCCACCACGACGGCGTCCGCTCCGAGGTCGTGCGGCCTGCCCGCGCCGGCCTGGCCGGGAGTCGGGGGGACATCCGGCGCGGCCGCGCCGACCTCGGTGACCCGCACCGGGGCGTCGAGCAGCTGCCCGACCACCAGGGCCTCGTTCGGACGCCGGGCGAAGCGGCGGAGATTGACCATCCCGGTGCTCAGGGTGACCGCACCCGGGTCGATCGCGGTGACCCGCAGCATCGGGACGAAGATCCGCTGCCGGGTGACCAGCTCGACGACCAGTCCGAGCACCCTCGGCGGCAGGTCGTCGACCCGTAGCGCGACCACCGCGTCGCGTACCTTGCCGATCCGTTCCCCGTCCGGTCCGAAGACGGCGAGGCCGACCATCTGCGCCACGAATACCCTCGCCGCCGTCATGGCTGTCAGGTTAGCTTCGTGGGTGTGACCGGGCCTTCCGCACTCAGCTTCGACGTGGTGGACGTGTTCGCCGAGCGCCCCTTCACCGGAAACCCGCTGGCGGTGGTGCACGGCGCGGACGGGTTGTCCACCGGCCAGCTGCAGGCGCTGGCCCGCGAGTTCAACCTGTCCGAAACGGTGTTTCCCTTGCCCGCCCGCGACCCCGGGGCCGACTACCGGGCACGGATCTTCACTCCGGTCGGCGAGCTGCCGTTCGCCGGACACCCCAGCGTCGGGGTGGCCTGGGTGCTGGCCCGGCACGGCCTGATCCGCCGGGGCGACGTGGTGCAGGAGTGCGGGGCGGGGCTTCTGCGGGTGCGGGTCGGTGCCACCGGCGCGCGGGTGTGGGGCGGTGAACCGTCACTCGGTGCCGAGCTGGACGCGGTGGCGCTGGCCCGGATCGTCGGGCTGGCGGCCGCCGACCTCGATGTCCAAGCCGGGGTGGCCGCCGATACCCGGGTGGCCGATACCGGGGTGGCCGCCGATATCGGGGTGGCCGGGTCCGGCGCGGCGGGGCGCGAGATGGCGGGGTCCGGAGTCGCGGGCCGCGAGGAGGCCGGCCCGGTGACCGGAGGCGCCGCGCGGGTCGTCGGAGCCGGGGTCGAGTGGGCGTTTCTTGCGGTGCGGGCCGATGCGGTCGGCCGCGCCGCAGTGCCGGCCGCGTCCGAGCTGCTGGAACGGTCCGGGCGCACCGGCATGGTGCTGGTCGCGTTCGATGCCGGTTCGCGCCGGGCGCACGTGCGGATGTTCGCCCCCGGCGTGGGTGTGCCCGAGGACCCGGCCACCGGGTCCGCGGCGGTCGCGCTGGGAGTGTGGCTGGTCGCGCGCGGGTTGTTGCCCGGTCACGGCACGACGGAGATCACCATCGACCAGGGAGCCGAGATCGGGCGGCCGTCCACGCTGGAGCTGGTGGTCCGCGCCGAGGGCGGTCGGGCGGTGGAGAGCTCGGTCGGCGGCCGGGTGGTCCCGGTGTCCTCCGGCACGATCGTCGTGCCGGCTTGATCGTCGGCTCCCGCGCGGGGCTACGAGCCCGGCGGCGACCGGCGGCCGGGCAAGGGCCAGCGATCGAGGGCTGGGCACCGGGCGGCATCGATCCACCCGGTAGGCGGGTGGTTCGGTGAGAATCCAGTCACCTCGGGGGGCGGGCGGCGGGTGCTCGTGCGAGCATCATCCGCGATTCCAGCGCGTCGGTGCTGCTCGCCTGGTCGTGGGCGGTGCCGCGGCGCCCACAGGGCTTGACCATGGAGGCCAGCAGTGAGCAGCGTGAACCGCACCCGTCCGCGGCGGTCGTGCATGGCGGTACCCGGTTCCAGCCAGAAGTTCATCGACAAGGCACGCACGCTGCCCGCGGACCAGGTGTTTCTGGACCTGGAGGACGCATGCGCCCCGCTGGCGAAGCCGGGTGCCCGCAAGACCATCGTGGCCGCGCTCAACGAGGGCGGCTGGGAGGGCAAGACCCGGGTCGTCCGGGTGAACGACTGGACCACCGAGTGGACCTACCGCGACGTCGTCGAGGTGGTGGAGGGCGCCGGGGCGAACCTGGACTGCATCATGCTGCCCAAGGTGCAGACGCCGCAGCAGATCGTCGCGCTGGACCTGTTGCTCACCCAGATCGAGAAGACCGTCGGCCACGAGGTCGGCCGGATCGGCATCGAGGCGCAGATCGAGAACGCGCTCGGACTGACCAACGTCAACGCCATCGCCGCCGCCAGCCCGCGGGTGGAGACGATCATCTTCGGGCCGGCCGACTTCATGGCCAGCATCAACATGAAGTCCCTGGTCGTGGGCGAGCAGCCGCCCGGCTACGACGTCGGTGACGCCTACCACCACATTCTCATGTCGATCCTGATGGCGGCCCGCGCCTACGACAAGCAGGCCATCGACGGCCCGTACCTGCAGATCAAGGACGTGGACGGGTTCAAGCGGGTGGCCGGCCGCAGCGCCGCGCTCGGGTTCGACGGGAAGTGGGTGCTGCACCCCGGCCAGCTGGACGCCGCCAACGACACGTTCAGCCCCGGGCAGCAGGACTACGACCACGCGGAGAACATCCTGGACGCCTACGATTGGTACACCTCGGAGGCCGGTGGGGCGCGGGGTGCGGCGATGCTCGGCGACGAGATGATCGACGAGGCGTCCCGCAAGATGGCGCTGGTGATCGCCGGCAAGGGCCGTGCCGCCGGGATGACCCGGGGTGACCGCTGGTCCCCGCCCGCGTCCTGACGAACGGCACTCTCGTCGCATAGGTTCCGACGAACGCGCCGTTCGCCGGATTGAAAAACCAGGAGCCAAGCATGGCCAAGCTCGCCCAGACCGCCGGCCTGACCGAGGTCCAGCAGGAGATCCTGTCCACCGTTCGCTCGTTCGTGGACAAGGAGATCATCCCGCACGCCCAGCAGCTGGAGCACTCCGACACCTACCCGCAGGACATCGTGGACGGGATGAAGGAGATGGGCCTGTTCGGGCTCACCATCCCCGAGGAGTACGGGGGCCTGGGCGAGTCGTTGCTGACCTACGCCCTGGTGGTGGAGCAGATCGCCCGCGGCTGGATGAGCGTCTCCGGTGTGATCAACACGCACTTCATCGTGGCCTACATGATCATGCACCACGGCACCGAGGAGCAGAAGCAGCACTACCTGCCGAAGATGGCCGAGGGAGCCGTCCGCGGCGCCTTCTCCATGTCGGAGCCGGACCTGGGCTCCGACGTGGCCGCGATCAAGACCCGGGCTCGAGCCGAACGGCCAGGATCGGACACAGATTTCGTCATCGACGGCGCCAAGATGTGGCTGACGAACGGCGGCACCTCGAACCTGATCGCGCTGCTGGTCAAGACCGACGAGGGAGCCGACCGGGCGCACCAGAACCTGACCTGTTTCCTGGTCGACAAGCCCGAGGGCTATGGCGAGGTCGCCCCCGGGCTGACCATCCCCGGCAGGCTGGACAAGATGGGTTACAAGGGCGTCGACACCACCGAGGCGGTCTTCGACGGGTTCCGCATCGGCGCCGACAAGATCCTCGGCGGCAAGCGGGGCGCCGGGTTCGGGCAGATGATGGACGGCGTCGAGGTCGGCCGGGTGAACGTCTCCGCCCGCGCCTGCGGCATCTCCATCCGGGCGTTCGAGCTGGCGGTGGACTACGCCCAGCAGCGTCAGACCTTCGGCAAGCCGATCGCCGAGCACCAGGCCATCGCGTTCAAGCTCGCCGAGATGGGCACCAAGGTGGAGGCGGCGCACCTGATGATGGTCAACGCCGCCCGGCTCAAGGACTCCGGCGAGCGGTTCGACGTGGAGGCCGGCATGGCCAAGCTGCTGGCCAGCGAGTACTGCGCGGAGGTGACCCAGGAGTCGTTCCGGATCCACGGCGGTTACGGCTACTCCAAGGAGTACGAGATCGAGCGGCTGATGCGTGAGGCGCCGTTCCTGCTGATCGGCGAGGGCACCTCGGAGATCCAGAAGACGATCATCAGCCGGGGCTTGTTGCGGGAGTACCGCTCCCGGTAGATCCACGCGGGTGGGCACCCTGGGAACGGACGCGGCATGATGGCGGGTGCTGACACCGAAACAGGGAGTGACCGCGCTGTGACCACACCGTTCGGCACCCCGGGCCGCAGTCCCGGGCTGCCCAACCTGCCCACCCCGCCCACCGGGTGGCCGGTGGGTTCGTTCGCCACCTACGAGGAGGCGCAGCGGGCCGTCGACTACCTGGCGGACCACGAGTTCCCGGTTGCAGACGTCACCATCGTCGGGGTGGACCTGATGCTCGTGGAGCGGGTCATCGGCCGGCTCACCTGGCGAAAGGTGCTCACCTCGGGAGCGGCGTCGGGCGCCTGGTTCGGGCTGTTCGTCGGTGTGCTGCTGGCGGTGTTCAGCCCGGCCAACGGTCCGCTGGGCGCGGTCGGCCCGATCGTCACCGGCCTGGTCGGCGGTGTGGTGTTCAGCGTGATCTTCGCGGCGATCAGCTACTCCGCCACCCGTGGCAAGCGCGACTTCACCTCCTCCAGCCAACTGGTCGCCGGGCGATACGACGTGCTCAGCCACCCGCGCAACGCCGAGCGGGCCAAGGACATGCTGGCCCGGCTGGCGTTGGGTCCCGGGCCCGGCGCGGTCTGAGCAGGCAGATGAAGCTGCTCAAGCAGGCTGTCCCGGAGGCGTTCGACACCGCCGCCGCCGGCTACGACCGCCTGGTCGGGGCCAACCCGGGCTACCACGCGCATCTGAGGCTGTCCGCGCGGCGGATGGAGCTGCCCGGCCGCGGCGACGGCCTGCGGCTGCTCGACGTCGGCTGCGGCACCGGCGCGTCGACGGCGGCGCTGCTGCGCGCCGCTCCCCGGGCCGAGATCGTCGGGGTGGACGGCTCCGCCGGGATGATCGCCAGGGCACGGTCCAAGCCGTGGCCGGCGACGGTGTCGTTCGTGCACTCCACCCTGGCCGGGCTGGCCGACGCGGGGGTGGGACCGGCGGGTTCCTTCGACGGGATACTCGCGGCCTACCTGGTGCGTAACCTGCCGGACGCCGACGCAGGCCTGGCCCAGCTGCGGGAATTGCTCGCGCCCGGCGCGCCGCTCGCGGTGCACGACTACTCGGTGGCCGACTCGAGGCGGGCCAGGGCGATCTGGACGGCGGTCTGTTGGGGCGTGATCATCCCGTCCGGTCGGCTGGTCACCGGCAGCGGCGCGCTCTACCGGTATCTGTGGCACAGCGTGCGTGAGTTCGACGGGGCCCACGCGTTCCAGCGGCGGCTCGGCCGGCTCGGCTTCACTGATGTGCGTTCCGCGACCGTGCCCGGCTGGCAGCGCGGCGTCGTGCACACCTTCGTCGGCCGGCGCCCCAGCGCCGCGGGTACGAATCCCTGACCCGTCGGCGATCGCCGAGATGTACACCAGGCAGGATCCACTCCTGAGCCAACTTGCCTGAGGTAAAAGTGATCATGGTGCCCCGCAGTGGGGAGCGGCTGCCCCGCAGTGGGGAGCGGTGTCAGCGTCCGGACCGCAGCAGGTACCGCCGTTCGGCGTAGGCGAGGTCGTCGCGCCAGAGCCGGGCGGCGGCGTGCCGGATCATCGGTCGCAGCAGCGGTGCCGCGGCCCGGGCTACGGCGAAGCCGCGCCGGTCGGAGTGGGCGATCGTGGCCTCGACGACGGCGGTGCGCGGGAGGCCGTCCGGACCGGTGCCGATCGGGGTGGCATGGGTCTCGACCACGCTTCCCGCGCCGTCGCCGTCCAGGATCCGCATCAGCACCGTGCGCCGGTCCGGGCAGGTGAACTCGGCGATCACCGGCACCCCGAACGGTCCGGCCACCCGGAAGGCCACCTCGACCAGGAACCGGTCGTCCGCCTCGGCCACCTCGTGGTCGACCTGGCCGTCGACGGGGCCTGGCGCGGCGAGCACCCGCAGGTTGGCGAAGGAGTACGGGTGGTACCAGGAGCCGTGCCACGGGTCGAGCCGGTTGGCCAGCACGTCCGCCGGCTCGCACCGGCCCACCAGGGTGACCGCCTCGGCGACGGCGGCCGCCGCCGGCGGTCGCTCGGCCAGCACCGGCGCCGGCAGCGGCGACTCAGCCCCGACCTCGTCCAGCCGCACCCACAGCAGCACCCCGTCGTCGTGGCACGGATAGGGCGCCCAGCCCGGGCGGCCACCGCCGTCCAGGGCCAGCCCGTGCCAGTGGCAGACCAGCCGCCCGCCGGCCAGCCTCGAGTCACACAGCGGGGCGCCCAGGTGCGGGCAGGCGCCCGGGCCCGCGTGCGGCGCTCCCTCGGCGTCTCGCCAGACCACCAGCTCGGTGCCGGCGACGGTACGGCCCACCGGTCGCCGGGTGCCGAGATCGGTGCTCGCGCCGATCACGTACCAGTTGCCGGCCGGGCGGGACAGCGCACGGCGCAGCGCGGCGTCGATCACGCCCGGCCGGGCGTCGGCCCACGTCGGCGGCTGCTCCGGCCACCGGGGCTCGCGCAACCGGCGCAGCGGGTTCACCCGCCCGATCACACCCACGGTGCCAGGTTAGCCAGAATCGGTCAGAGCCACCGGTTGCGGCGGAAGATCCGGTACAGCGTCGCGCAGGTCACCGCGATCACCACCAGCACGGCTGGGTAGCCGTAGGTCCAGCCCAGCTCGGGCATGTACTCGAAGTTCATCCCGTAGATCCCGGCGATCATCGTCGGCACCGAAATCATCGCGGCGTACGCGGTGATCTTGCGCATGTCGTTGTTCTGCCGCATGGTGATCTTCGCCAGCACCGCGTTGACCAGGGTGGTCAGCAACTCGTCGAACCCCGTCACCCGCTCGGAGACGGTCACCAGGTGGTCGTCGACGTCCCGGAAGTACGAACGCACCTCGTGCGGAACCAGGGAGCTGTAGCCCTCGGCGAGCCGGCGCAGCGGCGCCGCCAGCGGCATCACCGCCCGACGCAGCTCCAGCACCTCGCGCTTCATCACGTAGATCTGCTCGGCGTCCATGTCCGAGCGAGGTTCGAAGACCTCGGCCTCCATCCGGTCGATGTCGTCCTCGATGGCGTCGGTGACCTCGATGTAGCTGTCCACCACGTGGTCGGCGACGGCGTGCAGCACGACGGCCGGACCGAGCGCCAGGTGTTCCGGATCGTTCTCCAGCCGCAACCGCACATCGCGCAGCCCGGAGTGGTTGCCGTGCCGGACGGTGACCACGAAGTCGTGCCCGACGAAAGCCATCACCTCCCCCGTCTCGACCAGCTCCGAGGCGGTCGTCGGCTCGGCGTGCCCGACATAACACACCGTCTTGAACACCGCGAACAACGTGTCCTCGTAGCGCTCCAGCTTCGGCCGGTTGTGCGCGTGTACCGCGTCCTCGACCGCCAGCTCGTGCAGCCCGAACTCCTCGGCGATGCCGTTGATCTGCTCCAGATCGGGCTCGTGCAGCCCGATCCAGACGAAGCTGTCCTCCCGGGTGCGGGCCTCCCGGATGGCCGCGTCGTAACGCCACCGCCCGGGCAGTCGCCGGCCGGCCACGTACACCCCGCAGTCGACGACGTAGGCCGACATCGGCACCGGCAGCGCGATGGGTGCGCGGACAGGCACGGTGCGGCCGTTGCGGCCGGTCAGCCGGACGCGGGAGCCGGCGGCGGCACGGATCGAGGACAGCTTGGACACGACGACCTCCTGGTCACTGCTCACCGGGCGCGGTGGCGCGCGGTGCCGGGACGGGGGTGTCACCGCCGGGGAAGTCGATGGCGTCTTGAGGCGGTCCGCGATTCGGCGGAGTCCGTGTCAGCCGGCTCCCGGGGCGGAGACACGGCTGGTACTGCATCCGGGCGCAGGGTCCATGGCTCCACCTCCTGGGACGCATCTTGCGGTCGCCCGCCTGGTGGGCCGGCCACCGGGAACTCCGGCGGCGCGGGGACCACGACCGAAGCGCGGGCGGTCGGTACGAGTGCATAGGCTACCCCCGCAAGCGGTGATCGGGGTACGAGGAGGCGGGTCGGGTGCAGTTCGGGCGGTACTACGAGGAGTTCGAGGTCGGCGCGGTGTACAAGCACTGGCCGGGCAAGACGGTGACCGAGTACGACGACCACCTGTTCTGCCTGCTGACCATGAACCACCACCCGCTGCACCTGGACGCCCATTTCGCGCAGGAGACCACCGAGTTCGGCAAGAACGTGGTGGTCGGCAACTACGTCTACTCGCTGCTGCTGGGTATGTCGGTGCCCGACGTGTCCGGCAAGGCGATCGCCAACCTGGAGGTGGAGTCGCTGAAGCACATCAAGCCCACCTTCCACGGCGACACCATCTACGGCGAGACCGAGGTGCTGGGCAAGACCCCGTCGAAGTCCAAGGACGACCGCGGTGTGGTTCATGTCGAGACCCGGGGCTACAAGCAGGACGGCACCGTAGTGTGCGTCTTCCGGCGCAAGGTCATGGTGCCGAAGGTCAGCTACGGCGAGACGCGCGGCGGCGAACAGCCCGGTCGTCCGGTACCCACGGCGTAGCCCGGTCCGGCGAGTCGCGCACCTCGGTATGCTCAGCCCGGTCGGGCAGTAGACCAGCCGGGTGGGAGCACACCCCACTCGGCGAGCAACTCGTGCATGCCGCCCACCACCCGGAGCGTGGCGTACTCGGCCGGACCGACCCACCTGACGTCATCGGCGTCGTCGCCGGCAACCGGGTCGTGTCCGGAGTCCTCGGCCAGTTCGCAGACGTAGTCGCCGATGTCGTACACGCCGCCGCCGGGTGCCGGTCGGCTGACCCGGCCAGCCAGCCGCAGCACCCGGACCCGCAGGCCGGTCTCCTCGGCCACCTCGCGCAGGATCGCCTCGTGTTCGGACTCGCCGGGCTCCACCCGGCCACCGGGGATCGACCACAGGCCGCGACCCGGCTCGCGGCCGCGCCGGACGAGTAGCAGCCGGGAGGCACGATCGTGCACGATCGCGCCCACACACGACACAACGTGATCGATCACCGTTTCGGCCCAGTCCTCGACACTCTATTGGACTATGCCCGCCTGTCGGATTCCCCGCGACCCACTCCGTGCTGTAAAACAAGATCCGACATGGGCCTGCCGGGCCCGACAGATTTCCGGACGGTGGTACAGGTGAATCTCAAGAAGCTCGTGGGCTTTCTCGTGGTCATCTTCGTGTTGTTCTGGATCATCTCCGCGCCGACCAGCGCGAGCGGCACAGTCGAAGGTCTCATGGCCAGCCTCAAGGAGGCCGGGCAGTCCCTGGTCACGTTCATGACGAACGTCGCCAACTGACCTGTCGGACTGACGGCGATGCTGGCTCCCAGGGAGATCGACGAGTACGTCCTGCCGTCCGAGCGACGGGTCATCCGGGTCCGGCTGCACTGGGTCGTGCTGCTGAAGGACTTCACCCAGACGGCCCTGGTGCTCGCTGTGCTGGTGTTCATCGACCGGCAGGTGAACAACCCGGTGGTGCACACGCTCACCTGGTACGTCGGTCTGGTCGCGGTACTGCGCCTCACCCTGTTCGTAATCGAGTGGTGGATCGAGCGGATCGTGATCACCAACAAGCGGGTGATGCTGGCCCGGGGGATCATCACCCACAACCTCGGCATGATGCCGCTGGGTAAAGTGACCGACCTCACATTCGAACGCACTATCACCGGTCGCATGCTGGGCTACGGGACGATGATCGTCGAGTCCGCCGGTCAGATCCAGGCACTCAACCGGATCGACTACCTGCCCGAGCCGGACGAGATCGAGGAAGCCCTCACTGAGTTGATCTTCGGTGAGAAGAAGTAGCCGCCCGCGCTCCCGCCGCGCGACGGACCGGCGGTAGGCGCGGCGATTGCGGATCGACCTGCACACCCACTCCGCCGCCTCCGACGGTACCGACGACCCTGCCGACCTGGTGCGGATCGCGGCCGCGAACGGGCTCGACGTCATCGCGCTGACCGACCACGACACCACGGCAGGGTGGGCCGCCGCCGCCGCCGCGCTGCCGGCTGGCCTGCGTCTGGTGCGTGGCGCGGAGCTGTCCTGTGTGAGCCCGGACGGGCGCGGTGGCATGGTGTCGATGCACCTGCTGGCCTACCTGTTCGATCCCGAGCACCCCGAGGTCCTCGCCGAGCAACGCCGGCTGCGGGCCGACCGCCGGCAGCGGCTGGTGCAGATGGCGCGGCGGATGGCCGCCGACGGCTACCCGGTCGACCCGGACACCTTCCTCGACCGGCTCCCGCCAGACCTGCCGGCCGGCAAACCGCACCTGGCACAGGCCCTGGTCGAGCGGGGAGTGGTCGGCAGCGTGCAGGAGGCGTTCACCGACCTGCTGCGCAGTGGCGGTCCCTACCACGCGCGCCGGACCGACACCCCGGTAGCGGACGCCATCGGCATGATCACCGCCGCCGGCGGGGTGTGCGTGTTCGCCCACCCGTTCGCCCGCCGACGTGGCCGGGTGGTGGAGCCCTCGGTGATCGCCGATCTGGCCGGTCTCGGGCTGGCCGGGGTCGAGGCCGACCATCCCGATCACGACCCGGCCGACCGCGCCGACCTGCACGGCCTGGCCGCCGACCTGGGACTGCTGGCCACCGGCTCCAGCGACTACCACGGCAGCAACAAGGCCACCAGGATCGGCGCCGAGACCACCGACCCGGAGGTGTTCGAGCGGTTGGTCGCCCGCGCGGCGGTGACCCCCGTGCTCGGCTGAGCCGCCAGCGAGCGAGCATCGCAGTGAGCGCCAGCGAGCGAACCCAACCGCGCTGAGCCACCCGGGCGGGACGGTCGGGGCCGGGGGATACCGTGGACGCATGGACGGCCAGCTCAGTCTCGAAGGTATGCCGCGCCGGCTGTTCAAGGTGACGCCGTCGCGGTTGGCCACCTGGCTGGACTGTCCCCGCCGCTACCGGATGACCTACCTCGACCGGCCGCCGCCGCCCCGGGGTGGGGCCTGGGCGCACAGCACACTCGGCGCCGTGGTGCACAACGCGCTGCGTGCGGTGTTCGACCTGCCGGTGCCGGGGCGTACCCCCGACGCCGCCGCCGGACTGGTCGACCGCAACTGGAGCGGCGAGGGCTTCCGCGACTCCGACCAGGAGCAGCGCTACCGCGAGCGGGCCCGGCGGTGGGTCGCCGACTACGTGTCCGAGCTGGACGTGTCCGACGAGCCGGTCGGGGTCGAGCGGTGGGTGTCGGCACCCACCGGCCGGATCGTGGCGGAGGGCCGGGTGGACCGGATCGACGAGCGCGGCGGCGAGCTGGTGGTGGTCGACTACAAGACCGGCCGGCACGCGCTCACCGTCGACGACGCGCGTTCCTCGCAGGCTCTGGCGCTCTACGCACTGGCCGCCCGGCGCACCCTGCGCCGACCGTGCCGGCGGGTCGAGCTGCACCACCTGCCCAGCGGTGAGGTCGCAGCCTGGGAGCACTCGGAGCCGTCGCTGCTGCGCCACCTGGGGCGGATGGAGGAGGCCGCCGACGACGCCAGCCTGGCCACCGACACGCTGGCCGCCGGCGGCGACCCGGAGCTGCTGTTCCCGGCGCGGGTGTCGGGCGGCTGCTCGTACTGCGATTTTCGGCGGAGCTGTCCGGAGGGGCGGGCCGCCGCGCCCGAGGTGCGGCCGTGGGCACTGCTCGCCCCGTGACCGAGCCCGACACCCATGCCCGAGGGCTTGCCATCCGATGGGCCCGGTCGCTGTCCGGGATGCTCGCCTCGGGCACCGTCGTGCTCGCCGCCGGGCTGTTCGCGGTGTGGGGAGTCGCCGCCGCGATCGGCGACCCCGGGCCGGGCGCGGTGGCGCTGGCCGGGCACACGGCGGGCGCCGCGGCGGCGGTGGCGCTGAACCGGGTGGGCCGGCGCCGCACTGGGCTGCCGGGTGCGGCGGCGCTGCTCGGTGTGCCGATTGTCCTGCTGCTGCTCGGCTGGCTGTTCTGGTGGGGCTGAGCCTTGATGCACCGCGGAGGCCCGGCCGGGCGACGGGTGTTTCCCGGGCTCAGCGCAGCGCGACCAGGGTCGGGCCCCGTTGCTCGAGCAGTACCGGACCGATGCTGTCGAGCAGGACCGGGCCGTCCCAGCGCCCGCGATCCACCGCGGCGGTGCGCAGCCGGGCGCCGGTGTCCGCGTCGAGCACCGCCAACCCGCCCGGTACCGGCACCACGATTCGCCCGGCGAACAGCGAGCCCGGACCGAGGGTGTCCGGTACCGACCAGCGTGGCGCCAGCTCCGAGACGTCCAGGGCCACCGTGCGCGAACCGGTCCACCACAGATGCACGCGCAGGCTCTCCGCGCCGGGTTCCACCCCACCCGGGGACTCGGGTGCCAGATCGGCGGGTGGGAGGTCCAGCGGGTGCACGGCCACCTCCGCGCCGTCCTCGTCCCGGATGCTCAGCCGGGGTGGTCCGGGCAGCAGCACCGCGACCCGGTCGGAGTTCACCGCGACCAGCCGGGCGCCGGCAGCGGGCAGCGCGACGCTGAACTGCTCCTCGGGGCTGTCCGCTTCGTTGCCGTCCGGGCGCAGCAGGGTGAGCCGGTCGGTCGGCTCACCGGGACAGCGTTCGAGCACCGCCACCCGCCCCTCGGTGACGGCCACCCCCGCGTGCCGGCACTGCGGGCGGGGTTGGCGGCCGGGCTGGGCGTCGGTGCGGGTGGCGCCATAGGCCATGGTCTTCACCAGGTCGGAACGCCACACCTCGAGGTAGTCCGGGCCGCTCGCGGTGACCAGGTAACCGTCGTCGAGCAACCGCCCGCCCGGATGCACGTCGGAGTTGCGTTGCGGGCCGCGCCGCCCGGTGCCCGGCACCACCGTGGTCACCTCGGAGCAGTAGCCGCCGTTGCGGAATACCGCGATCGCGTTGCCCCAGCCCGACCCGACGGTGCACAACGGCAGGTCACGGGAGTAGCTCCAGCGTGGCCGGCCGGTCAGCGCGTCCCGCCCGGCCACCGTGCCGCCCCCACCGGCCGGATCGGCGGTGGTGGCGTGGTCGCTACCGCTCGCCGGGTCGGCGGCGGAAACGTCGCCGGTGACCACAACCGGTCCCGCCACAACCGGGGCAGAGGTGGCCGCGCTGGGTGCCCGCCAGACCTCGATCATCGTCGCCGGAACGTCGGTCGGGCCCGGCGGCGCGGATGGGATCGTACCGGTGACCGGCACCGCTGACGTGCGCGAGACCGGGCTGGTGGACCAGAGCGCGACGGCCGCCACCACGACCGCGACGGCCAGCGACGCGGCCGCGATCACGTCGCCGTGGCGGCGGCGCTCAGCGCGCAGCACGCTGCTCTGCTCCCTTCGCCCGCGCCGGCCGTGGCCGCGATAGACCTTGATGCGGCCCGGCCGGCGGCGGGACCGCCGGTCAGCTGGCGGCGGCGTCCTGGGTGCCGGCGTCCGGCCCGCCCGCGGTTCCGCCCCGACGACGGCGACGGCGTGGGCGCCGGCCGGGTTCGCCCGCGCCGTTCAGGGCGGAAACCGACGACGGTGTATCAGACCCTGCCGGCTGCTGGTCGCCCGGCTCCGGGGCGGAGGCCTGGTCGCCCGCCAGTACGCCGGCCCGGCGGCGACGGCGCTGCCGCGGCGCCCGGGCGGAGCGGACCTCGTCGTCGGCTCCTGTGCCGTCGGCAACCGGCTCCTCGGCCCGGTCACGCCCGGAGCCGGATCGACCGCCGGTGCGGCCGGAACCGGTCCGTTCCCGCCGACCGGCCGGACCGCGCCCGCGCCGGCCGGGTCCGCCGTCGTCCTCGAGGTACTCGGCGTCCAGTCCGGCCCGGGTACGCCCGGCCCGGGGCAGGGTGCTGGCCGCCCCGGTGGGGATGCGAAGATCGGCGAACAGGTGCTCCGAGGTGGAGTAGGTCTCCACCGGCTCGTCCACGCCCAGGCCGAGGTCGTCACTGACCATCTTCCAGCGGGGGATCTCGTCCCAGTCGACCAGGGTGACCGCGACGCCCTCCTTGCCGGCCCGGCCGGTGCGCCCGATCCGGTGGATGTAGGTCTTCGAGTCCTCCGGGCATTGATAGTTGACCACATGAGTCACGTCGGTCACATCGATACCGCGGGCGGCCACGTCCGTTGCGACCAGCACGTCGATCTTGCCGGAACGGAACGCCCGCAACGCCTGCTCCCGGGCGCCCTGGCCGAGGTCACCATGCACCGCGCCGACCGCGAATCCGCGGTCGGCCAGATCGTCGGCGACCCGCTGGGCGGTGCGTTTGGTCCGGGTGAAGACCATGGTGAGGCCGCGTTCGTCGGCCTGCAGCGTCTTGGCCAGCAGCTCGACCTTGTCCAGCGCGTGCGCCCGGTAGATGAACTGTCGGGTGCGCTCGTGGATGGCGCTGGCGTCGGCCTCCTCGGCCCGGATGTGCGTGGGCTGGGTGAGGAAGGTGCGGGACAGCGTGATGATCGGGCCCGGCATGGTGGCCGAGAACAGCATCGTCTGGCGCTGTTCGGGCAGCATCCGCAGGATCCGCTCCACGTCGGGCAGGAAGCCGAGGTCCAGCATCTCGTCGGCCTCGTCGAGCACCAACGAGCTGATCCGGCCCAGCACCAGGTGGCGCCGCTCGGCCAGGTCGAGCAACCGGCCGGGGGTACCGACCACGATGTCGACGCCACGGTGCAGCTCGGCGATCTGCGGCTCGTACGGGCGCCCGCCGTAGATGGCGGTGACCCGAGCGCCGAGGTGGCGGCCGGCGTCGGAGAGATCGCGCGCGACCTGTACACACAGCTCGCGGGTGGGCACCACGACGAGAGCCTGAGGGACGGCGCGGTCAGCTCTGTCGTTCTCGGACGAGCGCAGCCGCTGCAGCAGCGGCACGCCGAAGCCGAGGGTCTTGCCGGTGCCGGTGCGAGCCTGGCCGATCACGTCCTCGCCGGCCAGCGCCAGCGGCAGGGTCAACTCCTGGATCGCGAAGGTGCGTTCGATGCCGACCTCGTTGAGCGCGCGGACGATCTCGGGACGCACACCCAGTTCGGCGAAGGTGGGGGAGTCGGGCTTGACCGGGGCACCGGCGTGCAACGGCTCGGGGGCGGAGTCCGGGGTCTCGGAGTCCGGGGTCTCGGGGTCGGTGGTCTGGTCGGTGGTCGCGCTTTCGAATGTCAGGGCAATCGCCTCTCTCCAGCGCGCAGAGGCCAGGTGCCGCCTCCTCGACCACCTCGTGGCCACCACCGGTACTTTGGGGGTGGCCGGGCGGGAGGGACGGCGAGGCGCTGCACGCGCACATGTCGTCACGGGGCCCGGACTGTCCGGAGCAGGGCTCGGAATTTCGGGCAACCGCCGGACGCGGGCCACCATCGCGGCCGCACGTTGATGCCGATGATAGCCGACCATCACGAAGCGCGTTCGGTGACATACCTCGCCACCTCGAGATGGCTACTCTCGGAGTATGACGACGCGGGTGATGGACGAGGCGCACGGTGGCACATCGGTGCCGAGCGACGCGGCAGTGGTCGACCTGCTGGGTGCACTGGCCTACGGCGAGCTCTCGGCGTTCGACCGTCTCGCCGAGGACGCCCGTACGGCGCCGACGCTGGCCGGACGAGCCGCACTGTCCGCGATGGCGGCCGCCGAGATGGCGCACTTCCGGCTGCTGGGTGAGCACCTGGACGGCCTCGGTACGACGGTCGAGGAGGCGATGGGGCCGTTCGTCGCGGTGTTCGACGGCTACCACTGCGCCACCGCGCCACACGACTGGCTGGAGTCGCTGGTCAAGGCCTACCTGGGCGACGGTCTGGCGGCGGACTTCTACCGCGTGGTGGCCGGGTGGTTGCCCGAGCCGACCGGATCGCTGGTGCGCCGGGTGCTCGCAGACACCGGGCACAGCGCGTTCGCCGAGCGAGAGGTGCGGGCGGCCATCGAGTCCAACCGGCAGGTCCGCGACCGGCTCGCGTTGTGGGGGCGGCGGCTGCTCGGCGAGGCGGTAACCCAGGCTCAGCAGGTGGTGGCCGAGCGCGACGAGCTGGCCGGGTTCTTCGTGCGCGGGTTTGGTGACGTCAGCGGCATCGCGGTGCTGTTCAAGCGGCTGCAGACCAACCATGGGCAGCGGATGGCCGCGCTCGGCCTGGCCTGACCGGATCGGCCTGGATCGGGTCGCCGAGTCGATCCCGTATTGATCCGAGGTTGATCCCGGGCTGGGCCCGGGTTGCGCCCGGGCTGGGCTCGGGTTGCGCCCTGGGGGAAACCCGCGGGTCCGGACGCGAGGTCCGACGGTTGCTCCACTAGCCTGGCCGATAGTGCTCGCGTTTCTTACCAGGAGGTTTCAGCGTGGAGGTCAAGATCGGCGTCGCGGAGAGCCCGCGTGAGCTCGTGGTGTCCAGCGCGCAGTCGCCGGACGAGGTCGAGGCGCTGGTGAGCGACGCGTTGAAGAACCCGTCCGGGTTGCTCACGCTGGTCGACGAGAAGGGGCGCCGCTACGTCATGCCGGCCGCCCGGGTGTCCTACGTCGAGATCGCGCCCGCTGACTCCCGCAAGGTCGGCTTCGCCGTCGGCCGCTGACCTACGCCCGGCCGCCGTTTGCGGGTGCGGGCGTACCCGGGCGCGGCAGTTCCGGATTGGCCGTTCCCGGGTACGGCAGCAGGTAGCCGAACGGCTAACTTGGCCTGGGTGTCGACCGATCACTCGCCGGATTCCATGGCTCGCCAGGCCCGAGCACGGAAAGTAATGTCAGTCTGGATTCAGCCGGCCACGACCTGACTAGCGTTACTGTGATCATGAGTTCGTCTACTGTACGAACCGACCGCCCGCTGCAGACCGGGCGGGGCCGGGCGCCGGACGGGACCGGGCTGGCTGGCGATCACATCGAGGGTGTCGGTCGAGCGGGCGCACCCGGCGCTCGGCTCGTTCAGTCGGCGACGTCGACCGATGCGACGTCGACCGATGCGACGTCCACCGATGCGACGTCCACCGATGCACGGAAGGGTGCGCAGCCGACACCGGTCACCCGGTACCGGCCCCACGGGTCCGGCTCGCCGATCCGTCCGGACGCTCGGCCCTCCGGGGTCACCAGCTCGACGTCCGCTCCCGAGCTGCCCAACAGCTCGGTCAGCGTCGGGTCGGCCCCCACTCTCCCGGCCCAATGAATACGTCCGTCCACCGGCTGATGCACGGCGATCAGTCGGACCCGCACCGGGAGATCGCGGCCGTTGACCAGCAAGGTCGCCGGACCGGCGTAATCGTCGTCATCCATCGGGCAACTCCTTCTTCGACGGGGTGTGTTCCGGCCGGGTGTCCGCGTTCGGCCGGCTGGTTGTTCGGTCAGGGGTAGGCGGGGCGTCCGCGTTCGACCGGCCGGTCGTCCCGCCGGTATTCGACGCGGCGTCCGGGCTCGACCCGGCGCCCTGCCCGCCGACCAGTCGCAGCGGTCGCCGGAGCTCGTCGTCTCCGGCTCGGCCCTGGCCGAGCACGCCGGCCAGCCCACTCCAGATGATCGTGGTCAGGTAGTCGGTGAGGGCCGCGCGGCTCATTGTGCGCCGCCGCAGCCACCAGTCGCCGGTGGTGTAGACCATGCCGACCAGCCCGTAGGCGAAGGCCTCCGCGCCTCCGGCGTCCAGCCCGCGCTGCCGCAGCCGGTCGCCCAGCGCGCTGGAGAGCAGGCCGGCGATCAGCGCCATGCTGTGCTCGACGACCTCGGCCTGCTCACGTTCACCGCCGGGGTTGTGTACCACGAAGTGCCACAGCTGCGGTTCGTCCTCGGCGCCGGCCAGGAACGCCTGCACGATCGCCCGGATGTGCTCGACCGGGTCCCGCTCGCGGGCCAGCTCCGGCAGCAGCCGGTGCAGCAGGAGCTGCGCGGCCCGCTCGCTCACCGCGCGTTGCAGGTCGGCGCGGTCGGCGAAGTGCCGGTAGAGCACCGGTTTGGTGACCCCGGCGGCGGCCGCGATGGCCGCCACGGACACCCCTGCGCCGTGCTCCCGGATCGCCTCCAGCGCGGCCACGACCAGCTCCTCGCGCCGCTGCTCGCGGTGCCCGGCCCACCGTGTGGTCCGGCCGGAGCGTTCGGGCTTGACAGGGCCTCGTTGCACGTTACCATTGGTAACAGTTACCGCCGGTAACGTCAAGCTTCGCACACACCTGACGGAGAGGAGTCCAGCGATGAGCGCCCCGACGGTGAAGAAAGCGGCCGACCGTGAGGCCACCGCTCAGCGGCTGCTTCGCAGCTCGCTCGAGCACTCGTACGAGCCGAACCTGGACATCGACTGGGACGCCCCGCTGGTCCCGTTCGATCAAAAGGGCGCATACGGAATGCCCGCGCACCGGGTCTCGCTGTACGGCACCGAGCTGTGGGACCAGCTCACCGAGGAGCAGCGGGTCACGCTGTCCATCCACGAGGTGTGCAGCGTCGCCCGCATCGGCCTGTGGTTCGAGATCATTCTGATGCAGATGCTGCTGCGCTACGCCTACGACCGCGATCCGCGCAGCCAGCACATCCAGTACGCGCTGACCGAGATCGCCGACGAGTGCCGGCACTCGATCATGTTCGCCAAGATGACCGAGCGCTACGGTGTGCCCGACTATCAGCCTCGCTGGCACGCGCGGCAGTCCGGCCGGTTGTTCAAGACCGTGGCGGCCGGGCCGGCGATGTTCGCCGCCACGCTGGTGGCGGAGGAGATCACCGACCAGTTGCAGCGCGAGGGCATGAAGGACGACTCCGTGCAGCCGCTGACCCGGATGGTCAGCAAGATCCACGTGACCGAAGAAGCCCGGCACGTCCGCTACGCCCGCGAGGAACTGGCCAGGCTCGTCCCCCGGACCAACCCGGCCGGGCGGGAGGTCGCGCGCTGGCTCACCGCGATCGCCGGCTACCGGATCGCCACCAATCTGATCCATCCGGACGTCTACCGCAGCGTCGGACTGGACCCGAAGCAGGCCCGCAAGGTCGCCATGGCCAACCCGCACCACCAGGACACCATCCGGTGGACTGCGCGCAAGCTGGTCCCGTTCCTGCGTGAGCAGGGCATGATCGGTGGTCCGAGCGAGGCGCTGTGGCGTCGGGCGCACCTGGTCTGAGCCGGCAGCGAGGGAGCATCGCAGCGAGCGTCAGCGAGTGACGAGCGGGCTCACCGTCGGCGGGTGCTGGTCACCCCTCGGGCTGCTCGTGTACTAGCGGGAAGCCGGCCAGCCCCCGCCAGGCCAGCCCGGACATCAACGCCACCGCTTCCTCCCTCGGCACCTCCTGGCCGGAGTCCAGCCAGTAGCGGGCGGCGACCTGGCTCAGGCCGACCAGCCCGACCGCCAGCATCCGGGCTCGGGCGCGGTTCAGTCCGGCGTCCGTGGTGACCGCGTCGGCCACCACGTCGATGCATCGCGCCAGCGCCCGGTCCAGCACGGCGGCCGCCTCCGGCTCGCTGCGCAGGTCGGACTCGAAGACCAACCGGAACGACTCGCCCTCGCCGGCCACGAAGTCGAAGTAGGCCGACACCGCGCCGTGAACCCGCTGCTCGTTGTCGCTGGTGGCCGCGATCGCGCCGCCGAGCCGGGTGACCAGCTCCTCGGCGTAGGTGGTCAACAACGCCCGGTAGAGCTCCAGCTTGCTGGGAAAGTGCTGGTAGAGCACAGGCTTGCTGATCCCGGCCCGGTCTGCGATGTCGTCCATCGCGGCCGCGTGGTAACCCTGCGCGGCGAAGACGTCCCGCGCCGCGCCGAGCAGTTGGGCCCGCCGGGCGCCACGGGAGAGTCGGGTCCCACGCGGGGCCGACGCGGGCTGGGTGGACGCCGTCTCGGTCATTGGCGCTCACCCTACCGGCCCGTAGGAGTGAACGGGCGGGACGCGAATGGATGAACGGACGGCGCAGGGGTAATGACCGTGCGGGCCCGGGTCGAACGCCGACCGGCTCGGCGTTTGTGTTGCGCGGAGATGGCCGAGCGGTGGCTCTGAGGTGTCCGACACGCGGCGGGGAGGATGCGATCCGACAGCTCTTCGCGCATCCTTGTCCTATGGCCCTGTCCTCCCTGCTCGTCGGAACCACCCGCCGTCCGGTCGCCTCGCCGCCCCGGGTGGCCCTGCTCGCGGATCCGGACGAGTTGCCGCCGCTGGACACCCGGCAGGTGCCGTGGCCCGGCCGCGAGCTGACCCATGGGGGAGTCACGTTGCACGTGCGGGAGACCCCGGGCCCGGCCGGCGCGGTCCCGGCGGTCTACGTGCACGGGCTGTCCGGGTCGGGTACCAACTGGACCGACCTGGCCGCGCAGCTCGCTCCGCACGCGCCGGGGCTCGCGGTCGACCTGCCGGGGTTCGGCCGGTCCCGGCCGGTGGCCGGCTTCGACTACAGCCCGGCCGCGCACGCCGACGCGCTGCAGTGCTTCCTGGCCGGGCAGGGCCGGCCGGTGCACCTGCTGGGCAACTCGATGGGCGGCGCGATCGGCCTGGTCGTCGCGGCCCGCCGCCCGGAGCTGGTGCGCAGCCTCACCCTGATCGCTCCGGCGATGCCGGACCGGCGACCGGATCCCCGGCGGGTGTCCGACCCGCGGTTCCTGCTGGCCGCCGTGCCCGGAATGCGCGCCCGGGTGATCCGGACCCTGGCCGAGATCACCCCCCGCGAGCGGGTCGAGCAGATGATGCGGCTGTGCTACGGCGATCCGTCGGTGGTGCCCGAGCACCGGATCACCGAGGCGATGGCCGAGGCCGCCGAGCGGGCCGGGCACACCTGGGCACCCGAGGCGCTCTGGCGGACCACCCGCGGCATGATCGGCGGCTGGTTCGCCGGGCCGTCGCTGTGGGCCGCCGCCGCCCGGGTCACCGCGCCGACCCTGGTGGTCTGGGGCGGCCTCGACCGCCTGGTCTCCCCCCGGCTGGCCGCCCGCACCACCGCGCGGCTGCCCCGGGGCCGGCTGCTGGCCATGCCGGGCGTCGGGCACGTGCCACAGATGGAGCGTCCGGCCGAGGTGGCGCGTGCGGTGCTGGGCATGTGGCGCGCGGTCGACGACGGAGCCTGGTGAGGGAAGATAACCGGCAGCCCCGGTGTTGCAGCGGGCGAAGACAGACCGCGACCTGAAGGAGCATTGAGGATGTCGGCGCAGCTCAGCCGGAACTCGGCGAATCCGAACAAACTGCCGCCGCTCGTGGAGCCGGCCGCCGAGCTGACCAAGGACGAGGTCGAGCGGTACAGCCGCCACCTGATCATCCCCGAGGTCGGGATGGACGGTCAGAAGCGGTTGAAGAACGCCCGTGTGCTGGTGGTAGGTGCCGGCGGGCTGGGTTCGCCGGCGCTGCTCTACCTCGCCGCGGCCGGGGTGGGCACCCTGGGCATCGTCGAGTTCGACGTGGTGGACAGCTCCAACCTGCAGCGCCAGATCATCCACGGGCAGTCCGACATCGGCCGGTCCAAGGCCGAGTCCGCCCGGGACTCGATCAAGGAGACCAATCCGTTCGTCGAGGTCGTCATCCACGAGACCCGGCTCGAGTCGTCGAACGTCCTGGACGTCTTCCGGCAGTACGACCTGATCCTGGACGGCACCGACAACTTCGCCACCCGCTACCTGGTCAACGACGCCGCCGTGCTGGCCGGCAAGCCCTACGTCTGGGGCTCGATCTTCCGCTTCGAGGGCCAGGCCTCGGTGTTCTGGGAGGACGCGCCGAACGGCCTGGGCCTGAACTACCGCGACCTCTACCCCGAGCCCCCGCCGCCCGGGATGGTGCCGTCCTGCGCCGAGGGCGGCGTGCTCGGTGTGCTCTGCGCCTCCATCGGCTCGATCATGGTCAACGAGGCGATCAAGCTGATCACCGGCATCGGCGAGCCGCTGCTCGGCCGGCTGATGGTCTACGACGCCCTGGACATGACCTACCGCAAGATCAAGGTGCGCAAGGACCCGGAGACCAAGCCGATCACCGAGTTGATCGACTACGACGCGTTCTGCGGGACGGTCTCCGACGACGCGCAGAGCGCCGCGGCCGGGCACACGATCACCGCCGGCGAGCTCAAGGAGATGATCGACGCCGGCAAGCCGTTCGCGCTGATCGACGTCCGGGAGCAGAACGAGTTCGAGATCGTCCGGATCCCCGGCTCGGTGCTGATCCCCAAGGGCCGCATCCTCTCCGGCGAGGCGCTCTCCGAGATCCCGCAGGACCGGCCGGTCGTCCTGCACTGCAAGTCTGGAGCCCGTTCAGCGGAGGCTCTGGCGGTGCTGCACAAGTCCGGTTTCGCCGACGCGGTGCACGTCGGTGGCGGCGTGCTGGCCTGGGCGAAGCAGGTCGACCCCTCGCTGCCCACCTACTGACCGGTGCCGCCGGCCGGGATGTTCCCCGGCCGGCGGGCGGCGTGGCGCGAGGGCGGTCCGGCACGGTGCGCGGGTACGGTGCTGGATCGTGAGCAGCGCCACCGGTGAGCGTCCGGCTTCGGCCGTCGGCGACGGCGCCGAGCTGCCCGCGCACGTGCGTACGGCCTTCGGGGTCCGCGAGGCCGAGGTGGTGCCGATCAAGTACGGCGGCCTGCCCGGATTCCGCTGTGACGACGTGGTGATCCGCCCGGTGTCGGACAACGCGGTGGCGGCCTGGGCGGCCCGGGTGCTGGACTCGCTGCGCGCCGACCGGGTGCGGATCGCCCGGCCGCTGCGCTCCTCCGACGGCCGCTGGGTGGTCGCCGGCTGGTCGGCCTGCCAGTACCTGCGTGGCCAGCCCGCGGACCGCTACGACGACCTGGTGGCCGTGTCGCTGCGGTTGCACGCCGCCACCGCCTCGGTACGCCGGCCCCGGCTGCTCGACGATCGCGACGACCTGGTCGCCCGGGCCGACGGCGCGGCCTGGGGCGAGCGCACCGTGACGCTGGACGCAGACACCGGCGGGCGGCTGTTCGACGAACTCGCGGCCCGGCGCCGCCCGCTGAAACTGCCGTGCCAGGTGGTGCACGGCGACCTGTTCGGCACGGTTCTGTTCGATGGGCCGGCCAGCGGGACGGCCGAGAGCAGCGCCATCCCGGCGGTCGTGGACCTGGTGCCCTTCTGGCGGCCGGTCGAGTGGGCCGCGGCCGTTGTGGTGGTGGACGCCCTGGCCTGGGGCGGTGGCGACCGCTCGCTGGTGCGCACCTGGTCGCACCTGGACGGCTGGCCGCAGGCGCTGCTGCGGGCGCTGATGTTCCGGGTGGCGCTGCACGCCCAGCACCCGGCGGCCACGCCCGACACGCTGCGCGGACTCGAGCACGCCGCCGAGCTGGTGCTGAGCAGGCTGTAAAGCACCGCTAGTCACACTCCGTGATTTGGCGCACAGCTAGACAGCTCATTCTCACGATGAGCTGTACGGGCTCTCGGGCTGTCGTAAACCTTCTCGTAACACGTTTTCGCAGCTCACGCGCACAAGCTGGAGAAATGAGCAGCACGTTGCACGGCTGTCACATAGGGCCACCTCCGCGTAATGGTGGCTACCTACCGTTCGCGTCAACCACAGAGTGAACGCGAACGAGGAGGCCGAGCATGGCGACCAGCAGTGCCGCGACTGACGACACAATCCTCGCGCCCAAGACCAGGCGTGGCCGGTGGATCGACCACTGGGAGCCGGAGGACCCGGGTTTCTGGGAGCGCACCGGCAAGAAAGTGGCCAACCGGAACCTGTGGTTCTCGGTGCTGGCCGAGCACATCGGGTTCTCGGTCTGGACCCTGTGGTCGGTCATGGTGCTCTTCATGGGCCCGGAGTACGGGGTCGACGCCGCGGGCAAGTTCTTCCTGGTCGCGGTGCCCACTCTGGTCGGCGCGCTGGTCCGGATCCCGTACACGATGGCGCCGGCCAGGTTCGGCGGACGCAACTTCACCATCTTCAGCGCCGCCTCACTGCTGGTGCCGACCATCCTGGCGGCGATCGTGATGCAGCCGGGGACGTCGTACACCACCTTCGTCGTCGTGGCCGCGATCGGCGGCATCGGCGGGGGCAACTTCGCCTCCTCGATGGTGAACATCAATGCCTTCTTCCCGGAGGGCAAGAAGGGCTGGGCGCTGGGGCTGAACGCCGGCGCCGGCAACATCGGCGTGCCGGCGGTACAGCTGGTGGGCCTACTGGTGATCGGTACGGTGGGCCTGGCCGCGCCCCGGCTGGTGCTGGGCGTCTACGTCCCGCTGGTCGTCGTCGCCGCGCTGTTGGCCGCGCTGAAGATGGACAACCTCAGCGCGATGAGCAACGACAAGGGCGCGATCCGGGAGGCGGTGAAGGACGCCCAGACCTGGGTGATGTCCTTCCTGTACATCGGCACCTTCGGCTCGTTCATCGGCTACAGCTTCGCCTTCGGCCTGGTGCTGCAGACCCAGTTCGGTCGCACCCCGTTGCAGGCGGCCTCGGTCAGCTTCATCGGCCCGCTGTTGGGCTCGCTGATCCGTCCGCTCGGCGGGCTGCTGGCCGACAGGTTCGGTGGAGCCAAGGTCTCACTGGTCACCTACCTGGCGATGGGCGGTGCCTGCGTGTTGATCCTGGTCGCCTCGTCGAACAGGTCGCTCCTGGTGTACACCTGCGGGTTCGTGCTGCTGTTCATCCTGTCCGGGCTGGGCAACGGCTCGACCTACAAGATGATCCCGTCGATCTTCCAGGGCAAGGCCAAGGTGGCCATCGCCGAGGGGACGTCCGCTGACGTCGCGCTGGCGACCGCGCGCCGGCTGTCCGGTGCGGTGATCGGTATCGCCGGCGCGATCGGCGCGCTCGGCGGGTTGTTCATCAACCTGGTCTTCCGCCAGTCGTTCCTGACCACCCAGTCCGGCGACGCCGCGTTCTGGTCCTTCCTGGCCTTCTACGCGGTCTGCGTCACGGTGACCTACCTGGTCTACCTGCGCCCGGTGGGGTCGGCGAGCAGGTCGGGCAAGCCGACCACCCGGTTGGCCTTCGCCCGAGTCTGATCTACCGCGTCCGACCCGGCGTGCGGGGTGACCCACCGCACGCCGGGTCGACGCAACCTGTCGGAAACAGCCCGGAAACCGATGACCCGCACGATGACTCATTCGACGAACCTGCAGAGAGGCGGCTTGCCGATGACCACC
>JBQTKB010000133.1:0-5423 GCA_052386505.1 Pseudonocardia sp.
GCACGCCCTCGACGACGCCTACCTGCCCACCGAAGCCGGCCAACGCCCCCACATCACCGCCGTGCTGCACTACCACCGACTCACCGAGCGCGCCCGGGGCACCACCCTGGAGTTCGGCGGATACAGCAGCGCCGCGCAACTGCGGCGGCTGCTGTGCGACGCCTGCATCACCCCAGTGGTGCTCGGCGGCGACGGCGTACCACTGGACCTGGGCCGCACCCGCCGAACAGCGTCGCCCGCCCAACGCGCCGCACTCGCCGCCCGCGACGGCGGCTGCGCCCACCCCAGCTGCGCGAAAACCCCGAGCTGGTGCTCCGCTCACCACATTGTTCATTGGGTCGACGGCGGCCCGACCGACCTCGACAACCTCGTACTCTTATGCCTGCAACACCACACCATGATCCACCAATCCGGGTGGACCATCCAAATGCGCAATGGGCTACCCGAATTCATCCCACCCACATGGCTGGACACCACCCAGACACCCCGCACCAACCAATTCCCAGCCCTCCTCTGAATTTGCTCAGGGCAAGCACCGGCACCACCGGTGGATGAGCACGCGGCGAACCAGCCCGGGCCGGGCGCGGTTCGTTCAGCCTCCGATGTTCAACACCGTCAGCGTGCCGCTGTCCAGGTTGGTCACGTACGCGGTAGCGCCGTCGGGCAGCACCGCGACGCTGGTGGGACTGCGCCCGGTGGGGATGGTCGCGGTGACCCGAGCCTCGTCTGCGCTGACCACCGAGACGGTGCCGTCGCCGACGTTGGCCACGTAGGCGTGCCGACCGTCCGGTGACCAGCTGATCTCCTGCGGGTTCTGGCCCACCGGCACGGTCGCGGTGACCTGGTTGGTGTTGGTGTCGATGAACGTCACCGAGGCGCCGTCGTAGTTCACGTTCGCCACCAGCGGACGCTCGGGGTTGACCGCGACGGAGTGTGGGCTGGTGCCGACCGGCACCTCGGCGAGGATCGCGTCGGTGGCCACGTCCAGCACCGAGATCAGGTTCGACTCGTGGTTGGCGGTGTAGGCCCGCGAACCGTCCGGTGAGAACTCGACCCAGTGCGGGTTGGGCGCGACCTTGATCTCCTTGACCACGGCGAGTGCCTCGGTGTCGATCACCGAGAGCGTGCCGGAGTCGTGGTTGGGCACACAGAGGTACTTGCCGTCCTTCGTCACCGCCGCCACGAACGGCCTGGTCCGCACCGGAATGGTGGCGACGATCTTGTTCGTGGTGGTGTCCAGCACGCCGATCGCCGCGATCGTCCGTTCAGGGTTGAAAATGCTCACGTACACCCGTTTGCCGTCTGGTGCGAACGTCAGGAACTGCGGGGGCCCGGCGTCCACCGGAATCGTCGCGGTGACCTGGTTGACCGAGGTGTCGACCACCGTGACGATCTTCGCGCCGCGGTTGGCGATGTAGACCTGGCGGCCGTTCGGCGACACCGCCGCGAACCCGGGGGTGGCACCCACCGGGATCGCCGCGCCGAGGCTGGGCACCGGCAGGCTGGCCTTCGGGTCGACCGGCTCGGCCGGAGCGGCGGCCGCCGTGTTCGGCGCCGAGCCGCCGGCCGCGTCGGTGCCGCCACCGAGGGACGGCAGGCCGAACCAGTGCAGCGCGAACGCCAGTACCACCCCGATCACCAGTACGGCGGCCGAGCCGACGCCCAGGGCGACCCAGCTCAGGCCGCCGCGGGGCGGACGCGCGCCCGCCAGATCGGCGGGCGGTCCGGTGCGGACCGCGGCCCACCGGTCGCCCTGAGTCGAAGCCGGCCGGGCATCCGGCGACCACGCTCCCCGCGCCGCCGACGGCTCACTTGCATCCGGCGACCACGCTCCCCGCGCCCCCGACGGCTCACTTGCATCCGGCGACCAGGCCTGCCCGGCCGCCGACGGCGCTGCCGGGCCCGGCGGGCGAGGGGTGCCGCCCCGGCTGGGATCACTGGTCGGCGGCGTCGGCGTTCCGGCTGCGGTACCGGAACCAGAGGTACCGGAACCAGCGGTACCGGAACCAGCGGGGCCGGAACCAGCGGGTGCCGGACCTGGGCGCGCGGTCAGCGGGACACCTGGCAACGATGTCACCCGGTTCGCCGGCCGGACCGGCGAGTCGTTCGCCGCCGACCGGTCCGGTCCGGTCGGTGGGCCGGACCGCTCCGACCGGTCGGCCCCCGCCGAGTTGTCCGGCTGTTCCGGGCCCGACGGTACCTTCGGCACCGCCGCCCGGTCGGCCCCAGCGGCCCGGTCGGTCTCCGTCGGCCGGTGGGGGACCGCTGGCTGGTTCGCAACCGGCGGGTCCGGGTGGGTGAGGACGCCGGTAACGGCAGCGGCGGCCTCGGTACCGGGCGCGCGCCCACTCCGTCCGTTCTGGCCGTTCGTCCCGCCCTGTCCGTTGCGGGCCAGCTCGGCGACCGCGGTAGCGGTGGCCGCCGGTTGGGGAGCCCGGGCGGCCGTTCGGGCCAGGGTGGCGGCACCGAGCGCGACCGCGTACTTCGGGTGGGTGTCCACCACGGTCGGGCGGCCCAACTCCTCGGACACCATCCGGCCGACCAGCGGAATCCGCGAGGACCCGCCCACCAGCAACACCGCCGACAACTCGTCCGGGGACACACCGGCCGAGCGCAGCGTGCGCGACAGCGCCCCGATCGTCGACTCGACGGGCGCGCGTACCAGATCCTCGAACTCCGCACGCGTGATCGAGACGTCGAAGTGCCGGCCGGGCAGGAACACCGGCAGGATCGTCTCGTTGTCGATCGACAACGTCTCCTTCGCCAGCACGCAGTCCTGCCGCAGCCGGGCCATCGCTATCCCGGTCTGCGGGTCCCGCAGGTCGAGCTCGCTCAGCGCGCCACCGGAGGTGTAGTTGACGTAGTTGAGGATCGCCTCGTCGAAGTCGACGCCGCCGAGCCGCTCGATCCCCTCCGGCTCGCCGAGAATCTCCACCCCGTCGGCGTGGTTGCGCAGCACCGTCGCGTCGAACGTGCCGCCGCCGAGGTCGTAGACCGCGACCACCTCACCCTCGCCGAGGTCACGCGACGCGGCGTAGTGCGCGGCCGCCGCCTCCGGTTCGGTGATCAGGTGCGCGTCCTCCAGCCCGGCGAGCACCGGGACCTGCTCGAACAGCCCGCGACGGAACGGGCCCCAGTTGGCCGGGTGGGTCAGCACCACCCGCTCGGGCCGCTCCCCTTCGGTCTGGGTGACCCTGGTCAACACGTCACGCAGCACCGCGGCCAGCAGATCGGTGACCGCGTGCGGGGCTCCGGCGAGCATCACCGGGGTGGGATCGCCCATCCGCCGCTTGAACTCCCGCCCGACCCGGTCGGGGTTGCTCACCGACCGCCGGTTGGCCGCCTCCCCGGTGACCACCGCACCGTCCTCGCGCAGGTACACCACCGCCGGGGTCACCACCGACCGGTCCCCCAGCGTGAACATCTCGATCTGGGTCGGGCGCGCGATCGCGGCCGCCACGAAGGTGGTCCCGAGATCGACTCCGAGGCTGTAGCTCATCTGGCGTTCTCCCTGGTGCGCGAGGGCTGATGCTAGTCGCGCTGGCTCGCGGAATCGACGATCGGATTGTTACGCGACGGCGTCGTTCGCCCCGGGGACCATCGGAGCGAACCCGACGGTCATTACCCGGGGTCGGCCGGTAACCCGTCCGGCGTCCCGAAACCTGCCGTCACGCGGCGAGCAGGGCGCGCCCGAAGTCGGTGAGCCGGGCCGGCGCGGGACCTTCGTCGCCCGCACGGCAGGCGATCAGGCCGGCCCCGGCCAACCTCGGGCCGACGAACTGGTCGGCGCAGCACAGTCCGTCGATGGTCAGCTTGTCGGCATGCGCACCGGACACCGTGCACCGCCCGGCGGCGACGGCCCGCAGCACCGCGCGATCCCGGCTGCTCAGCGTGCTGGTCATGGTGGTCATGGCGGCGCTCCCTTCCCGGTTCGCCGGGTTCTCCCGGACCCGAGAAGCATCGCGCCGGCGAGGCCGCAACGACATCGAGCAGACCCCCGGACGCGGCGGAGGACACCCGCCACCCGAGGTAGGGAAAACCCCGCCTCGGTGGATTCAGCCTCAGCCCAGCCCGCGCAGCTTGCTGACCACGGTGAACGCCAGGTAGGCCACCACGACCGCGAGCACCACCAGGGCGAGCCCGTAGGCGATGGCCCGGCCCACGGACTGGCCGGTGCCGTTGCCCGACGCGGTTGCCTGCGGCGGGCCCTGGTGCCACTGCTGCGGCTGCCCCTGGTAGGGGTACTGCCCGGGGCCGGTCGGCGACCCGTAGCCCGGGTACTGCCCGTACTCCTGCGGCTGGCCCTGGTACGGGTTCTGCTCGGGGTACTGGCCCGGGTACGGGTTCTGCTCCGGCGCCCCGCCGGGATGCTGGGGATGACCCCAGACCGGCTGCTCCGGCGCGTGCGGGTCGGCCGACGGGTAGCCCGTGCCGCCACCGGGCGGCTGGTAACCAGAGGTGCCACCGCCGGGCGGCTGGTAGTGACCGCCCCCGGGCGGCTGATAGCCGGACGGGTCACCGGGCGGCTGATAGCCGGACGGGTCACCGGGCGGCTGATAGCCGGACGGATCACCTGGCGGCTGATAGCCGGACGGGTCACCTGGCGGCTGGTAGGACGGCGACGGGGTGTTCCGCGCCGGCAGCGGCGTGGGCGGCGCAGTCGCGGGCGCGGTCGGCGGCGGGCCCGACGGGGCGCTGGACTGTGCGGACACGGACTGTGCGGACACGGACGGCGCGGACACGGACTGTGCGCCGGGTGTCGGGACCGGCGCAACCGGGACCGGCGGCAGCAGCTGCTGCAGGGCCCTGGTTGGCTGCTCCGGCTCGGCCGGTGGCTTCGGTGGTGGCGGCGGGGTGGCGGACGCACGCGGCCCCGAGTCGCCGGGCGCGGTCGCGGCGAGGGTGGCGGCGCCGAGCGCGACCGCGTACTTGGGGTGGGTGTCCACCACGATCGGCCGGCCGATCTCCGCCGACACCATCTCGGCCACCAGCGGGATGCGGGACGAACCGCCGACCAGCAGCACCGCGCTCAGCTCGTCCGGCTCGAGCCGTGCCGAGCGCAGGGTCCGGGACAATGCTCCGATCGTCGACTCCACCTGGGCCCGGACCAGCTTCTCGAAGTCCTCCCGGGTGATCCGCACGTCGAAGTTGCGGCCCGGCAGGAACACCGGGATCAGCGTCTCGGTGTCGACCGACAGGCTCTCCTTGGCCAGCACGCAGTCCTGCCGCAACCGGGCCAGCGCCACCGCGATCGCCGGATCCCGCACGTCCAGCTCGGCGAGCGCCCCGTCGGAGGCGAAGTTGATGTGGCTGAGCACCGCCTCGTCGAAGTCGATGCCGCCGAGCCGCTCGATGCCCTCCGGGGTGCCCAGGATCTCGATCCCGTCGGCCTGCTTGCGCAGCACCGTGACGTCGAACGTGCC
>JBQTKB010000134.1:0-32907 GCA_052386505.1 Pseudonocardia sp.
CCATCGACCACCCGCTCGGCCGGCGGCGAACCCGGGTTCATCGTGATGTACATCTCGTTCAACGGGCTCTTCGGCCGCAACAACAACGTCGCGTTCTCATACACCGGGTACCGGCCCTCCACCGACAGCTTCACCCGGGCGTTCCCGTCGGCGTCGATACCCGCCTCCACGATGTCACCCACGATCACCCCGTGGATACGCACCTCCTGACCGTTGCCCGGGCTGATCCCCGGCGTCGCGGCGAACGTGGCATAGAACTCCTGCCGGTCCTCCCACGGCGCGATGAACCGCTGGTTGCCCAGGATCACCGAGCCCACCACCGTCGCCAACACCAGCAACGCCACCGTGATCAGCGTGTTGCGCAACAACCCCGGCTCGGTCTTCAGCCGGTCGAACCGCGGCGAGCGGGACGTGGACGAGGTCATCTTCCGCTCCTGGCTCTGTGGGCGAACGGGATGATCACGGCGAACTCCTCTGGTCGAGCAGGGTGGCCGGACCGGCTGTTCGGAGCACGGTGGACACCTCGAAGGCATGTGAGCTGGCACCGGCGTCGGGGTGCGCGGGGACCAGGCCCGATCTCAGAAGGGGGAGCGAGAACTCGGGCACCTGTAGTCAATCGAACACAATGGGTAGACGCCAGCCGGAAAACGCGCGACGTTCTCCGCTTCGCGCACCCCTTGTGGGTACTGTGAGGTCGCTCTCAGTTGCGGGGTCGGACGGCCGGCCCGCCCGAGCGCAGGGTCTGCGCCGGCGTCTCGCCGAACCGTGCGCGGTATGCCGCCGCGAACCGGCCGTGGTGCAGGAAGCCCCACCGGGCAGCCACGTCGCCGACCGTCGTCTCCTCCGGTGTGCGCAGCACCAACTCGTCGCGTGCCCGGGACATACGTACCCGGCGCAGGTACTGCATCGGCGACATCTCGACCGTCCGAGCGAACCCGTCCTGCAGCGCCCGGGCGCTCAGGTGTACTGCCCTGGCCAGTTCGCCCACCGACCAGGGCCGTCCGGGTTCGGCCTCCATGAGGTCGATGGCCTCGTGCACCGCCGAGCGGCCGGCGCGGGCCGCCTCGGCGCGCAGCAGCTCGCTGTAGTTGTGCGGCTGCGCCAGCAGCAGCCCGTCGAGCACCAGGTTCTCCGCGGTCCGGGCGCCCAGTGGGTGCGCCAGCAGTCCGTCCGGCCGGTCGAGCTCGCGGTGCACCAGCGACAACGCCTCCAACCAGCCCTGTACCGAAGGCGCGGCCAGGTCCATCACCGGGTCGAACCGGACCGGCCGCCCGGGCTCGCGGTCCAGGTACTGCTCCAGCTCCCGCTCCAGGCTCGACCGGGCGACCACCAGACACACCTGCGCGGCGTCTCCGCTCCACCGCGCCAGGCCGTCGTTCGCCGGACTGAGCACGGAACCCAGCCCGGGCCGAACCCGCACCGCCACCCGGCTCGCGCCGGAGGACCACTCGCTCTGGCCCCGCACCGCCAGGTTGACGTAGTAGTGGGTCGTCTCCGGCACCTCGATCCGCACCCCGGCACCGAAGGAGATGTAGCCGGCGACCAGCGCACCCAGCTCTACCGCGTTGATCCGCAGCCCCAGCGTGCCCGCACCGCCATCCAGCGTCAGCCGTATCGGCGACTTGGTGATGAGCCGCTGCACGGCCTCATTGGCCTCGGCAAGGTCCGCCGTTCGGACAACCGGATGCCGGCTCAGGATCTCGGAGTCGTCCTCGGCCGAAACCCCATCAGGGACATCATCAGCGCCGACCACGGCCGAATAGTAACTGCCCGTGACAGATGCGCATGACCAGCGGTCATGGCCCTTGACACGGTTCGGTCGAACCGGACAGGCTCGCCCTTGCGGCGTGCCCGCCCCGCGACCGTCCAGGGGCCCGCGCCGCCGCGGACGGAGCGACCGATGCCGGACATCGAGGTCCAACCCGACGGCGTGCGGGTCACCTGCCTAGCTGGTGAGACGATCCTGGCCGCACTCACCCGGTCCGGCTACGGCTACCGGGTCGGCTGCCGGCGCGGCGGGTGCGGGATCTGCAAGGTCGATCTGCGCTCCGGGCGGGTCAGCTACCCGGTTGCCGTGGCGGCATCGGTGCTACCCGCCGACGAAGCGGAGGCCGGCACCTGCCTGAGCTGCCGCGCGGTTCCGCACGACGACATCGCGATCACCCTGCGTGATGACCGGCTACGGGTGACCGCCGGCATCCTGCACGCCGCGCTGGCCCGGCGGGCAGCCCGAGCCACCGCACCAACGACAGGAGGTCCACCATGCCCGTGATGCGACTCGGATACGTGCACCTGCGGGTGACCGACATCGAGCAGGCCCGCGGCCACTATGGCGACACCCTCGGCATGCGCTTGACCGCCGAGCACGACGGCGCCCTCTACTTCAAGGCGTGGGACGAGTACGACCACCACTCGGTGGTGGTCGAGCCCGGCGGAGTGGGCCTGGTGAAGCTGGGATACAAGGTGTCCCGATCGGACGACCTGGACCTGTTCGAGCGCCGTGCCCAGCATTTCGGTTGCCTCACCGAACGGATGAGCGCCGGCGACAACCTGGCGGTGGGCGACGGCGTGCGGGTGGTACTCCCCTCCGACCACGTGGTGGAGCTCTACCACGAGACCGAGCTCGTCGGCACCGAGGTCGGCACGCTCAACCCGGCACCGTTCCCCCGCCACCTGGTCGGGGTCGGGGTGCCCCGGATCGACCACGCCGCGATCACCGCGGAGGACCCGGCGACCCTGGAGCGGTTCTTCAGCGAGGTGCTGGACTTCCACCCGGCCGAACGGCTGGTGGCCGACCCCGGTCCGGACGAGGCACTGATCGGCTCCTGGATGTTCTGCGGGAACACCCCGCACGACATCGCCTTCCTGCAGGGCGCGAACGGCAAGCTGCACCACTTCGCCTACCTGCTGGAGGACTGGAACGCGATCCGGCACGCCGGCGACCTGTTCTCGATGGACGACGTCCCGGTCGACGTGGGCCCGACCAGACACGGCATCACCCGGGGGCAGACGATCTACTTCTTCGACCCGGCCGGCAACCGCAACGAGGTGTTCTCCGGCGGCTACCTCACCTATCCGGACTTCCCCACGATCACCTGGACCGCCGACCACCTGGCCCAGGGCATCTTCTACATCGGCCGAGAGGTCAAGGACACCTTCACCTCGGTCGTCACCTGAGCGGCGTCGGCCACGCCCACCCCCCGATGACGCCTACTGGGATGATGCCCGCCGGGACGGGTAGGAGGGTGCAGCCGACCGGACCACTGCGCTCGAGCGAGGGCATCTGCACTGTGCGCGGCGTGCTCGACGGCGGACCGGTCGTCGTACGGCACCTCGACCTGCGGCGAGCGCGAGCTTGGGCCTGGCACCGGCTCGAGCGCGACCTCGCCGTGGCCGCCCGCGCCGGCTCGCCGCACCTGGCGGCCAACCGGGTGCTCGAGCGAGACCTCGACGGCGTGACACTGCTCCGTCCGTTCGTGGACGGTGTCGACGTGCGCGGCTGGGCAGCCGCCGGCGCGGACGACAGGCAGCTGCTCGAGGCCGGGCGGGAGCTGTTCGCCGGCCTGTCGGAGCTGCACCGCCACGGCCTGGTGCACGGTGGCCTCAAACCCGCCAACGCCGTCGTCGCGCACGAGGACGGGCGGCTGGTGCTGCTCGACGCACTGGTGTCGCGCACCCAGCTGGCGAGCACCGGGCCGCCGTGGGACGACGACACCGACACCCGCTACCTCTCCCCCGAGCAGGCCGGCCTCGTCCAACGCACGGTGGGACCGACGGCGGATCTGTACGCGGCCGGTCGGGTCCTGCTGGAGGCGCTCACCGCCCGCGCCGGGGGCGTGCTGGAGTGGCCGAGCCCGGGCACCACCCCGGTCGGACTCCCGGCGCTGCTGCGCGAGGCCGGGGTACCGTCCAGCTGGCGGCTGCTGGTGCGGCGGCTGCTCGCGCCGCTCCCGGAGGACCGCTACGAGACCGCCGAGGAAGTCCTCGCCGCCCTGACCCCGGTGCGCGGCCGGGCGCGCAGCGCAACCCAGGTGTCCACCTCCGGTCCGGACCGGGCACCCGGTGCGCTGGCCGAGCCGCCGCTGGTGGGCCGCGCAGCGGAGCGTGACCGGTTGAACCGGCTGCTCGACGCCACCCGCGATGGCCGGGCGGGTACCGCGTGCCTGAGCGGGCACTCCGGGCTGGGCAAGAGCCGACTGCTCGACGAGCTCGCCGCCCGGGCCGACGAGCGGGGTCTGCTGGTACTTCGCGGGGCGGCGTTCGACGGGGCCGCGCGGCGGCCGTTGGGCCCCTTTCGCGAGGTGTTCACCCGGATCGCGGAGCACCTCGGTCACGCTCCGGGGCACTCGGCACAGCTGGCCGCCGAGCTGGGTGCCACGCTACCGGCGGTCGTCGCCCTGGCCCCGGAGCTGGCCACGGTGTTCGGGGACGGTCCGCCCGCAACCGCGGCGGGTGATGTCGGCGCCGGCGCGATCACCGCGCTCGCCAGGCTGATCCACGAGGTCTGTGAGGAGAGCCGTCCCGGGCTGCTGCTGGTCGACGACTGCCAGTGGGCGGACGAGCTGAGCTGGAAACTGCTCTCGGCCATCGCCGCACCGCCCGACCGCGCCGACGCCGAGCCGGTGCACCTGGGCGTCGTGCTCTCGATGCGACCCGAGGCGCTGCCCCAGGTGCGGTCCTGGGGTGTGGCCGAGCTGGACGCGATCCGGTTGGACCCGATGCCTGCGGAGGAGACCCGGACCATGCTCGGCGCGGTGGGCGGCCGACTCCCCGAGCCGGTCCTGGACTACATCCTGGCGCACGCCGCCGGCAACCCGCTCTACGCGCTGTCCACGCTGCGCGCGCTGGTGGACACCGCGGTCCTGCGCGGGTCACCCGGTCGGTGGGAGGTCGACCCCGGGCGGATGCGCGAACTGCCCACTCCCACGATCGCCGGCATCGCCGATCCGTGGGGAAGCGGAGGCGACCAGCCCAAGGCATTCCTGTCCGCCCGGCTGGAGCAGTTGTCTGCGAGCACCGGGCTGGCGGTGCGACAGGCCGCGGTACTCGGACGACGGTTCACCATGAGCTTGTTGGCGTCCGCGTTGGACATCGACCTGCGTGCCGCCCGGGCGGCGGCCGAGGAGGCTTCCGCCCGCGGTGTGCTGCGCCCGACGCGGGCCGGGCCGGACGCCGGGTCGAGCGAGGACCGGGAGTTCAGCCACGACCGGGTCCGGGAGGCTGTGCTGCGGTCGATCGACCACGACTCGCTGCGCGAGCTGCACGGAGCGGCCGCGCGCGCCCTGGAAGGCGGCCACCGCCCCGACCGGTCGCAACCCGGTACCGACGTCGAAGACCCGGCTCTCGGGGTCGGGTCCAGCGGCACGGTCGACTATGAGCTGGCCTACCACCTCGATCGCTCCGGAGAACACCTACGCGCGTTGCCCTATGCCCTGCGTGCCGCGGAACAGGCCCTGGTGCGCAACGCCCTCGACGTCGCGGAGGTCAACTTCCGGATCGCCTCGACCGGGTTGGCGGCCGACGGCGACGGTGGCGAGGACCGCACCCGATTCCGGTGGCACGAGGGCGTGGGCACCGTGCACATGTTGCAGGGTCGGTACGACCGGGCGGCGGCCGAGCTGGAACGCGCCTACCGCACCGCACTCGACCTCGGGCCGCTGGAGTCCGCCCGGGTGGCGATCTCACTCGGCGAGCTGGCCTTCAAACGAGGTGACGTGACCGAGGCCGACAGCTGGCTCGGCCGCGCGCGAGCACGCCTGGGCGCCGCACCGCCACCTCGCCGGGCCGCGCTCGTCGCTCCGATCGAGGCGCTGCGGCTCGCGGTGGGGCTGCTGGTCGCGCTGTGTTCGCGGGGCCGCGCTCGCGGAGTCCGAGAGCCCGACGGTGAACGCGAGCTGGCGGCCCGGCTGTACACCAGGTGGGGCTACCTCGCCTGGTTCACCCGGCACCCGGCGGTCAACGTCGTGCTGACGCTGCGAGCCCTGCGGCTGTCCCTGGCCAGCGGCAGCTCCCGCGAGCTCTCGCACGCGTGCGCCACGTCCGGAGCCATGCTCGCCGGCCTCACCCCGGCGCTGTCCGGCCCCGCGCTGCGGTTGGCCGACTACTCGCTGCGGCTGCGCGAGCTGGCGCACGACGAGTGGGGCGTCGCGCACAGCCAGCACTTCCGCGGGTTCGTGTTGCACGCCGCCGGCCGATACCCGGAGGCGGTGGCGGCGCTGGACACCGCCATCGACCGGTTCGACGTACTCGGCGACCGCTGGGAGCAGGCCGCCGCGAGCTGGCAGAAGGCGCTCTGTCTCTACCGCCAGGGGCTGCTGCACGAAGGTGGGGCGCTGGCCAGGGACACCTACTGGGCGGGCACCCGGATCGGGGACCGGATCAGCGCCGGTACCGCACTGGCGATCTGGGTCCGCTGCCTGCCCGCCGATGTCAGTGTCGACACCCTCACCCGCGAGCTGGGCGCGCCGAACCTCGACGGCCACACCGAGACCCTGCTACGGGCCGGCCTGGGCTGGAAGCTGCTCTCCGGCGGAGACTTCGACGGGGCTGCCGAACAGTTCGGGGCCGCCGAGCGGGTGCGCCGCCGGGTCGGCCTGCGCAACCACTTCCTGGCCCCGGTGACCAGTACCCTCCTGCAAGCTCAGCGGCTGGGCCGGGACCGGGCTCCGAGCTGGTCGGCAGCTCGCCGACGCGGCGCCGAGCGAAAGCTGCGTCGGCAGCTGCGGCGCGCCGTACTCAACGCCGTGCTGTTCGCGGCCGAGCGCCCGATGGTGCTCCGGGAGTGGGCGGTACTGCAGTTCGGCGACGGTCACCGGGGCCGCGCCCGGATCCTGCTGCGCTGGGCGGCCCGGTGCAGCCGGACGATGCGGGCCGGCGGCGACCTCGCCGCGTGCCGCCTGCTCGGCGAGCAGGCCGGCCACCCCGGCCCGGACGGCGAAGCCGCCGACGAGCTCTGCGCCAGGCTGCGTCTGGGCGTGGAGCACGGCGTCGTGCAGGCCCGCTCGCTGCCGGTCATCCGGTCGGTCGCCGACACCGCCCGGCACCGCGCCGTGCTCGAGGCCGCCAAGCGGATCGTGGCAGCCGAGGGTACCGGTCAGATCCTGGAGGAGCTGCGGGCGGCCACCTTGGCAACCACGCCGGCGATCGACGTGGCTATCGCGGTACGGCCCGGCCTGGACCGGCCCGAGGACCAGCGCGAACCGCATCGGGAGCCACCCGACACACCCCGGACCGAACGGGTGGTCAAACCGATCGCGACCAGCGGGACGGGGCAGCTGACGCTGGTCGCCGAGCTGCCGCTCGGGGAGGCCGCCGGCCACGAACAGTCGGTCGAGGTACTGGCCACGCTGGCCGGGGCGGCTCTTGATCGCCAGTCACTGCGGCGGGAGTCGGCACAACGGATCGTGGCCGTACAGGAAGCCGAGCGCGGACGGATAGCCCGCGACCTGCACGACGAGCTGGGACACCTGTTCGCCGGCGTGTTGGAAGGCCTCAGCGTGCTGGACAAGGAGCGGGGCGAGCCGGTGAGCGACCGGGTCCGGCAGCTGCGTGAGCTGGCCCGCCAGGGCATCCGCAGCGTACGGTCGGTGGCCTGGACCCTGCGCCCGGAAGGGCTGGACGACCTCGGGGTGGTGGCCTGCGTCGAGCACCTGGTGGAAGACAGTGCGCGGCGTTTCGGGATCGGCATCGACCTGACCGCGCGGGTCGAGCAGCCGCTGGCCGGCGCGGTCGAGACGGCGGTGTTCCGGGTGGTGCAGGAGGCGCTGACCAATATCGGCCGGCACAGTCACGCCACCGAGGCGAGCGTGCTCCTGGTCGCCACCACCGAGCGGTTGCGGGTGGTGATCGAGGACAACGGGATCGGCTTCGATCCCGACCAGACCCGGGCCGGGTCGCTAGGCTTGGCCGGGATGCGCGAGCGGGCACGCCTGGTGGGCGGCCGGCTGGAGGTGCAGGCCCGCCCCGGTGCCGGCGCCATGGTGATGGTGGAGGTACCGCTCGATGACGAGCGACGTGACGAGCGACGTGACGACCGACCCGAGCCCAACCGACCCGACCCCGAGCACCGCGCGCGAGGGCGGGACGAGCGTCCCCACGACCCGCACGGCGGCGAATGCGACGATCGGTGTCGTGGTCTGTGACGACCACGGCATCATCAGGTCCGGTGTCGGCCGGATGCTCGCCGAGGCCGACGATCTGACCCTGCTCGCGTCGGCGTCCACCGGCCGCCAACTGCTCGCCGAGATCCGCACCCACCGGCCGGGCCTCGCGCTGCTCGACATCCGGCTCTCCGACGGCAGCGGGCTGGACCTGCTCGGTCCGATCGCCGAGCTGTCGCCGCACACCCGGGTGGTGATGCTGAGCATGTTCGGTGCCCGCGCCTACATCGAGCGGGCCCGGACCCGCGGCGCGCGCGGATACCTCACCAAGGACTGCCTCGAGGACGAGCTGATCGGGGCCCTGCGCAGGGTGTTGGCCGGCGACGAGTTCGTCTGCCCGCAGCTGCCCCCGGCCGACCCGGCCGAGCGGGACCATCCGATGGACGCGCTCACCGCGCGTGAGGTCGATGTGCTGGAGCTGTTGGTGCTCGGTTTGACCAACGCCGAGATAGCCGAGCGGCTGGTGGTGTCGCCACGCACCGTGGAGAGCCACCGGGCGGTCCTGCAGCGCAAGCTCGGGGTGCGCACCCGGGCGGAGCTGGCCCGCTTCGCCCGGGACGCCGGACTGGTCCCCTGACCGGCCCGCCATGCCGGGCTGGTCGCCTGACCGGCCCGGTACGCCACCCGAGCGGCTGACCCGTATCTTTCCCGGATGCACGACCGGCCGGTACCTGATTCTCTGGCACGTTGACGGAGCTGGACAGCCCACCGGAGGACTGACGATGGACACCGCTCGCTACTACCTGGTCACGCTGGTACTCGGTGTGGGCATCGTCGGAGTCTGGCTCGGCGGCCCCTGGGTCTGGGCCGGCCTGATCACCTTCCCGATCCTGATGGCGCTCGACCTCATCCTGCCGCCGGACCACGCGAGCCGCTCCGTGCGATCGAACGCGCTGGTGAACGTCCCGGTCTTCCTGCACGTGCCGCTGATGGTCGCGCTGTGGGCTGCGATGCTGTTCCGGCTGGGCCAGTGGCACAACGGCACCCTGGCCATGTCCGGCGCCGAGATCGCCGGGATCATCCTGTCGGTGGGCTTCCTCGGCGCGGTCCCGAACGTGCCGGTCGTCCACGAGCTCATGCACCGTCGCCACCCGCTGCCCCGCGCGCTGGCCAAGGTCGGTTCGACCTTCTTCCTGGATCCGAACCGCGACGTCGGCCACCGGTTGACCCACCACCTGGAGCTCTGCACCCCGGCGGACAGTGACACCCCGACCCGTGGCCAGTCCATCTACTCGTTCATGTGGCAGGCCGCCTACGGCGCCTGGAAGGACGGCGTGACCACCAGCCTGATGGCACTACGCAAGCGCGACCTGTCCTTCTTCCACTGGAAGAACGCGCTGTACGTCGAACTGGGCCTCTTCGGCGGCCTGCTCGCGATCACCGCCGCAGTGGCCGGCTGGGCCGGGCTCGCCGTGGCCGGCGGGGCGCTGTTGTTCTCCAAGCTGCTCGGCGAGGGGTTCAACTACCTGCAGCACTACGGGATGGTGCGGGTGCCGGGCGCACCGGTGCGGGTGCACCATGCGTGGAACCACCTGGGCGCGATCATGCGTCCGGTCGGGCTGGAGATCACCAACCACATCGACCACCACTTCGACAGCCGCCACCAGTTCTACGAGCTGGCTCCCCGGTTGGACGGGGCGCAGATGCCCAGTGGCTTCCTGTGCTTCGTGGCCGCGCTGGTGCCGCCGGTGTGGGAGCGGCACATCGCCAAGCCGCTGCTGCGCCACTGGGACCAGAACTTCGCCTCCCCCGAGGAGCAGCGGATGGCGATGGAGCAGAACGCCCGGGCGGGTTGGCCGATCTGGGTCGACGTCCAGACCGAGACCCGGCCGCAACCGGTCGCGGCGGTCTGAGCCGGCGGATGGGCATTTTCAGCCGGCGGGGGCCACGGGTGATCACCCTGCCCGGCGGTAAGACCTTCACCGCCGGACGCGACTCGGTGCTCAACCATGCCCTGGCCGAGGGGGTGCCGTTCCCGCACAGCTGCACGGTGGGCACCTGCGGCAGCTGCAAGTCGCGGCTGGTGTCGGGCAAGGTCTGGGAGCTGACCGAGTCGGCCATCACCCTGACCTCCGAGGAGCTTCGGGCCGGCTACATCCTGCCGTGCCAGTCGGTGGCCCGGGGACCGCTCGAGCTGGACGTTCCCGGCTTCGCCGAGATCCCCGACCACCCGCTGCGGCATACCAACGGGGTGATCAGCGGGCAACGGCCGCTGACCCACGACATCATCGAGCTGCGGCTGGCGCTCGACGATCCGATCGAGTACACCGGTGGCCAGTACGCCGAGCTGAGCACCGAGAAGCTCACCACCGGGCCGCGCGCCTACTCCTTCGCCGAGGCCCCGAACCCGGCCGCGCTGGACCGTCCGTGTTTCTACGTACGCCGCACACCTGGCGGTGAGTTCACCGAGTGGCTGTTCGACGCCGACCGGACCGGCACCCCGGTGCAGGTGACCGGTCCGTTCGGCAACCTCTGGCTGCGCCCGGGCGCCGGACCCGCGCTGTGCGTGGCGGGGGGCAGCGGGCTGGCGCCGGTCAAGTCGCTGGTGGAGACTGCGGCGCAGGACCGGTCCGACCGGGAGTTCGTCCTGGTGTTCGGGGCCCGCACCCAGCGCGACCTGTACTGCGTCGAGGAGCTGGAGAAACTGGCCGCCACCGCGGGCTCGCTGCGCTTCGTGCCGGTGCTGTCCGAAGAGCCGGCGGACTCCGACTGGGCCGGGGCCCGCGGTCTGGTGACCGACGCGCTCGCCACGCTGGCACCGGAGCTGTTGGCCAGCTGCGACGCGTACGTGTGCGGCCCGCCGCCGATGGTCGACGCCGTGGAGGACCTGCTGTGCGGCGGTCGAGCGGACGAGGGCTTCTTCCACGCGGACCGCTTCCTGGACAAGTCCTTCCGCGGTCGGGCGGGCTGACCCCGGGCAGGGAGTTTCCGTAGTTTCACCGGATGCCGCCACCGGCCGTGGCCCAGTTCACTGGGTACCTGCCTGGTACTGCCCTGAGGGAGGACGCATGACCGTCGCCGACAACCTGAACGAGATGGTGTCGCTGGAACGTGGCGAGGTCGATCGGCGGATCTTCAGCGACCCGGAGATCTTCGAGCTGGAGATGAAGACCATCTTCGCGCGGAGCTGGCTGTTCCTGTGCCATGAGAGTCAGATCCCGAAGAAGGGCGACTTCTTCGAGGCGCCGATGGGCCGGGACAACGTGCTGGTGGTCCGCCAGCGCGACGGGGGTATCAAGGGCCTGCTCAACACCTGCGCGCACCGCGGCAACGCGGTCTGCCGGGCCGAGGAGGGCAACGCCAAGAACTTCATGTGCACCTACCACGGCTGGACCTACGACATCGGCGGCAAGCTGGTCGGGGTCCCGGGCCTGGAGGAGCTCTACCACAACGAGCTGGACACCACGAAGATCGGTCTGCGCTCGGTCGCCCAGCTCGACACCTACAAGGGCTTCGTGTTCGCCACCCACGACCCCGAGGCCCCACCGCTGCACGACTTCCTGGGCCGCACCGGTCGCCTCGGGCTGGAGTACATCGTCGCCCAGGGCGACATGGAGATCGTGCCGGGCATCCAGAAGTTCGTCATCCCGTGCAACTGGAAGTTCGCGGTCGACAACCTGTTCGACTGGTACCACCCGCAGATCACCCATCTGTCGGCCTTCCAGACCGGGATGATCCCGTCGCCACCGGACATCACCGGCAAGCGGATGAACACCACCAGCGTCGCCGACCAGGAGGGCACCGAACTGCAGTTGCCCGGCGGAGTGGTCGGTGGTGACGCGGGCGACCAACTGGTGTTCATCGACGCCTACGGACATGCCGTCTCCGGGCCGACCGTCGAGGCGATCGGCGACTTCGGCGGCCTGGTGGACAACTCCTGGCGGGACCGCCCGGACGTGGCGCAGCTGCTGGGTCCGATGTCCCGACGGTCTCTCGGGCACGCGAACATCTTCCCCACCTGCTGGATCACCCCGCCGTTCAACCAGGTCTCGCTGCGGGTTCCGCGTGGTCCGATGGAGACCGAGATCTGGTGGTTCACCTTCGTGCGCAAGGATGCCTCACCGGAGCGACGCGCCATGGCGATCGCCGGTGCCATCCACTCGTTCGGCCCGGCCGGCATGCTCGAGCAGGAGGATGGCGAGAACTGGGCGCAGAGCACCCTGCAGACCCTCGGCGCGGCGAGCAGCAAGATCCCCCAGTTGCTGACCATGAACCTGAGCCGGGGCAAGGTCGTGCACGACGACAACGACCTCGACCCGCCCTACATCGAGTGCTCCATCAACGAGCACGGGCAGATGTGGACCTACCTCGCCTGGGTGGAATGGCTCAAGGGCGGGAGCTGGGCGGAGCTAGCGCAGCGGACCAGCCCGCCCGACGTGCTCTGACCCGCCACTCCACCGGGGCGACCCGCGACCAGCCGAGAACAGGATCATCGATGACCGCGATCGAACAGAACACCCGGGTGGGCGGCGACCTGCTCGCCGACGCGCTGCGCCAGTTCGAGGTCGAGCGCTTCCTCACCGACGAGGCGGCGCTGCTGGATGCCCACCGCTATGCCGAGTGGGTGCAGCTGTTCAGCGACGACACGCACTACTTCATGCCGATCCGGCGGACCCGGCTGCGCAAGCAGGTGTCCCAGGAGTTCACCAAGCCCGGCGAGATGGCCTTCTTCGACGACAACAAGGACATCCTGCTGGCCAGGGTGGCGAAGCTGGCCACCGGCTCGGCGTGGGCGGAGGACCCACCCTCACGCACCCGGCACATCGTCACCAACGTGCGGGTGGTCGAGGACGACGGGAACGAGCTGGAGGTGCACTCCAACTTCGTCTTCTACCGCACCCGGCTGAAGTCCGAGGAGACCACCTGGATCGGCTCCCGGCAGGACCTGCTGCGCCGGCACGAGAGCTCCTTCCTGATCGCCCGGCGGCACATCCTGCTGGAGCAGACCGTGCTGCTCTCGCAGAACCTCAGCAACTTCTTCTAGCACCGGCACGTCCGGGAAGGGACTCACACCGTGGGTTGGTTGGATGGCAACGTGGCCCTGGTCACCGGGGGCGGGTCCGGCCTGGGGCGGGCCTTGGTGGAGCGGTTCGTCGCCGAGGGCGCCGAGGTCGGCGTCCTGGAGATCAACCCGGCCAAGGCCAAGGAGCTGGAGCAGGACTTCGGCGACTCGGTGGTGGTGACCACCGGCAGCGCCACCGACTGGGCCGACAACGCCCGAGCGGTCAGCGACACGGTGGGTGCGTTCGGCCGGCTGGACACGTTCGTCGGCAATGCGGCGGTGTGGGACTACGGCGCCTCGCTGGAGGCCCTGCCGCCCGAGGCGCTGCCGAGCGCCTTCGAGCAGCTGTTCGGACTGAACGTGCTCGGCTACCTGCTGGGGGCCAAGGCCGCGATCGGGCCGCTGCGCGAGTCGCGCGGCAGCATCATCTTCACCCTGTCCAACGCCGCCTTCTACCCCGGCGGCGGCGGCCCGCTCTACACCGCCGCCAAGCACGCCGGGGTGGGCCTGGTCCGCCAGCTCGCCTACGAACTCGCGCCGGACATCCGGGTCAACGCGGTCGCGCCCGGCGGAATGAGCACTGACCTGCGGGGACCGGCCGCCCTCGGGCTGGCCGACACCTCGTTCAGCACGATGCCGGTCGACGCGCTGATCACGAAGCTGCTGCCGCTCGAGCGTGCCCTCACGCCGGCCGACTACACCGGCACCTACGTGCTGCTGGCCTCGTCCGCCAACTCGTCGTCCACCACCGGCTCGGTGCACAACTGCGACGGCGGTTTCGGGGTCCGCGGCCGCAAGGCCGACGCCGCCCTGATGGAGGAGATGCTGGGCGGCGGGTCTTGACGCACGCCATCCCGGTGCGCGCATAGTCGAACAGCGAAAATCAACCGTCCAGCCGACGTCGCCGCGTCAGGGCACCGCCGGTCGGGTCTCGAGGAGGACATACCGCATGAAGATCACATCGCTGGGCTACCTGCGGGTCGAGTCACCCGATGCCAAGGAGTGGGCCGCGTTCGGAACCGAGGTACTGGGCATGTCGGTCTCCGACGACCCGCTGGGCCGGCCGAACGCGGTCGCCCTCAGCGTCGATGACCGCCCGGGCCGGCTGTTGGTCACCGAGGGCGAGCGCAACCGGATGCTCGCGGTCGGCTGGGAAGTGCCCAACGCCGCCGAGCTCGAGGCCGCCGTCGCCCAGCTCGAGGGGGCCGGCGTCGAGGTCAGGCGGGCCACCGACGAGCAGCGTACGGACGCCCGGGTGCGGGACCTGGTGAGCTTCACCGACCCGGCGGGGCTGACCCACCAGATCTACTGGGGGCAGCTGGTGGAGCCGATGTCCTTCCGGCCGGGCCGGGCCATGTCCGGCTTCGTCAGCGGCGGTCAGGGCCTGGGCCACGTGGTCCTGGTGGTGCCCGACCTGGAGCCGTCGGTGGAGTTCTTCCGCGACGTGCTGGGTTTCAAGGTCAGCGACGAGATCGACATGTGGGGCACCAAGCTGGTGTTCTTCCATGTCAACCCGCGCCACCACACGTTGGCGCTGATCCCGATGCCCGGAGTGCGCGGCCTGCACCACCTGATGCTCCAGGTGGCCGAGCTCGACGACGTCGGTGTCGCGCACGACCTGTGTGTGGACCGGGAGATCCCGTTCGCGATGACCCTGGGCCGCCACACCAACGACCGGATGCTCAGCTTCTACGCCCGGACCCCGGGTGGGTTCGAGGTCGAGTACGGCTGGGGCGCGGACACCGTGGACACCGACGAGGAATGGGTCGTCACCCACATGACCAGCCCCAGCATCTGGGGCCATCGCCCGGGCACCGCACCTCCTCCGAGCTGCGTGGAGCCGGTCGACGAGGGGGCGGGCGCGTGACGACCGAGGTGCAGGCCACCCGGACCGACACCGGGGCGGCGCCGGTGCACCCCTGGGTGGAGCCGACCCGGGTGCACCGCAACGTCTACCTCGACGAGCAGCTCTTCGAGCAGGAGCTGACCAGGATCTTCCACAAGACCTGGGTCTACGTGGGCCACGAGAGCGAGGTGGCCGAACCGGGCGACTACAAGACCACCTACATCGGGCGCCAGCCGGTGATCCTCTCCCGCGACGAGGACCACAAGATCCACGTCCTGATGAACCGGTGCACCCACCGGGCGGCCACGGTGTGCCAGGCCAAGCAGGGAAACTCGAACTTCTTCCGTTGCGAATACCACGGCTGGATGTTCCGCAACAACGGCGAACTCGTGGCGCCCACGTTCAGCAGTGGCTACGACCCGGGAGACTTCGACGCTTCGAAGTTCGCCCTGGGCCGGGCCCCACGGGTGGACAGCTACCGGGGACTGGTGTTCGCCAGCCTCGCCGACGAGGGCGAGTCGCTGCTCGAGCACCTCGGTCGGATCACCGAGTTCGTCGACCTGACCATCGACCTGGCGCCGGAAGGCACGATCCGGCTCGGCGCCGGCACCCACCGGTACAGCTACCGGGGCAACTGGAAGCTGCAGAGCGAGAACGGCGTCGACGGCTACCACCCCAACTTCGTGCATCAGGCGTTCCTGGAGACCAGCCACCTCGGTAAGGGCCTCTTCGGGCCCAACTCGAAGGCCAGGTCCGGCGCGCTGGGCCACGGTCACGCGGTGCTGGACTTCCGCGACCTCATGTCGGAGATCCTGCGTCCCAAACTCGACACCCCGGACGGCCGGCGAACCGTCGACCTGCTCACCGAGCGCCTCGGCGACCGGGAGCGGGCCACCCGCACGTTCCTGGCCGGCGGTACCCAGGGTTTCAACATCCTGATCTTCCCGAACCTGCAGATCATCGGGGCCCAGATCCGGGTGATCCACCCCCGGACGTCGACCTTCACCGAGGTCGACCTCTATCCCTACCTGCACGACGGCGCCACCGAGGCGGACAACATCGGACGGCTGCGGCTGCACGAGGCCTTCTACGGGCCGGCCGGCGGTGGCGGACCGGACGACGTCGAGATGTTCGACCGCGTCGGTGAAGGCCTCGCCGTCGAGGGGGTCGAGTGGCTGCCCTTCCTGCGCGGCGTACGGCGCGAAGAGATCGACGGCGAGGCCCGTTGGGGTCACGTGACCGACGAGACCCCGCAACGCGGCTTCTACCGTCAGTGGCTCGAACTGATGGGGACACGACGGTGACCGACCTGGACCGGTCGCCGGCCAGGCAGGCCGCCATCTCCCGAGCGCAGGCCGAGGACTTCCTGCACCACGAGGCCGAACTGATCGACGACGGCCGTCACCGGGAGTGGCTGGCGCTGTTCGCGCCGGACGCGATCTACTGGGTGCCCTCGAACGAGCTGGACAACGATCCCAACCAGCACATCTCGATCATCTACGACACCGTGGCCCAGCTGGGCGACCGGATCACCCGATACGAGCTGGGCCGGGTCGTACAGGAGATTCCGTCCCGCACGTTGCACCTGCTGGGCAACATCAGGGTGGTCGAACCGTCGCCGGACGTGGCCCCGGACCTGGTGGAGGTCCGCTGCGGGCTGGCGCTCTACGAGGTGCACGGCCAGCGCAACGTCACCTATCCGGCGCACTGCCGCTACCTGCTGCGCGCCGAAGGCAGCGACTGGCGGATCGTGCTCAAGAAAGTCGCTTTCCTGGCCAACGACCAGTACCTCCAGAACCTGGCGTTCGTGTTCTGATGCCCGCCGAGGAACGACCCGCCGGCAGCTGGGTGCTGCGCAACGAGTTCTCCGCCGTCGAGCTGACCGTCGACCACGACGCCAACTCGGCCCGGTTGAGGATCACCGACCTGCGCAGCGGCCGGACCGGTTACCTCGATCCACTGGAGCTGGAGCGGCTGTCTGCCTCCAGACACGCTGATCTCGCCTGGATCGTCTCGCCGGCCAACGGCGAGACGATCGACGGCCACCACCCGCGCTGAAGGGACGACCCCAGCTATGTCCACCACCAGTTCGGCGGTGCTCGTGGAGCCCCGCCGGATCGACCTGCAGACCTTTGAACTGCCCGAGATCGGCCCGGACGCGGCGTTGGTGCGGGTGCAGGCGACCGGCATCTGCGGCAGCGACTGGGCGCCGTACAACGGCACCTGGATGACCGAGCTGCCACCGCTGATCCTGGGGCACGAGGTGGTCGGCGAGGTGGTGGCCATCGGCCCCGAGGCCACCAAGCGTTGGGGCGCGACCGAGGGCGACCGGATCGTCGTCGAGGAGTCGGTGCCCTGCAACGCCTGCCGGCTGTGCCGGACCGGGCGCTACCACATGTGCGACCCGCTGCACAACAAGGTGGGTCTGCGCTACGGGCTGACTCCGGTGGACCTCGCCCCGCACCTGTGGGGCGGCTTCGGCGAGTACATGTACGTGCACCCCCGCTCGATCGTGCACCGGATGGCCGCCTCGGTGCCGGTGGAGCAGGCTCCGCTGTTCATCCCGCTGTCCAACGGCATCCGCTGGGTCGAGCGCGACGGCGGGACCCGGGTCGGGGACACCGTGGTCGTCTTCGGTCCCGGCCAGCACGGCCTGGGCTGCGTGATCGGCGCCCGGCTGGCCGGTGCGGGAACGATCATCATGGTGGGTACCGGGCGCGACGCCGGCCGGCTGGCGGTCGCCAAGGAGCTGGGTGCGCACCACGTGGTCAACGCCGAGGACGCCCCGGTGGCCGAGCAGGTGGCCGCGCTGACCAACGGTGAGCTCGCCGACGTGGTCGTCGAGGTCACCTCCGGCGCGACCGGCGTGTTGCGCGACGCGGTGGACTGCGCCGGGGTGGGCGCAACGGTGGTCGTGGCGGGAACCCGGGAGATGCAGCTGGCCACCAACTTCGCCCCGGACGCGATGCTGTTCAAGGAGCTGACGCTCAAGGGCGTGTACGGACACGACTACCTGTCGGTGCGCCGCGCGATCAGCCTGATCGAGTCCGGCACCGAGCCGCTGGACAAGCTCTGCACCCACACGTTCTCGCTGAACGACGTGGACCATGCGCTGCGCACCCTCGGTGGCGAGGGCGACGCCGGCGCCATCCACATCACGGTGGTCCCCGGGAGCTGACTCCCGGCCGACCCACAACAAGGAGCGCACATGTCTACGGCGACAGCCAGCACCGTGCAGGAGCAGAAGGTGACCGCACGGGAGCTCACCTCCCACGTCCTGCTGGCCGGTGACCCGGGCAACCCCGCGGTACTGCTGCTGCACGGCGCCGGCCCAGGGGCGAACGCGGCCGCCAACTGGCTGCACCTGATGCCCGACCTGGCGGAGAACTTCCACGTCATCGCGCCGGATCTGATCGGGTTCGGCCAGTCCGTCATCCCGGACCCGTTCCCTACGAACATCATGGCCTGGATCGGTGTCCGGGTGGAGCAGATCCTCGGGCTGATGGACCACTTCGGCATCCAGCGCACCCACGTCGTGGGCAACTCCATGGGCGGAGCGCTGACCCTGCAGCTGCTGAGCGAGGAACCCCGGCGGTTCGACCGGGTGGTGCTGATGGGCTCCATCGGCGGACCGGTGACCAGCACACCGGAGCTGCAACGGCTGCTGTCGTTCTACAACGACCCGCGCCCGGCGCGTTACCGGGAGATGATGCACAGCTTCGCCTACGACGCGGAGAACTTCGAGGGCATGGACAAGATCGTCGCCGACCGGTACAAGATCGCCACCAACCCCGAGGTGATGGCGATCGCGGAGAAGATGATCGGCACCATGCGCGACGGCATGAACAGCCTCTGCATGCCGCCCTCGGTGCTGGCCAAGCTGCCGCACGAGGTGTTGATCCTGCACGGCCGCCAGGACCGGATCGTGCCCCTGGACACCAGCCTGTACCTGCTGCAACACCTCAAGCGGGCCTCGTTGTTCGTGATCGACCGGTCCGGGCACTGGGCCCAGCTGGAACGGTGGGACATCATGCGCCCGATGCTGGAACGCCACTTCGGTGTCGCGGGAGCCTTGTGAGGCAGTGCCGGTGATGGCGTTTCCCGACCCGGTCGCCGCCGAACTGGCCGGGGAACTGCACGCGGCCGAACGGCGACGAGTCCAGATCGACCAGTTCTCCGCACGGTTCCCGGGCATGACCGCCGACGACGGCTACCGGGTCAGCCGGGCCTGGCTGGAGCTGAAGCTGGGTGAGGGACGGGCGGTGCGGGGCCACAAGATCGGGCTGACCTCGCGCGCCATGCAGCAGGTCGCGGGATTCAGCGAGCCGGACTACGGGACGTTGCTGGACGACATGTTCTTCAGCGACGGCGACCAGATCCCGTTCGGGCGTTTCATCGTGCCCCGGGTCGAGGTGGAGCTGGCGTTCGTGCTGGGCCGACCGCTGTGCGGCCCCGGCGTGACCATCATCGACGTGCTGCGCGCCACCGACTACCTGGTCCCAGCGTTCGAGATCATCGACGCCCGGATCCGGCGGGTCGACCCGGAGAGCGGCGCGACCCGGCGCATCCAGGACACGATCGCCGACAACGCCGCGAGCGCCGGGGTGGTGCTGGGCGGGCGTCCGGTCGCCCCCGACAGCATCGACCCACGTTGGGTCGGCGCCCTGCTCTACCGCAACGGCGTCATCGAGGAGACCGGCATCGCGGCCGGCGTGCTCAACCACCCCGCGAACGGGGTTGCCTGGCTGGCGAACCGGTTCGGCCGCTGGGGCCAGCCGCTCGAGGCCGGTGAGGTGCTGCTCGGCGGCTCGTTCACCCGCCCGGTCGACGCGAGGCCGGGCGACGTCGTGCACGCCGACTTCGGCCCGCTGGGCTCGATCTCGTTCCGCTTCACCGACGACCCCGCTGACGACCCCACCGACGACCCCGCTGGCGACCCCGCTGGCGACCCCGCTGGCGATCATGTCGACGGTGGCGCCACGTGAGCCCGACACCGGTCAACCCGTTCAAGCAGGCACTTCGCCGGGGCCGGCCGCAGATCGGCTTCTGGTTGGGCCTGGCCAGCGCGTACAGCGCGGAGATCTGCGCCGGAGCCGGGTTCGACTGGCTGCTGATCGACTGCGAGCACGGCCCGCAGAGCCTGCCGCTGGTGCTCGCGCAGCTCCAGGCGATCGACGCGGCGGGCGGGGCGCACGCCGTGGTCCGGGTGCCCTCGGACGACCCGGTGGCGCTCAAGCAGTACCTCGACCTGGGTGCCCGCAGCGTGCTGGTGCCGATGGTGGACACCGCCGCGCAGGCCGAGGCGGTGGTCCGGGCCTGCCGCTACCCCCCGCTCGGGGTGCGCGGGATCGGTGGCGCACGGGCCAGCCGGTGGGGCCGACACCCGAACTACCCGCACGAGGCCGCCGAACAGACCTGTGTGCTGGTGCAAGCCGAGACCCGGCTCGCTCTGCGCAACCTCGCCGAGATCAGTGCGGTGGACGGGGTCGACGGGGTGTTCATCGGCCCGGCGGATCTCGCCGCGTCGATGGGGCACCTGGGCGACGCGGGGCATCCGGAGGTCCGCGCGGCGGTCAGCGAGGCGTTCCAGGTGATTATGGCCGCGGGCAAACCGCCCGGTGTGCTGGCCACCGCGGAGTCGCTGGCGCACGAGTACCGCCGCGCGGGAGCGGTGTTCGTCGCGGTGGGCGTGGACACCCACTTGCTGGCCCGCCAGACCGAGGCGCTCGCCGCGCGTTTCGCACTTGCGGACGGTACCCCCGAGGTGTTGCCGCGGCCGACGGCAGATGGTTCCCTGGAATCCCCGCAGGACTCGGCTGACCGGCCGGGGCTCGGCGGCGTGGTGGCCCGGTGAGCCGCCGCTCCGGTCCGATCGACCGACCTCTAGGAGGGTGAGGAAGAATGGCGGAGTTCCTGGGTCTGGGCATGACCCACTACCCACCACTGGCCGGTACCGACGAGAACATGGCCGGGATCCTGAGCTGGACGCTCACCGACCCCGACATCCCGGCCGCCGAGAAGGACACCGCGAACTGGCCGGAGCTGATGCGCCGGGAGTGGGCCGACGACCGCGGCGCGGCCGCCGCGGCCGGGCACCGCAAGCAGCTGCTGGAGGGGATGACCGCCTGCCGGACCGCCCTCGACGAGTTCGCCCCGGACATCGTGCTGGTGTGGGGCGATGACCAGTACGAGAACTTCAAGGAAGAGGCCGTCCCGCCGTTCTGCGTGCTGGCCTACGAGGACACCGACGTGCAGCCGTTCGTCTGGCTCAACTCGATGGGCCTGCCGAACGTGTGGGGGGTGCCCCCGGAGCACACCTTTCGGATGCGCACCGACCAGACCGCCGCCCGCCGGCTCACCGACGACCTGCTGCGCGCCGACTTCGACGTGGCCTACTCCTACCGCCAGCTCAGCGGCGCGAAGTTCCCGCACGCGATCGGCAACACCCAGCTGTTCCTGGACTACGAGCAGGCCGGCCAGGGCTTCCCCTACCCGATCCTGCCGATCACCGTGAACTGCTACGGCCAGCATGTGATCGCCCGCCGGGGTGGGCTGGCCCGGTTCGCCGACATCGCCGACGAGGACCTCGACCCGGTCGGCCCGTCACCGGCACGCTGTTTCGCGCTGGGCGCGGCGGTGGCCCGGTCGCTGTCCACGACCGACCAGCGGGTCGCGCTGGTCGCCTCGTCGAGCTGGTCGCACGCGTTCCTGCACGACAAGGGCTGGCACCTGCGCCCGGACACCCCGGCCGACCAGCGGCTCTACGACGCGTTCGTGCGCCGCGACTGGGACGTCTGGACCTCCACCACCGCCGACGACGTCGTCGCGGCCGGCCAGCACGAGATGTTGAACTGGTTCTGCCTGGCCGGCGCGATGCACGAGCTGGGCATGCCGTTGCGCTGGTCGGAGTTCGTCGTCACCGACGCGTTCAACTCCAACAAATGTTTCGCGATCTTCGACGGGAAGGACCCCCAGTGACCACCCTGGCCGCACCGGACACCGGCAAGATGATCGACGCCGGCGGCGTCAATACCTACTACCACGACGTCGGCCCACGCGACGGCACTCCGGTGCTGTTGCTGCACGGCTCCGGGCCCGGAGTCTCCGGCTGGGCCAACTGGCGGCTGAACATGGACGCGCTCGCGGCCACCGGCAACCGGGTGCTCGCGCCCGACCTGGTCGGCTTCGGAGCCACCGAGCGCCCGGCCGATGTCTACTACTCGCTGGCCACCTGGGCCGACCAGGTGTTCGCGTTCATGGACGCGCTCGGCATCACGCGGACCGCGCTGGTCGGCAACTCCCTCGGTGGCCGGATCTCGCTGGAGATGGCCGGCCGGCACCCGGAGCGGATCGACCGGATGGTGCTGATGGGCGCTCCCGGGCCGGGCATGACGATCACCCCGGCGCTCAAGGCGGTCCGGGAGTACGAGCCGTCGCAGGAGAACATGCGCCAGCTGTTGCTGGACTGCTTCGCCGTGGACCCGACCATCATCACCGACGAGCTGGTGCGCAACCGGTACGAGGCCAGCATCGCGAGCGGCGCGCACGAGACCTACGTGGAGATGTTCTCCGACAAGCACGGCGCGAACGCCCTGGGCATCTCCGAGGACGAGGTCCGCTCGATCGCCACCCGCACCCTGCTGGTGCACGGCCGGGAGGACAAGGTGATCCCGGTGGAGGTCGCGCTGAACATGGTGCGCCTGCTCCCCGACGCCGACCTCGCGGTCTTCGCGCGGTGCGGGCACTGGACCCAGATCGAGCGCTCGGGCGACTTCAACAACCTGGTCGGGCACTTCCTCGGAGCCAAGGAGTAGACGACATGACCCTCACCGAAGAGCCACCCACCACCGCGCCCTCCTCGACCGGGTCACCCCTGGTCGAGGAGGACGCCGCCAGGCACCGGTTCCGGGTACACCGATCCACGATGACCTCGCCCGAGGTGTTCCAGCAGGAGCTGAAGCGGGTGTTCGAGCGCTCATGGCTCTACGTGGGCCACGAGTCGGAGGTGGCCGAGCCGGGCGACTACGTGCGCCGCCCGGTGGGTGGGCGCAACGTGTTCATGGTGCGCGGCGCGAAGTCGAAGCAGGTGCACGTCTTCCACAACACCTGCACCCACCGGGGCGCGGTGGTCTGCCGGCAGAAGTCCGGCAACGCCAAGGTGTTCCAGTGCTTCTACCACGCCTGGACCTTCGACTCCGAGGGCAATCTGTCCGGGGTGCCGGACCGGGAGGCCTACGGCGAGGGCCTGGACTTCTCCACCCTGGGGCTGCGGTCGGTGGCCCGGGTGGCGAGCTACCGGGGGTTCGTGTTCGCCAGCTACGACCCCGACATCGTCGACCTGGTGGAGTACCTCGCCGGGGCGACGGAGTACCTCGACCTGGTGGCCGACTCGGCCGGCGCGGGCAAGGAGGTCGTCAAGGGCACCAACGAGTACTGCATCTCGGCGAACTGGAAGCTGCTGGCCGAGAACAGCATCGACGGCTACCACGCCGTGCCCACCCACGACACCTACTTCAAGTACCTCGTGGCCAAGGGTCTGGTGCTCGGCGCCCTCACCGGCGGCGCGCGTGATCTGGGGAACGGCCACGCGGTCATGGAGTACGCCGCCCCGTGGGGCCGGCCGACCGCGAAGTGGGGCCCGGACTTCGACGAGGACGTCCGCGACCAGATCGACGAGGTCCGGAGGCGGCTGGTCGCCCTGCACGGCGAGGAGCGAGCCACCCGGGTGGCCGAGACCAACCGTAACCTGCTGATCTTCCCGAACCTGGTGATCAACGACATCATGGCGGTGACCATCCGTACGTTCATGCCCTCGGCCCCCGACCAGATGGACGTCACGGCCTGGCAGCTCGCGGACCGGGACGAGGACGTCCGGCTGCGCCAGACCCGGCTGGACAACTTCCTGACCTTCCTCGGGCCGGCGGGCTTCGCCACCCCCGACGACGTGGAGGCACTGGAGTCCTGCCAGCAGGGTTTCAACTCCGGCGGAGTGGAGTGGAACGACATCTCCCGGGGCATGGCCCGCGAGCCCCAGACGTCCGACGAGACGCAGATGCGGGCGTTCTGGCGCCGCTGGGCCGAGCAGATGGGCGACTCCGACTTCGGCGCCGGGGTGGCCCGGTGACCGCCGCCGCAGTCGCGCGGGTCGACGACATCTCGACGCTCACCCGGTCCGACGTCGAGGAGTTCCTCTACCACGAGGCCGCGCTGCTGGACGCCTGGGACCTCGACGGCTGGTTGGCGCTCTGGGCTGCCGACCCGGTCCGGTACGTGGTGCCGTGCAACGACGCGCCGGACGCCGACCCCAGCCAGGACCTGGTGCTGATCGACGACGACGGGTTCCGGTTGCGGATGCGGGTGGAGCGGCTGAACAGCCGCAAGGCGCACCGGGAGTACCCGCACTCGCGGACCAACCACCAGGTGTTCAACGTCCGGATCGGCGAGGCCGCCGCCGGCCATCCCGCCGCGCTGGCCCCGGCCGAGGACGAGCTGCCGGTCACCGCGTCCTTCACGGTGTGGCGTTTCCGCAACGGCCGGGCCACTTACTACGTGGGCCAACACCACTACCGACTGATCACCGACAGCGGCGGTGTGCGGATCCGGACCAAACGCAGCCAGCTGGACATGACCGAGCTGCGGCCGGCCGGCGACCTGGCGATCATCCTGTGAGCGGGCCGCTGACCGGGCGCACCGCGGTGGTCACCGGCGGGGCGACCGGAATCGGGCTGGGCATCACCCGCCGGCTGCTGGCCGACGGGGCCGGGGTGCTGGTCTCGGCGCTGAGTAAGGAGCACCTCGACGGCCACGGGCTGCCGGATGTCGCCGGGTTCGTGGGCGACCTGTCCCGGCCCGGGGCCGGCGAGGAGCTGCTGGCCGCCGCCGTGGACGCGCTCGGCGGTGTCGACATCCTGGTGAACAACGCCGGCGGCGGGGTGATCCGCCCGACCCTGGAGCACACCGAGGAGACCCTGCGGGCGACCATCGACAACAACCTCTGGACCACCATCCGGTGCACCCTGGCGGTGCTCCCACACATGGTGGAACGGGGCGGCGGAAGGATCATCAACATCGGCGCCGAGTCGGTGCGCAACGGGCTCACCGACCACGCCATCTACAACGCGGCCAAGGGCGGCGTGCACGCCATGGCGACCGGCCTGGCCCGCGAGTTCGCCCATGCCGGCATCGCGGTGAACACGGTGGCTCCGTCCTACATCAAGACTCCCGAGCTGGCCGCGATGATCGAGGCCGGAGGCCTCCCGGAGCGGTTCACCGTGGTACTCGACGAAGCGCTGCGGCTGATCCCGATGGGTCACCCGGGCACAGTCGAGGACGTGGCCGGCATGGTGGCTTATCTCGCCGGTCCGGAGGCGGCGTTCGTCACCGGCCAGACGATCAGCGTCAACGGCGGCAGCAGCATGGGCTGACGCCGCCACCCGACCGCGCCGCGCCACCGGACCGCGCCGCGCCGTACGACCGCGCCGCGCCGCCCGACCGCGCCGCGCTCAATATGCGGTGTTCGCCAGCCAGTTCGCCCACACCTGCTGGTCGCCGAGCACCTCGACGCCGGTCGGTCTGCGTCGGGTGATCGCCAGCAGCAGGTCTACCGTGCGACCCCGCACCGCCGCGGCACCCTTACCGTGTCCCGAGGTCCAGGACACGCCCGACGACCCGCCCTCGATCAGCCACTCACCCGCACCGGCGCCGCGTCCGGTGCCCCCACCCGAGCCGGCACCCCCACCGGTGCCCCCACCCAAGCCGGAGTCGCCGTCCGAGCCGGTGTCGCCAGGCAGGTCGGTGGCATGCAGGTGCAGCACCGAGCCCGGGGCCAGCGGTGCCGGGGCCTCCGGCGCAAAAGGACGCGCGGCCAGCAGGTCGAGCCATTCGGATATCGCGTCGGCGGCCAGCTCGGCGGGCATCTCGAAGTCGACGCCGAGGGATATCGCCGCGTCGGCCCGGTGCACCGTGGTCTCGTGCAGCCGTCGCCGTAGCCACCAACTCGCCCGTCGCGAACCGGTGAAGGTCCACACCGGGGTGTCGGGGCCGATCGAGGACACCGCGGCGAACAGCACCCTGGGGCTGTCGCGCAGCCACATGTCGGCTCCCGCCGCGCTGGCCGGCGGCTTGCCCTCGCGCACCGCTCGGGGATCGAGGTAGTGGTCGACCCGCTCGGCCACGATCTGCGCCGCCCACCGGTCGCCTCGGCCGACATGCCGGACCAACTGCCGCAGTGACCATCCCGGGCAGGTCGGTACCGGTGTCGTCGGGTCGGCGTCGCCGACCAGGTCGGCGAGCAGCCGGTTCTCCTCGCGCAGGGATTCGACGTAGGCCTGATGATCCACCGCTCGACCCTACCCCCACCGGGTGCGCACCGCGCCGAGGGCAGGTGAGTCGGCCGCCGGTCCTTCTCACCGGGCTGTCGGTGAGGCAGGATCGGGCCAGGCGACGCGGCCCGACCAACTCCGCAGGGGCCGCCGGAGCAAATGGATGTCACGGCCGCTGCCGGACCAGTTGGAGGATGACGCATGAACCAGCCCCAGATCCGCTGCGGTGACCGGTCCCGTACCACCGCGGCGGCGATGGGCCGAGCCCAGCGCATCGCGGCCGGGCTCGGCGCGCTCGGCGTCGACCCCGGTGACCGGGTCGCGGTCATCATGCGCAACGAGATCGAGTTCATCGAGGTGAGCATCGCCGCCGCGCTGCTCGGGGCGGTGCCGGTGCCGGTCAACTGGCACTGGAAGGGCCCCGAGCTCGCCTACCTGCTCACCGACAGCAACGCCCGGGCGGCGTTCGTGCACAGTGATCTGATCCCGGTGGTGAATGCCGCCCTGGACGCTCCGCCGCCGATCGTGGAGGTGCTGCCCAGCGACGCGCTGCGGGCCGCCTACCGGATGCCGGATGTGTTCCCCGCGCACGACGGCCCGGAGCTGGAGAGCTGGCTGGCCGCCCAGACCGAGCCGCTGCAGAGTCCCCCGGCCGCGCCGCTGAGCGTCATCTACACCTCGGGCACCACCGGCCAGCCCAAGGGCATCCTGCGCGACCCGATGACCCCGGAGAACAGCGCGTCGGTGGGCCAGCGGATGTTTCGGGCGTTCGGGCTGAGCCCGGACATGCGCACGATGATCCCCGCGCCGATGTACCACTCCGCGCCCAACGCGCACTCCCTGTTCGCCGCGGCCGCCGGCCTGGACGTGACGATCATGCCGAAGTTCGACCCGACGGAGTTCCTCGCCACGATCGAGCGACACCGGATCGCGCACACCCAGGTGGTACCGACCATGTTCGTCCGCCTGCTGCAGCTGTCCGAGGCCGAGCGCGAGGCGTTCGACATCTCCTCGCTGAAGTCGGTGGTGCACGCGGCCGCGCCGTGCGCGCCGGACGTCAAACACAGAATGATCGAGTGGTGGGGCCCGATCATCCACGAGTACTACGGTGCCTCGGAGACCGGTGTGGTGGTCACCTGCGACAGCGCGGAGTGGCTGGCCCATCCCGGCACCGTGGGCAAGGCACTCGACGGCGCCCGGGTGAAGATCCTGCTCGAGGACGGCACCGAGGCGCCCACCGGCACCGACGGGGAGATCTACGTCTACCCCGGCGACAACTGGCCCAACTTCACCTACATCGGCAACGATGCCAAGCGTCAGGCCATGGAGCGGGACGGCTTTCTCACCGTGGGCGACTGCGGACGGCTGGACGAGGACGGCTTCCTCTACCTGGGCGACCGGATCGCTGACATGGTGATCTCCGGCGGGGTGAACATCTACCCGGCGGAGATCGAGGCGTGCCTGATCGGGTTGCCCGGCGTTCGGGACGCGGCGGTGTTCGGCATCCCGCACGACGAGTTCGGTGAGGTACTGGTCGCGCATGTCGACACCGACCCCGCCAGCGGGCTGACCGAGGACGACATCACCGCGCACGTCCGCGCCAACATGGCCAACTACAAGGTGCCGCGCACGGTGGTCATCGACCGGGAGCTGCCGCGGGAGGACTCGGGCAAGCTGTTCAAGCGCCGGATCCGGGAGCGCTACCTGACCGCGCAGCCGGGCTAGCCGAGCTAGCCGCCGGCACCCACGACGTCGGCGGGATCGAGTCGGTTTCCGGCGTTCATGCGGCAATTCCGGCGGTGGGGTTGCGCTCGGTTACCGTGGAGGGCACTGCGGTGAGAGGAATGCGATGCGGATCGAGCAGGACGACTCAACAGCGGACTGGACCGCGACCGGCGTCTACGAGGTGACCGACGGGCTCTACCGGGTACCGCTCCCGATGCCCTCCGACGGCCTGCGCGCGGTGAACATCTACGCGCTGCGTGACGGCGACGGACTGGTGCTGATCGACGCCGGGTGGCGTGTCCCCGAGGCCCGCGCGGTGCTGGACAAAGCGGTGTCCGCGCTCGGCCATGAGCTGGGCGATGTGCGGCGGTTCCTGGTCACCCACGTGCACCGCGACCACTACACGCTCGCCGTGCAGGTGCGCCGGGAGTTCGGCAACCACATCAGTCTGGGTATCGGTGAGCAGGAGTCGCTGCGACTGTCCCAGGACCCGGCCCGGCCGCCCTTCCAGACCCTCCGGATGCAGCTGATCCAGGCTGGCGCCGCCGACCTGCTGCCCCGGCTGCCGACCGGGTCGGACCTGCTCCCCTCGGACTGGGAGGATCCGGACGAGTGGCTGCAGGCACCCGTCACCATCCCGGTCGGCGGGCACGTCCTGGACGCGATCGCCACACCCGGTCACACCCGGGGTCATGTGGTCTTCGCCGACGACGCGCGGGAGCTGTTGTTCGCGGGGGACCACGTGCTGCCGCACATCACCCCGTCGATCGGACTGGAGGCGGCACAGGGTCACTCCCCACTGGGGGACTACCTGCACTCTCTGCGCCTGCTGCTCAACCGGCCCGACCAGCGGATGCTCCCGGCGCACGGACCGATCTCTCCGAGCGTGCACGCCCGGGTGCACGAGCTGCTGGCGCACCATGCACAGCGGCTCGACGAGATGGCGGCGGCGGTCGCGGCCGGCGCGGACACCGCCTACCGCACCGCGCAGCGGGTGCTGTGGACCCGCCGCGGCCGCGCGTTCACCGACCTGGACGCGATGAACAGCCGGCTGGCGGTCACCGAGACCTCGGCGCATCTCGACCTGCTGGCCGAGCAGGGTCGGCTGCGTCGCAGCGAGGTCGACGGTGTCCGCCACTACCAGCCATGAGGCCGGCCCGGCGGGTTCGGCGACACGCCGGTCCCGCGGGCGCGGCGACGCCGGTCCGGCGAGCTTGGCGACGCGGCGGATGCCGGTCCGACCTGCTATGAGTTAGCCATGCCCGACAATGCCGTCGTTCTCCAGGTCGAAGGCGGCGTCGCCCGTGTGGTGCTCTCCCGGCCGCGGGCGCGCAACGCCTGGGACGACACGCTCGGCGCGAGCATGACCGAGGTGTTCGCCGAGGTCGCCGGCCGCGGCGACGTGCGCTGTGTGGTGCTGATGGGCGACGGGCCGGTGTTCTGTGCCGGAGCCGACCTGGTGGCCGGTTTCCCGACCCTGCCCGACGGGCGTGACGACCTGCGGACCACGCTGCGCCGACGGTTCCACCCGGGGTTCCTGGCGATGCTGGACCTGCCCCAGCCGATCGTGGCCGCCGTGCACGGGCCCGCGATCGGCGCGGGTGCCTGCCTGGCCCTGGCCTCCGACCTCGTGGTGATGTCGCGGGAGACCTACCTCCAGTTCCGCTTCGCCAAGATCGGTTTGATGCCGGACGTCGGAGCGACCGCGCTGCTGGCCACCTGCGTCGGCCCGGCCAAGGCCGCGGAGCTGCTGATGCTGGCCGATCCGATCGACGCGGCCGAATGCGGACGGCTGGGACTGGTCAGCCGGGTGGTCGACGCCGCCTCCGTGGTCGAAGACAGCCTCGCGCTCGCGCGGCGGCTGGCCGAAGGCCCGACCCAGGCCTACGCGACGACCAAGAAGGCGCTGCGGGCCTGGTCCTGGCGGGGCATGGCCGAGCAGATCGAACTGGAGGCGGGCCTGCAGCAGACCCTGATCGGCACCGCGGACTGGACCGAGGGCCGCACCGCGTTCCTCGAGCGACGCGACCCTCGTTTCACCGGGCGCTGATCTCGACATGCTGACCGGACGGCCCCGGCCGTAAGCTCTGGTCCGGGCCACCGGACGGACCACCGCGGTAAGCGGTCGGGCCGGACCGGGTCCGACCGGGCCGGCGGTGACGCGCGGCGGGCCCAGAACGGAGGGCGACCCGTGGACCGCTTCCTTACGCTGGGCGCGACCAGCAACTTCCGGCACATGGGTGGCTACCCGGCCGTCGACGGCCGGGTCACCCGGGCCGACCGGCTGTACCGCTCCGGCTACCTGAACGCGTCCGCGGCCGAGATCAACGAGGCGTTCGCCCGGCTGGGGATCACCACCGTCTACGACTTCCGCAGCCCGGTGGAGCGGGAGAAGAACCCGCTTCCGGTCGGCGCCCAGATCGAGGTGGTGGCGCTGGGGATGCTGGTCGCCAGCGTGGAGAACCTGTGGGGCCTGCTGCTCGACGAGGGGCTGACCTCGACCGGCGCCGAGAAGATCATGGCCGATCGTTACCGAGAACTGACCCGGGAGGAGTTGCCCGGCTACCGGGCGATGTTCCGGCACATGCTCAACGGCGACGGTGGGGCGCTGGTGATGTGTTCGTTCGGCAAGGACCGCGCCGGGATCGCCTCAGCGCTGCTGCTGAGCGCGCTGGGCGTGCCGCCGGACAGTGTGCGGTCCGACTACCTGCTGTCGTCGATCGCCTACGCCGACGAGGACGCCGCGATGGGCAAGTTCGCCCAGTTCTTCAACGCCCGCGGTCTGCCGGTGGACCGCGCGGTGGTCGCCCCGATCCTGGACGCCAAGCCTCAGTACCTGCGGGTGGCGCTGGAGCTGATCGAGGACCGGGCCGGTGACATGGACCGCTTCCTGCTGCGGGAGTTCGAGCTGGACGCCGTGGCCAGAAACAGGTTGGCCGAGCGCTTCACCGGCGCCGGGCGCTGATCCGGGCGCTGATCCTGGCGCTGATCCGACCGGCGACCTTGACCTGCCGTCCGCGAATGGACTAATTTCGGCGCAGATTCATCGCACACTCTCGACGGGTGTCGAGTTGCCGTGCAACGGGGCCGGCGCGGGGAGGTCTTTTCGTGATCAGCGATGTCGACATGTATTTCCATCCCCCGACCTCCGACCATTACACCTGGGCCGAGACGAACTATTTCGGTTTCTACTCGCCCGAAGCCCGGGTGCACGTCGGAGCCTACGTCCAGGCGAAACCGAACCTGGGCGCGGTGATGTCCAGCGTGTCGATATTCGACGGTGTGTCCAACACACCGCACGAGGTGAACTACTTCGACTGCCACGTGCACCTACCCATGCCGAAAGGCAATCTCGACGATTTCGAACTCGCCAACGGGCTGGCGATCCGGTGCACGAAACCGGTGATGGACTACGAGATACGGTTCGACGGCGGGGTCGGGGTGAGTTTCGAGGTGGCCTACACCGGGCTGATGCCGCCCTACGACATACATGACCCGTCGATGGATCCGCTGGCCGGCGTCCAACAGGATGGCGACTCGGTCAGCGCGCATGCCTACGCCGGGCACTGGGACCAGAGCGGGCGGGTGCGCGGCACGCTGGACCTGCGTGGACGACGGGTCGATATCGACTGCGTGGCGAGCATGGACCACAGTTGGGGTCTGCGCGACGAACGCTCGCTGAAGAACTTCTGCTGGATGAATGCCAATTTCGACGACGACACCAGCATCCACTGCATCTGGCTGGTCGACCCGAAGCGGCTGGACGTCTACCCGGCTCTCGCGCACGGTTACCTGCGGGAGGGCGAGCGGGTGTACGGCCTACGGGAGGGCGACGGCACGCTGGTCCGCAACCGATACCTGCACCAGTTCTTCGATCTGCGGGTGGTGGACGTGCGCGGCACCGAGCACCGGTTCACCGGGACTCCGATGACGGCCAATCCGTGGGTGCCCTGGCCGCAGATGTACCTCAGCCACGCGTTCGTCCGCTGGGACCGCGCCGGGACGACCGGCTGGGGCGAGGTACAGGACCTCTGCAAGGAACACTTCAACGACAAGTCGGCGGCATAACGTGGGACCGGACTTCGCGCAGTTCCTGTCCGGAATGCGCAAAACCATGGAACAGGTGGTGCTGCCGAATCTGAGCGACCGGTTCGCCCAGGAGCAGGCCGGCATAGTGGCCGCCACGCTGGGCTTCCTCGAACAGGTGCACGACAAGGTCTTCCATTACGAGCTGCTGGAGAACGACCGGTACAGGCTGCTGCTCGGCCAGGTGCTCGAGGTACTGGGCACCGACGGACTCGGCGACGAGGTAGTGGCCGCGATGGACGCGGTGCGGGCGCACCGGGCCGTCGATCCGCCGGGAGGCGAGGTGCACCTGCGCCCGTACCACGAGCTGCGGGCGTCCAACGAGATAATGAAGGAACAGCTGTGCGAGCTGATCCGGTTGCAGCCGCGGCTGCCGGACCGGGTCCGCAAGGCGTTCGACGAGCTGCTGCGGCCGTTCTTCCACGATCTGCAGCTGCGTGAGCGGTCCTGGGTCAAGCCCCTGGGGTTCGACGCGTCGGCCGCCGACGTGCCAGAGATCGGCGAGCTGCTCTACAGCGGTGGCCGGCTGCGCCTCTCGGACGGCAGCTGAAATGTCCGGTTACACCCCGACCCAGCGGCTGCGCTCGGCCCCCACCCCCGAGTGGAGGGCCGGCCGCCCGGGCCCGGGCCCCCGGGGGGCGGCGCGCGCCGCGCCCGGTCGCGCCATGAGGCCGCCCGCCGGCGATCTGCTGGTGGTGATCCCGGCGCGCATAGGCTCGACCCGATTCCCCGGGAAGGTGCTCGCGCGCCTGGGCGGGCTTACCGTCG
>JBQTKB010000135.1:0-51055 GCA_052386505.1 Pseudonocardia sp.
GGCCCGGTTCGCCCGGTCCAGCGCGTCGCGCACCGCGGCCACCGCGCCAGCCGCGGTGACCGTGGGCGGCGCGGACCGGGGTGGTGCCGACCCCGGCGGCGGCTGCTCGGGTGCGTCGTCGCCGAGCGCGGCGGCCAGCGCGTCGGCGTGCGCCGTGCGGGCGGCGGCGATCCCGGCCACCAGTTCGGCCGCCGGCCCGTCCGGCGCGGTGCCGGTGCGCCGTGCGGCCGCCGACGCGTCGGCCAGGCCGGCGTCCTGCCGGGCCTGGACCACCAGCGCCACCAGCGGATCGGGCGGTCGGTCCGCGCAGGCCGCGAGCAGCGGGACGACGAGGGTGACGGTCATGCCGAGCAGCACCGTGCGGCGGGACAGCCGGGGGGCGGGCCGGGCGGGGTACACGGCGGCGATCCTGCCAGGTGCGGTCCGCGTGCCCGGACGCACGGCCCGACCGTGGCGTTCGGGCGACGCGCGACACCTGGGAGTGAGCGGGCACCGGAGGGCTCACCCGGCGCGATACGCTGGGCGACCCGTACGGACGACCGGCCGCGGTGTGTCCGACGGCGGACACGGCCGCGCCACCGTCACAGTTACCTACCACCATGCCCGAGACGCCCGACGAGCACCGAGCCGACGAACACCGAGCCGAGGAGCCCCGAATGCCCCGTCCCCAGCCGGAGCAGCTGAGCGTCAGCCTGCGTCCGACGGTGGAGCGCGCGGTGAGTTCGGTCGGCTTCGACCTGGAGGAGATCGAGGTCCGCCAGGCCGGCCGGCGCGCGCTGGTGCGGGTGGTGGTGGACGCCGAGGACGGCGTGGGCCTGGACGACATCGCCTCGCTGAGCCGCCGGGTCGCCGCCGAGCTCGACGAGCAGGACGAGGTGCTCTGCGGTCCCTACACGCTCGAGGTCACCTCGCCCGGTGTCGACCGGCCACTCACCCAGCCCAGGCACTGGCGGCGGGCGCATCTACGCTCGGTGGAGATCACCCTCGGCGAACGCGGGGTGCTCACCGGCCGGGTCGGACAGGCCGGCGACGCCTCGGTCCAGGTGCTGGTGGACGGTGTCGTGCGGGAGGTGCGCTACGCGGAGGTGGAACGTGCCGTGGTGCGGGTGGAGTTCCGCCAGCCGCCGGCGGACGAGTTGCGGGCGCTGTCCGCATGCCAGAACTCCCCCGGGTTCGAGGACGGCCCGGCCGGGGACAGTGCCGCTACCAGGGCGAAGGAGCAGAGGTGAACGTCGACATCGCCGCCTTGCGGGCGATCGAGCGTGACAAGGATATTCCGTTCGAGACGGTCATCGAGGCGATCGAGACCGCGTTGTTGACGGCCTACCGGCACACCGACGGGCACGAGTCGCACGCCCGGATCGACATCGACCGCAAGACCGGTCTGGTGCGGGTGCTCGCCCAGGAGCTCGCCGACGACGGGCAGCTGGTGCGGGAGTGGGACGACACACCCGAGGGATTCGGCCGGATCGCGGCGACCACCGCCCGCCAGGTCATCGTGCAGCGGCTGCGTGACGCGGAGCACGAGCGCACCTACGGCGAGTTCTCCGCCAAGGAGGGCGAGATCGTCGCCGGGGTGGTCCAGCGCGACGTGCGGGCCAACGCGCGGGGCGTGGTCGTGGTCCAGCTCGGGGGCACCGAGGGGGTCATCCCGTCCGCCGAGCAGGTACCGGGGGAGCGCTACGAGCACGGCGAGCGGATCCGCTGTTACGTGGTGGGCGTGTCCCGCGGCGGGCGCGGCACCCAGATCACGTTGTCCCGGACGCACCCCAACCTGGTGCGGAGGTTGTTCGCCTTCGAGGTGCCGGAGCTGGTGGACGGCTCGGTGGAGATCTGCGCGGTGGCCCGCGAGGCCGGTCACCGCTCCAAGATCGCGGTACGGGCCATGGTGCCGTCGGTCAACGCCAAGGGCGCCTGCATCGGTCCGATGGGCCAACGGGTACGCAACGTGATGAGCGAGCTGGCCGGCGAGAAGATCGACATCATCGACTGGTCGGATGATCCCGCCGAGTTCGTCGGGCACGCCCTGTCGCCGGCGAAGGTGGTGTCGGTGACCGTGCTCGATGCGAGGGCCAAGACCGCCCGGGTGGTGGTGCCGGACTTCCAGCTCTCCCTTGCCATCGGCAAGGAGGGCCAGAACGCCCGGCTGGCCGCACGGCTCACCGGCTGGCGGATCGACATCCGCAGCGACGTCGATCCCCGGCCCATCCGCGACGAGCCGGCCGCCCCGGCCGCCGCCGAGTAGGCCGGGGTTGGCCCGGATGCCCGCTGGTGGCCCGGACCGGACGGGTGCACCCGAACCAGACGCGCTACACTCCCGGGAGGCTGAGATCCGCGATCCAGCGCCCGCCGCTGCGCCACTGCCGAGTTCCTCGGTGCCGGTGCGTACCTGCGTCGGGTGTCGCTCGCGGGCCCCGGCCACCGGGTTGTTGCGTGTCGTCGTGGTTCGCGGAGTTCTCGCTCCTGATCCACGCCGGCGGCTTCCCGGTCGAGGTGCCTGGTTGCACCCCGATCCGGATTGCCTCGGCCGTGCCCAGCGGCGGGGGGCGTTTCCGAGGGCGCTGCGCGTCCCCGGTCCGCTCGACGTCGAGGAGCTTCGGTTGCACCTTCGGCTCACCACGCAGTATTGATTCACCGCAGTGTTAGTTCACCGCAGTGTTGATTCACCGCAGTATTGATTTCACCGCAGTGCGAGACCGCCTCGCACCTGGATCACGAGAGTCAGGTCGACCCGTCATGAGCCAGCTGTGAAGATCGCACCATGAATGTGTTGCGACAGTAGGTTCGAGGTCGAGCGGAACATGCCGCCGACCTCCTAGCTAGAGGAGATCAGTGGCAGGCAAGGCCCGCGTGCACGAGCTCGCGAAAGAGCTCGGTGTCACCAGCAAGCAGGTACTCAGCAGACTTCAGGACATGGGCGAGTACGTGAAGTCCCCGTCCTCGACGGTCGAGGCTCCGGTCGCCCGGAAGCTTCGCGAGTCGATGGCCGCAGGCGCTAACGGCGCCTCCCGGCCGACCTCGCGTGGGCGTCGTCCCAGTCCGACTCCGAGCGACGCGGCGCCGGCCGCCGCGCCCGGCAACGCCCCGGCCGCCGCGGCACCGCCGGCTCCCAGCGCACCGGCGCCGACAATGCCAGCCGAGTCCGGCGCCCCGCGCCCGGCCCCGGTCGCCCGACCGGCCCCGGCCGCTCCGTCGACGGCCGCGCCGACCGGCCGTCCGCGCCCGGCCTCGCCGCGCCCGGGCCCGGCGCCGGCCCGCCCCGGCCCCCCGGCTCCGGCCGCGCGTCCGCCGGCACCCGATGCTCCCGCCCGGCCGGCCGAGCCGACCGTCGGTGCGGCGCCGAGCCGTCCCGCGCCCGAGCCGGCGCATCCCGCCGAGCCGGCCCGCCCGGCGCCTGAGCCGCCGGCGCGTCCCGCCGAGCCGGCCCGCCCGGCGGCGGAGCAGCCGGCCGCAGCGAGCGCCGACTCCCCGGCTGTGGTCCCGCCGCGCCGCCAGGCACCCAAGCCCGGTCCGCGCACGCCCAGGGTGGGCAACAACCCGTTCGGCGTCGGCTCCGGCGCGCCGCCGAGCCGCCCCACGCCCCGTCCCGGCCCGCCCGGTCCGGGGCCGACTCAGCAGCCGCCCCGGCCGGGTGGCTCCAGCGGCACGCCCAGCCGTCCGGCAGCCGGGCCCCGCCCCGGCGGGTCCGCGGGTCCGGGTGGTCCTCGGCCCAACCCGGGGATGATGCCGCCCCGGCCCAACCCGGGGATGATGCCTGGCCGTCCGGCCGGTGGTGGTCGTGGTGGTCCCGGCGCCGGTCGTGGCGGGCCGGGCGCGGGTCGCGGTGGTCCTGGCGGCGGTGCCGGCGCTGGTCGTCCCGGTGGCGGCGCCGGTCGTCCCGGTGGCGGCGGCTTCCGCGGTGGTCCCGGTGGTGGTCCGGGTGGTCCTGGTGCCGGCGCGGGTGCGCCGGCCGGCGGCGGCTTCCGAGGTGGTCCCGGCGGCGGCGGTGGTCGTCCCGGTGGCGGCGGTAACCGCGGTCGCGGAGGGGCCGCTGGTGCCTTCGGTCGTCCCGGCGGTCCGGCGCGCAAGGGCCGGAAGTCGAAGCGCGCGAAGCGCCAGGAGTACGAGGCGATGCAGGCGCCGTCCGTCGGCGGTGTGCGGCTGCCCAAGGGCAAGGGTGAGACGATCCGGCTGGCCCGGGGTGCCTCGCTGACCGACTTCGCGGACAAGATCAACGCGAATCCGGCGTCGCTGGTCCAGGTGTTGTTCCACCTCGGTGAGATGGTCACCTCGACCCAGTCGGTCTCGGACGAGATCCTCGAGCTGCTCGGCGGCGAGATGAACTACCACGTCCAGGTGGTCTCCCCGGAGGAGGAGGACCGGGAGCTGCTGGACAGCTTCTCGATCTCCTACGGTGAGGACGCCGGCGGCGAGGAGGACCTCGTGATCCGGCCGCCGGTGGTGACCGTGATGGGGCACGTCGACCACGGTAAGACGCGCCTGCTGGACACCATCCGCAAGGCCAACGTGATGGCGGGCGAGGCCGGGGGTATCACCCAGCACATCGGCGCCTACCAGGTGCTCACCGAGCTCGAGGGTTTCGAGCGGCTGATCACCTTCATCGACACCCCGGGCCACGAGGCGTTCACCGCCATGCGGGCCCGCGGTGCGAAGTCGACCGACATCGCGGTGATCGTGGTGGCCGCCGACGACGGTGTGATGCCGCAGACGGTGGAGGCGATCAACCACGCCCAGGCGGCCGAGGTGCCGATGGTGGTCGCGGTGAACAAGATCGACAAGGAAGGGGCCAACCCGGCCAAGATCCGCCAGCAGCTGACGGAGTACGGGCTGGTCGCCGAGGAGTACGGCGGCGACACGATGTTCGTCGACGTCTCCGCCCGGGAGAACCAGAACATCGAGGCGCTGCTCGAGGCGGTCCTGCTCACCGCGGACGCCGCGCTCGACCTGCGGGCCAACCCCGACATGGAGGCCCAGGGCGTGGCGATCGAGGCGCACCTGGACCGCGGTCGCGGTCCGGTGGCCACGGTGCTGGTGCAGCGCGGCACGCTGCGGGTGGGCGACTCGGTGGTGGCCGGCGACGCGTCCGGCCGGGTCCGGCGGATGCTCGACGAACACGGTGACGACGTCCACGAGGCGCTGCCGTCCCAGCCCGTTCAGGTCATCGGGTTCACCTCGGTGCCCGGCGCCGGCGACACCTTCCTGGTGGTCGACGAGGACCGGGTCGCCCGGCAGATCGCCGACCGGCGCCGCGCCCGGGACCGCAACGCCGAGCTGGCGTCGCGCCGGAAGCGGGTCAGTCTGGAGGACCTGGACGCCGCGCTGAAGGAGACCGACACCCTCAACCTGATCATCAAGGGTGACAACTCGGGTACCGTCGAGGCTCTCGAGGACGCCCTGATGAAGATCGAGGTGGGCGACGACGTCGAGTTGCGGGTCACCCACCGAGGCGTCGGTGGCATCACCGAGAGCGACATCAACCTGGCCATCGCGGACAACACCATCGTGCTGGGCTTCAACGTCCGGGCCGAGGGCAAGGCCGGCGAGCTGGCCAACCGCGAGGGTGTGGAGATCCGCTACTACTCGGTGATCTACCGGGCGATCGAGGAGATCGAGGCGGCGCTCAAGGGCATGCTCAAGCCGGAGTTCGAGGAGGTCGAACTCGGCCGGGCGGAGATCCGCGAGGTCTTCCGGTCATCGAAGGTCGGCACGATCGCGGGCTGCATGGTGGTCTCCGGTGAGATCCGGCGCAACGCTCGCGCCCGGCTGATCCGGGACAGCGTGGTCGTCCAGGAGAACCAGCCGGTCAGCTCGCTGCGTCGGTTCAAGGACGACGCGGTCGAGGTCCGTGAGGGCTTCGAGTGCGGTCTGACCCTGGGGTCGTACAACGACCTGCAGGTCGGCGACATCATCGAGACGTTCGAGATGCGGGAGAAGCCGAGGGCCTAGCCGGGGCGGTCCGGCGCGGACCACCGCGCCGGACCCTCTCGGCGGACGGCCCGGGGTACACCATGTACGTGGGAGTTCTGGAGTTCGACGTGCTTCTCGGAGACGTCGGCTCGCTCAAGCAGAAGCGCTCGGTCGTGCGGCCGGTGCTCGCCGAGCTGCGTCGCCGCTACGAGGTGGCAGTCGCCGAGGCGGGCCACCTCGACCTGCACCGACGCGCCCTGCTGGGGCTCAGCTGCGTGGCCGCCGACGCCGGTCACGTGACCGAGATACTCGACAGCTGCGAACGGTGGGTCGCGGGGCGGCCGGAGCTGGAGCTGCTCTCGGCCCACCGCCGGATCGTCGGCCCACACGATGAGGAGTGAACCGCCCCGGACGGTCCGGCGCCGATCGCGAACCGCACGACGACATGAGGTGGGAACATGGTCGACCACGCGAGGGCCAACAAATTGGCCAAGCGGATCAGCCAGATCGTGGCGCACGCGCTGGAGCACCAGGTCAAGGACCCGCGGCTGGCGATGGTGACGATCACCGACACCAAGGTCACCGGTGACCTGCACGACGCGACGGTGTTCTACACGGTGCTCGGTGACTCCGTCGACGCCCAGCCGGACTCCCAGGGGGCGGCCGCGGCGTTGGCCAGTGCCACCGGTGTGCTGCGCTCGATCGTCGGCAAGCAGACCAGGGTGCGGTTCACCCCCACACTGACGTTCGTCCCGGATGCCGTGCCGGCCGGCGCGAAACACTTCGACGAGCTGCTCGCGCGGGCCCGTGACTCCGACGCCGAGGTGGCCCGGCTGGCCGCCGGCGCCCAGCCCGCCGGCGACCCGGACCCGTACAAACCGCCGCGCGAGGACGGTAACGGTGACGTGGATGAGCGCGGCTGAGCCGGCCCGACGGCCGGACCCGGGCCCGGGGCGGGGTGTCGACGCAGGCCGTCCGCTGTCGCCCCCGGGTCCCCTCTAGCATCGGACACCACAGTCCGTCCGATCCGAAGGAGACCTCCGTGTCCGCGCCCGCACCCCCTCCCGCGTCCACCCCTGTCCGGGTGCCGGCGGGGACCACCGCGGGCTCCCGGGTGCGGGAGGAGGGCTGGCCGACGACCGGCCCCGGCGCGGTCGTGGTGGTCCGCGAGCTCGGACCCGATGGCGCGGTCGCACTGCGCGACCTGGCCTGGACGCCGGACGCCGACGCCGAGGTGCAGCCGGTCGCAGCGGACACCGAGGACGGCCGGGCGGTGATCCGGCACTCGGCGGCGCACGTGCTCGCCCAGGCTGTGCAGCAGTTGCGTCCCGAGGCGAAGCTGGGCATCGGCCCGCCGATCACCGACGGCTTCTACTACGACTTCGACGTGGCCGAGCCGTTCACCCCGGACGACCTGCGGGCGCTCGAGTCGGCCATGAAGAAGATCATCAAGTCGGGTCAGCGGTTCGCCCGGCGCCGCTACGACGCAGCTGACGACGCCCGCAAGGAACTCGCCCACGAGCCGTACAAGCTGGAGCTGATCGAGCTCAAGGGCGCGCCGGACCCCGATGTGATGGAGGTCGATGCCTCCGGCGAGCTGACCGTCTACGACAACGTGCACGCGCACACCGGTGAGGTGGTCTGGTCGGACCTGTGCCGGGGCCCGCACGTGCCGACCACGAGGTTCATCCCGGCGTTCACGCTCACCCGCAGTGCGGCCGCGTACTGGCGTGGCGACCAGCGCAACGCCCAGCTGCAGCGGATCTACGGCACCGCCTGGGAGTCGACCGAGGCCCTGGACGCGCACCTGCACCGGCTGGCCGAGGCCGAGCGCCGGGATCACCGCCGGCTGGGCACCGAGCTGGACCTGTTCTCCTTCCCGGACGCGATCGGCTCCGGGCTGGCGGTGTTCCACCCCAAGGGTGGGGTGATCCGCAAGGAGATGGAGGACTACTCGCGTCGTCGCCACGAGGAGGCCGGCTACGAGTTCGTCAACACCCCGCACATCACCAAGAGCCGGCTCTACGAGATCTCCGGGCACCTGGACTGGTACGCCGACGGCATGTACCCGCCGATGCACCTGGACGAGGAGCTCGGCCCGGACGGTGAGGTGCGCAGGCCCGGCCAGGACTACTACCTCAAGCCGATGAACTGCCCGATGCACAACCTGATCTTCGACGCGCGCGGGCGATCGTACCGGGAGCTGCCGCTGCGGCTGTTCGAGTTCGGCTCGGTGTACCGCTACGAGAGGTCCGGGGTGATCCACGGGCTGACCCGGGTGCGCGGCATGACCCAGGACGACGCGCACATCTACTGCACCGACGAGCAGGTGCAGGACGAGCTGAAGTCGCTGCTCACCTTCGTGCTCGACCTGCTGCGCGACTACGGTCTGGACGACTTCTACCTGGAACTGTCCACCCGCAACGAGGAGAAGTACGTCGGCACCGACGAGGTGTGGCAGCGCTCCACCGCCGCGTTGCGGGAGGCCGCCGAGGCGTCCGGGCTGCAGTTGGTGGACGACCCGGGGGGCGCCGCGTTCTACGGGCCGAAGATCTCGGTGCAGGCCCAGGACGCGATCGGGCGAACCTGGCAGATGTCCACCATCCAGCTGGACCTGAACCTTCCGGAGCGGTTCGGGCTGGAGTACACCGCCGCCGACGGGTCGCGGAAGCGGCCGGTGATGATCCACCGGGCGTTGTTCGGCTCGATCGAGCGGTTCTTCGGGGTGCTGACCGAGCACTACGCCGGTGCGTTCCCGGCCTGGTTGGCGCCGGTGCAGGTGGTCGGCATCCCGGTGTCGGCCGACCAGGCGGACTACGTCGCGCGGATCGCGGCGGCGCTGCGCGCGCGCGGTGTGCGGGTCGAGGTGGACGCCGGTGACGACCGGATGCAGAAGAAGATCCGCACGCACACCTTGCAGAAGGTGCCGTTCCTGCTGCTGGCCGGTGGCCGTGACGTGCAGTCGGACGCGGTGAGCTTCCGGTTCCGGGACGGCGGTCAGCTCAACGGGGTGCCGGTGTCGGACGCGGTCGAGGCCATCGTGGAGTGGGTCGGCCGTCGGGACAACCGCTCGCCCACCGAGCAGACGTTCGAGGCCGGCCGGAGATGACCGAGGACTCGGCCGAGCTGGTCGGTCAGGACGGGGCGGCGGTGGCCGACGGCTTCCGCAGGCTCTGGACCCCGCACCGGTTGGCCTACATCAAGGGCGCCGCGACCAGCAGCGCCGAGGAGGGCTGCCCGTTCTGCCGGATCCCCACGCTGGACGACGGGGACGGTCTGGTGGTCGCGCGCGGCGAGCAGGTGTACGCGGTGCTCAACCTGCACCCGTACAACCCGGGGCACCTGATGGTGCTGCCCTACCGGCACGTCGCCGAGCTGGAGGAACTGACCGGTGAGGAGAGCGCCGAGCTGATGGCGTTCACCCAGCGGGCGGTTCGGGCGATGAAGAAGGTCGCCGCGCCGCACGCGTTCAACGTCGGGCTCAACCTCGGCGCGGTGGCTGGAGGGTCGCTGGCCGACCACCTGCACCAGCACGTCGTGCCTCGCTGGGGCGGCGACGCGAACTTCATCGCGGTGGTCGGCCAGACCAAGGTGATCCCGCAGCTGCTCGCCGAGACCCGCGAGCTGCTCGTCGGCGCCTGGCCCGGATAACCGCCGTGCTCGACAACCTCGTCGCCCGCGCCTCGATCGGCCGCGTCGCCGACCCGCTGGCCCGTCGCCTGGTCGGGTGGGGGGTGTCGCCCGACGCGGTTACCGCGGTCGGCACGGTGGGCTCGGTGGCCGCCGCGCTCTGGTTCCTGCCCCGGGGTCAGCTGGTGGCCGGCACGCTGGTGGTCACCGCGTTCGTGCTGTGCGACCTGTTGGACGGCGCGATGGCCCGGATCCGGGATGCCGAGTCCCGGACGGTTTCGCAGTTTGGCGCGGTGCTGGACTCCACCTGCGACCGGATCGCCGACGGGGCGTTGTTCGCCGGGCTGGCCTGGTGGTGCCTGCACCTCGGCGACCAGCCGCGCACCGCGGTGGCGGCGATGATCTGCCTGGTCGCCGGACAGGTGGTCTCGTACCTCAAGGCGCGCGCCGAGGCCAGCGGGTTGTCCGCCAACGGCGGACTGGTGGAGCGGGCCGAGCGGCTGATCCTGGCGCTGCTGGGCACCGGGCTGGAAGGGCTGGGGGTGCCGGGCGCGCTGGGTGTGGCGCTGTGGCTGCTCGCGGTCGGCTCGGTGATCACGCTCGGCCAGCGGCTGGTCGCGGTGCACCGGTCGGCCGCCGCGGCCGACCGGTGCGGCCCGACCGGGAGGTCGGGTCCGGCCGCCCCGGCCGAGCCAGAGCCCCGCGACGAGGAGCCGGACCGGTGAGCGGGCGCGCGGTCGATCTCGGCTACGCACTCGCCTGGCGGCTCGTGCGTGCGCTGCCCGAGCCGGTGGCCGCCGGCGGGTTCCGGGCCGGAGCCGACCTCGCGGTGCGCCGCGACGGCCCGGGGGTGCGCCAGCTGCGCGCGAACCTGGCGCGGGTGCTCGGCCAGCCGGTGGCTTCGCCCGGCGGCCCGGGCGATGCCGGGCCGGCCGACCCGGGCGCTCCGGGGCGGGCCGAGCTGGAGGAGCTGGTCGCGGCCGCGATGCGGTCCTACGCGCGGTACTGGCGCGAGGCGTTCCGGCTGCCGACCATGGACCCGGTGGCGCTGCACGCCTGGATCGACCCGGAGGTGGCCGGGGTGGAGCATCTGGACCGGGCGCTGGACGCCGGCCGGGGGGTGGTCGCCGCGTTGACCCACAGCGGCAACTGGGACGTCGCGGGGGTGTGGCTGGTCGAGGCGCTGCGCCGGCGAGGTCGGCCGGCGACGTTCGCCACGGTGGCCGAGCGGCTGCGCCCGGAGTCGCTCTACGACCGGTTCGTCGACTATCGCGCCGGGCTCGGTTTCGAGGTGCTTCCGGCCGACGCCGGTGCTCGCACCGTGGCCACGCTGGCTGCCCGGCTACGGGCCGGTGGCGTGGTCTGCCTGGTCGCCGACCGCGACATCACGGGTGCCGGGACGCCGGTCGAGTTCTTCGGAGCACCGGCGTCGATGCCGGCCGGCCCGGCTCAGCTCGCGCTGCGTACCGGGGCCGCGCTGCTGCCGTTCGGCGGCTGGTTCACCCCGGACGGCTGGGGCCTGCGGTTCCACCCGCCGATCGAGATGACGGCCGCCAGTGGTCCGGGTGCGGCGGTGGCCGCGGCCGCCGGGACGACGACGGCGGGGGTGACGGCCGCGGCGGCGACCCAGGCGCTGGCCGACGTGTTCGCCCGGGAGATCGCCGCGCACCCGGCCGACTGGCACATGCTGCAGCCGATCTGGACGGCCGATCGCCTGGTGGCCGGGGTGGCCCGGTGAACCGGCGCTTGAGGATCGGCATCGTCTGCCCGTACTCGCTGGACGTGGCCGGCGGGGTGCAGGCACATGTGCTCGACCTGGCCCGGGCGCTGCGCGCGGCCGGCCACCTGGCCTTCGTCCTGGCCCCCGGTGATGAACACAGCCGACGTGGCCTGCCCGATTACGTCACGCCGGCCGGGCGTGCGGTCGGCGTGCCCTACAACGGCTCGGTGGCCCGGCTGACCTTCGGGCCGGTCGCCTACGCGCGGGTGCGGCGCTGGCTCGCCGAACATCAGCTCGATGTGCTGCACCTGCACGAACCGATCGCGCCGAGCCTGTCGCTGCTGGCGCTCAGCATGGCCGAGGGCCCGATCGTGGCCACCTTCCACACCGCCACCGAGCGTTCCCGGGCGCTGACCACGTTCTCCGGCATGCTGCGGCCGATGTTGGAGAAGGTCACCGCCCGGATCGCGGTGTCCCCGCTGGCGCGGCGGGTGCAGGTCGAGCATCTCGGCGGCGATGCGGTGGAGATCCCGAACGGGGTCGACCTGGGTCTGTTCGCGGCCGGCGACCGGCTGGCCGGCCATCCCCGGCCCGGGGTCGCCACCGTCGGGTTCGTCGGGCGGTTCGACGAGCCGCGCAAGGGGATGGACGTGCTGCTGGACGCGCTGCGGTTGCTGCCCGCCGAGGTGGGTGGGCGGCAGGTCCGGCCGCTGGTCGCCGGGCGGGGCGACCCGGACGCGCTGAGCCGCCGCGCCGGTGCGGAGCTGGCCGGGCGGCTCGACGTGCTGGGCGCGGTGGACGACCGGACCAAGGCCGCCGCGCTGCGTTCGATGGACGTGTACTGCGCGCCCAACACCGGCGGTGAGAGCTTCGGGATGGTGCTCACCGAGGCGATGGCGGCCGGGGCTCCGGTCCTGGCCAGCGACCTGGAGGCGTTCCGCCGAGTGCTGGACGGCGGGCGGGCCGGCGAGCTGGTGCCGGTCGGCGACGCGGACGCGCTGGCCGGTGCGCTGGGTGTGCTGCTGGCCGACCCGGTTCGGCGGGCCGAGCTGGCGGTGGCCGGGCGTCGACGGGCCGAGCGCTACGCCTGGCCGGTGGTCGCGGCCGCGGTCCTGCGGGTGTACGAGGCGGCGGTCGCCGCCGACCCGCGCCGTCTGGCTGTGCGCGACCCGGACGACCTGGCGCGGGTCGGGCGCCCGGCGGGGTGGTGATGAGCCCGCTCGCGGTGACCGCGCTGGTCGTGGCCGGGGTGCTGGTGGCGTTGTTGGTGGTGTCCTGCCTGCTGCGGGCAAACCGGCTGGACCGGTTGCACGTGCGTACCGACGCCGCCCGGGCGGCATTGGCGGCCGCGCTGGACCGTCGGGCGGTGGTGGCCAGGGCGGTGGCGCTGCACGTGGGTGACGACGGCCTGCTGCGGGTCGCTGCGCGAGCCGAGGCCGCGCCCGCCGCCGAGCGCGAGTTCCGGGAGAACGACCTTGGCCGGCTGCTGGCCGGGCTGGACCGGCGGAGGCTGGCGGGTGCGCTGGTCGCCGAGCTGGTCGATGCCGAGCAACGGCTGATGTTGGCCCGCCGGGTGCACAACGACGCGGTGCGCGACACGCTGGCGCTGCGCTCGCGCCGTCTGGTGCGCTGGCTGCGGCTGGCCGGGACGGCGCCGGTGCCGGAGTACTTCGAGATCACCGACGAGCAGCCCGAACCGGAGGACACCGCGGTGGTACCGCCGTCGGTCCGGCGCTCCGGGCGGGTGGTGCTGCTGGATACCGACGGTCGGGTGCTGCTGTTCGAGGGGTTCGACCCGGCCCGCCCGCAGGAGTCGTTCTGGTTCACTCCGGGTGGGGGGTTGCAGACCGGCGAGGACACCCGCGGGGCGGCCGTCCGTGAGCTGGCCGAGGAGACCGGGCTGCGCCTGCCCGGTGAGGCGCTGGTCGGCCCGGTCTGGCGGCGGCACACCGTGTTCAACTTCGCCGGCGACAGCCTGGCCGCGGACGAGGAGTTCTTCCTGGCCCCGCCCGAGGTGGAGCTCGACGGCGCGGTGGACACCTCGGGGTTCAACGAGCTGGAACGCGCTACCGTCCTCGGCCATCGGTGGTGGAGCGCCGCCGAGCTGCGCGGTACCGACGCGGTGGTGTACCCCCGGCAGCTCGGTGCGCTGCTCGAACAGCTGGGATCCGGCCGATGGGACGGTGTGACCCGCCCTATCTCCTGAACGGCGGTCCCGCCGGCGACCTACAATCGTGGGTAACCGGTCAGTACCAGATCTCCGAAGGGTCGCAGCGTGTCCGCCGAGCATTCCCTGTCCGATCGTCCCGAGTCCGCGCACGGCTCCCTGCTGGGCACCGCCCGGGTCAAGCGCGGCATGGCCGAGATGCTGAAGGGCGGGGTGATCATGGATGTGGTCACCGCCGAGCAGGCCAAGATCGCTGAGGACGCCGGCGCGGTGGCCGTGATGGCCCTGGAGCGGGTGCCCGCTGACATCCGTGCCCAAGGTGGCGTGGCCCGGATGAGTGACCCGGACATGGTCTCCGGGATCGTGGACGCGGTCTCCATCCCGGTGATGGCCAAGGCTCGGATCGGGCACTTCGTCGAGGCCCGGGTGCTGCAGTCGATCGGGGTCGACTACGTCGACGAGTCCGAGGTGCTCACCCCGGCGGACGAGGCCAACCACATCGACAAGTGGGCGTTCACCGTGCCGTTCGTGTGCGGTGCGACCAACCTCGGTGAGGCGCTGCGCCGGATCTCCGAGGGCGCCGCGATGATCCGTTCCAAGGGTGAGGCCGGCACCGGCAACGTGGTCGAGGCCACCCGGCACATGCGCTCGATCCGCGCGGAGATCCGCCGGCTGGGCGGGCTGGACAGCGCCGAGCTGTTCGCCGCGGCCAAGGAGCTGCGCGCGCCGGTGGAGCTGGTGGCCGAGGTGGCCGCCGCCGGCAAGCTGCCGGTGGTGCTGTTCACCGCCGGTGGAATCGCCACCCCGGCGGACGCGGCGATGATGATGCAGCTGGGCGCGGAGGGGGTGTTCGTCGGCTCCGGCATCTTCAAGGCCGGGGATCCGGCCCGCCGCGCCGAGGCGATCGTCAAGGCCACCGCCTTCCACGACGACCCGGACGTGATCGCCAAGGTTTCCCGCGGCCTCGGCGAGGCTATGGTCGGGATCAACCTCGCAGACCTGCCGTCCAGCCAGCGCTACGCCGACCGAGGCTGGTGACCGCTCACCGCTGATCCCCAGCCGGTGACTCCGGGTCGTCACCCGGATCTCGGCTGGCCCGGAGGATCGCCCGGTGTGCTGCCGGGCGGTGATCTGTCATGCGCGCCGGTGACGTAGGTGGCGCAGCCCTTGCCCATGCGGGTGACCTGTGCTCCCATGTGGCAGTTGGGGCATGTGGTGTTTTTGCGCTGCATGAGTCTGTCGGGGTTGCTGGGGTGGAGGGTGTCATGGATCACTGCGCACGGGACTCACTGGGCGGCTGGCCGGGAGTTCGCTGGTTGCTCGGCGCGGGGGTCGTGGCGACCTTGGCCACCGGTGGCCTGGTGATCGCGGCCTGGGCGGGTCCGGCGGGCGGCTCCGGCCTGGAGCGACCGGCCGTCCTCGCCGCCGCGCCGTCGGCCCCGTCGTTGCCCTCACCGTCGGTGGCGCCGCCGCCCAGCCCGCCGGTGCCCGAGGTCCCCGGGGCCCCGTCCGCCGTTCCGTCGGCTCCGGGCGCTGCTCCTTCGCTGCCGGCGGACGTGCCGGCCGTGCCCGGTGGCGTGCCGCCGGTGCCGGCCGGGCTGCCGGGTGGCGTTCCCTCGCTGCCTGGTGGGGTGCCGCCGGTGCCGGCTGGGCTGCCGGGTGGTGTTCCCTCGCTGCCTGGTGGGGTGCCGCCGGTGCCGGCCGGGCTGCCGGGTGGTGTTCCCTCGCTGCCTGGTGTGGTGCCGCCGGTGCCGGCCGGGCTGCCGGGTGAGGTACCGGCCTTGCCGGTCGGGGCGCCGGCGGGACTGCCCGCTGATGTGCCCGCCGTACCCGGTGTGCCGCCGGTACCGGCCGGGTTGCCCGCTGTGCCGGGTGCGCCGGCTGTCCCGGGTGTTCCCGCGCTGCCGGCACCCTGAGGCTGGCACGCTGCCCGGTCCGAGGTGCGGTGACCAGCTGGCCAACAGTGGCGGGGAGCCCAGGAAGATGTCCACCCCAGAGCGCGGCAGCCGCGTGCCCTCGACCCAGGCCCCGGCAGCCAGGGCGATCCCGCCGCGCACCCGCCAGCAGGTCGGTCCGCAGGTCGCGACGCGCAGCCGGGCGGAGGAACCCGCGGTCAGGCCCGGACGTGTTCCGGGACGGCCTCGTGCCGGGCGAAGTGGCGGGTGAACACCGACGTACCGGACGTCATCGCCCGCAGGTCGACGGCGTAGCGCAGCAGCTCCGAGGCCGGCACCTCCGCGCGCACCACGGTCCGGCCGATCGTCGACGGATCCACCTCGGTGCCCAGTACCCGGCCACGCCGGGCGGACAGATCGCCCAGCACCGCGCCCAGGTGCTCGTCCGGGATCCGCACCGCGACCTCGTCCACCGGCTCCAGCAGCACCGTGCCGCAACTCGCGGCAGCCTCCCGCAAGGCCAACGCCCCGGCGGTCTGGAACGCCGCGTCCGAGGAATCCACACTGTGCGCCTTGCCGTCCACCAGGGTGACCCGGACGTCGACCACCGGGCACCCCTCGGACAGCCCCCGTTCCATCTGGGTGCGGATGCCCTTCTCCACGCTCGGGATGTAGTTGGTCGGCACCGAACCGCCGACGACCTTGGACACGAACTCGAACCCGGCACCCCGGGCCAGGGGTTCGGCCTCCACGTGCACCACGGCGAACTGGCCGTGCCCGCCGGACTGCTTGACGTGCCGCCCGGTCGCCCGGCCGGCGCGGGCCAGCGTCTCGCGCAGCGCCACCTTCACCGGCTCGGTGTCCACCTGGGCGCCGCCGGCTCGCAGCCGGGAGAGCACCACGTCCGCATGCGCCTCGCCCATGCACCACAGCACCGTCTGATGCGTTTCCTGGTTGCGTTCCAGCCGCAGGGTCGGATCGGCGGCGACCAGCCGGGCCAGGGTCTTGACCAGCGCGTCCTCGTCGCCGCGGCTGTGCGCGACGATCGCGATCGGCAGCAGCGGGGCGGGCAGTTCCCACGGTGCGAGCAGCAGCGGGTGGTCGGTGGCCGAGACGGTGTCGCCGGTCTCGGCGGTGCCGAGCTTGGTCAGCGCACAGATGTCGCCGGCCACGCACCAGCCGACCTCGCGCAGCGACGCCCCGAGCGGAGAGTAGATGTGCGCGAGCCGTTCGTCGCCGTCGTGCGCGCGGTCCTCGCCGGACTCCGCGCCGATCCCACTGCCGTCCGCGGCGGCCAGGCCGTGTCCGCTGATGTGCACGCCGCCGCCGGGCTTGAGGGTGCCGGAGAACACCCGTACCAGCGACACCCGCCCGACGTAGGCGTCCGCGGAGGTGCGCACCACCTCGGCCGCCAGCGGCCCGGCCGGGTCGGCGGACAGCGGCGGGTGCGTGGCGCCGTCCACCCCGGTCACGGGGGGCAGCGGATGCTCCACGGGTGAGGGGAAGCCACCGACGATCAGCTCCAGGAGCTCGGCCAGCCCGACGCCCGACGACGCGCACACCGGCACCACCGGGTGGAAGTTGCCGTGGCAGACCGCCTTCTCCAGGTCCGCCACGAGGGTCTCCAGCTCGAGTTCGTCGCCGTCCAGGTAGCGCTCCATCAGGGTTTCGTCCTCGCTCTCCGCGATGATCCCCTCGATCAGCGTGGCTCGGGCGTCCCGCGCGCCCGGGGGCGGTTCGTCCACCGGTCGGCCACCGATGGTGCCGGAGAGCAGCCCGTAGAGCCCGACCAACCCGCCGGCGGTGTTGCGCACCGGCAGGTACAGCGGCAACACCCCGGCGCCGAACGCGTCCTGGCAGCCGGCGATCTCGCCGTCGAGGTCGGCCCGCTGGTGGTCGCAGCGGGCCACCACCACCGCGCGGGGCATGTCGACGGCCGCGCACTCCTCCCACTGGGCGATGGTGGCCGCGTCCACGCCCTCGGACGCGCACACCACGAATAGCGCGGCGTCCGCCGCCCGCAGACCCGCGCGCAGCTCCCCGACGAAGTCGCCGTACCCGGGCGTGTCCACCAGGTTGATCTTGTGTCCGTTGTGGCGGAGCGGGGCGACCGCGAGAGCCACCGACCGCTGCTGGCGCACCGCGGCCGGGTCGTGGTCGCAGATCGTGTTGCCGTCGGTGACCGACCCGGCCCTCGGGATCATCCCGGTGGCCGCGAGAAGTGCCTCGACCAGGGTGGTCTTCCCCGACCCGGACGGCCCGACCAGAACCACGTTGCGGATCGAGGTCGGGTCCTGGGCCGTGACGGCCTCGGATCCCTGGCCGGCATCTGCTCTGACCGCCATGACTGACCACCTCCGTTAACCGGGTGTTGTGTGCTCGATCTCACACCCGCAAACGCTCGGTCACAAGGGGTTCGGCTGGACGGGCTAACCGCTGGACGGATCGGTGGCCTATCCGAACGGCAGCCGCCCCGATCGACACGCCCGGCGAGATATTCGGGCGCTCCTCGACGCCTACCCTGGAGCGGTGATCGAGGAGCCGACCGTCGGAGTGCTGGCCCTGCAGGGCGACGTGCGCGAGCACCAGCGCGCGCTCACCGCGTGCGGCGTGCGCGCGGTGGCGGTCCGCCGTCCGGCCGAGCTGGACGCGGTCGATGCGCTGGTGCTGCCCGGTGGCGAGTCGACCACGATGAGCCGGCTGCTGGAGACCTTCGAGCTGCTGGCCCCGGTGCGGGCCCGGATCGCGGCCGGCATGCCGGCCTACGGCTCGTGCGCCGGGATGATCCTACTGGCCCGGGAGGTGCTCGACGGCCGGCCCGACCAGCGCCAGCTCGGGGGGCTGGACGTGGTGGTCCGGCGCAACGCGTTCGGCCGCCAGGTCGACTCCTTCGAGGCCGATCTGGAGCTCGACGGTGCGGGCGGCGGTCCGATGCGGGCGGTGTTCATCCGCGCCCCGTGGGTGGAGGAGATCGGCGACGGGGTGCGGGTGCTGGCCACCGTCCCGTGCTCGCCGGAAGCCGGGGCGGCGGCGGGTAGGATCGTCGCGGTCCGGCAGGGGATGGTGCTGGCCACGGCGTTCCATCCTGAACTGACCGGTGACGGGCGGGTGCACCGCCTGTTCTGCGACATGGTTCAGCGGCACGCCACCGCGCGCGCGGCCGGATAGTTCCGAGGGAGTCTCATGAGCGGTCACTCCAAATGGGCGACCACCAAGCACAAGAAGGCCGCGATCGACGCCAAGCGGGGCAAGATCTTCGCGAAGCTGATCAAGAACATCGAGGTGGCCGCCCGCAACGGCGGGGGAGACCCGAGTGGCAACCCGACGCTCTACGACGCCATCCAGAAGGCCAAGAAGAGCTCGGTCCCGAACGACAACATCGACCGGGCGGTCAAGCGCGGCTCGGGTGCCGACGGCGCGGGCGCGGACTACCAGTCGATCACCTACGAGGGCTACGGCCCCAACGGCGTCGCCGTTCTGGTGGAGTGCCTGACCGACAACCGCAACCGGGCCGCGTCCGAGGTCCGCACCGCGATGACCCGCAACGGTGCGCAGATGGCCGATCCCGGCTCGGTGTCCTACCTGTTCAACCGCAAGGGCGTGGTGATCGTCTCCAAGTCCGACGCGGTCTCCGACGAGGACCAGGTGCTGATGGCGGTGCTGGATGCCGGTGCTGAGGAAGTCAACGACCTGGGGGAGAGCTTCGAGGTGGTCTCCGAGGCAGGCGACCTGGTCGCGGTGCGCACCGCGCTGCAGGACGCCGGAATCGACTACGACTCCGCCGACCTGACCTTCCTGCCTTCGGTGTCGGTCCCGCTGGACGCCGAGGGCGCGCGCAAGGTGTTCAAGCTGATCGACGCGCTCGAGGACAGCGACGAGGTGCAGAACGTCTACGCCAACTTCGACGTCTCCGATGAGGTCATGGTCTTGCTCGCCGAGGCCGGCTGAGTACCGGCACGCCGTCCTACACCGAGGATGCCCAGGGCTACTCCCTGGGCGCGCCGACATGCGGTGGCTTCCCGGACCAGATCCACGGGTTCGTCCGGATGCTCGCGGTGATGAGCGCGGGCGTCGAGGTGATCGACCGGATGGCCGCCTTCCTGGCCCGGTGACCGCGCTCTGCGTCGGCCTGACCACCCTCGACGTGGTGCACCACGTCGACGGCGCACCGGCCTGGGGCGGCAAGCACCGTGCGGTCGGTGGCGAGTTGCTGGCCGGCGGCCCGGCCGCGAACGCCGCCGTCACCGCCGCCGCCCTGCTCGGGTCCGCCCGGCTGCTCACCGCGCTGGGCCGCACCGGGCCGGCCGACCCGGTTCGTGCCGACCTCGCCGAGCACCGGGTGACGCTGCTCGACGTGGCGCCGCCGGACTGGCCGACGCCGGTGGCCAGCGTCGTGGTGGACCTCCGGACCGGGGACCGGACGGTCGTCGGGGCAGCGCCGGCGGCCGTACCGGATGGCCGGGCGGTGTCGGCCGCCGGACCGGACGGCACGCCGGGTCCGCCGGCCGACCCGTTGCACGGGGTGGCCGCCGTGCTGCTCGACGGCCACCACGCAGGCCTGGCCGCCGCCGTGGCCGAGCGCGCGGCGGCGGCCGGGCTGCCGGTGCTGCTCGATGCCGGTAGCTGGAAGCCCGAGGTCGTCGAGTGGTTGCCGGCGGTGACGGTGGCCGCGTGCTCGGCCGACCTGTGCCCGCCCGGAGGCCGGCGGGCCGGGGACGACCCGCGCGCGGCGGCCGACCTGCTGCACCGGCTCGGGGTGCCGACCGTGCTGGTCACCGATGGCGCCCGCCCGGTCTTCTGGAGCGTGGCGGTCGGCGGCACGGGCACGGTGCCGGTGCCACGGGCGGTTGCCGTCGACACCCTCGGTGCCGGCGACGCCTTCCACGGCGCGTTGGTGGCCGCCTCGGCGTCCGGGGTCACCGGGCTGGTCGAGGCGGTGGAGTTCGCCGCTGGGGTGGCCGCGTTGCGCTGCACCCACCTGGGCGGACGGGCCTGGCTGCACGACCCTGCGCTGCGCACCCATGCGCACCGGCTGCGGAGCGACTCACCGTGACCGGCCCGACCCCGCCCGAGCGGGCGCAGCCGGCGCAGCCACCGTGGGAGCCGTCACTGGTGGAGTCGTCACTGGTGGAGCGGGCGCTGGGGGAGCGGGCGCTGGTGGAGCCGTCACCGGTGGAGCGGGCGCTGGTGGAGCGGGCGCTGCGGCTGTGCGCGGGTCGGCCGCGCACCCTGCTGGGGATCGCCGGTGCGCCCGGCGCGGGCAAGTCCACCCTGGCCGAGGCCCTCACTCGGGAGGCGACCGCCGCCGGGGTGCCCGCCGCGCTGGTCGGGATGGACGGGTTTCACCTCGCGCACCGTGAGCTGGAGCGGCGGGGGCTGGTCGAGGTCAAGGGCGCGCCGGAGACGTTCGACGCCGCCGGGTACGTCGCGCTGCTGCGCCGGCTGCGCTCACCGGGCGAAGGCGAGCACATCGTCTGGGCGCCGGAGTCCGCAGGGAGATCGAGGACGCGGTGGCCGGCGCGGTGCCGGTCGGCCAGGGCATCGCGCTGGTGGTCACTGAGGGCAACTACCTGCTGCTGGACGGCCCATGGCGGCCGGTCCGGGATCTGCTGGACGAGGTGTGGTTCCTCGACGTGCCCGACGAGGTGCGACGGGAGCGGCTGGCCGCGAGGCACCGCCGCTACGGCCGCTCGGAGGCAAACGCATGGGGGCGCAGCCTCGGCTCCGACGAGTGCAACGCCGGGCTGGTCGTTGCTACTCGCGACCGGGCCCAGCTAGTCGTGCACCCCGACCCTCTCGGCTGATCAACCCACCCTGACCCGCGACAGCCCGGCCCGCTGGCTGATCGCCGATGCTCTGTGGTCGCTCCCAGACCAGTGATCCACGTTTCGGTGCGTAAGCGGCAGCTGGATGACCGTTTGTGCACCGAAACGCCGATCATGGCCGGGGGTGACGGCTGGCCCGGCAGGTCGGCGGGTTCGGTGGTGGTCGGTCGCCGGCCGGTCGGGGCTGCGAAGGAGGGTGTGGGTGGGTCGGCGCGTCGGTGCCGGACGGTGAGGGCGGCTTCGGTAGCCTCTGGCATCGAACAAGCGTTCGCTGCGAGGGGGGCGGTCGGAGTGCGGGTGCTCGGCGTCGACCCGGGGCTGACCCGGTGCGGGCTCGGCGTCGTCGACGGCGACGGCGGTCGCCAGGTGCGCTGTGTCGCGGTCGAGGTGGTGCGCAGCCCGGCCGGACTCGAGGTCGCGCGGCGGCTGCTGGTGGTGGCCGACGCGGTGGAGCGGGTGATCGCCACCCACCGCCCCGAGGTGGTGGCCGTCGAGCGGGTGTTCAGCCAGTCGAACGTGAGCACGGTGATGGGCACCGCGCAGGCCAGCGGCGTGGTCGCGCTGGTCGCCGCCCGGTCCGGGCTGCGGGTGGTGTTCCACACCCCGAGCGAGGTGAAGGCCGCCGTCACCGGCTCGGGTCGGGCCGACAAGGAGCAAGTCACCGCTATGGTGACCCGGCTGCTCGGGCTGGTGGAGAAGCCCCGTCCGGCCGATGCGGCGGACGCGCTCGCGCTGGCCATCTGCCACTGCTGGCGGGGCCCGATGATCGACCGGATGGCGGCCGCCAAGGCCACCTCGGACCGGTTGGCCAAGGCGCACCGGGCCCGGCTGGCCGCCGCCGCCGGGGACGGCAAGGCGGCCCGGAGGGCAGCGGCCGTTGAGGCCGGCGGGGTGGGACGAAGCCGGCCACCGGAGCGGGTGAGGGGAGCACGCCCATGATCAACTCGGTGCGCGGTCCGGTGCTGTCGGTCGGCTTGGACCACGCGGTCGTCGAGGTCGGCGGCGTCGGGCTCGCGGTCCAGGCCGCTCCGGGCACGCTGGCCACCCTGCGCCGCGGCGAGGAGGCCCGGCTGGCCACCGCGCTGGTCGTCCGGGAGGACTCGCTCACTCTGTACGGGTTCACCGATACCGACACCCGGGGGCTGTTCGGGCTGCTGCAGACGGTCACCGGGGTCGGCCCCCGGCTGGCGCTGAGCATCCTGGCCGTGCTCGAGCCTGCGGCGCTGTGTCGCGCGCTGTCCGAGGGCGACACCGCCGCGCTGAAGCGGGTCCCGGGCGTCGGGCTGAAGAGCGCCGAGCGGCTGGTCCTGGAGCTGCGCGACAAGGTGGCCGCGGTCGCCCCCGGCGCCGGCTCGGCGGTCGTCGCCCCGCGCGCTCCGGCCACCGGGCGCGACCACGTGGTGGAGGCGCTGGTCGGGCTCGGATTCGCCGCCAAGCAGGCCGAGCAGGCGGTGGACGACGTGCTCACCGAGCACGGCAACGGCGCGCCGGTCGACACCTCGGTCACCTTGCGGGCCGCGCTCACCCACCTCGGCCGGGCCCGGTGACCGATCCGGATGCGGCCCTCGGGCCAGACGGCACGGCGCCGGACGTGTCGGTGTCGCCGCACCCCGAGCCGGAGGACGCCGACGTCGAAGCCACGCTGCGCCCGCGCCGGCTCACCGAGTTCATCGGCCAGCCGAAGGTGCGCGAGCAGCTAGACCTGGTGCTGCGCGGCGCCCAGCTGCGCGGCGACCCGCCCGATCACGTGCTGCTGTCCGGGCCACCCGGGTTGGGCAAGACCAGCCTGGCGATGATCATCGCCGCCGAGTTGGGCGCGGCGCTGCGGATCACCTCCGGGCCGGCGCTGGAACGCGCCGGCGACCTGGCGGCGATGCTGTCCAACCTGATGCCCGGCGACGTACTGTTCATCGACGAGATCCACCGGGTGGCCCGGCCCGCCGAGGAGATGCTCTATCTGGCGATGGAGGACTTCCGGGTCGACGTGGTCGTCGGCAAGGGTCCGGGGGCGACCAGCATCCCGCTGGACATCGCGCCGTTCACCCTGGTGGGAGCCACCACCCGCGCCGGCGCGCTGACCGGCCCGCTGCGCGATCGGTTCGGTTTCACCGCGCACATGGAGTTCTACGAACCCGACGAGCTGGAGCTGGTGCTGCGCCGGGCCGGCGGCATCCTCGGCGTCGACCTGCGCCCCGACGGCGGGCACGAGATCGCCCGCCGCTCCCGGGGCACGCCGCGGATCGCGAACCGGCTGCTGCGCCGGGTGCGCGACTACGCCGAGGTCCGCGCGGACGGCGCGGTGACCCGGCAGGTGGCGCGCGACGCGCTGGCCGTCTACGACGTCGACGAGCTCGGCCTGGACCGGCTGGACCGGGCGGTGCTGACCGCGCTGGTGCGCTCGTTCGGCGGCGGCCCGGTGGGGGTGTCCACGCTCGCGGTCGCGGTGGGCGAGGAACCGGCCACGGTGGAGGAGGTGTGCGAGCCCTACCTGGTGCGGGCGGGGATGCTGGCCCGCACGCCCCGGGGCCGGGTGGCCACTGCGGGTGCCTGGCGGCACCTGCGCCTGGAACCGCCGCCGGACGCGGTCGGGGAGCGCTCCGAGCCCCCTCCGACGCTGTTCGGAACCTGAGACTGGCACACTCGACAGTCAGCGCGGGCGGCGACACGAAACGGTGACCCGCCCGACCAGCCACCACGACACTGTCAGGTAGAGACACCGTCAGATAGAGACACTGCCAGATAGAAATACGGAGACCATGGACCTCACGGCGTTCCTCCCGATCCTGTTGCTGCTGCTGTTCGTCCCGATCTTCCTGTCCGGCCGCAGGCAGAGGCAGCAGATGAGCCAGATGCAGGAGATGCAGGCCGCGCTCGCCGACGGAGACACGGTGATGACCACCTCCGGGCTGCGGGCCACCGTGGTGGACGCCAGCTACGAGGACACCATCGACCTGGAGATTGCCCCCGGCGTGGTCACCACCTGGGTGCGCGCGGCGATCCGGGAGAAGGTCAACCCAGAGAGCGACACCGCCGACACGACCGACGAGCCGGCCGAGGGCACCGCCCCGACCGCCTCGCCGGACAACTCGACCACCGACTCGGGTGGCCGACCCAACCCCTGAACCAGGTCGTTGCCCGTGAGGGAGCCCGGGGTGGCGCGGAGGTGACCCTCGGTACCCTCGGTATCGAGTTCGTTCTCCCCCCATCGAGTCCTGGAGTTTCCCCACGTGGCACCACCGGCCGGAACGATCCGCCCCTGGCGGTACCTGGCGGCGTTCGTCGGCATCGTCGCCGTGCTCTACTCGCTGGTGTTCTTCACCGGTGACGGCAGTGCTCGCCCCAAGCTCGGTATCGATCTGGAGGGCGGCACCCGGGTCACCCTGACCGCTCGGACCGACACCGGCGCCCCGCCGACCAAGGAACAGCTCACGCTGGCCAGGAGCATCATCGACCAGCGGGTCAACGGCCTGGGGGTGAGCGGCGCCGAGGTCGTGCAGGACGGCAACAACCTGACCATCACCGTGCCCGGCACCGACGGGGAGAAGGCCAAGGATCTCGGCCAGACCGCGCAGCTACGTTTCCGCACGGTGTTGGGGGCCTACGAGGCCACCCCGCCACCGGCGCCGGGTGCTCCGGCCGCGGGCACCCCTCCGGACGCGCCCGCCGGCCCGGCCGATCCCGCCTCGCCGCGCTCGACCGACCCGTCCGTGCCGGGCTCGGTGGCTCCCGGCTCGGTGGCTCCGGGTGCGCCCAGCGCTCCGGCCGCTCCGGGGCCCGGCTCGTCCGCGCCGCACTCGGCGGCCGGGCTGGCCGCGCAGCCACCGCCCAGCCCGGCGCCGCCCGCGCCGGCGCCGCCGACCGCCGCGGATCCGCAGCTGGCCAAGGACATCGCGCAGGCCAAGGCCACCCGGCAGAGCACCAACCCGCGGGTCCAGCAGGCCGCCCTGGAGCAGTTGCAGTGCACCGCCAACGACGTGCTGCGTGGCTACGACGACCCGAGCAAACCGCTGGTCGCCTGCAGCCAGGACGGGACGACCAAGTACCTCCTCGGTCCGGTGTTCCTGGAGGGCACCCAGATCGACACGGCGACGTCCGGCCGGGACCCACAGGGTGCGGGAAACGTCATCAACGTGACGTTCAAGCCCGAAGGTTCGCGGATCTGGGGCGAGTACACGACCGCCAACGTGGGCAAGCAGTCGGCGTTCGTGCTCGATGCCCAGGTGGTGTCCGCGCCGACGATCAACGAGCCGATCCTCGGCGGCAACACTCAGATCAGCGGCCAGTTCTCCCAGGCCGAGGCCAAGGACCTGGCCGGCGTGCTCCAGTACGGGTCGCTGCCGCTGTCCTTCGCCACCTCGGACGCCCAGACGGTGTCGGCCACGCTGGGCCTGGCCTCGCTACAGGCCGGGCTGATCGCCGGCGGACTCGGACTGGCGCTGGTGTTCGTCTACTGCCTGTTCTACTACCGGGCTCTCGGCGTGCTGACCATCCTGTCGCTGGTGCTGTCCGGTGTGGTGGTCTACGCGGTGCTGATCCTGCTCGGGCGCGCCATCGGGTTCACCCTGGACCTGGCCGGAGTCGCCGGGTTCATCGTGGCCATCGGTATCACCGCCGACTCGTTCGTGATCTTCTTCGAGCGGTTGAAGGACGAGGTCAGGGAGGGACGCAGCTTCCGGGCCGCGGTGCCCCGAGGCTGGGTCAGAGCCCGGCGCACGATTCTGTCCGCCGACGCGGTGAGCTTCCTGGCGGCCGCGGTGCTGTACCTGCTGGCCGTCGGCCAGGTGAAGGGCTTCGCGTTCACCCTGGGCATGTCCACCGTGCTCGACCTGGTGGTCGTCTTCCTGGTCACCCATCCGCTGATCGCCCTCGCCTCTCAGTCGAAGGTGCTCAGCAGCCCCACCTGGTCCGGGCTCGGCTCGGTGTCCAAGATCGGCGCCGAGCGGCGCCGGGCCGCCGTCGCGGCCATGAAGGGAGCCTGAGATGGCCCAGGCAGGAGCTGCGCGCGGCAACGTGTTCTCTCGGCTTTACACCGGCACCGGCGCCTTCGACATCGTCGGGCGCCGCAAGCGCTGGTACCAGATCTTCGGCATGTTCCTGCTGATCTGCATCGCCTCGATGGTGTTCAAGGGCTTCAACCTGAGCATCGACTTCGAAGGCGGCAGCCGGATCCAGTTCCCGGCCGTCGGGATCAGCGCCGGCGCAACGAACGAACGGATCGGTGAGGTCGTCGCTCAGGCGGTCGGCCGCGAGCCGGCCTCGGTGCAGCGGGTCGGCACCGGAGCCGCTGAGGCGGTGCTGATTCGCACCGAGACGCTCACCGCCCAGCAGGCGGTGCAGGTCAAACAGGCACTTTTCGACGCTTTCCAGCCCCGTGGCCAGAACGGACAACCGAGCATCTCGGCGATCAGCGACGACGCGGTGTCCTCCAGCTGGGGCGGTGAGATCACCACCCAGGCGCTCATCGCGCTCGCGGTGTTCATGGTGCTGGTCACGGTGTTCCTGGCGTTCTACTTCGAACGGGACATGGCGATCGCGGCGGTCGTAGCGCTGGCGCACGACCTGATCGTCACCGCCGGGGTTTACTCCATGGTCGGGTTCGAGGTGAGCCCGTCCACGGTGATCGGGCTGCTCACCATCCTCGGATTCTCGCTGTACGACACGGTCGTGGTGTTCGACAAGGTCAAGGAGAACGGCCGCGGCCTGCTCGGCCTGACCCGCCGCACCTACGGCGAGAGCGCCAATCTGGCGCTCAACCAGACGCTGATGCGCTCGATCAACACATCGCTGATCGCGGTGCTACCGGTGATCGGGCTGCTGGTGGTCGGCGTCGGCGTGCTCGGCGTGGGCACCCTGGCCGACCTGGCGCTGGTGCAGATGGTCGGCATCCTGGCCGGCGCGCTGTCCTCGATCTTCCTGGCCACGCCGATCCTGGTGGACCTCAAGATGCGCGACAAGCGCTACCGCCAGCAGGCGGCCAAGGTCGCCCAGCGGCGGGCCAAGCTGGCCGGCGGCTTCGACCCGGACGCTGATGGCATCGACGTCACTGACGACGACGCACTGTCCGGCGAGCTGCGCCGGGAGCGGGCCCTGGCCGCGGCCGCCGGTATTCCACACCGGGCCCCGGTGGACCGCCGCCCGGGCCGTCCCGGCATGGGCGGACGCCCCGTCGGCAAACGCCGCCGGTGACCGGGTGGCCCGGTGGCGGGTGACCCGGCGCGGGGCGACGCGCTGCGCCGGGCCGCCGGCCTGATCCACGACGTACCGGACTACCCGAGCCCGGGGGTGCTCTTCCGGGACATCACCCCGATGCTGGCCGACGCGGCGGCGTTCGCCGCGGTGGTGGCCGCCATGGCCGAACCGGTGGCCGGCGCCGAGAGGAGCGTCAGCGGAACGAGCATCGACACCGAGAGGAGCGTCAGCGGAACGAGCATCGACACCGAGAGCAGCGTCAGCGGAACGAGCATCGACACCGAGAGCAGCGTCAGCGGAACGAGTGTTGGCGCCGAGAGCAGCGTCAGCGGAACGAGTATGGGTGCCGACGTGGTGGTCGGCGTCGAGGCCAGGGGCTTCCTGCTCGGGGCCGCGGTCGCGCACGCCGCCGGGGTGGGTGTGGTCGCGGTGCGCAAGGCAGGGAAGCTGCCCGCGGTGGCGGCCAGCCGCGAGTACCAGCTGGAGTACGGCAAGGCCACCCTGGAGCTTCCGGCCGGAGCGCTCGCGCCGGGCAGCCGGGTGTTCCTGGTCGACGACGTGCTGGCCACCGGCGGAACGCTGGTGGCCAGCCGCGAGCTGATCGAGCAGGTTGGTGCGACGGTCGCCGGGGTTGGCGTGCTGATCGAGCTGGCCGCCCTCGCCGGGCGGGCCCAGTTGGGCGCCACCCCGGTGCACGCCCTGTTCACCTTCTGACACCGGGGTCCGGGCGCATTCGCGCACGTCAGCGGGACGCGGCTGTCAAGGTCGAGAACAGCTCGGTATCCTCGTGACGTGGTGGGGTCGTGAGTACCGGGGAACGGGGCACCCGCGCGTCGGCGGCCACCGCGTCCGTCGAGGCCTCGGCCGCCGACGCCTCACGGGCCGACAAGTCGTCCGGCACCGCACCGGCCGCCGGCCGACCGTCCCGCGACGAGGCCGTCGAGCGGCCGTCGGCCACCCGCCGGGTGCGAGCCCGCCTGGCCCGCCGGATCACCGCCCAGCGTCCCACGGTCATCCGCCCGGTGTTGGAGCCGCTGGCCGGGGTGCACCGCCAGCTGCACCCGAAGGCCGACCTGGCGTTGCTGCAGCGCGCCTACGACGTGGCCGACGAGCGGCACGCCGGGCAGCAGCGCAAGTCCGGCGATCCCTACATCACCCATCCGCTGGCGGTCGCGACGATCCTCGCCGAGCTCGGCATGGACACCACCACGCTGGTCGCCGCGCTGCTGCACGACACGGTGGAGGACACCGGCTACACCCTCGCCGAGCTCGGCAAGGAGTTCGGCGACGAGGTCGCGCACCTGGTCGACGGGGTCACCAAGCTGGACAAGGTCAAGATCGGCCCGTCCGCCGAGGCCGAGACCATCCGGAAGATGGTCGTGGCCATGGCCCGGGACCCCCGGGTGCTGGTGATCAAGCTGTCCGACCGCTTGCACAACATGCGCACCATGCGCTTCATGCGGCCCGAGCAGCAGTCCCGCAAGGCACGCGAGACGCTGGAGGTTTTCGCCCCGCTGGCCCACCGGCTCGGCATGGCCGGGGTCAAGTGGGAGCTGGAGGACCTGGCGTTCGCCATCCTGCACCCGAAGAAGTACGAGGAGATCGTCCGCCTGGTGGCCGACCGGGCCCCGTCCCGCGACACCTACCTGCGCCAGGTGATCGAGGAGGTCAACGCCCAGCTGGCGGGCGCCCGGATCGCGGCGACCGTGGAGGGCCGGCCGAAGCAGTACTACTCGATCTACCGCAAGATGATCGTCAAGGGCCGCGACTTCGACGACATCCACGATCTCGTCGGGGTGCGCATCATGGTCGATCAGGTGCGCGACTGCTATGCCGCGATGGGCATGGTGCACGCGCTGTGGCAGCCGATGCCGGGGCGGTTCAAGGACTACGTGGCCCAGCCGCGCTTCGGGGTATACCAGTCGCTGCACACCACGGTGATCGGCCCGGACGGCAAGCCGCTGGAGGTGCAGATCCGCACGGAGGACATGCACCGCACCGCCGAGTTCGGCATCGCCGCGCACTGGCGCTACAAGGAGTCCCGCGTTTCCGCCGGCCACGGCTCCGGCCAGGCGGTGGACGTCGACGAGATGGCGTGGATGCGCCAGCTACTGGATTGGCAGCGGGAGGCGGCCGACCCGGGCGAGTTCCTCGAGTCGCTGCGGTTCGACCTGGCCACCCGGGAGATCTTCGTGTTCACTCCGAAGGGCGACGTGGTCACGCTGCCGTCGGGATCCACACCGGTGGACTTCGCCTACGCCGTGCACACCGAGGTCGGCCACCGCTGCATCGGCTCCCGGGTCAACGGCCGGTTGGTGGCTTTGGAACGCAAGCTGGAGAACGGCGAGGTGATCGAGATCTTCACCTCGAAGGCCGCCGGCGCCGGGCCCAGCCAGGACTGGCTGTCGTTCGTGGCCTCGCCGAGGGCCAAGGCGAAGATCCGCCAGTGGTTCGCCAAGGAACGCCGCGAGGAGGCGATCGAGGCCGGCAAGGAGGCCATCACCCGGGAGGCCCGCCGCACCGGGATGCCGTTGCAGCGGCTGGTGTCCGCCGACGCGATGGCCGCGCTGGCCCGCGAGCTGCACTACCCGGACCTGTCCGGGCTCTACGCCGCGGTGGGCGACAACCACGCCTCGGCGCGGCACGTGGTGGCCCGGCTGGTCGCGCTGCTCGGCGGGGTGGAGGAGGCCGAGGAGGAACTGGCCGAGCGGGCCACCCCATCCACCGTGCAACGCCGCCGGGCCATGGGCGACTCCGGGGTGGCGGTGGTCGGCGACACCGGCGGGATGACCGACGTGTGGGTGAAGCTCGCCCGCTGCTGCACCCCGGTGCCTGGCGACGACATCATCGGGTTCGTCACCCGCAGCGGCTCGGTCAGCGTGCACCGGGCGGACTGCACCAACTCCGAGGACCTGCGTGGGCAGAGCGAGCGGCTGGTCGAGGTGGAGTGGTCGGCATCGTCGAACGCGATGTTCCTGGTCAGCATCCAGGTCGAGGCACTGGACCGGCACCGGCTGCTGTCCGACATCACCAAGGTGCTGGCCGACGAGAAGGTCAACATCCTGTCCGCGTCGGTGACCACCTCGCGCGACCGGGTAGCGGTTTCCCGGTTCGCCTTCGAGATGGGCGACCCCAAACACCTCGGCCACCTGCTGCGGGTGGTCCGCAACGTGGAGGGGGTCTACGACGTCTACCGGGTGACCTCCGCCTCCTGACCGCCGCGTCCGTACCCCCGGTGACCCGCCGGCGCCGCACACCTCATGGGCTCGTCGCCCGCCGTGCGGGACGCGCGGCGGCCCATGGAAGTGTGCGGCGGCGCGGGAGGTGTGCGGCGCGGGAGGTCAGCCGACCTTGGCGGCGGTGATGGTCACCTCGGTGCGCGGGCGGCCGTCGCCGCTGCCGCGTCCCGGTTCGAGTCCATTACGGGCGACGGTGTCCAGCACACCGAGCGACGCCGGAGCGATGGTGCCGAAGACGGTGTAGTCCGGCGACAGCCCGGATGCGTCTCCGTAGATCATGAAGAACTGGCTGCCGTTGGTGTCCGGCCCCGCGTTGGCCATGGCGATCTGGCCCCGGCCGTAGGTCAGCTCCGGGAAGGTCTCGTCGGCGAACCGGTACCCGGGGCCGCCGCTGCCGGTGCCGGTCGGGTCGCCGCACTGCAGCACCTGCAGGCCGGGACCGGTGGTGAGCCGGTGACAGGTGGTGCCGGTGAGGTAACCCTGCTGGGCGAGGCTGATGAAGTTGTTGACCGTGCACGGCGCGAGCGCGCGGTCGAGTACCAGGTCGATCTGTCCGGCGGTGGTGGCCAGCGACACCGGGACGCTGCCCCGCGCGGAGACTCCGCTGGTCGGCGGCGGGTTGACCGGCTTCGCGGCCGGCTCGTCGGGCGGGTAGGCACAGCTGACCGTGGCCGGGAACGGCGTGGGCCGGGCCAGCGGTGCGGCCAGCTGGGTGGGGATGTCGATCGGCGGGGGCGCTGCCTCGGTGGTCCCGGCGGTGGGTGGCGAGGCGGCGGTGTCGCCCGGCGGGGTGCTCGGGCCGGTGCCGATCGTGGCCAGCGCCACCGTCGCCGCGACGACCGCCACCACGATGACCACCGCGGTGATCGCCGCCACCCGCTTGCGCCGCTGGTCGCGCTGGCCGCGCTTCTGCTGCTGGCGCTCGAGCTTGCGCTTGGCGGCCTCACGGCGCTGCTGGTTGGTCGACACCGGCGGGGTCCTCCCGTGGCTGGCGAGGCCCGTCGCGGTGGGCGGGCCCAGTTGGATCGGCAACGCCGCAGCCTAGTCACCGCGCCGGCGGCCGCCGCGACGTGGTCACCGCCGGCGCGGCGATCACCGTGCGCCGGCTCACCGGTCCAGCGGCGCGACGTCCTCTCGGCTGGCGACCAGCGCGGCCACCCCGGTGGTGATCGGCACCGACGCGACCAGCCCGATGCTGCCGACCAGGGTGCGGACCAGCTCGGTGGCCACCCGTTGGGTGGTCAGGGTGTCGCCGATGTCCCGACCGGCCACCACGAACAGCAGCAGCAGCGGTAGCGAGGCCCCGGCGTAGGCCAGGACCAGCGTGTTCACCGCCGAGGACACGTGATCGCGCCCGATCCGCATCGCCGAGGTGAACAACCCGGCCGCGCCCAGCGCGGGGTTGGCTCGGCGCAGCTCCCATACCGCGCTGGTCTGGGTGACCGTCACGTCGTCCAGCACCCCGAGGGCGCCGATCACGAACCCGGCCAGCAGCAGCCCCCTCGGGTCGATCGTCGCGCCGGCGCCCAGCGAGGCCACCAGGTTCTGCGTCTCGTCGTCCAGGCCGGTCAGCCGGCTGGCCGCGGCGAACACCGAGCCCAGCGCACCGATCAGTGCCAGGCTGACCAGGGTTCCCAGCACCGCCGTCGAGGTCCGCGCGGACAACCCGTGGCTGAGGTAGAGCACCGCGAACATGATCAGGCAGGAGCCGACCACCGCCACCGCCAGCGGGTTGCGCCCGTCCAGGATGGCCGGCAGCACGAACGTCAGCAGCACCACGAAGCTGACTCCGAGCGCGACCAGCGAGGCCAGTCCCCGCCAGCGCCCCAGCAGCAGGACTGCCCCGGCGAACAGCAGCCCCAGCAGCCACAGCGAGCCGCCGCGCTGGAAGTCGGTGACCGTGTACGACTCGCTGCTGGCCGGGTCGCCGCCGGCGTAGGCGAGGATCACCTCGTCCCCGACGGTGAACCGCGGGCTGCTCGGCTCCACCGGCACCACGCTGACCAGCCCGCGACCGGCCGCCGGGCCGTCGGACATCAGCAGGCTCAGCGCGACACACCGGCGCTGGGACGGGTCCGAGGCGGGTTGGCCCGCGCTGCAGTCGGCGGCGGTGATCGCGGCCACCTCGGCCCGGACGCGCTGGACGTCGGTGCCGCCGGCCGGCTCGGGGGAGGCGCCGAACGGGTAGAGCAGCACCGCCCCGAGCAGGCTGGCCAGCGCGCACGGCACCAGCAGCACGGCGAGCAGCACCCGTACCCGCTGCCCGGCTGGCGCCACCGGCCCGTGGCCATGCCCGTGCCCGTGGCCGGTCGTCGGCAGGAGGTCCGGGACCCCAGGGGCCCGCGGGTCCACCCGCGGGGGCCCGCTCCGACTGCCCTGACCGTGGCGTCCCATGCGGTGATCCTGCCAGTGCTCCAGCGGCTCAGCGCAGCGCGTCGGTCCCACCAGGCCAGCGGGACCGATCGCGTCGCTTGACCGGAACGCGAACATATGTTCGAATACGGTGTGCGCTGGGGCGGTCAGGAGGTACGGGAGGACGCAGTCGGCGACGACCGGGTGCTGCCCGGGATGCGGGGTCTGCTGCGCACTGTGCGGCCGCCGGAGTTCGCCGGCATGGTGTTCCACGAGGTGGAGGCCCGTTCGGCGCTGAACAAGGTGCCCGGCGGTTCGTCGATGCCGTTCAGCTGGACGATCAACCCCTACCGGGGTTGTAGTCATGCGTGCGTGTATTGCGTAGTCGGCGAGACGCCGGTTCTCCTGACGAACGGCCGCGCCCGCCCGATCGCGGAGCTGCGGGTCGGTGACGAGATCTACGGAACCGAGCGGATCGGCTCCCACCAGCGGTACGTGCGCACGACCGTGCTGGCGCACTGGTCCACGGTGAAGCCGGCGTTTCGGGTGGCGCTGGCCGACGGTACCGAGTTGGTGGCCAGCGGTGAGCACCGCTTTCTCACCGAGCGAGGCTGGAAGCATGTCACCGGTGCGACGAATGGGCGTCACCGACGGCCTTACCTGACCACCAACGACTCCATGCTCGGCACGGGCCGGTTCGCTTCGGCCCCGGTACACACCGAGAGCTATCGGCGCGGATATCTGACCGGGATGATTCGGCGCGATGCCCACCTGGGCAGTTACCGCTACGAGCGACCGGGGCGGGCACCCGATTACGGGTGCCGGTTCCGATTGGCGTTGGCCGACCATGACGGAGTCAGTCGCTCCCAAGATTATCTTGGTTCGTTCGGTATCCCCACCAAGGAGTTCGAGCTCTCGCGGGCAGGTGCTACCCGTCGGCCCATGACCGGCATCCGGAACTCCTCGCGCGCCGCGTTCGACGCGGTGGGCAATCTGATCTGCTGGCCGACCCGAGCCGACGAAGACTGGACGAAGGGATTCCTTGCTGGCGTGTTCGATGCCGAAGGGAGTTGCTCGGGGGGCGTCGTACGCGTCCACAACTCGGATCCCGAGATCATCGGTTGGACGCAGGAGGCATTGACCAGGCTGGGTTTCCGGTGGATCGAGGACGTCATAGCGCCGGAGGGCGTACGCACGGTCAGACTGCTCGGCGGCCAGGTTGCCCGGGCACGCTTGTTCCACACGATCGATCCGGCCATCACCCGGAAGCGCTGCATCGCGGGAGAGGCGATCAAGAACGATGCCGAACTGCGGATCGTGGCTATCGAATCACTCGGGGTCGATCTGCCGATGTACGACCTCACCACCGGCACCGGTGACTTCATCGCGAATGGGGTGGTCAGCCACAACTGCTTCGCGCGCAACACGCACACCTACCTCGATCTGGACGCCGGAGACGACTTCGACCGGCAGGTCGTGGTAAAGGTCAACGTGGCCCGGGTGCTACGCCGTGAGCTCTCGGCGCCGCGCTGGCGCCGCGAGCCGGTGGCGATGGGCACGAACACCGACCCCTACCAGCGGGCCGAGGGGCGGTACCGGCTGATGCCCGGGGTGATCGGCTCGCTTGCGGGCTCCGGCACCCCGTTCTCGGTGCTCACCAAAGGCACCCTGCTGGCCAGGGACCTTCCGGAGCTGGTGGCGGCGTCGGCCGATGTTCGGGTGGGTCTCGGCGTGTCGATCGCCCTGGCCGACCGGGAGTTGCAGGCCCGGCTGGAGCCCGGCACGCCCAGCCCGGTGGCCCGGCTGGACCTCGTCCGGCGGATCACCGACGCCGGGTTGCGCTGCGGGGTGATGGTCGCGCCGGTTCTGCCGCTGCTCACCGACTCCGACGAGGCGCTGGACGCGCTGCTGGCCGAGGTGGCCGGCGCCGGCGCCTCCGGCGCCACCGTCCTCCCGCTGCACCTGCGTCCTGGCACCCGGGAATGGTTCCTGGCCTGGCTGGCCCGGGAGTACCCACCCCTGGTCGAGCCCTATCGGCGGCTGTACGGCCGCGGCGCCTACGTCGACCGCCGCTACCGCGACGCGCTGGCCGCGCGGGTGCGGCCGCTGCTGCGCCGCCACGGGCTGACCAGGAGCGCGGCCCAGCGCGGGCTGCCCGGCGACCGCGAGGGCAGCTGGCCGGGCGGGAGCCTGCCCGGAGTGCCCGATCCGGGGGTGACCTCCGGGACGCAGCTCCGGCTGCTGTGACGGGCGTAACCTGGAGGCATGGATCTTGACGAGGCGCGCGCCGTGGTCCGCGCCCAGCATCACGCGGTGCTGGCGACCATGCGCAAGGACGGCAGCCCGCAGATGTCGCCGGTCGCGGCCTGCGTCGCCGAGGACGGCCGGGTCCTGGTCAGCAGCCGGGAGACCGCGTTCAAGGTGCGCAACCTGCGCCGCGACCCACGGGTCTGGCTGTGCGTGTTCCCGGACGAGTTCTTCGGCCGCTGGGTGCAGCTGGAGGGCCGCACCGAGGTGGTGTCGCTGCCCGAGGCGATGCCCGGCCTGGAGGACTATTACCGGCGGGTCTCCGGTGAGCATCCCGACTGGGCCGACTACCGGGCGGCAATGGAGCGTGAGCGCCGGGTGCTGCTGCGGATCGAGTTGGAGCGGGCCGGTCCGGACCGTTCGGGCTGAGCGCGCACCCGGTGCTGAGTGGCGAATGCGCGGGCGCAGGTGCCGTCAGAGCGATCCGCTGAGGGACAACGGGCCCATTCATTCGCCCGCGGTGTGGCCGGGGAGTGGGTCGCCAGGAGCGGGCGACTAGCCTCACCCGGGTGATTCGTACGCACTCCGCCGGCGCGCTGCGCGCCGAGCACGCAGGTAGCTCCGTGACCCTGGCCGGCTGGGTGGCCCGCCGACGCGATCACGGTGGGGTGATCTTCATCGACCTGCGGGACGCCTCCGGCGTGGCCCAGGTGGTCTTCCGCGAGGGTGAGATGGCCGAGCGGGCGCACCGGTTGCGCGCCGAGTTCTGCGTTCAGGTCACCGGGCAGGTCGCCGTCCGCCCGGCGGGCAACGAGAACCCCGAGCTGCCCACCGGCGCCATCGAGGTCACCGCCGACCAGCTGACCGTGCTCAGCGAGTCCGCCCCGCTGCCGTTCCCGCTCGACGAGCACACCGACGTCGGCGAGGAAGTGCGCCTCAAGCACCGCTACCTCGACCTGCGCCGGGCCGGTCCGACCGCCGCGCTGAAGCTGCGCAGCGAGGCCAACCGGATCGCCCGTGAGGTGCTCCATGCTCGTGACTTCACGGAGGTGGAGACCCCGACGCTGACCCGGTCCACCCCCGAGGGCGCGCGGGACTTCCTGGTTCCCGCCCGGCTGCGGCCCGGCTCCTGGTACGCGCTGCCGCAGAGCCCGCAGCTGTTCAAGCAGCTGCTCATGGTGGCCGGGCTGGAGCGGTACTACCAGATCGCTCGCTGTTATCGGGACGAGGACTTCCGCGCCGACCGCCAGCCGGAGTTCACCCAGCTGGACATCGAGGCCAGCTTCGTCACCGAGGACGACGTCATCGAGCTCGGCGAGGCCGTCACCGCCGCGTTGTGGAAGGAGCTGGCCGGCCACGAGATCCCCCTGCCGATACCACGCCTGACCTACGCCGAGTCGATGGCCCGGTACGGCAGCGACAAGCCCGACCTGCGCTTCGAGGTCGAGCTGACCGACCTGACCGAGTACTTCGCCGACACCGGGTTCCGGGTGTTCCAGAACCCGTACGTGGGCGCCGTGGTGATGCCCGGGGGTGCCTCGCAGGCCCGGCGCCAGCTGGACGCCTGGCAGGAATGGGCCAAGCAGCGTGGCGCCCGCGGCCTGGCCTACGTGCTCATCGGCGAGGACGGCTCGCTCGACGAGCGTGGTCCGGTGGTCAAGAACCTTGCCGAGGCCGAGCGCGACGGCCTGGCCAAGGCGGTCGGGGCCGGCCCGGGCGACTGCGTGTTCTTCGCCGCCGGCCACCCGAGCGACGCCCGGGCCCTGCTCGGTGCAGCCCGCGGCGAGATCGCCCGACGGTGCGGCCTGGTCGACGAGAGCGCCTGGTCGTTCGTGTGGGTGGTGGACGCGCCGATGTTCGAGCGGATTCGCGACGACAAGGGTGTCGAGCTGGGCTGGACCGCGGTGCACCACCCGTTCACCTCGCCGAACGCCGACTGGGCCGACCGGTTCGAGCAGGCGCCCGACCGGGCGTTGGCGTACGCCTACGACATCGTCTGCAACGGCAACGAGATCGGCGGCGGGTCGATCCGTATCCACCGCTCCGACGTGCAGGAACGGGTGTTCTCCCTGCTCGGCATGGACGAGGCCGAGCAACGGGAGAAGTTCGGCTTCCTGCTCGACGCGTTCGCCTACGGCCCCCCGCCGCACGGTGGCATCGCCTTCGGCTGGGACCGCGTCTGCATGCTGCTCTCGCACGCCGACTCGCTACGCGAGGTGATCGCGTTCCCGAAGAGCGGCGGCGGCTACGACCCACTCACCGCCGCGCCGGCGCCGATCACCGCCGAGCAGCGCAAGGAGGCCGGTATCGACGCCGCATCCGCGGTGACCGGTAAGGCCGCTGCCGGCCCGACCGCCCCGGTGGGGGTCGCATCCCAGGGAGCCGACCCGACCGGGACCAGGTGACCGTGCTGCACCTGCGGGTGCTCAGCCCGGCCGAGCACACCGACCAGGTCCGCGAACTGCTGCTGGCCGAACCGGGCGCCACCCACATCACGTTGCTGCCCGGGGCCGCGCTCCGACCAGCCGGCGACGTGCTGGAGGCGGTGGTCACCCGGGAGTGCGCCGACCGGCTGCTGGCCGGGCTGACCGGTTTGGGGGTGGACCACTGCGGCGGTATCACCCTCGAGGTGATCGACACCGCGCTGTCCGACTCGGCCGACGCGGCTGAGGAGGCGGTGCCCGGCGACCCCGCCGACGCGGTGATCTGGGAGGAGTTGCTGGCCCGTACCGGGGAGGACTCCCGGCTGACCGTCAGCTTTCTGGCCTTCCTGACCATCGCCTGCCTGCTGGCCGCGATCGGCGCGATCACCGACTCTCCGGTGACCGTGGTGGGGGCGATGGTGCTCGGCCCGGAGTTCGGCCCGCTGGCGGCGCTCGCCGTGGGCATCGTGCTGCGCCGGGCCGACCTGATCCGTCGGGCCGGGTTCGCGCTGGCCGTCGGGTTCCCGGTCGCGATGGTGGTCACCGCGTTGGCTGCCCTGGCGTTTCACGCCACCGGCATGCTGAAGCTGTCGGACATCGTCAACGCCGGGCAGGTCGACTTCATCTACGAGGTGGGGCCGTTCTCGTTCATCGTGGCAGTGCTGGCCGGAGCGGCCGGCATCCTGTCCCTCACCTCGGCCAAGTCCAGTGCGCTGGTCGGGGTGTTCATCTCGGTGACCACCGTGCCGGCTGCCGCGTTCGTCGCGGTGGCGGCGGTCGAGTCGGAATGGGAGCGGGCTCTGGAGTCGCTGCTCCAGTTGACGGTGAACATCGTCGGTATCGTGCTCGCCGCGCTGGCCGTGCTGTGGCTGAACCCGGCCACCAGGCGTCCCGGCGCCGCGACCCGGCGGTTGTCCGAGGGCTGATCCCGACCGCGCGACCACCGGGCCGCCCGCCGCGGTGAGCGGTGACCTTCGCGCGTTCGGCGATACATACCAGGCGGTCGGTGCGGGTAGGGTCGACAGCGATGACTCGCCCGATCACCAGCAGCCGGTCGGCCGAGGCGGCGGTGCCGCCGGAGGCGGCGGTGCGCGCATTGCGCCTGGCTGAGCAGCTGCTCACCCGCCGCTACGGCGCCACGGTCACCCTCGCCGACCCGGAAGACCTCGGTGGCAGCGAGCGGTCGGTGGTGGTGCGGACCCGGGTCGCGGAGAACCCGTTCGGGCTGCCGCGAAACCTGGTGGTCAAGCACTACCAGCGGGACGCGACGCCCGGCCGGGCCGACCGGTTCCGGTTCGAGGCGGCCAGCAGCCAGCTGTTCACCGCGCTCACCGGCGACTGCCGCCCGGCCCCGGCCCTGATCGCGTACGACAACGACCACCGGTTGCTCGTGCTCGAGGACCTCGGCCGCGCGGCCACCCTGGCGGACAAGCTGTTCGGCAACGACGCCGAGGCCGCCGAGCGCTGCCTGCTGGCCTGGGCCCGCGCGCTCGGCCGGATGCACGCGGTGACCGCCGGCCGGGAACACGACTTCGGCGCGTTGCTGCGTCGGCTCGGGGTGCGGGCGTGGCGCGACCCGATGGCCGACGAGGCGCGCACCGCGCTGGCCGTGGTGCCCGAGCTGGTGTCGGGCGGTCTCGGAGTGACGGTCAGCGCGGCCGCCGCCGGTGAGGCGCACGCCGTGGTACGGCTGCTGGGTGGCACCCGGTACCGGGCGTTCAGCCCGTCCGACAGCTGCCCGGACAACAACCTGGTGACCAGCCGCGGCGTGCGGTTCGTCGACTTCGAGTGGGGCTGCTTCCGGGACGTCGCGCTCGACGCGGCCTACGCCCGGGTGCCGTTCCCGGCCTGCGAGAGCAGCTTCGCGCTGCCGCCGGGCATGTCGGAGGCGATGCTGGCCGCCTGGTGGCCGGAGGTGCGGTCGATCTGGCCGGACCTGGAAGATCCCCGGCGGATGGTGGCCCGCCTGCTGGACGCGCAGATTCTTTGGGTGTGGCTGAGCACGATGCTGCTGCTGCCGCCCGGGCTGGCCGCCGACGGGTTGATCGGCCGGGACGCCGCCCGCTCGCCCCGGGCGCTGCTCGCGCTGGCGCACTACTGGCGGGGCTTGGCCCGCGAGGCCGAACTCGGTGGCCGCCCGGCCACCGTGGAGCTGGCCGAGGCGATCGTCGCGGCGCTGCACACCCGGCTGGGCGACGCGCCCGCCGAGCTGCCGCTGTTCCCGGCGTTCCGCGCCCGCACCGAGGATTAGGCAAGCGGTTCCCGACCCGTCATCGGGGCTCCTCCCGGCGATAGCCGGGGCCGGTGATCGTGCACTCGTGACAGCGGAGATCCTGGTTTCACCGGCCGCCGGCGCACCCGTGCGCGCGGTGCGGACCCTGGCCCTGCTCGGTGACTCCACCCCGGTCGGCATGGGTGACCCCCGGCCCGAGGGTGGCTGGCGTGGATTCGGACCGCTGCTCATGGACTCCCTCGGTGAGCCCGGCACGGTGCGCTACGCCAACCTCTCCTTCCCCGGTGCCCGGATGGCGTGCGTGCGCCGCGACCAGCTCGCCGACGCCCTGCGGATGCGCCCAGACCTCGCGGTTCTGTTGGTGGGGATGAACGACACCCTTCGCGCGGACTTCGACGTGGCCCAGCTGTTCGAGGACTACAACGCCGTGGTCGGGTCGCTGCGGGCGGTGGGTGCCACGGTGCTGACCGTCCGGTTCCACGACCACAGCGCGGTGTTCTGGCTACCGGGATCCCTGCGGCGGGCGCTGCGCGACCGGATCGCCGAGCTGAACGCGGTCACCGACGCGGTGGTCGCCCGGCACGGCATCGGCTGCCTCGACCTGCACACCATGCCCGGTGGATACGACCGTTCGTCTTGGAGCGTGGACCGGTTGCACCCCTCAGAACTGGGCCATCGCCTGCTGGCCAGCCACTTCGCCGAGATGGCCCGTGCCGAGGGATTCGCGGTTCCGTATCCGGTAAGCCTGGCTCCGGGCGGTGGCCGGCAGGTCACCGCCGCCCACCACCTGGGGTGGCTGCTGTGCAAGGGCGTGCCATGGCTGTGGCGGCGGGGACGCGACTTGGTGCCCTACGCGCTCTCGATCGCCGTGCGGGACGCCCGGGCCCGATGGTCGGGCCTGATGGTCGGGCCCGATGGTCGGGCCCGATGGTCGGGCGCGTGCGCGATGCCCGGGCCGACCGCCTGCGGCCCCCGAGCCGACCAACCTGGTCAGCGTCCGCCGATCACGTTGAGTTCCGGGTCGCTGCCGGCCTCCTGGGCGCGCCGGCTGACCAGTTCGCGCGCCTGCCCGAGCAGCCGCCGCCCGGTACGGGGCGCGACGTCGATCCCGAGCAGCGGTCCGACCATCTCCCCGGTGAACTCCCCGGCGTCCTCGGTGGAGGCCAGGTGCCGGGCCAGCAGTTCCACCCGCTGGTCGACGGTCCGGCGACCGCCGTTCGACTGACCGTTCGGGGAATCCGCGGCGGCGTCGTTCGACGGGTCACCGGTTTCGGGTGCGGCACGCCCCGGACTCGCGGCTGTGGCTGACGTACCGCCGGTCGACGTACCGCTGGCCGACGGACCGCCGACTGGGGTGCTCGCGGCCGGAAGCACCCCGCCCGCCGACCCGTTGCGGCGGGCCGGTGCGGCGGGGGCCGTTGCGGCGGGGGCTGAGTCGATAGGTGCCGGCCCGGCGGGGGATGGTCCCGGGTGGAGGTTGTTTGACGTTGCCCGCCCCACCGCCGCAGGTCTGGACGGTGTGGGCCCATGACTGGTACCGCCGAAGTCGTGGGTGCTGGACAGCGCGGCGGTGGTGGTCTCGGGGTCCGCCATCTCGGGCGTCGTCGCGGTCGGGTTCGGCCCCTGCGGCCGGGCGTGTGCCTGGTCCGGTGACGCCGCGGTCGCGGAGCGGGCCACCGCGTGCTCCATCGCGGTGAGCTCCAGCACCGTCCGGCGCCACTCGGTGAACGTGCGGATCGGGGCCAGCGCGAACCGGAGCAGCCGCGGATAGGGAATGGCCACCGGCGGCGGCAGACCCCGGCGGCGCTGCACCTGACGACGTAGCTCGGCCAGCAGCACCTCGAACGCCAGGTTGGCCGCGATCGGCACCGCGACCCCGAGCACCACCGCCACCAGGTCCTGGTTGGACCGGATGAACGCCCAGGCGCCGTTGCTCGCCGAGGACGCGGCGACCGCGACCACGGTGGCCAGCCGGGCGGCGATCGCCGGCCGGGCGTCGAGCGAGGCCGCCCACGCCACGCCGGCCATCGCGATCGCGAAACCGTCGATGACCAGTGGCAACAGGTGGGGGAACGCGAAGCCCTTCGCCGTCGCGAACTCGGTCTGCTCCTGGAAGGACCACACCGCGCCCAGCACCCAGACCGCCGCGACCGCGAGCAGGGCGGTACGCATCGGCAGCGACGAGGTGAACTGCCGCCATCGGCCGTCGGGCCCGGGCTCGACACGGTTCCACGCGGCATCAGGGTCAGGCACGCGGGATTCCCCCATCTCCGGTTGCTGACTCGATACGACGGCGCCCACCGACGACGGCGGCGCTGGAGCCGACGATGGCCAATCTATCGGCCGGCCCCATCCGTTAGGCCGAACACTCCCGAAGGAACCGCCCGATCCGGTCGAGCGCCTCCTCCAGCAACGGTAGGGCGGTCGCGTACGAGCAGCGGATGTGGCCCTCACCAGGTTTCCCGAACACGTTGCCCGGCACCACGGCCACCCGGTGGCGGTGCAGCAACCGTTCGGCGAACGTCTCGGAGTCCAGCCCGCTGGACCGGATCGACGGGAACGCATAGAACGCCCCACCGGGTTCGGGGCAGTCCAGGCCGGTCTCGCGCAGCCCCTTGACGAACACCCGCCGTCGGCGGTCGTAGTCCGCGACCATCTCCTCGACGTCGTCGCCGGCGGCGGTGAGTGCCTCCACCGCGGCGAGCTGGGAGACGTGCGGAGCGCACAGCATCGTGTACTGGTGCATCCGCAGGGCCAGCTCCGCGATGGCCGTCGGCGCGCAGAGGTAGCCCACCCGCCAGCCGGTCATCGCATGCGCCTTGGAGAACCCGCCGAGCAGCACGGTGCGGTCCCGGGCCCCGGGCAGCGACGGCAGGCAGACGTGCGGACCGGTGTAGGTCAGCCGGTCGTAGATCTCGTCGGAGATCAGGTAGAGATCGTGCCGGACCGCGAGACCGACCAGGGCAGCGAGATCGTGGCGGGATTGCACCGCGCCGGTCGGGTTGGCCGGGGACCCGATCAGGATCGCCTTGGTGCGCGGCGTGACGGCGGCCTCGATCACGTCGGTGCGCAGCCGGAAGCCGTCCTCGGCACGGGTGGGAACCGGGACCGGCCGGCCGCCGGCAAACGACACGCACGGCTGGTAGGCCACGTAGCACGGTTCCGGCACGATCACCTCGTCGCCGGGCTCCAGCAGCACCCGCAGGGCCAGGTCCAGTCCCTCGGACACCCCTGCGGTGATCACGCACTCGCCGTCGGGGGAGTACTCCGCGCCGTAACGGCCGGCCAGCTCCGCGCAGATCAGCTCGCGCAGCCGCAACAGCCCCGCGTTCGAGGTGTAGGTGGTGGCGCCGTGCTCGAGCGCCCAGATGCCGGCCTCCCGGACCCGCCACGGCGTGACGAAGTCCGGCTCGCCGACGCCGAGCGAGATGACATCGTCCATCTGCGCGGCGATGTCGAAGAACCGTCGGATACCCGAGGGCGGGCAGGCCGAGATGACGCTGTTGAGCGGCTTCACGGCATGACCGGCAGGCGATGGTCGGCCTCCGGCTCGAGGAAGGCGTCGCCGTCGCGCTTGTAGGTCTTGAGCACGAAGTGGGTGGCGGTGGCCCGGACCCGGTCGATCGTGGACAGCTTCCGTGCGACGAAGTCGCTGACCTCACGCAGGCTGCTGCCGATCACCGTGCACCGCAGATCCTGGCTGCCCGAAACCAGGTACACCGAGCGGACCTCGGGGAACCGGGAGATCCGCGCCGCCACGTCGTCGAACCCGACACCGCGCGCAGGGTCCAGCGACACGTCGATGAACGCGGTGATCACCTCCTCGGAGTCGCCCGGGGCGGACTGGTCGAACCGGTCCCAGTCCACCACCGCCTTGTAGCGACGGATCACGCCCTCGGACTCCCACGCGCTGATCCGCTCGGTGACCACGTCCTCCGGCAGACCGGTCATGGTCGCGATCCGCTCGACGGTGGCGTGCCCGTCGCGGCTGAGTATCTCCAGGATCTCGCGCACCCTGCGACCCTAACCCGAGCCGCCTCCGGCCCGTCGCGCTCCATCCGACCAGTGCCGGGTGAGCGCCTCGGCCTGGGCCAGCGGCATCCGCAGGGTGGTCAGCGACTCCGGGGAGTCGTCGCCTCGGCGCACGGCGGCCAGATAGGCGTTGACCTCGCGCACCGCGTCCTCGGCGCCGACCTCGGCCCGGTGCCGTTCGTCCGGGTCCAGCCCGCCACTGAGCACCGCGGCGACCCGGGCGGCTGCCAGGTCGAGCAGCAGGGCGAACACCGCGAGGTCCAGCGCGACGGCCGGCCCGCCCGGACCGGTGTCGGCCCGCCGGCGCAGGTAGGTATCCGTCTCCGGGTGCTCGCGGACCCGGTCGGCGATCTGCACGGCCTGCCTCGCCCAGTCGGCCGCCCGCACCGGGTCCGGCGACCCCGTCGTCCGCTCGTCCAGCCGCTCGTCCAGTGCCGTGGCCAGACCACGTAGGTAGCTTCGGTAGGCCACCCGCAGACTGCTCCAGCGGCCCTCCCGTCGGGCGGCGCGCTCGCGCTCGGGGGTGACCTCGCGCAGCAGCTCCAACCCGGCCAGCACCTCCGCCGGGTCCGCGGACTCGATCAGGAACGCCGCGTAGTCGTGGTCGAGGTAGGTGCGCTCCCGCTCGTCGTCGATCAGCTGGTCGCGCAGTTCCCGGGCGGTCGCCCACCAGCGGCGCATGTCGGCGGTCAGCGCCGCCGGCCGGGGCTGCTCGAGGTGGTGCCAGGCCGCCGCGCGGCGGGCGCTGTTCAGGTCGTAGAGCACCATCTCCAGCTGTTCGAGCACCGCGGCCCGGCCGGGTCCGTCGTGGCCGGCCCGCTCGATCATCCGATCGACCGCGTCGGCGAGCTCGGGATAGAACCCGGCGGTGCCACCGCGGGTGACCTCGTAGCGCAGCAGGTAACCCAGCCCGAAGACGCTGAGCTGGGTGCGCAGCGGGTCGTCCTCGTCGAGCAGGTCGCGGGCGGCCTCGACGAGCGCGCCGCACTGCCGCGCGCAGGACCCGCGGTCGCGACGCCGGTCCAGGGCGGTCATCCCGGCGAGCCAGCCGGCGGCCCGGATCGCGTAGTAGTGCGCCAGCAGCACCGCGCGCCGGCGCAGCAGGCTCTCCCGCCGCCACCGGGCGGGGTCCGGCTCGGGCAGCCGCAGCGGGTGCACCTCGGCGTGCGGATGGCTGGGCAGCCCGTCGACCAGCCGGTGCGCGAGCGTCGCCAGCATGACCTCGATCTGCCGCTGGCGGGGGACGACCACGTCGACGTAGGGGTTGCGGCCGGACGGGCGGCGCACCCACAGCCGGCAGCGGGCGGTGCCGGGCGCGCTGTGCGCCAGCTGGGCCTCGCTGCTGTCCCGCAGCTGGACCACCAGCCGTCGGCGGGCCTCGGCGTCCCCGGTGCTGCCGTGCAGGCCGTCCTGCTCGAACTCGGACAGCGGGCGGGGTCGCAGGTAGGGCGTCGAGCCGGCCGGGGACAGCTGCTGGCCCAGCGAGTCGAACAGGGTGCCCGGCGCCACCAGCGAGTCCCACAGCCGCGCGGTGAGGTCCACATCCTCTGGTGGTGACTCGGGTTCGTCCTGCCAGCCGAACTCGACCCGGGCCAGCGACCGCGGCCCGCCGGGGTCGGCCTCGGTGACCGCGGCCGACAGCATGAGCGCCCGCTGGATCAGACCGGCCTGTATCGCGTTGAGCACCAGCACCGGTTGCGCCTGGAAGACCTCCTGCAGCAGGCACTGCGCGACGGCCAGCACCAGCAGCGGGTCGTCGGTGTGACCCAGGATGTGCGCCATCGCGTGCTGTACGGCGTCGGTGACCGGCTCGAGGACCCGGTTGGCCCCGGTCAGGACCAGGGCGGCCTTGGTGTCCGGGCCGTATCGGCTGAGTGCGACGTTGGGTATGGGCTGGTACTCCACCGCGGTGTCCGGTGCCGGGGCGAACCGTCGGCCGTCCCGGACGAACGCGCCGTTGTCGGTCACCCCGGCGCGGGGGGGCGTGCCGCGAACCGGGGCGCCCAGGATCAGCTCGGTCATGGTCAGCAGGCGGTGGTCGGCCAGCCAGGCCTGGCCGCCGCCGGCGTCCTCGCTGCCGTCGGCGGGGCCGGCGACACCGGTGAGCGCGGCGACCTTGCGGGCCACCCGGAGATCCATCAGCCCCCGGCTGGCCATCCGGGCCGCCGGCATGTCCGCGACGAGATGCACCAGCAGACCGTACTCCTTCTCCTCACCGAGAGTAAGCACTCGCTTGGGTGAGAAATCTTCTTAGGCAAGAGTTAACGATACAGACGAAAACACCTCTATGAGCGGAGTGCACTCGCTGCCACACTGGCAGGTGTCCGCTCGGGGGAGCGGAAGCACTGGTTGACCGACGGAGGTGAGGACATGACCCCGCAACTGATGCTCTCGGCGGTGGCCCTCGTATCGCTGGTCGCCTTCTGGAAGGAGGCGTTGTTGGCGGTCGGCATGGCGGCGCTCGCACTGATGGCCGTCGGAGTCTTCCAGGCGTTGACGTTCCTCAACCTGGCCTGACGACCGTTCGTCGGGCGACCGAACCGCCGGAGGACGGGAGCCCTCCGGCGGGTCCGACCCGGTTCGTGATCAACGCACCTGGTGGCTCTGATCGCAAGATCGAACAGCCATGGTGTGCCCCTCGGCCGGTCGCCACGTAGCGGCGAGCGCACCGAACCCATCTGCCGTCGACGCTGTGCGGGCCGCGTGCGTGCTGTGTGCCGATCGGTCGACCGATAGCGTCGGTCTCCGTGACAGGCGCTGATGGGCTGTTCGAGCTGGACCCTCCCGACGAACACCGCGACGATCGGCTCGGGGGCGAGCACCTCGCGAACGACGCGGAGGGGGCGCCGATCGGATCACCGCTGGCGGTACGGATGCGGCCCCGCACGCTGGACGAGGTGCTGGGGCAACGCCATCTGCTGGCCCCGGGCGCGCCGCTGCGCAGGCTGGTGGAGGGCGCCGCGCCGGCGTCGGTACTGCTCTTCGGCCCGCCGGGCACGGGGAAGACCACCATCGCGCGGCTGATGGCGAACACCCCGCTGACGGCGAACGGGCGCTCCGACGGGCGGCGGTTCGTCGCGCTCTCCGCGCTGACCTCAGGGGTGAAGGACCTGCGCGCGGTGATCGACGACGCGCGCCGGCGGCTGGAGCGCACCGGGCAGCGCACCGTGCTGTTCATCGACGAGGTGCACCGGTTTTCCAAGACCCAGCAGGACGCGTTGCTCGGCGCCGTGGAGGACCGGGTGGTGCTGCTGGTCGGCGCTACCACCGAGAACCCGTCGTTCAGCGTGGTCGGCCCGCTGCTGTCGCGCTCACTCGTGCTCAAGCTGGAATCGCTCACCGATGACGATGTCGCCGCCGTGCTGGACCGGGCGGTGGCCGACCCTCGGGGCCTGGCCGGACGGTTCACCCTCACCGACCAGGCCAGAGCGCAGCTGGTCCGGCTGTCCGCCGGAGACGCCCGGCGGGCGCTGACCGTGCTGGAGGCGGCCGCCGACGCGGTCTCGGCGCTGCGCGGCGGCCAGCCCGGGACCGACCCGCCGGACGGGAACCCGCCGGACGGGAACTCACCGGAGAGGGACCTGTCGGAGGGTGACCCGCCGGAGCGGGACGCGCCGGAGATCGACACGCTGGAGATCGACACGGAGATCGTGCGCACGGTGGTCGAGGAGGCGGCGGTGCGCTACGACCGGGCCGGCGACCAGCACTACGACGTGATCAGCGCCTTCATCAAGTCCATCCGCGGCTCCGACGTCGATGCCGCCCTGCACTACCTGGCCCGGATGATCGTGGCCGGCGAGGACGCGCGGTTCATCGCCCGGAGGCTGGTGGTGCACGCCAGTGAGGACGTCGGGATGGCCGACCCGACGGCGCTGCCGGTGGCGGTGGCCGCCGCGCAGACCGTGCAGCTGGTCGGCATGCCCGAGGCGCGGCTGGCCCTGGCCCAGGCATGCGTGCACCTGGCCACCGCGCCCAAGTCCAACGCGGTGATCACGGCGCTGGACACCGCGATCGCCGACGTGCGGGGCGGGGCGGTCGGCGCGGTGCCGCCGCACCTGCGTGACGGGCACTATGCGGGCGCCGCCCGGCTGGGTAACGCGATCGGCTACCGCTACCCGCACGACTCTCCCGAGGGTGTCCTGGCGCAGCGCTATCCGCCCGACGAGCTGGTCGACCGCGACTACTACCACCCCACGCGGCACGGCGCGGAGCGCGTCCTGGCCGATCGGGTCGCCGCGTTGCGCAGGCTGGTCCGGGGACGGTGAACCCGCGGGTCCACGGTCATTCGAGCAGCGGGTTCGGCACCTCCAGGAACACTGCCTGGGCCGACATCGGGGCGGTCACCTCGTCGACCCCGTGCAACCGGGTGAACAGGTTCGCCTTGGCCGGCAGGGTGGCGGCGCGCAGCCAGCGGCGGACCAGCCGGGCACCGTGCGGTCCGGCGTCGGCCAGCGCAGGCAGCGCGGCGCGCAGCACGCCGGTCAGGGTGCGCAGCAGCGCCCGCTCGTCGACCAGGCCGGCCTCGCCGAGCGCGCCCACCACGGACAGGGTCTGGTTGTGCAGCAGGTAGTAGCACAGCCAGCCGTCCAGCTCGTCCGGGTCGAGGGCGTCCAGCGCGACCGACTCCTCGCCCAGCACCGCCCGGACCGGTCCCAGCGCGTCGCGGGCCAGGTAGAAGCCCTGGTTGTCGCGGAACGCGCCGCCGACGACCGAACCGTCGCGACCGAGCCGGACCAGGGTGTTCTGCTGGTGGCCCTCCAGACCGATGCCGGTGGCCGAGTAGAAGTGCAGCATCGGCACCAGGACCCGCCCGGCGTAGTCGGCCAGCCAGCCGGCGGGATCGCGGCGTACGGCGGGTAGCGCGGCCAGCGCGCACGGTCCGATGCCGGGACGCGGCGCGAGCAGCCCGGCCAGGCAGCGCAGCGCGCCGATCCCCGGTGGCACCTCGCGCACCGAGACGTCCAGCCCGGTCAGCGCCCCGTCCGAGCCGAGCACCGCGAGCCAGGCGGGGTCACGCACGATCTGGAAACCGGGGTGCTCGGCCCTGGTCGCGGTGCCGAGGCCGGCGTCCAGCAGCCGGTGCACGGCCGGGCCCCGGCGCAGCTCCCGGCGGCTGGACTCCCGGCGGCAGTTGGTCAGCCGCAGGCCCAGTGACAGCTTGAGCATCACGGTCCGGCCCGGGTGGTAGAGGGTGCGCCAGGACGAGGTCGGCCACCAGGGTGGCCCGTGCGGACCGAGCGGGTGGACGGCCCCGGCATCGATCAGCTCGGCCACCGCCCGGCGGCGGGGCAGGTCGGCGGCCTGCCACGGGTGCGCGGGCACCACGATGCGACCGCGCAGCCGGCCGGCCCGTTGGCCCCCACCTCGGTCGTCACGGTCGAATCCGGCCAGCCGGTCGAGCAGGGCGGGGGTGTCCTCGCCACCCATCGCCGGGGAGTCGGTCACCGCGTCGTGCCGGACCAGCTCCGGGTCCACCGCGAACCAGTGCAGGGCGGTGGCCGCCCGCAGCTCCGGTGCCCAGGCGTCGAGGTCGGCGTCGGCGATGCCGTCGCGGCTCTTCGGCGCCGGGTGGCGTAGGTGGCCCAGCAGCAGCGCCTGCTCGGCGTCCAGGAAACCGTCGATCCCGGTGGGGGGGTCCGGCGCGGCCCGTCGTGCCGCGACGAACCGGGCCACCCGGGTGACCGAGTCGTGCGTGCGGGCGACCAGATCGCTGACCTCGCCGGCCGGGATCCCGCCCGCGCGGACCCCGCCCCCGGCGGCGGCCTCGGTGGCCACCAGTGCCGCCGCGACGGCGGCCGGCAGCTCCAGGTCGGGTGCGGAGGCCAGCCGGACGGGTCCGAACCGGTGCCCACCGGTGGGGGACCGGTAACGTACCTCGGTCCGCAGCGTCGCGCCCACATGGTGCAGCCGCAGCTGCAGCGGACCCGCGGTGACCGGCCGGCCGGACTCGGTCAGCCAGCACCGCAGCAGGTTCTCCAGGTGGGCGTGCTCGGCGACCGTGCGCGGATCTGGGTCGGCCAGCGGGTCGGCGCCGGCGTCCTCCCCGGTGGTCGCCCGGTCGGCTGGTTCGGCCAGAACGGGCTCCACGTTTGCCTCCGATGCCGGACCGTGCCGAACCGTGCGGACTGTACCCGCCGGGAGCGGGTGGATGATCTGTCCCCGACCCGGTCGGGAGCGCGCCCGGGCGGTAGCCTGGCTCCGATCAACCCGCAACGACACCGACCACTCCAGGAGGCGCCGAATGTCGGCTGGCCAGGTTGCCGCGCTGATCGCCGCCGGCGCTTTCGTGGTGCTGGTCGTGCTGCTGGCGATCCCGCTGGTCAAGCTCGGTCGCACGCTGGACGAGGCAACCATCGCGATCCGCAAGACGCACGAGGGCGGTGCCCCCCTGCTGGACGGCGCGAACACCACCCTCGTCCAGGTCAACACCCAGCTGGAGCGGGTCGACGGGATCACCTCGAACGCGCGTGCCGTGAGCGGCAACGTCTCCGCCCTCACCTCGCTGTTCACCGCCACCATGGGCGGCCCGCTGGTGAAGACCGCCGCGCTGTCCTACGGCGTGTCGAAGGCGATCAAGGCACGCAGGGAGGCCAAGGTGGCCGGCGGGCCCCGGGGTCGTCGCCGCGGGCGGCGTCGCCGGTGAAGCGGCTGTTCTGGCTCGGCCTGGGGGTGGCCACCGGGGTGATGGCCACCCGCAAGGCCGCCGAGGCCGCGCGCAAGCTGACCCCGGTCGGCATCGCCGAGCAGCTCGGTGACGGGCTGCGCGAGCTGGCGATGTCCATCGGCGAGTTCGGCGCCGACGTGAAGGCCGGCATGTCCGAGCGCGAGCACGAGCTGACCGAGATCGTCGAGGACCGCACCGGGCAGCGGTTGCCCAAGATCATCGAGGCCCCCCAGGAGCCGCGGCACGCGGCCCCCGACGCGGGTGCCGCGCGCCGTGCGCCGTTGCCGCGAGCTCGCCGGGCGGGTGGCCCGGCCCACTAGATGAACGATTCCAAGGCCTCAGTGGTCGTAGGCGGTCAGGGATCGCTTGATCGGCTGGTTGGTGTGGTCGTTGTGCCAGATCGCCGCGGTCAGGGCCAGGACGCGTTGCACGACACGCACCCAGACCCCGGCCGGGGTGTGGCCGCCGTGCCGTTCGAGATCGAGTTGCCCCTTGAAGGTGTCGTTGACCGACTCGATGACCTGCCGCAATG
>JBQTKB010000136.1:0-6939 GCA_052386505.1 Pseudonocardia sp.
ACGTCGGCGTCGGTCTGCTTGAACCGGGCGTGCTCCGCGCTGGCCAGGGTGAGGTCCGCGATGACGTGCAGCGAGTGCCCGCCCCCGGCCGCCCACCCGTTCACGACCGCGATGACGACCTTGGGCATGAACCGGATCAGCCGCTGGCACTCCAGGATGTGCAGCCGCCCGGCGCGGGCCGGATCCACGCTTTCGGCGGTGTCGCCAGCTCTGCCCGTGCCTGCATCCGGCACGGTGTACTGGTACCCGGTGCGGCCCCGGATCCGCTGGTCACCGCCGGAGCAGAAGGCCCACCCGCCGTCCTTCGGCGACGGCCCGTTGCCGGTGAGCAGCACGCAGCCCACGTCCGGACTCATCCGAGCGTGGTCCAGCGCGCGGTACAGCTCGTCCACGCTGCCCGGGCGGAACGCGTTGCGCACCTCCGGCCGGTCGAACGCGATCCGCACGATGCCCTGCTCGACATGGCGGTGATAGGTGATGTCGACGAAGTCGAAACCGGCGACCGGGCGCCAGGCCTCCGGGTCGAATGTCTCGGATACGGGGTTGGTCACGGTGGAAGACAATATGGGTGGCCGTGATCGCCCGCCCCGGGAGCTGCTGTCCAGGTGTCGATGCGTCGGGCGGGCCGTCGTCGTGCACGCCAGCCGGTTCGGCGACCCGATCCACCGCTCGGGGGGATTCGACGAGCTCACTACCCGGAGCTGAGGTTACGGCTCGGGGGCCGCTGGCCCGCCCGATGGCGGTGGCCACCGGGGGCTGGGAGGGTGGAGCGCATGCGATGGATTCGCGTGGCTCTGGTCGCGCTACCCGGTCTGGTGCTCGCCGGCTTCGCCCTGCACCACCCGGCGGTGCTGACCCCGGCCACGGCCCGCGACTGGTGGACGATGCACGTGCTGCTGATCCCGGTGTTCCCGCTGCTGGTGGTGGCGCTGGGGGTGCTGTTGCGTGGCGACTCCGGTCCGCTGGCCTGGCTGGCCCGGATCGCCGGGTACGGCTATGCCACCTTCTACACCGGGCTGGACGTGCTGGCCGGGATCGGCGCCGGGTTGGTGGTGGAGAACGACCAGCGTGGCAGCCAGAACATGCTGCGGCTGTTCGAGATCGGCGACCAGTTGGGGCTGGCCGGAGCCTGGATGCTGCTGGGCTGCGTGGTGCTGACCACACTGGCCCTCGGGCTGCGGCACGGGCCGTGGGTGGTACCCGGTGGGCTGGTGCTGGTGGTGTCCGGCTGGTTCTTCCGGGACAGCCACCTGTTCGCCCCGATCGGGGTCTACGCGATGCTCGGTTTCGCGGTGGGCACCGCGTTGCTGGCCGCCGCCGCGCCGGCGCCCGACCGGTCCGCCACCCCGGCGACGCCCGCGCACGCCGCCTGAAACGGCCCGGACCGCGATGCAGCCGCGTCCCGGGCCGGGCCGAGTCCTGGGCCGGGCCAAGGCCGGCCTACATCCCGGGCCGGGCCAAGGCCGGCCTACGTCCCGGGCCGGGCCGACTCAGCGTCCGGTGGTGTCCGGGATGACCGTTGTGTCCGGGATGGTGTCGGTCCCGCTGCGGACCGACCGGCTGGTGGCCGAGCCGGTACCGCCGCTGCTGGAGGACTCCTCGTCGTCGGAGGAGGACCCGCCGCGGGTGCTGCTCGCAGTGCGGTCGGCGCCGGAGCCGCTCGAACCGGAGCTGCCGGTGGTGAGCCTGCCGTTGCACGGAGCTCCCCACAGCCCCCGGTCGGCCTTCCGCGCCTGCTCCTGCGCCGCCTTGATGTCGGCCGCCCGGGCCACCGGGCCGCCGCCGTCGTAGTAGCGGACCATGCCGGCCTGGGCGGCCAGCGTGGCGTAGTCGAAGCCGTTCTGGGTGCGCACCGAGGACAGCCGGCGGCCCGAGCGGTCGGTGGCCGGCTGCGCCGGGTCGGCGACCAGGGTGATGGTGCCTCCGGTGAGCGCGCTGGTGGCGAAGGCGAGCGAATCCTTGGCCCCGCACTGGTTGCGGTCGACACTCGGCGCGGTGATGCCGAGGATCTCCACCGGACCGGTCACCGGGCCACTGACCTCGATGCTGTCCGCGTCGAGCACCTTGGTCACCGTGACCACCTGGCCGGCCGACGAGTCGGCCGCGGTCGGCGCCGGGTTCACCGGGGTGCCGGAGTCGCCCATCACGCTGCGCGCGATGCCGTACACGGCGAACCCGACGAGTACCGACGCGGCGGTCGCGCCGGCCCCGAGCAGCACCAGCTTTCGCCGGCTCTGCTCGCCCTGCCGGCCGCCGGCCCGGCGAGCGGCGCGGCCGGTCGGTTCCCCGTCCGGCGATACCGTCCGGCCGGTCGCGGTGCGGGACCTCGGATCGTCGTAGTTCGCGATCAGGTCGGCCGCCGGGTGCTCTGGGTGATCGGTCCGACGCTCGGCGACCGCGTTCAGCCCGCCGGTCTCCTCGGCGAGCTTGCTGACCGGAACCTCGCCGACCAGGGTGGTCGAGGCCGCCGGGCCACCGCCGGTCGCGGCGGGCCGGCCGGGCCCGTGCAGGCCATCGGTCTCCCGGCCGGCCGCAGCCTCGAACCGGGCCGGACCGGTACCCGTACCGGCACCCGGTCCGACGAGCAAGCTGACCGGCACGGCACCGGCCAGGGCGCCGGCCACCGCCACCGGCTCCGGCGCCGCGTGCGCGCCGGACCGCTCGACGCGTGCGGCGCCGGCCTGGTCCGAGCGGGCGGGACGTGAGCGACGGCCGGAGATCGACACGGCTTCGTCGGCGCGCTCCCGGGCGGTGTCGCCGGTCGGGTCGCCGGACCCGGGCGCCCGGGACACCGCCTGGGCGGGCACCGGGTACCGGGACGCCGACTTCTGCTCGGGGAGCTCTCCGGAGGTGCCCGGCGTGGCACCGCGCGGGGTGTCGCGGGGAGTACGGACCTTCATCCGGACCGCGTACGGGCCGGTGCGGGACACCGCTGCCGCGGTGGCGGTGGCGCTCGCGCGCGCAGTGCCGGCGTTGTGGGTAATCAGATCGTCGTCCCACCCGCGCCCGTCGGCCGTGTCGTGCCCGGTCGACGGCTCCCGCTCGACCAGCTGGTCGTCCGCCGGGGTCATCGAGCGGATCAGCGCCACCGCGGCGGCACCCTCTCCTGGGTCGACGTCGGAGAGCTCGGCGGTGGTGTGCGAGTCGCCGACCAGGATGGTGCCGTGCCCGTCTCCGGGCAGCCACCGCACCGAGGTGACCCGCTCGAGCGGGAAACCCTCGCTGGCCTGACCGCTGCGCCCGTCGCGCAGCAGCAGTACCCGATGGTCGGTGACGGCGAGCAGCCCGTCGCCACTGCCGTACACCCCGGCCGCCAACCGCCGTACCCGTTCGCCTTCGCGCAGGTGCGCGGCGAGCTGGCGCAGCTCACGTTCGACGTCGTAGCCGCCGGCGAGTCTTGCCGCCGCAGCTGCGATGTCTGGCCTGATATCCACCGCGACACCCCTCATCGCTGTCGTCTGGCCCGGTGTCGCCTCCCCGCGGCACCGGTGCCACTCGGAGGGCTTAACGACCAATTGAGGGGGCCGGTACTGGTGTTCGTCGGCGCACGGTGCGACACATGTCGCACTTGGCGCTCAGCCAGATGGCCCCATCGAATTACATTGATGACATTCAGTGCGGGCAGTCGAACGTTTCCGCTGCCAGAGACATAGGGCGCGGCTAAACTGTGGGGCGGGTCACTTAACCCATTCGGCCCTATCCTCCGCCAGCTGGACTGTGGCGCCCGGGGTCTAATCACTCTAATGGGCGCGTGTCCTTGCGGTATTCGTGTGTTCGCCTGCCGTGGACAGCTCCCCGGTTGACCCGGTCCCGGCGGATTGACAGGGTCGGCCCATGGGGCGGCGGCGGGCGGGAGACGGATCGTCGCGGGCACCGGCACCGGGTGCGCCCGCCGGTCCGGCCGGTGACCTCGCCGGTGACCTCGCCCGCGCGATCACCGGCGAGGTGCGGTTCGACGCCGGCAGCCGGGCGATGTACGCCGCCGATGCCTCGAACTACCGCCACGTGCCGATCGGCGTGGTCCGGCCCCGGGACATCTGCGAGGTGGCAGCCGCCGTCGCGGTGTGCGCCGAGCACGAGGTTCCGGTGCTGCCCCGGGGCGCCGGCACCAGCATCGCCGGCAACGCGGTCAACGTCGCGGTGGTGCTCGATCTGACCGGACTGGACCGCATCACCGACCTCGACCCGGCGGCCCGCACCGCGCACGTGCAACCCGGGGTCGTCTGCGACGCGCTGCGCGCCGCCGCGGCGCCGCACGGGCTGACCTTTGGTCCCGACCCGTCCACCCACAACCGCTGCACGCTCGGCGGCATGATCGGCAACAACGCCTGCGGCTCGCACTCGGTGGCGTGGGGCAAGACCGTCGACAACGTCCGCGAGCTCGATGTGCTCACCTACCGCGGCGAGCGGCTCACGGTCGGCCGCGGCGGATTGTTGCGTGGGGGTGAGCAGAGCGCAGCAACGGTCGACGAGCTCCAGGGACTTGCCGAGCGGGTGGCCGACGACGTGCGCACCGGGTTCCCGGACCTGACCCGACGGGTGTCCGGCTACAACCTCGACCAGTTGCTCCCCGAGCGCGGCTTCGACCTGGCCAGGGCGCTGGTCGGGACCGAAGGCACCTGCGTGACCGTGCTCGGCGCCACCGTCGAGCTGGTCGAGGCCCCGCCGGCCCGGGCGCTGGCCGTGCTCGGCTTCCCGGACGCCTACGCCGCGGCTGAGCACGTGATGGCGATCCGCGCGCACGCCCCGCTGACGATCGAGGGCATGGATAGCGGGCTGATCGCCGCGCTGCGGGCGGCCAAGCCGGACGACCGCACCCACGCGATGCTGCCCGAGGGCGGCGGCTGGCTCTACGTCGAGACCGGTGGTGCGACCCGGGCGGAGGCCGAGGCGGCGGCGGCCGCGGTTGTCCGCGACCTTCAGCGCCACGGCGGTGCGAGCCACGTCGTGGTGTCCGATCCGGCCGCGATGCGCAGGCTGTGGCGGATCCGGGAGGACGGCTCGGGCATCGTCACCCGCGGGCCCGGGGGTACCGAGGCCTGGCCGGGCTGGGAGGACGCCGCCGTCCCGCCGGAGAAGCTCGGCTCCTACCTGCGGGAGTTCGACCGGCTGTTGGCTGCACACGGCCGGCACGGCGCCTACTACGGTCATTTCGGCGACGGCTGCCTGCACGTGCGGATCGACTTCGACTTCACCACCCGCGCCGGGATCGCCGACTTCCGCCGGTTCATGGAAGAGGGCGCCGACCTCGTGGTGGCGCACGGCGGGTCGCTGTCCGGCGAACACGGCGACGGGCAGGCGCGGGCCGAGCTGCTGCCCCGGATGTACCCGGCCCGGCTGATCGAGGCGTTCGGCGAGTTCAAGGCGGCCTGGGACCCGGACGGCCGGATGAACCCGGGGCGGATCGTCGAGCCGGCCCGGATGGACGAGGACCTGCGGGTGTTCGTCGGGCTGCCCACGCTGCCAGACCGCCCGGCGCTGGCCTTCACCCACGACCGCGGCAGCTTCACCCGGGCCACCCGCCGCTGCCTGGGCGTGGCCCGCTGCGTGGTGGACGGCGGCGGCGTGATGTGCCCCAGCTACCAGGTCACCGGGCGGGAGGAGTACTCCACCCGGGGCCGCGCGAGGCTGCTGTTCGAGATGGCGGCCGGGTCGGTGGTGCGCGGCGGCTGGCGCTCGCCGGAGGTGGCCGGGGCGCTGGACCTGTGCCTGTCCTGCAAGGGGTGCAAGCGGGACTGTCCGGTCGGGGTGGACATGGCCGCGTACAAAACGGAGTTCCTCGCCCAGCGTTACCGCCGCCGGCTACGGCCGCGCGCGCACTACGCGATGGGTGCCCTGCCGCGGTGGCTGCGCGCGGCCTCGGCGCTTCCCGGCCTGGCGCGCATGCTGAACGCGGGCGCCCGGTCCCGGCCACTGGCCGCCGTCGGAAAGTGGCTGGCCGGCATCGCCCCCGAGCGCGGCATCCCCCCGCTGGCCGCACGCCCGTTCCATCGCTCGCTCGGTGGGCTCGCCCGGCGCCGACGAACGGACCCTTCGTCGCCACCTATCCGACGTACGGCCCGTTCGTTCGGTGCCGGTGCCGGTGCCGGTGCCGGTGCCGGTGCCGGTGCTGGTGCCCGGGTCGGTGGCGGTGCCCGGGTCGGTGGCGGCGCGGGCTCCGGGCAACGGCTGGTGTTGTGGGTGGACACCTTCACCGACCACTTCGACCCGGCGATCGCACACGCGGCGGTGACCGTGCTGGAGGCGCTGGGATACCGGGTGGAGCTGCCGGACCGGCCGGTGTGCTGCGGGCTGACCTGGTATTCCACCGGCCAGCTCGGCGCGGCCCGGCGGGTGCTGCGCCGCTCGCTGGCGGTACTGCGACCGTGGCTGGACGCGGGCGTGCCGGTGGTCGGCCTGGAGCCGAGCTGCTTGGCCGTGCTGAGGGCCGATGCCGCCGAGCTGTTGCCCGGAGACCCGGCGGCCGAGGCTCTCGCCGCGTCGGCGCGGACGTTCGCCGAGCTGCTCGCCGAGCACACCGAACAGCTCGCGGCCCTGCGCGAGATGACCGTCGAGCCCGGGCCGGGCGTTCGAGCCATCGTCCAACTGCACTGCCACCATTACGCCGACCTGGGTGCCGACGCCGACCGCGTCGTGCTGGCCGCGCTCGGGGTGGACGCGGAGGTGCTCGACTCCGGGTGCTGCGGCCTGGCCGGCAACTGGGGCTTCGAGGCGGGGCACTACGAGGTGTCGATGGCCTGCGCCGAACGGGTGCTGCTACCTGCCGTCCGGAGTGCCGCCCCGGGCACCGCCGTGCTGGCCGACGGGTTCAGCTGCCGCACCCAGCTGCGCCAGTCCGGGGTGACCGGGCCAGGAGCCGAGCCGCTGCACCTCGCCCAGCTGGCCGCCCACGTTCTCGGCCTCGACACCCGCTGAGCCGCGCGGTGCCCGCTGGGCCGC
>JBQTKB010000137.1:0-17113 GCA_052386505.1 Pseudonocardia sp.
GCGGAACTCATTCTGGACTTCGGGGGTCGAGCGAGCGGGGCGATGGCCCGGTGGGGACCTCAGGTGCGCCCGAATCCTGGATCAACAACCAGGCTCGGACACGAGGAGGGTGCACCAGTGAGCGGGCTCGTTGCCCCTGCACGCCTGGCCCGGGCGCGGGGATCAGATGGTTGGTCGGCTGCGGAGGGGGTGATCCTGGGGGATCTCCACCAGGGCGATCCGCACGCCGTCCGGGTCGGTGATCCACATCTCGTCCAGCCCCCAGGGCTCACGTCTGGGCTCGCGTATCACCGGCACGCCCCGGCCGGCCAGATCCCGGTGGGTGGCGGACAGGTCGCGTACCTGCAGCCACAGCGCGACCGCCGGGCCGGGTGGCTCGTCGGACTGCCCGGACACCTCCAGCAGCCCGTTGCCCAGGAAGAACACCGTGCCGCGCGCCGGGCCGGTGCCGAACTCGCGGTAGACGGCCAGGCCGAGCGTGTCGCGGTAGAACGCGCGGCTGCGCTCCGGGTCGGTCGGGTGCAGCAGCACCCGGCTGCTCAGGACGTCCACGTCGGGCACGGTACCGCCGGGATCCCGGTGCGCGCCCGACTACGATCGCAGCCGTGGATGACGTGGACGGTTCGGCGGTAGGCGTGCGCGGGTTGCAGGATCTCACAGCCGATGCGGTGACCCGGGCGATGCGCGCCGTACTGCCGGCCGAGTTCGCCGACGCCGATCCGCTGGTCCGCCGCTCCGACCACGCCGACTTCCAGTCCAACGTGTCGCTGTCACTGGCCAAGCGGGCCGGCCGCAAGCCGCGTGAGCTGGCCGATCAGCTGGCCGGCGAGCTGGGCGGTCCGGTGGAGGTGTCCGGCCCCGGCTTCCTGAACCTCACGGTCCCCGACGAGACGGTGTGGCGCCAGGTGGTGGCCCGGGTGGCCGACGATCGGCTCGGAGTGGGCAACTCCCAACTCGGCCGCCGCACTGTGATCGACTACTCGGCGCCGAACATCGCCAAGGAGATGCACGTCGGCCACCTGCGCACCACGATCATCGGTGACGCGCTGGCTCGGGTGCTCGACCACCTGGGCGCGGAGGTGGTCCGGCAGAATCATCTGGGCGACTGGGGCACCCAGTTCGGCATGTTGATCGAGTACCTACGCGCTCACCCGGAGGCCCGGTGGCGGGCTGCCGACCTGCCGGAGGGCGACACGGGCACCACCTCCGCGCTGGACGGTCTGTACAAGCTGGCGCGCGCCGAGTTCGACGCCGACCCCGGGTTCGCCGATCGGGCGCGTCGACGGGTGGTCGCCCTGCAGTCCGGGGACGAGCCCACCCTGGCGCTGTGGCGGGAGCTGGTGAGCGAGTCGGAGAAGGCGTTCCAGGTCATCTACGACTACCTGGGAGTGCTGCTCACACCGGACGACTCCGCCGGAGAGTCCACCTACAACCGGTACCTGGACGAGGTCAGCGAGGAGATCGAACGCGCCGGAGTCGGCCGGGACAGCCAAGGCGCGCTCTGTGTGTTCTTCGACGACGTCACCGGTCCGGACGGCAACCCGGTGCCGCTGATCGTGCGCAAGAGCGACGGTGGCTACGGCTACGGCACCACCGACCTGGCCACCATCCGCTACCGGATCCAGGAGCTGAAGGCCCACCGGATCCTGTACGTGGTGGGTGCCCCACAGGCCCTGCACTTCCGGATGGTGTTCGACACCGCGCGCCGGATGGGCTGGCTGACCGAGGACGTCGAGGTCGTGCACGTGGCGTTCGGCAACGTGCTCGGACCGGGCGGCAAGATGTTCAAGACCCGATCCGGCGGCACCGTGCGGCTGGTCGAGCTGCTCGACGAGGCGGTGGCCAAGGCCCGCGCGGAGATCGAGAGCAAGCCACACGCGCTGTCGCCCGGGGAGCTGGAGACGGTCGCCCGGCAGGCCGGGATCGGCGCCGTCAAGTACGCCGACCTGTCCACCTCGCGCACCAAGGACTACACGTTCGACGCGGACCGCATGGTCTCCTTCAACGGCAACACCGGGGTCTACCTGCAGTACGCGCACACCCGGATCCGGTCCATCCTGCGCAAGCTGCCCGAGGCCGGAGCGGGCCAGGTGGATCCGTCCCTGCCGCTGCACCCGGCCGAGCGGGCGCTCGCGCTGCTCACCGACGAGTTCGCCGGCACGCTGGCCGAGGTAGCCGACACCCTGGAACCGCACCGGCTCTGCGGGTACCTGTTCGCCCTGGCCAAGGCGTTCACCGACTTCTACGAGGCCTGCCCGGTGCTCAGGGCCGAGTCGGAGGCGGTGCGGGCCAACCGGGTGGCGCTGTGCCGGCTGACCGGGGCCACCCTGGCCAGCGGGCTCGGGTTGCTGGGTATCGAAACCCCCGAGCGGATGTGAGCACGCCCCCGGTCGCCCGCGGGGGAGTACGACCGGAGCCACCTGACTGGGCGTCGCTGCGGGCGCGGGTCCTGGTCGAGACCGCCGACTACCTCGTGCTGGACAAGCCCGCCGGGATCTCGGTCACCGGCGAGCGGCACGACACCGATCTGGTGCGGATCGCCGCCGAGGCGGGGGAGCGGGTCATCCCGGTGCACCGGATCGACAAGGTCACCTCCGGGGTGGTGCTACTGGCCCGCGGTACCGCCGCGCACGGCCCGCTGACCCGGCAGTTCGCCGCCCGGACGGTGGCCAAGACCTACCTGGCGATCACCGCGTCCACCGGGCTGCCGGCCGGGGGCACCGTGGACCTGCCGTTGTGCACCGGCCGGAAGAACCGGGTGCGGGTGGCCGCGCCGCGCGAGGAGATCCGGTGCGCCGACGGGCGGTGGACCGTTCCCGGGGCGGTCGTGCGGGCGGAGAGCTTCGCTTCGACGACCACGCTGCGCCGGCTCTGGGAGGGCGCCGGGCACACCTTGGTGGTCGCCGAACCGCACACCGGTCGCCGCCACCAGATCCGGGTTCACCTGGCCTGGATCGGCCACCCCATCGCCGGTGACCCGTTGTTCGGGACGGCTGGTCGCGGCAGGACGAGTCTGCATGCCTGGCGGCTCGCCTTCGACGATGCCGACGGTCGCCGGATCGACGCCCGCGCGGAGCCCGAGGCGGATTTCTGGGACCCGGTCGCGACCGTGCTGTCCGCGCCCGATCGGTCCGCCCTGCTCGGGTGACGCTGCGTGTCCGTCCGGCTTCCGGGGCCCGACCGGTGGACATGTGCGTGTCCGGGTGGTGCTGCGGCGTGACCCGACGCATGCTGTCGGTCATGACGGTCGCCACTTCGCCCAGCACCCCCACGACGCGTGGCGTCCCGGACCCGGGTGAGCCCGTGCCCGGGCTGGCGCTGCCCACGCTCGGGTTGTTCGTCGGGTGCCTGGTCGTGGAGGGTATGGCCCTCTACGCGGCGCTCGCACTCGGCTGGTCGACCTGGATCACGCTGCCGGTGTTCGTCGCCGTCAGCTTCGTGATGTTCACCGTGCTGCACGACGCCGTGCACTACTCGATCAGCCGGCGGCGCTGGGTGAACGCGCTGCTCGGCCGGCTGGCCATCCCGTTCGTGGTGCCCTATGCGGCGGCTCCGCTGTTCGGGTTCGTGCACATCGAGCACCACCGCAACACCAACGAGCACCGCGACCTCGATCCGGACACCTGGGCCAGCCACGGTCCGGTCTGGCAGCTGCCGCTGCGCTGGCTGACCATCGACGTCTGGTACGCGATCTTCTACGTGCGCAACCTGCGCCGACGCACCGGCCGGGAGCTGGTCGAGGTCGTCGGCGTGATCGCGCTGTTCGTGGCCGGCATCGTGCTCGCCGCGAACGCCGGCGTGCTCTGGACTGTCGCGTTGGTCTACCTGATCCCGGCCCGGATCGCCCTGGGCCTGCTGGCGTGGTGGTTCGACTGGCTGCCTCACCACGGCCTCACGGTGACCCAACGGGAGAACCGTTACCGGGCCACCCGGGTGCGGGTCGGACTGGAATGGCTGCTCACCCCAGGGCTGCTCTACCAGAACTACCACCTGGTGCACCACCTGCACCCGTCCATCCCGTTCTACCGCTACATAGCGGCGTGGCGGCGCAACGAGGACGCCTACCTGGAGCGCGATGCCGCGATCATGACGGCGTTCGGCCGGGATCTCACCCCGGATGAGTACCGGGTGTGGCGCGAACTCGACTCCTCGCTGGACCGGGCCCGGCCCGGCCCCCGGTCGGTGGACGTGCCGACCGGCTCCAGCGCCAGCCACGCGGAGTTCCACCGGTTGCCGGTGGCCGCGCTCGACCAGCTCACCGCGGACAGCGTGGCGGTCACCTTCGAGGTGCCCGCCGAGCTCGCCGAGCGGTTTCGCTTCCAGGCCGGCCAGCACGTCACGGTGCGCACGGACCTCGGTGGCGAGGGTGTGCGACGCATCTACTCGATCTGTGCGTCGGCCACCGGCGGCCCCCTGCGCATCGCGGTCAAGCGGATCCCCGGCGGGGCGTTCTCGTCGTTCGTGGCCGAGCGGCTGCGCGTCGGGGACGAGCTGGAGCTGATGACCCCGACCGGGAGGTTCGGTCCTCCGCTGGACCCGGGCCGGGCCCGCGACTACGTTGCCGTCGCCGCCGGCAGCGGGATCACCCCGATCCTGTCCATCCTGACCACCGCTCTGGAGGTCGAGTCGGACAGCCGCGCCGTGCTGGTCTACGGCAACCGCTCCCGGGCGGAGACGATGTTCGCGTCCGAGCTCGCCGACCTGGAGTCGCGGTACTCCGACCGGCTGGAGATCGTGCACGTACTCTCCGGCGAGCGGGGGAGCAGCGCGCATCACGGTCGGATCGACGGGCCGCTACTGCGCCGGCTGCTCGACCACCGGATCCCGCCGTCCGGGGTGGACGAGTGGTTCGTGTGCGGGCCGCCCGGCCTGCTGGAGACCACCCGCGAGGTGCTCACCGGGCACGGCGTGCCGGCCGAGCGGGTGCACGCCGAGCTCTTCCACGTCGCGCCCGCCGGACCGCCCCGCAACCTTGGGATGGACGGCAGGGTCACCGCGCTGCTGGGTGGGCGGGCGAGCGTGGTCGACGTGGTGGCCGGCCAGTCGGTGCTGGACGGGGTGCTCTCGGCCCGCCCGGACGTGCCGTACGCCTGCATGGGCGGAGCCTGCGGCACCTGCCGGGCGAGGCTGGTCAGCGGCACGGTGGAGATGGAGCACAACCACGCCCTGTCCGGGTCGGACGTGGCCGCCGGCTACGTGCTCACCTGCCAGGCCCAGCCGACCTCACCCGAGGTGACCGTCGACTACGACGGCTGAGTTACAACGACTGGGGCCACGAACGGCCGGGCCACGAACGGCCGGGCCACGAACGGCCGGGCCACGAACGGCCGGGCCACGAACGGCCGGGCCGATGGCCGGGCAGGTTCAGGGGCCTCCACCGGGCTTCGGACCCTGGTAGCCGCGCTTGGAGGAGTCGTCCATACCGACCTGGTAGCCGATGTCGGGACCGAGGGTGTTGCGGCTGACCTTGGCGCCGAACGACTTGTTGGTGAAGGAGAACGCCTTGTCCAGCTCGCCGACGATCTTGTTGCCGGTGACCGTGACGTTCTCGATGTCGTCGAAGTAGAACGCCTGGCCCGCGCCGTTGTCGCAGTAGTTGTTGCTGACCACGAAGTTCGCCGAGTTGCCCTCGCCGGTGCCGTCGCCGGCCTTGCTGTCCGGTCCCTCCGCGATGAGGCAGATGTTGTCGATCTTCTCGCAGCGGTTGCCGTCGATCAGCACGTTGTTGCTCGGGCCGAGCTTGTCGGTGGTGGCGAAGGTCTGCATGCAGTCGGCGTGCCGCTCGTCGCGGCCCCGGGTGTCGGAGATCGTGTTGTGCAGGATCTTGATGTTGTTGCCCCAGAACCGGATGCCGTCACCGTCACCGCCGCGCGGGCTGATCGAGGTGGAGTTCCGCACCGTGATGTTGGTTCCCCGGATCGAGATTCCAGGCGCCCGCGGCTGCCGCGCGGCGACCCCGTCGACCACGATGTTGTCCGCCTCGATCGTGATGCCCGCCGTGGCAGTCGTGCCACCGCCGAGGACGATGATCGGCGCCTCGGACGTGCCCGAGCGGCTGATCTCCAGACGGGTTGCGCCCATGTCGCCGGTGAGGCAGATCCGGTCGCCGGGCGAGGCGCCGCTCAAGGCCAGTTGCATGCCGCTGCCATCGGTCGCCCGCCGGGTGCAGTTCGTCTGGGCTTCCGGGCGACCGACGCCGGGGCCGCCGGTCGGTGCCGGTATGACCTGCACCTGTGGAGCCGGCTTCGCCGCATCCACGCCGCGCGAGGTGTCGTCGTCCGAGATACCGCATCCGGCGATCACCATGGCCGCCGAGCCTCCGCACGCCAGCACCGCCAGCCACAGACCCGGTCGGAGCATCGACACACGAGGTTCCACCACATGGTGGCTAACGACGGGCGGACCTCACCGAAGCGCCGCTCCGCCGGGCTCGTAGATTTTTTCTCAGCAGTGTTCCGGCTGGCAGGGACGGATCACGCACAGTGGCCGGGCCGACACGCCAAGCCGCCACGCTGGCGTGCCGGGCCGGTCTCCGGCAGACTGCGGGACAGCTGCACGGCTTCGCGTGGCGATGAGGGCGTTGGGGAAGACGATCCTCGTCGAGATGCGGAGGTCAGCAGTGAGTACACGTGGAGTGATCTACGTCCACTCGTCGCCGGCTGCGGTCTGTCCGCATGTCGAGTGGGCGTTGTCCGGCGTCCTCGGAACCCGGGTGACGTTGAACTGGAGCGCGCAACCCGCCGCCAGTGGGCAGTTGCGCGCCGAATGCCCGTGGACGGGCCCGTCCGGCGGTGCGGGCGCGATCGCCGGCGCTCTGCGGGCGTGGCCGGTGATCCGGTTCGAGGTCACCGAGGAGCCCGGCCCCGGCGTGGACGGCCAGCGCTTCTGCTACGCCCCGAGCCTGGGCCTGTGGTGCGGGCGAACCAGCGCCAACGGCGACATCGTCATCGGTGAGGACCAGCTGCGGTCGGTGATGGCGGGGCGCGGCCAGATGCGTGGGCGCCTCCACCAGTTGCTGGGCACGGCCTGGGACGAGGACCTCGAGCCCTACCGTTGCGGCGGTGACGGAGCCCCCGCGACGCTCCTCCACCAGGTCGGCTGAGCCGCCGGCGAGTGCGGAGCGGAGCGAGCGATGGCGCCCACCGGCCGACACTCCAGTGGCGGGCATGTGACAGTCTTCCTCCGTGGTCACAGCGGCGAACCGCGGCAGCCGGCGGTGGTTGGTGACGTTGGCCGTGGTCCTGGTGGTCGCGCTCGGCGCCGCACTGGGCCTGGCCGGGCTCCGGCTTGCCGAGCTGCGCTCGGTGCCACTGGCCGCGCCGCGTGCGCTGCCCGTCCAGGGGGCCGGCGCCACCACCGTCGAGGTCAGCGCCGACGCGTGGGCGCACTCCTCGGGCGCCGCGGTCCGTGACCTGCTTGCCCGGCACTTCGGGGCGATCAACACGAAGAACTACGGGCAGTGGACCTCCACCGTGGTGTCGGCCCGGGTCGCCCAGCAACCGGAAGCGGCGTGGCAGCAGGCCTACGCGAGCACGGTGGACGGCACGATCCGGATCAGCCGGATCATCGAGGAGTCCCCGGGCCGGTTGATCGCGCTGGTCTCCTTCGTCAGCACCCAGCGTCCGGAGAGCGCGCCGGACGACCTCAAAGCCCCCCGGATCTGCTGGCGCACGGCGTTCACCCTGGTCGGGGAACCGCCGCTGATCGACGTCAGCCGCAGCGGCAGCCTCTTGCGCGGCGCCTGTTGAGCCAGGGTCGACCGTCGGCCGGCCGAGCCGAGGTGGTCAGGCGGCGGTGAAGGCGAGCGCCACGTTGTGCCCGCCGAAGCCGAAGGAGTCGTTCAGCGCGGCGGTGAGCTCGACCTTGCGGGCCTCACCGGCCACCACGTCCAACTGCACCTTCGGATCGAGATTGTCCAGGTTCGCGGTCGGCGGGATCACCCCGTCCCGGATCGAGAGCAGCGCGGCGATGCCCTCCACCGCGCCGGCCGCGCCCAGTAGGTGACCGAGGCTGCCCTTGGGCGCGGTCAGGATCGGGTGATCGCCGATGGCCTTGCGCACGGACACCGCCTCGCCCACGTCGCCCACCGGGGTGGAGGTGGCGTGGCAGTTGACGTGGCCGACGTCCGCCGGGTCGAGTCCCGCGCTGCGCAGCGCGGCCTTCATCGCCCGGGCCTGGCCGCTGCCCTCGGGATCGGGCGCGGTGATGTGGTAGGCATCGGCCGAGGTGCCGATACCGGCCAGTCTGCCGTGCACGGTCGCGCCCCGGGCGGCGGCGAACTCGGCCCGCTCGAGCACCATGATTCCGGCGCCCTCGCCGAGCACGAAGCCGTCCCGGTCGGTGTCGAACGGTCGGGAGGCCCGTTCGGGGTCGTCGTTGTGGCTCATGCTCATCGCGCGCATCTGGGCGAAGCCGGCCAGCGGGATCCCGATGATGCACGCCTCCGCGCCGCCGGCGATCACCACGTCGACCTCGTTCGCCTTGAGCATGCGCCAGGCCCAGGCCAGCGCCTCCGCGCCGGACGCGCAGGCCGACACCGGCGCGTGCACCCCGGCCCGGGAGCCGAACTCCAGCCCGACGTGCGCGGCCGGGCCGTTGGGCATCAGCATCGGGATGGTCAGCGGGCTGACCTTGCGCACCCCTTCGGTCTCCAGAAGGTCGTCCTGGGTCAACAGGGTGACCGCTCCGCCGATGCCGGTGCCGACCACGACCGCCAGCCGTTCGGGCTCCACCACGCTGCCCGGCTCGCCGAGGCCGGCGTGCTGCCAGGCCTCCCGGGCGGCGATGATCGCGACCTGCTCGCAGCGGTCCAGGCGCCGGGCCTCCACCCGCTTGAGCACCTCGGACGGATCCACCGCGAGCTGCGCCGCGATCTTCACCGGCAGCTCGTACCTGTCCACCCAGTCCGCTTCGATCCGGGACACCCCGGAACGGCCGGCCAGCAGACCCTCCCAGGTGGACGCGACGTCCCCACCGAGCGGGGTGGTCGCGCCGAGTCCGGTGACGACGACGTCAGTCATGTGGATGTCCCCTCTACCGGCCCTGGCGGCGCCGGGTTCGGCGGTGTGGTCGGCGGGTGTCCGGAGATCAGGAACGGCTGGCGATGTAGCTCACCGCGTCGCCGACCGTCTTGAGCTCGGCCAGCTGGTCGTCGGGGATCTTGACCCCGAACTTGTCCTCGGCCTGGACGGCGATCTCGACCATCGACAGCGAGTCGATGTCCAGGTCGTCCACGAAGGACTTCTCCGAGCTGACCTCACCGGCGTCGACACCGGCGATCTCTTCGACGATCTCGGCGAGGCCCTGGAGGATCTCTTCGTTGCTCACAGGCGTGTCCCTTTCGTTTCTTTCGATGATGGGGGTCCGGCGTGGTGGGGCTGGTTGCTCGCGGTGCTACGGGCAGATCACGACCTGGCCGGCGTAGCTCAGTCCGGCACCGAAGCCGACCAACAGCATGACGTCACCGCGGGAGATCTGCCCGGCGGCGCGCATGTGGTCGATGGCCAACGGTATCGAGGCCGACGAGGTGTTGCCCGAGTGCACGATGTCCTGGGCCACCCGCATGTCCTCGCGGGCTCCCTCCTTGCGCAGCCGCTTGGTGACGGCGTCGATGATGCGCAGGTTGGCCTGGTGCGGGATGAACACGTCGATGTCCTCGGGTGCCAGCCCGGCGCGCTCGATCGTGCGCAGCGCGATCGGGGCGATCTGGGTGGTGGCCCAGCGGAACACCGCCTGGCCCTCCTGGTGGAGCAGGCCAGTCTCTCCTGGCTCGCCGAGAATCCGGATCAGCGGGTACTGCGTGCCGTCGCTGCCCCAGACCAGCGGTCCGATCCCGGTCTCCTCGGCGCTGGTGGCCGGACCGACCACCGCCGCGCCCGCTCCGTCGGCGAAGATGATGCAGGTGGCGCGGTCGTCCCAGTCGAGCCAGTGCGACAGCTTCTCTGCCCCGATCACCAGGACGTGTCGCGAGGACCCGGCCCGGACCAGGTCGGAGGCGATGCCCAGGCCGTAGCAGAAGCCGGCGCACGCGGTGTTGATGTCGAAGGCGCCCGGCGCGGTCAGCCCGATCCGGGTGCCGACCTGTGCGGCCGCATTGGGGATCGGGTTGGGCATGGTGCAGGTGGCCACGATGATGCTGTCCACGTCGGTCGGGCTCAGGCCTGCGTCGGCGACCGCTTTGGAACCGGCATCGGCGGCGATCTCCACCAGCGGCGTCTCGGGGTCGGCGATCCGCCGGCTGACGATGCCCACCCTCTCCCGAATCCAGGTGTCGCTGGTCGCGACCCGCTCGGCCAGCTCGTCGTTGGTGACCACCCGCTGGGGCTGCGAGCTGCCCCAGCCGAGCACCCGGGCGCCGGGCGCGCCCGAGGACGGTCGTAGCGTGGGCGTCATGAGTCACCTCCGGTGATGTCGCGGACGAGCGCCACGACGGTGTCCAGGTCGTCGGGTGTCTTGACCGCGACCGTCCTGGTGCCCTTGAGCTCCCGTTTGACCAGGCCGGTCAGGGCGCCGGCCGGGGCCAGTTCGACGGCCGCGCCGATCCCCCGCTCGGCGAGGGTGCCCATGCAGCTGTCCCAGCGCACCGGCAGCGTCACCTGGGCGACCAGCCGGCGGCGCAGCTCGGCGCCGTCGCGGACCACGCCGCCGTCGGCGTTGGACAGCAGCATGCCCGCGGGGTCGGTGAAGTCCACCTTGTCGGCGTGCCCGCGCAACGCCTCCTCGGCCGGGGCCATGAACCGGGTGTGGAACGCCCCGGCAACCGCGAGCGGTTTCACCCGGGATCGCTCGGGCGGCTCGGCGGCCAGCTCGGCCAGCGCCGGCAGCGGCCCGGCGGCCACCACCTGACCCGCGCCGTTGCGGTTGGCCGGGTCCAGACCCAGCTCCTCGAGCCGGGCCAGCACCGCGTCGGCGGCACCGCCGAGCACCGCGGACATGCCGGTCTCGGCCAGGCCACAGGCGGCGGCCATCTCGCGGCCCCGGACGGCGGCCAGCTCGACCGCGGCGTCAGCGGACAGCGCGCCGGCGATCGCGGCCGCGGCGAGCTCACCCACCGAGTGGCCGGCGGTGACGGTCGGGACGTCGGTGAGTCCGGTATCGGCGAGCGCGTCGAGCAGTTGCCGGTGCACCATCAGCGAGGTAGCCACCACGAGGGGCTGGGTGACCGCGGTGTCCTTGATCTCGTCCGCCCCTGCGGTGGTGCCCAGGCGGACCAGGTCCAGCCCGGTTGCCTCCGACCAGCGGGCGAGGGTGGGCCGGGCATCGGCCCGTTCGGCCCGGGGCCCGGTGAGCCACGGGTCGAGCATGCCGGGGGTCTGGGAGCCCTGTCCTGGGGCGAGCACGGCAATCATCCCGACCAGCCAACACGGTCGGCGGAGGTGTCGGGCATGTCGACACGTATGAACCCTGACACCTCTGTTTAGAGGGTTCCTCCAACGGTTGGTACGAACGGTCCATAGCCAGCGGTTGTCCTTTGTCGGTACCGCCATCAGTTGTGGCGCCGGTACCCGCAGCTCAGCGGGGTCGGTCGTGGCTCAGCCGTCGGCGGACCCGGGGTCCAGCCGACCCAGGATCAGCGCCAGCCGGAGCACCAGGGCGTCCCGCGGATCGGTCGGGTTGCGACCGGTGACTTCGCTCACCCGACGCAGCCGGTAGCGCACGGTGTTGGGGTGCACGAACAGCTTCCGCGCGCACTGCTCCAGCCCTCCGCCGCCGTCGAGGTAGCTCGCCAGGGTCCGGGCCAGCTCGCCGCCCGCCGCGCCGAGCGGGTCGACCACCTGACCCACCAGCTGCGTGCGGGCGTGGGGGTCGCCGGCCAGCACCCGCTCCGGCAGCAGCTGCGCGGCGTCCACCGGACGCGGTGCGTCCGGCCAGCCGGGGGCGGCGCGGAGCCCGGCGAGCGCGTCCCGGGTACTGGCGTGGGCGACGGCCAGATCCGGCGCCGTCGGGCCGATCACCGCCGGCCCCGGTCCGAAAGACTCGACGAGCAGGGTGGCGGTCGCGGCGGGCAGGGCGCCCGACACCAGTGCCACCAGCCGCGACCCCTGCACTCCCAGCAGGACCGACCGATTCTCCCGGGCCGCCGCCGAACGGATCGCGGCCAGTGGCTCCGTGCGGGCGCGGGACGGGGTCGTGCCGACCATGGCGGTCACCGGGCGTACGGCGTCCCAGCCGAGCGCGGAGGCCCGGGACACCAGCACGTCGGCCGGATCGCCGCGCACCACGCTGTCCACCACCAGGGCCTCGAGCCGGGTGTCCCATGCGCCTCGGGACTCGGCGGCGCCGGCGTAGACCGTGGCCGCGGCGAACGCGATCTCCCGGCCGTAGCGCAGCACCGCCTCCACCAGCAGGCCGCGCTCGCGCTCGTCGGTGGCCAGCAGCGGCAACTGCTGCTCGAAAACGTCGGTGGCCACTCGGACCAGTTCCACGGTCTGGCGCAGGCTGACCCGGCGGGCCAGGTCGCGCGGAGCGTTGCGGAACGCCTCGGCGGTGAGCGGGATGGTCTCGTCCGGCTCGCCCAGCCAGGCCACGAAGTTGGCCACCCCGGTCTGGGTGACCAGCAGGACCCCGGCCCGCTGGTCGGCGGACAGCCGGCGGAACCACGGGAAGCGGTCCGACATGGCGGCCATGCAGGCGGTGGCCAGGCCCCCGGAGGCCTGCTCCAGCCGGCGCCGGGTCCGGGCGGACACCGACGGCTGCAACCGGAACCGGGCCGTGCTCACGTAGGGCAGCATGGCACGCCACGGCCCGGAATAGCGGCGGTCGCGGCCAGGTTGATTGCGTGTACAACTACATCGGTGCCGGGTACGGCGCCGTATGCAGAGCCGGGAAGGGTGGGGACACGATGGGCGAGCTGGCGACGACGGTCGAGGTGCGCCGCGCTGGGCAACGGGCGCACACCGAGATCAGCTGGCTGGACTCCCGGCACAGCTTCTCGTTCGGGCGGCACTACGACCCGGGCAACACCCACTTCGGTCTGTTGCTGGTCAGCAACGACGACGTGGTCACCGCGGGCAGCGGGTTCGACACCCACCCGCACCAGGACATGGAGATCGTCACCTGGGTGCTGGACGGATCGCTGGTGCACCAGGACTCGGCGGGCAACTCCGGTGTGCTCTACCCGGGCTTGGCGCAACGGATGAGCGCCGGCACCGGGATCCTGCACTCCGAGCGCAACGACGACTGGCGGCACTCCGCGGCGACCGCGGCGCATGACCGGGACGTGCGCTTCGTGCAGATGTGGGTGCCGCCGGACACCGCCCGAATCCCACCCGGTTACCAGCAGCTCGACGTGAGCGATCAGCTCGACGCCGGCGGGCTGGTCGTGGTGGCGTCCGGGATGGCCCGGCACGACCAGGATCGCGCCATCTCGATCCACCAGCGGGACGCGGCGCTCTACGCGGCCCGTCTGGGCCCGGGTAGGCAGGCCGGAACGCCGGACGCCCCGTTCGTCCACCTCTTCGTCGCACGCGGCTCGGTTGACTTGGAGGGCGCCGGCCGGCTCCACGAGGGAGACGCCGTTCGGATCTGCGGAGGCGGTGGGCAGCGGGTCACCGCGACCGAACAGGGAGCCGAGGTTCTCATCTGGGAGATGCACGCCGCCCTCGGCTGACGTGTTCGATGTCCTGCCCCGGCACGGGGAAGAGCACCGATTTTCCGGGTGCCGGGGGTCAGGTTGGCGCCGCCCCCGGAGCCGGATCTGCGAGAGTTCAGCCGAGAGGCGTGACCTTGGTCGCCTGCGGGCCCTTCTGGCCCTGCTCCACGTCGAACGAGACCCGCTGACCCTCATCCAGCGTGCGGTAGCCGCTGCTCTGGATGGAGGAGTAGTGCACGAACACGTCCGCGCCACCACCGTCGGGAGCGAGGAAGCCGTAGCCCTTCTCGCTGTTGAACCACTTGACGGTGCCCTCTGCCATTCTTGCTCTCCTCGTGCTGTGACCCGGGCGCTCGCCCCGGTATCGCGCCGGCCCCGCAATGTGGAGCCGGACCGCCCTCCTCGCCGACGTGTGGTATCGGAGGATCAGGCGACGGCGGCAGACTACCGTGCCTGGACCGGATGGGGGAGTGCCTTCGTCAACTGGAGTGATCAGCGGGGCCGACGTTCGTGCAGCGTGTGGGCCCGATCGCGACAGTTCTGGCAGACCGTCAGGCGACTCCGGGATCGGAGGTCTGCGGGCCGGCGGATCTCGGGTCGTCGATCCGGTACTTGCCGGCCGCGGCCCCGAGCACGGACCGGTCCAGCCGCCCCAGCTCGACCAGTGCGGCGAGCGACTGCACGGTCACGGACTCGGCGTCCACCGCGTAGTGCCGGCGGACCGCCGGGCGGGTGTCGGAGAGCCCGAACCCGTCGGTGCCCAGCGAGTGGAACGCACCCGGAACCCAGGGCCGGATAAGGTCGGGCACCGCCCGCATCCAGTCCGACACCGCGATGACGGGAGCCGCGGCAGTGTCCGCATCGGCGTCGGCCAGCACCCGGCTCAGGTACGGCTCGCGGTGCTCGGCGTCCGGCTTGGTGAGGTTGTGCCAGTCGCACTCCACGCCGTCTCGGCGCAACTCGCCCCACGAGGTCACCGACCACACCTCGGCGGCCACCGACCAGTGCTCGGAGAGCAGCTCCTGGGCCCGCAGCGCCCAGGGCAGCGCCACCCCGGAGGCGAGCAGCCGCACCCGGTGCTGGTGACCCTCCGGAGCCGGGCGGTAGCGGTAGATGCCGCGCAGCAGCCCCTCGACGTCGAGCTCGGCCGGCTCCGCTGGTTGAGGGTAGGGCTCGTTGTAGAGCGTCAGGTAGTAGAAGACGTTCGGGTCCCGACCGTTCCTGGCCTGCTCGTCCCCGTACATCCGGGCCAGCGCGTCGCGCACGATGTGCCCGATCTCGAAGGAGAACGCCGGGTCGTAGGCCACCACTGCCGGGTTGGACGCGGCCAGCAACAGCGAATGCCCGTCGGCGTGCTGCAGCCCCTCCCCGGTCAGCGTCGTGCGGCCGGCGGTGGCGCCCAGCAGGAACCCCCGGGCCATCTGGTCGGCGGCGGCCCAGATCCCGTCGCCGGTGCGCTGGAACCCGAACATCGAGTAGAAGATGTAGACCGGGATCATCGGTTCGCCGTGGGTGGCGTAGGAGGTACCGGCGGCGGTGAACGAACCCACCGAGCCGGCCTCGTTGATCCCTTCGTGCAGGATCTGGCCCTGCTCGCTCTCCCGATAGGCCAGCATCAGCTCGGCGTCCACCGAGGTGTAGAGCTGCCCTTGCGGGTTGTAGATCTTCGAGGTGGGGAACATCGAGTCCATGCCGAACGTCCGCGCCTCGTCCGGGATGATCGGGACGAACCGCCGGCCGATCTCCTTGTCCTTGATCAGGTCGCGGAGCAGCCGGACGAAGGCCATCGTGGTGGCCACCTCCTGCTTGCCCGAGCCGCGCCGAACCACGTCGTAGACCTTGTCCCCGGGCAGCACCAGCGGCTTGTTGCGTACCCGGCGCTCGGGGACCGGCCCGCCGAGCAGCCGGCGGCGCTCCCGCAGGTACTCGATCTCCGGGGTGTCCGCGCCGGGGTGGTAGTAGGGCGGCAGGTAGGGGTCGCGCTCCAGCTCGGCGTCGGAGACCGGGATGCGCTGCTCGTCGCGGAACTGCTTGAGATCTTCCAGGTTCAGCTTCTTCATCTGGTGGGTGGCGTTGCGGCCCTGGAAGTGCGAGCCGAGCTGGTAGCCCTTGATCGTCTTGGCCAGGACCACCGTCGGCTGGCCGTGGTGGTCCAGGGCGGCGGCATAGGCGGCGTGCACTTTGCGGTAGTCATGGCCGCCGCGCTTGAGGTTCCAGATGTCCCGGTCGGACATGTCGGCCACCAGCGCCTTGGTGCGCGGGTCACGGCCGAAGAAATGGTCGCGGACGTAGCCGCCGTCGTTGGCCCGGTAGGTCTGGTAGTCGCCGTCCGGGGTGGTGTTCATCAGGTTGACCAGCGCACCGTCGCGGTCGGCATGCAGCAGCGAGTCCCACTCCCGGCCCCAGATCACTTTGATCACGTTCCAGCCGGCGCCCCGGAAGAAGGCCTCCAGCTCCTGGATGATCTTGCCGTTGCCGCGCACCGGGCCGTCCAGCCGCTGCAGGTTGCAGTTCACCACGAACGTGAGGTTGTCCAGGCCCTCGGTGGCCGCGATGTGCACCAGCCCGCGTGACTCCGGCTCGTCCATCTCCCCGTCGCCGAGGAACGCCCACACGTGCTGCTGGTCGGTGTCGGCGATGCCTCGATCGCGCAGGTAACGGTTGAACCGCGCCTGCATGATGGCGTTCAGCGGCCCCAGGCCCATCGAGACGGTCGGAAACTCCCAGAACTCGCGCATCAGCCGCGGGTGCGGGTACGACGGCAGGCCGTGACCAGGCCCGCCGTGCGACAGCTCCTGCCGGAAGCCGTCCAGCTGGTCGGCGGACAGTCGGCCCTCCAGGAACGCCCGGGCGTAGATGCCGGGGGAGGCGTGGCCCTGGATGTAGACCTGGTCACCGCCTCCGGGGTGGTCCTTGCCCCGGAAGAAGTGGTTGAACCCGACCTCGTAGAGGGTGGCCGAGGACGCGTAGGTGGAGATGTGCCCGCCCACTGCGACCCCCGGCCGCTGCGCCCGGTGCACCATGATCGCCGCGTTCCACCGGATCCAGCGGCGATAGGCCCGCTCGGTCTCCTCGTCACCGGGGAACCACGGTTCCCGCTCGGTGGGAATGGTGTTGACGTAGTCGGTGCTGGTCAGCGCCGGGACCCCGACGTTGCGCTCGCGCGCGCGTTGCAGCAGCCGCAGCATCAGGTAGCGGGCCCGCTGCTGGCCGGCCGCGTCCATCATCCCGTCGAACGATTCCAGCCATTCCTGGGTCTCCTCCGGGTCGACGTCGGGTAGGTAGGCCGCCAACCCGTCCCGGATGACGTGTACCCGGTTCGCGCCCGTTCCGGACACGCTCCCGTGCTCGATGCTCGTTCCGCTGGCGCTGCTCTCGGTACTCACGGGGATCTCCCTGTGTCGTTTCGCGGCGTCATGCCGCCCTGCTGGCTCCGGTCGGGGCCGTTCCGCACTGTCCGCCGGGCAGACGGAAGATGCGGCGCTGGGCCCATCGGGCCCCCTGGGTGGGTACCCGTGCAGG
>JBQTKB010000138.1:0-19788 GCA_052386505.1 Pseudonocardia sp.
CCTCGCCACTGCCGGTCGCCGCGTCGCGACGTTCCTCTGCTGACACGAGCACCAGGATCTCCGATCACGCCCTCTGCTGTGAACCGTTGACTTCAAGCTGTCTCACGTGATCTTGACAGAGAGGGGACCGTCAAACACGATGACGTGCCGATCATTACCGCTACCGACGATTCGCGCTCACGCTCATCGCCGCCCCGCCTGCCCGCGCTTGGCGGTGAATGTCAGCGAGCGTGATGCGATGAAGGAGCGGGGCCTCCGCTCCTGGTGACTCCCGGCTCATGCTCGGGGTGTTCACGTCTACAAGTCGAGGAGGCCCCTGTGAGTGGAGTGTACGAGGGTAGGCAGATCGTTGGGATGGATCTGCACCGGCGGCGGTCGGTGTTGGTGCGGATGTCTGAGGCTGGCGAGCATCTGGAGACGGTTCGGATCTCCAACGATCCGGAGCACCTTCAGCGGGTGATGGTCCGGGCCGGTGAGGCGCCCGGAGGTGGTGCTGGAGGCGACCTACGGGTGGTATTGGGCGGCCGACGCGCTGGCCGAGCTGGGCGCGAACGTGCACCTGGCGCACCCGCTGGGACTGAAGATGTTCTCCTATCGGCGGGTGAAGAACGACGAGCGTGACGCGGCTGATCTGGCTGATCTGTTGCGGATGGGTCGGTTGCCCGAGGCGTGGATCGCGCCTCCGGAGACGCGGGAGTTGCGTGGGTGGGTGCGTCATCGGGCGAAGCTGGTCGGGTTGCGCTCGAACCTGAAGTGTCAGGTCCATAGCGTGCTGGCCGGCGCCGGGGTGGCTGTGCCGATGAGTGACCTGTTCGGTGTCGGCGGTCAGAAACTGCTGGCCGCGACCCGGCTCGCGGCCGAGTCGAGGGCCCGGGTGGACTCCTGCATGCGGTTGATCGAGCAACTCGACTTCGAGGTCGGGGTGTTCGCCAAGCTCGTGGCCGGACGGTTGCGCACCGATCCCGGCTACAGCGCGATTCAGGTGATTCCCGGCGTGGGACCGATCCTGGCGGGTGTGTTCGTCGCTGAGATCGGCGACATCGGTCGGTTCCCGGGGCCGGCGCAGCTGGCCAGCTGGGCCGGGTTGACCCCGAAGCACCACGAGTCCGATACCACCGTGCATCGTGGCCGGATCACCAAACAGGGCTCGCGGCTGGTGCGCTGGGCCGCGGTTGAGGCCGTGCAACGCCAGGGCGCGCACACCCGCCTGGGGGCACTGCGCGACCGGATCGGCGAACGACGCGGCCGTAACATCGGGGTCGTCGCCGCCGCCCGCGAGCTGACCGGGTTGGTCTTCTACGGGCTGCGCGATCATCACATCCGCGCCCTGGCCCGGTCGGCGTGAGCCGGCCCGACGCCGTGATGGGCGCGGGTCGTGCGAGTCATGACCCCCGCGCATGCGGCGTGGTCGCCCCGTGTGATTGACCTCGCCCATCACGATCTTGTCGCAGCACTCCATGCCGCCCCGCGCGGCGAAGGGATGACCGACAGCCCTCAACAAGGGGGGCCTGTCCACCAAGCCGGGAACCCGGCGCTGGAGCACGCACTCGAACCCCGCCACCAGCGACACACCGGAGCTGTCGATCACCTTCCCCACCCTTGAATAGCATGCGCCGCACGGCGTCGGGGTCAAGGACCTCCGGCCGCTGACGCGGTCGACCCTTCGGGCCGATCCTTGACCCCGACGCCTCACTCGGCGCTGCCCAAGTACGGGTGGAGAGCAACCAGAAGAAAGATCAAGAACACGCGCAGGACGGCGATGAGACGACATGGCTTAGCTGCCGGCGCGGGTCACCCGACCTTCTCCATGCTCTGGCCACAACAGCAGGTCGGGCTCTGTTGACCGGCGCAATCCGGCGGAGCGCCCTTGGTGACGGTCACCTCGCAACCACACTCGGGCAGCGGGCAACGATAGACCTCGCCCTCACGAAACGGCATCGGATATCTCCCTCATCTCGGCCTGGCACCGACGTGCTCGCCGGTGCACTCTGACGCTAGAAGCTGGCCCCTGGGGCCAGGTCAAACTCGGGATCGGGGCGATGGGACCGCAATGAACACCCCACGCGGCACATTCACCGCCGGGCAGGCCGCGAAGCAGGCCGGGATCACCCGGAAGGCACTGCGCGTGTACCGGGAGCGGGGGCTGGTCGGCGAGCCCGAGCGCACCGCCGCCGGCTACTGCCTCTACTCCCCGGCCGACATCACGGTGCTCCGGTTCATTCGACAAGCCCGCACCCTGGGCCTCCATCTGGACGATGTCGCGGAGATTCTAGCGATCCACCAGGCTGGAGCCGCGCCGTGCGCGACAGTGGCCGACCGGATCGGGACCCGTATCGCCGAGATTGACGCTGCCATCGCTGATTTGCGCGCCCTGCGTAGCACGCTCACTCGGGTCCGAGACACCGCGCCGTCAGCGTGCCTTCCGACAGCTGGGAGTTCCCGACCGGTGTCGGTGTGCGCGATCGTGGAGCGTGCGCAAGGGGCTCTCCGGGTCTGAGGCTGCCCGTGTTGACCGCGCCGGGCTGCGGTCGAGTCCGGGCCGGGGCAACCCCGGAGCGGATCACCGAGGCCCGCCGCGAGCTCGTCCGTATCGGTGTGGACGAGCTAGCCGGGGCCGCGATCGGGGACATTACGGCGCTCACCGAGGGTTAACCGCTGCGGTCCTACCCGGTTCACCGACTTCGCCGCCGCTGCATGACCTCGCCGAGCGCATCGACGAAGTCCCCCAGGGCGAGGACTGGGTCTACTGCGGATCCGGCTACCGCATCTCGATCGCGGCGTCGATCCTGGACCGGGCCGGCCGACACGTCGTGCTCACCCCCATGAACGACTCCTACGATGCCGTGAACGACGCCGGCACCGGAAAACGAGCGCCCGGGCCGGCGCCGGCGGAGCCCGCGTCCCTGATGGCGGCATCTCCGGATACATCAGTGTCGTAGGAGACGTCGTACGGGACCGGGCGCGGTGTTCGCTGGAACGGCGAGCGCATCTGCTCGCCGGGACACCGGCGCTCGTGGGACTGCGCTTGGCGAAGGCGCGGCTGCTCGGCCGGCGGCGAACTCGTCCTTCGCTGTGCCGCGACGATCACTGACAGCAGCCAGTGAGTCACCGATGGGAGGCGGCCGATGTCGGTGAGGACGGGCTCGTTCACGTTTAACCATAGCGGCTCGTCATTTAGCCTTCAGCTTGCCTTTGATGACCGAGAAGATAACATCGGCGCGCTTACGGTTACGTCATGTCCAGTTGCGACTCACGCGCCGGCGACGTGCTCGACGCGCGCACTGCGGTAGGCGGCCCGGCGGTGGGGCTCAGTCCCGCAGCCATGCCGACCGCAGTCTTCGACCGGTCTATAACGGTGAGGCGCGGCAGTCTACGGGCTGTGCTTCACCGTCGATTTTTCGAACTGCTGTCGAGGTTGCCGGAACCCGCGCACAGTCGGGTTCTGCGGCAGGTATTCGACAGGAAGTACGATCACCCGGATCCGTGGGGAGTCAAGAGTGGTTCGCCCAATGGTGCCTATCAGCGACGCAAGTTCCGAACCACGCTCGACTGTGTACCGATCGGATATTACAGTCGAGTCCTCGACGCGGGTTGCGGTGAAGGTGCATTTACGCGCCTGCTGGCCGAGGCATTTTCGGACGCTGAGGTCGTCGGGATCGATATCGCTGCCGATGCGGTCGAACGGGCCGCTGCGATGGCTCCTCGGCAGGATGTGCAATATCTGACCGCGAATTTGCTCGATAACTCCCCGCCGGGAATGTTTGACCTCGTGTTCTGCAACGAGGTGCTCTATTATCTCGGCGGCAGCGGTCAGCGGCGCGCCGCCGAGCGCCTCATTTCCGCACTGATCCCAGGTGGAATGCTGGTTCTGGTGCATCCGTGGCCGGAAGCTCGGCGTCTACACGACCCGTTCGATGTCGACCCCGCCCTAATCAAGCTCGAGGAGTTCATCGACGACGACCAGCACCGGCCATTCGCAGTCGGGCTCTACCAGCGCCGCCACCGTGATCAAGAGCCGCAGAGCGATTCCGTCCCAAGTTGCCCCGTCCAGCGGAGCTAGCCGCTACGCGACTCCAACACGGTGCTGCAAGCGACTACGACTTGCGTACCGAGGTAGGAGAGTCAAGGGTGACGGCTCTGGCGCCCAGAGGAACTTGAGATTGGCTCGTACACCGCTTGCTGTCAGCGGCAAGCTGACTCGACGGAAGGATGCGATGTACGGGGCACCGACCATCGGCTGCGGCGCGACAAGCCGCCGGATCGTGACGTGACACGATCAGAGATACGCCTAGCCGTCGGCGTGCTCGTGGTGCTCGTTGCAGCCATCGCGGCGATCTGGACGCGACACGGCGATCCGGTGGAGCTGGACGCGGGGCTGCTCGCCGACCTGGTCGCCCGGTACCCCTCGGGGGTCGACACCTCCGGTGAGCTGTGGCGGACGTTGCGGGTGCCGGCCGCCATCCCGGTCAGCTACCTGCTACGGCCAGACGGCACGGTTCGTCGGGTCGAGCCACTAGCGCCGTTCCGGACACCCGACGAGGTGGCGCTGGCCGTACGACGGCATCTGGCCGAGCCGTGATCGCCGCCGACCCCGCATTTCGCCGGCACACCGCCATAGGACTCGCCGCCGCGGCCGGCCTGGCCTGGGCGGCGGCCGCTCCTCCACGCGGATGGTGGCCTCTGTTACCCCTGGGAATTGCGGTGTTGGCGACAGCGGTGCGTGGCCGCTCGCTCCGCGACCGCTTGTTCCTCGGGGCGGTGACCGGCGTCGCGCTGTACCTGCCGACCCTGTGGTGGATGACGGGCTTCACCGTGGTCGGCTACGTCGCGATAGCCCTCCTGGAGACCACGATGCTCGCCATCGCGGTGGGGGTGTTGTGCGCTCGGCGGTTGGGTGGATGGTGGACCCTGCCGGCCGCACTGGTGCTGCTGGAGGCGATACAGACGAGATTTCCGTTCGGTGGGTTCCCGCTGACAAAGCTGGTCTTCAGCCAGGTCGGCGGACCGTTCGCGTTCGCCGCGCCGCTGGGGGGTGAGCTACTGGTGACCGCGACCGCCGCCACTGCGGGCCTTGCGCTGGCCGCGATGATCGTGACAAAGCATGGTCGCCCGCAGCTGCTTGCGGTTGCGCTGGCTGCTGCCGGCGCGGCCTTCCCTGTCGGGCTCGGTGCATTGATCAACACTGAGCCGGTGGGTGCGCTCGACGCCGCCGTGGTCCAAGGCGGCGGTCCGCGCGGTCTACGGGCGGTCTTCACCGACCCACAGGCAACGACCGACCGCCAACTCGCGGTGGCTGAGACGATCACCGGATCGCCGGACCTGGTGCTTCTGGCGGAGAACGTAGTCAGTCTCGGTGAACCGATCGCAGGCACGCCGATCGACAGTCGAATCGGTGAGTTGGCGCGCTCGCTGGCGAGTTCCATCGTGGTGGGAGTGACCGAACGGGAGGGCGATGGTTTCCGCAATGTCGCTGTTCTCTGGGGACCGGATGGGCGGCGACTGGACCGCTATGAGAAGGAGCACCGGGTGCCATTCGGTGAGTACATTCCCGGGCGAGCACTGCTAGAGCGATTTACTGATCTGACCGCGCTGGTGCCCAGGGACGCGATCGTCGGGCAGGGTGAAGCATCGCTGCGCAGCCCTGCCGCCGCGCTGGCCGTGGCCATCTCCTACGAGGTGTTCTTCGCCGATCGGGTCCGAGAAGGCGTCGCGGCTGGCGGACAACTGCTGATCGTGCCGACCAACGCGGCCTCCTATGCCACCGACGAGGTGCCAGCGATCGAGCTGGCGGCGGCACAACTGCGGGCACGAGAGTTCGGCCGGACGGTGCTACAGGCCGCGCCGACGGGATACTCCGCTGTTGTCCTGGCTGATGGGCGGGTGGTGGCCCGCAGCGAGCTCGGCGCACCGGCGCTCCTGCGGCAAGTAATTCCGTTGCGAACCGGGACGACACCGTATGCGCAGCTCGGCGACATTCCGATACTGCTTCTCGCCGCGCTGGTCGTCGCGGTGCTATCGACTCTCCGGTCGCGCGAGAGACGCCCTCAGCCGGTCAGTGGCAGCAACTGACGGCCACTTTCCGCCCAGGCGATCATTCCGCCGCGCAACTCGGTGACGTCCTGATAGCCCAGCTCCGTCAACGTACCGACGGCGATCGCGCTCATCGTGCCCGACCGACAGTACACCGCGATGGGAGTCGCGGGATCGGTGGGAAGCTCGGCCGCGCGTGCCTCGAGCCGGTCGAACGGGATTGTCGAGTCCGTCCCGGCAATGGATCCCTCATCGGGAACGTGCACGTTCAGCACGAAGGTCTGCTCGCCTTCAAGCACGGCAGCGAACTGCGCGGGATCGAGTTGACGAACGGCGGCCGGCGCGGGAGCGGGATCGGTCGGTACCCGGGTAGGCGCACCGCCACATCCGGCGATCAGTGTCATGATCAATCCGAGCCCGATCAACGCCTTCCACATGGGACCAGCCTACCTGGAGGAGGCGCTGCGGGGCGGTGTTCTACTATTATAGATAGTAGAACCGACTGGGAGAGGACGAATCGAGACGATGTCGGAGTGTGTGGACGGGCGCCTGGTTCTGGGTCGTCGGAGATTTCTCGCGGGTCTGGGACTCGGCGCCGGTGTCGTGCTCACCGGGTGCGCGGGCGGTCGGGGCGCCGGGCAGCCGAGTCTGGTCGGGCCCGATTCGGCTCTTGTGGTCCAACGGGAACAGACACGTCAGGCGCCGGGCCAGCGTGTCGTGGACTTCCAACTGGACGCTCGGACCGGCCAGGTGGACATCGGTGCTCGTACCGTCAGCACCTGGTCCTACGGTGGAGAGTTGCCCGCCCGCGAGATCCGCGTACGCAAGGGTGATCTGCTGCGCGTGCAGCTGCGCAATGGGTTGCCGCAGCCGACGACCGTGCACTGGCACGGGATCGCGCTGCGCAACGACATGGACGGAGTGCCAGTCCTCACCCAGCCGGAGATCGCCCCCGGTGCGGAGTTCCGGTACGAGTTCACCGTGCCCGACGCGGGCACGCACATGTTCCACCCGCACGTCGGCACGCAGCTCGATCGCGGGTTGTACGGAGCGTTGATCGTCGAAGACCCGGCCGAGCCTGCCGACTATGACGCCGAGCTGACCGTGATCTTCGACGACTGGCTGGACGGAACAGGTCGCGAACCCGACCAGGTACTGGCCGAACTCAAGACCAACGGCATGGGAGCTATGCCAGGACACAGCGGCATGGGCGGGATGCAGATGCCGCGCTCTGACCTGCTGGGTGGCGACGCTGGAGACGTAATGTATCCGTACTTCCTGGCCAATGGTCGCACCTCGGAGGCGGCACGATCGTTCCAGGCCCGCTCCGGCAGCCGGATTCGGCTCCGGCTGCTGAACATCGGCGGGGACACGGCCTTCCGGGTCGGTGTGCCGGGCGTCCCCATGACGATCACACATACCGACGGCTTCCCGGTGATTCCAACGCGGGCGGACGCGGTGCTGCTCGGGATGGGCGAACGGGTGGACGCCATCGTGACCATGCCCGACCAGCCGCTGCCGCTGCTCGGGCTGGCCGAGGGCAAGGACGGTCGAGCGCATGTGTTGCTCCAGCCAGGTGCCGGCGCGGCACCAGAGCTGTCCGCCGCTGCCACACAACTGGCTGCCCGGCCGGCGGCAATGGTCAACGCCATTCCGGCCGCCGAGGGCGTTCGGCTGCCTGACCGCCGCCCCGATGTCACGCACGAACTCACACTGGGCGGTCCGGAGCCCGTCTACACCTGGACCATCAACAAGCAGGTGTACGACCCGGCCCGTGGCTTCCCGGTGCGGCGCGGAGAGCGAGTACGACTGCGGTTCAACAACACCACGACCATGTACCACCCAATGCATCTGCATGGGCATACGTTTCAAGTGGTCGGCCCCGCGGGACCCGGACCGCGCAAGGACACCGCAATCGTATTGCCCGGCCAGCTTCTGGAAGTTGACTTCGACGCCGACAACCCGGGCCAATGGCTGACGCACTGCCACAACATCTACCACGGCGAGGCCGGCATGATGACGGTGATCCAGTACGTCGAGAACTAAGGTGCCGGCCGCGCAGGTAGGCGGTCTCGTAGCCGAGCACCCAGACGTAGTTCCCGCTGGGTCGGGTGGCGGCTCTGACGTGTCCGGGTTCAGTGGCGTGATGCCTGAGCGCGGTTCAAATAGGTACCAGCCTGGTGTTTGGGCGGATCCAGAACAGGTAATCGATGGCTCGGGGTGGACAACCGGAGGCGTCGCGCGTCACCATGCCCTTACCGCGTAAGAGTATGGGAGTGGGCATGGCGGAGTTCGTGCCGGTGCTGGTGTTGTTTGCTGTCGCCGCCGGGTTCGTGGCGCTGCTGTATGCCGTGTCGAGGTTGGTCGTGGTGCAGCGGGCTGCGTTGGAGATGCCGCCGTTCACCGGAGGGTTCGATCAGCCCGAGCACGCGTTTTCTCGATTCCATGTGCGCTGGTATCCGGTGACGATGGTCTTCCTGGCCTTCGACATGGAAATGTTGTTCATGTACCCGTGGACGTTGGTGGTGTCCAGGGTCGGTGCGCCCGCGGTGATCGAGATGTTCCTGTTCCTGGGCATTCTCCTGGCGGGGGTGGCTTACGCCTGGCGGGAGGGAGCGCTGCGGTGGACCTGATCGCGGCGGTGCGCGGGTTCGCTGTCGGTCGTCCGCATGTGTTGGTGGTACCGGCGGTCGAAGCTACCGGGGTGCGCCTTGCGGTGGAGGCCGAGCTGGGTCGCAGAGGTTGGCCCGCTGCACGCAACCCGGCGGACGCTGACCTTGTCGTCGTGGCGGGGTGTCCCGGTCCGCGATTGACCGAGGTGATCGACTCGGTGTGGACGCAGGTGCCGCAGCCCCGTGCGCGGGTCGTGCTTGAGGCGGCCGGCGAGGCATCGGATCGCCTCGACTCGGCGTTCGCGGCGCTGCGAGGTCAGCTCCAGATCGAAAGGCCCGGCGGCGGGGCGGGACACGACTCGCACGGCGGCGCCGCTCGGCAACGTGGTGCTGGAGTGCGAGATCGCGCGGGAGCTGACCAGCGCGGAGGGGGGCACGAATCTCACCACGGGCACCACGCCGGCATGGAGATGCCGGGTGGTAAGCCGATGGCTGAGCTGGAAGCCGATCGGGACGGGTTGTCGCTGGACCGGTTGCGGGTTCCGCTGGGTCCTGTCCTTCCCGACTGGCCGGCCGGGCTGGTTGTCCGGCTGACATTGCAGGGCGATGTTGCGCAGGAAGCGGAGGTCGAGGTGCTGGACCCAGTTGAGGGCGCCTCGTCGTTCTGGGCAGGCCGCGATCGAGCGGCCGCGCGGGAGTTGGACGCGTTGGGGCGAATGCTGGCGGTGGCTGGCTGGGATGACGCGGCGACGAGGGTTCGCCGACTGCGCGACGATTCGATTGCCGGTGCCCCGCCGCACACAGTCGCCGGGCGGGCCGGGCCACTACTGCGCCGGATCGGTCGTTCGCGGACCCTTCGCTGGCTGGTTCGAGGCGTCAGTTCCGGCGCTGGCGACGTGGCGGAGCGGTTGCGGTTGCGGTTGGCGGCTGTGGATGCCGCGCTGTGTGGGGAGGACGCGCACCTGCCGCCAGTGGATGTCGAGCGGCTGCCGTCGCTGTTGGTGGGAGTGGAATTCGCGGCCGTGCGGCTGATCGTGGCGGCGATCGACCCGGACACCGACGTCGGCGCTGCAAGGCGTGGTGAGGCGCTCCCGGGCGAAGCCTCACATGGGTGAGACCAACGCGGTCGCGGCGTCCGGGGCGTTGCCGCTGTGGTCGGTGTTGGTGTTGCCGGTTCTGCTGGGGCTGATCACTTGGGCTGTGCTCGCGGTCGACGGGGCCTGGACAGCCCGAGCGCGTGGCGGCCCGGCTGGGGTGCTGCCGGCCGTCGTGGCTCCGGTCCGGGAGACGGCCCGGCTGCTTGCTCAGCAGCGGCGCCGCACGGTGGCCGCGGACCGGGTGTTGTGGCGGGTCGGCGGGGGATTACTGCCGGTCGCGGCTGTGCTGGCGGCGGTGGTGCTGCCGCTGGGACAGCGACCGGTGGCTGATCTGTCGGTCGGGGTGGTGTGGTTCAACGCGATGGAGGTGCTGGCCTGGGCGGCCGTCTGGATGGTCGGCTGGGGTGCGAACAGTGCGCTGTCGATGGTGGGCGGCTACCGGTTCGTCGCTCAGGGGCTGGCCTACGAACTGCCGCACATGTTCGCGATCATCACCGCCGCGCTGGCTGCCGAGAGCCTGCGAATCACCTCGATCGTCGAGGCGCAGCGGGAGCTGTGGTTCGCGGTTGTGATGCCGGTGGCGTTCGTGGTGTATCTGCTCTCGGCGGCCGCGATGGCGTTCTGGGGACCGTTCGACGCGCCGGTCGGCCAGGACCTGGCCGGTGGGGCATCGGTGGAGCTGTCCGGAGTCGATCGTCTGGTGTTCGTAGCGGGTCGCTGGTTGCTGCTGGTGGTAGCGGCGGCGATGGCGGTACCGCTGTTCCTCGGGGGCGGGCTCGGGCCGCTGCTGCCGGCATGGGCGTGGGTCGCTGTCAAGACCGCCGCAGTGTTGATGCTGTTGGTGTGGCTTCGGCGGCGGTTTCCGACCGTGCGGATGGACCGCTACACCGAGCTCGCCTGGGTGGTCCTGATCCCGCTGACGATCGCCCAGGCGCTGGTGGTTGCCCTGGTCGTGCTCCAACGTGGGAGTGTGCAGTGAGCGTGTTGATGTTCTGGGTACTAGCGCCGGCCGCGCTGGTGTTCGGGTTCCTGGTGTTCCGGCTGAACTCGATGGCCCAGGTGACGTTCGTGCTGCTGGCCTCATTTCTGGCTGTCGCGGGGTTGGTGCTGCTGCTCGGGTTGAGCTACCTGGGCGTGGTGATCGCGCTGATGATGGTCATCGAGATGGTCATCATGGTGGTCTTCATGATCATGTACATGATGAACCCGGCAGGGCTGATGCCGATGTCGATGTACCACAACAAGGCCGGTTCGATGACGATCTCGGTGAGCGCCTTCGTAGTACTCGCCGCCGGGGTACTGCTGGTGCCCTGGCCGGCGCGGCAAGGCGAGCCGGCCCCGGATCTCACCCTGGCGTTGGGGGAGGCGCTGATGGGTGGGCAGATGCTGACCATGATGACCCTGGGGATCGGGCTGTTCGCCACCATCGTGGCCACTGTCGTGCTGTCTACCGACCGGGGTCGCTACCACCGATTCGGCGACGATCTGAACCGGTCAAGCGCGGACGACCCGACGCGCGGCGGTATCGGCCGATGAGCCTCGAGTTGTTTCTGCTGCTGGCGGCCGGGTTGTTCGCGATCGGGCTATACGGGGCGTTGTCCCAGATGTCCATCGTGATGATCATGATGGGCTTGGAGTTGATGCTCAACGGCGTCATCGTCGCGACTGCCGCGTTCTGGTACTACGTCGCGCCCGGCGGTACCGACGGCCAGGTGCTCATCGTCGTGGTCGTCACCGCGATGGCGATCGAGATGGCGACTGGGTTCGCGGTGGCGACCGCGATCTACCGGCGCCGCCAGGTGGACATGACCGACGATGCAGCTGACCTGAGGGGCTGAGCCGAGGTGCTGGCCTGGTCGGTGGTCCTGCTGCCGTTGGTGGCCGGCGCGCTGCTGGCGGTGGCCGGGTGCCGTGCTGACCCTGCCGCCTCCGTGCTGGGGATCGTGGTCGCCACCGGCGTGCTGGGTCTGGCGGTGGCCGCGACCGTGGTCCGTCCGGTCGTCGATGCGCCGTTCCTGGCTGGAATCCGGGTCGGACTCGCGGTAGACGGGCTGTCCGCGCTGATGGTCGTCATCATCGGGGCGGTCACGGTCGCGGTGCTGGTGTTTGCCGCCGGTGAGGGTGAGCTGCGTACCTCGCGGTTCGTCGGGTTGGTTCTGATGTTCGCGGCCGCCATGTTGATCACCGTTACCGCGACCACGCTGCTCATGTTGCTGATGGCTTGGGAGCTCATGGGCGCCATGAGCTGGGCATTGATCGGCTACCAGTGGCGCGAGCCCGACCGGGTCGCGGCCGGGCACATCGCCTTTCTCACGACCCGCGCCGGAGATGTCGGTCTGTATCTGGCCGCTGGGGCTGCTCTGGCCGGCGGGGTGGGTTCCCTGTCGTTGGTCGAGCTCGCGGCCGCGGAAGGGCCTTGGCTGCACGTCCTGGTGGCCGGTGTGGTGGTGGCGGCGGTGGGCAAGTCGGCGCAGCTGCCGTTCAGCTTCTGGCTGTCTCGGGCGATGCAGGGGCCGAGCCCGGTGTCGGCGCTGCTGCACTCCGCGACCATGGTCGCCGCCGGGGCGTACCTACTGCTACGGCTGGCTCCAACGCTCACGGCGTCCGGGTGGGGCGACATTGCGGTGGCCTGGGTGGGGGCCGCGACGGCGGTGCTGTTGGGGTTGGTGGCGGTGGCCCAGGCCGACCTCAAGCAGCTGCTCGCCGCGTCGACCTGTGCGCAGATCGGGTTCATGGTGCTGGCCGCCGGAGTCGGGGCGGTGGGCGCCGGCGCGCTGCAGCTGGTCGCGCACGCCGCGACCAAAAGTCTGCTGTTCCTCGCCGCCGGAGCGTGGTTGGTCGCGGTGGGTACCAAGCAACTCGGTGACCTGCGGGGTGCTGCTCGCCGGTTCCCGCTGGTCGGGGTGACGTTCACGATCGGTGCGGCGTCGCTGGCTGGGCTTCCGCCGCTGTCGCTGTGGGTGAGCAAGGACGCGGTGCTCGCCGGCGCGCTGGAACGTAGTCCGACGCTGTACGCCGCCGGGCAGGTCGCCGCGGTGGTGTCAGCGGTGTACGCGACCAAGGCCGTCTGGTTCGTCTGGCAGCGACCGCGCGAACACCCTGCGCCCGGATCCCGCCCGGTTGCTGAGTCGATGCGTCCGCCACTGGTGGCGCTGGCCGGGGCGGCGGCCGGCGCGGGTCTGCTCACCGTTCCGCTCACGGTCGAGCCGGCTCCCGCCGGGTGGGAGCTGACCGTGTCGGCGGTGCTTGCGGTGGTCGCCGTCGCGGTGGCCTGGCGCTTAACGGAGCGACTACCGGTACCACGACCGCTGGCCGACTGGCTGGGCCTCGAACGCGCCGCCCGTCTCGTAGTGGTGCGCCCGACGTTCGGGCTGGCTCGCGTCCTGGCCCGGTTCGACGACGAGGTTCTCGACCGAGGTGTGGCGACGTTGGCCGGTGGAACGCTCGCCGCGGCCGCGCTGCTGCATCGACGCGCGGAGCCGTTCGTCGATGGGGCCGTGGGCGGCGTTGCGACGGGTGCGCGGGCGCTCGGTCGCTCGGCCCGTCGCCCGCAGACTGGGCAGATTCACCAGTACTACGCGCAGGCCTGCGTCGGAGTGGCCGCGTTGGCCCTGCTGACCGTGCTCGTCGTAGTGGTGAGGTGACCATGCTGTCGGTAATCGTGTTCCTGCCCGCCGTGGTCGCCGCAGCCCTCCTGATGGTGCCCGCGACGGCGTCGCGTCGGGTGTTCCTCACCGTTTGGATCGCGGTCAGCGTCGTCGATCTGGCGCTGGTGGTGGCGGCGTGGGCCGGGCTCGACACCGCGGCGGGATTCGGGTTCGAACAGCAGGTGGCGTGGATACCCAGCGCCGGAATCTCCTACCACGTCGGCGTGGACGGCCTGTCGCTGCCGCTGGTGGCGCTCACCGCTGTGCTGTTCCTGGCCTGCTCGGTGTTCGCGCTGCGCGAAGCACGCCGGATCAAGGCGTACGTGACGCTGTTCCTGGGCCTGCAGACGGTGTGCCTCGGGTTGTTCGTCGCGCTGGATCTGATCTTGTTCTTCTTGTTCTTCGACCTCTCGATCGTGTTCATGTACTTCCTCATCGCCGGCTGGGGACACGGCGAGCGAGGGCGCGCGGCGGCGTTGAAGTTCTTCCTCTACACCTTCCTGGGATCGCTGGCCCTGCTGCTGGGTTTCATCGGGCTCTACCTCGCCGCGCAACCGCACACCTTCGACATGGTCACCTTGGTCCAGACAAATCCCCTTGCCGGTGGCGGTGTCTACGCCGGGCTGGTGTTGCTCGCAATCGGCGTTGGGTTGGCGGTGAAAACCCCGACCGTGCCGTTCCACACCTGGCTGCCACCCGCGCACACCGAGGCCCCGGCGACCGGTTCGGCGATCCTGGCCGGCGTGCTGCTGAAGATGGGCACCTACGGGTTCGTCCGGATCGCGATGCCGATGCTGCCCGCCAGCTGGCGGCAGTACGCGTTGGTCATCGTGATCGTCGGGGTGGTGTCGGTGATCTACGGGGCACTGGTGGCACTTGCCCAGACCGACGTCAAACGGATGATCGCCTACACCTCGGTCAACCACATGGGATACGTCGTACTCGGCGTCGGTGCCGCGGGGATCCTGGCCGGTACCGACGAGCAGGCCCGCCAGCTCGCCACCACCGGGGCGGTCACCCAGATGGTCAGCCATGGCGTGATCACTGGCGCGTTGTTCCTGCTCAGCGGCGTGCTGTACGACCGAGGTGGCACGTACGACATGCGAGCGTACTCAGGGCTCGCGGCGCGGACCCCGGTGTTCGCGGGCATGTTCGCCGTCGCCGCGTTCGCCTCGCTCGGGTTGCCCGGTTTCTCCGGGTTCATCGCCGAGTTCCAAATCTTCACCGGCGCCCTGGACGCCGCGCCCATCCCGACCGCGCTCGCGGTCACCGGCATCCTGGTCACTGCGGCGTTGTTCCTGCTCGCTCTGCAGCGGCTGTTCCTCGGCCCGCTCCGGATGCCCGACGCCCCGGGCAGTCGGCGCGAGTTCGACGACCTGCGGCCCAGCGAGACCGCCGCGATCGTCCCGCTGCTCGCGCTGGCGGCAGCCATCGGGCTACTACCGCGATTCCTGCTCGACGTCATCGAGCCGGCCGCGCGAGCATTGCTGGTTCTGGTCGCTCGATGAACCCAATGACCATGAACGAGAACCCGGCCGCGCTCGTCCCGGAAGTGCTGCTGCTCGCCGGCGCGGTCCTCGGGCTGCTCCTCGGGTCGTGGCTACCGCGTGGGAAGCAATGGCTCGTACGGCTGCTCGCCGTCACCGGGTGCCTGGGCGGGTTGGGCGCGACCGGGGTGGCCATGACCCGGCCGGCAGAGGTGGTCTTCGGCGCCGGCTACGCGGTGGACACCGCGACGAACTCCGCCCGACTGATCATCCTGGTCGCCACCCTGATCGCGCTCGCGCTCTCGGTGGACAGCACCACCGGGCGCCGCCGCGAGACCGAGTTCGTCGTGCTGCTGCAACTCGCCGCGCTCGGCGCCATGCTGCTCGCCGGCGCAAACGACCTGCTGCTGCTGTTCGCCGCGTTCCTGCTGGCCAGCGTCGCGCTCTACGCCCTCACCGGCTGGGACAAGAGCAGTCTCGGCGTTGAAGCAGCGATGAAGTACTACCTGTCCGGGGCGTTGCTGGGCGTGCTAATGCTCGCCGGTACGGCCGTCCTGTACGGCCTCGGCCGAGCGACCGGCTATCCACCGCTGCGCGACGGCCTCCTCGCGGCCCCGGCCGCCGCGGTCGGTATCGGACTGGTCGCGGTGCTGGCCGGGCTGCTGTTCAAGATCGGCGCCGTACCCGCGCACTACTGGGTGCCCGACGTGATCGACGGCACCCCACCCGCGGTGGCCGCGATCGTCACCACCATCCCCAAGATCGGCGGATTGATCGCGGTCTACCGGCTGCTCGTGGTGGCGGTACCGGCTGACGCCGTCGACTGGCCGCTGCTGGTCGCCGTGATCGCCGCCGCTTCGATGACTTTGGGCAATCTGGCCGCGTTCTTCCAGACCTCGGTGCAGCGCCTGCTCGCGTACTCAACCATCAGCCAGGTCGGCTACCTGCTGATGGCCGTCGCGGTCGCCGGCCGCTCCGGACTGGCACTGGCCAGCTTGTTGTTCTACCTCCTCGCGTACGCGGTCACGAACCTCGGCGCGTTCGCCGTCGTCGCCGAGCTCCCTGCCGCCCGCACTCTCGCGGGCTACCGGGGCCTCGCCCGGCGACATCCAGTCCTGGCCGCCGCGCTGGTGCTGTGCTTGCTGGGCTTGATCGGCACCCCGCCCACCGCGGTGTTCCTCGGCAAACTCACCGTGTTCACCGCCGCGGTCGACGGCGGGATGACGTGGCTCGCCGTCCTGGCTGTGCTCAACACCGTGGCCAGCGTCTTCTACTACCTGCGTTGGATCGCCCCCGCCTTCCGACAGCCTCTGCCCGGCGCGGAGATCACGCTGCTGCAACCCGCCGGACGATGGACGAAGTGCACAGCGGTCAGCGCCGCCGTGGGCTCTCTGGCGCTCGGAGTGGCCAGCGGCGCCGTCCTGCCCTGGTTCAACGGCCCGCTCACGAGCTGAGCCGGGCGCGCACCGGCCTCCAACCGACGGACCAACTGGGGCTCCTGATCTCGTGTCCCTCACTCCGGCGCGATTTTCCCTTCAGCTAACCGAATGTGTGGCTAGCGATAAGCCATTCGTTTCTACCGTGGGGAGCAACCGACCTAGTTATCGCAACGGTGCGGATCGGCCATGTCACACGGTCGCAATGGAGGGATCACGAGGTGCTCAGCATTCCACGGCAACGCACGACCGAGCATGATGTCAACGGCCCCGGCACGGGGCCCAGGGAGGACGCGGTCACGACACACTCCAACGACGTCGTCTACGTCGGGGTCTGGACCAGCCAGGATCGGTGGCAGGAGCATGCGACGTTCGTTATGCAGTTCCGCGACGGCCGGTGTAGCAGCATCGAGTTCGCTGATCCCGCCGCGTCTGAACTGATCACCGAGCTTCGGCGACTGCCCGGCTTCGATCTCACGAGGCTGCGCTCGCTGATCATGACACCGCAGAGTGGCGGCACGCTGGCACGGCTATGGCGTGCACCCTCAGCCCCGGAGCCTCGACGAGTAGCCACTCGACACGGCGCTGATTCGGACAAGACTCCTGCCCGAGCATGATGGTTCTCTCGCGGGATCATGCTCATGTGGCGAGCCTCCCAGAGTCCTGGGTGACGCCGGGGACTTGATGGTTGGCGATATTCCGGTGCCTCTCGTGGGTGTCGGCACTCCGACCGATCAGCGCTGGCAGCTCCAACTTTGCGGCTCCGTTAGTGTGGAAATTGTGAGGGCGACTACCCAGTGGGCGCGCGTGCTCCTGCTTGTCGCTGTTCTGCTCGGCGTCTTGGCTATGCATGCCACGGTGGCCCCGGTGGGCGAAGGGCCGTGCGCTGCGAGGGCAGTCCACGCCCATGGTGGGGAGCCGACGACGGCTCCTGTTGGCCACTCCGAACACAACGACTGCGACCGCTCGTCGGGCGCGCACGATCTACTGCACCTGTGTCTTGCAGTCATGGCCGCGGTGTTGCTGCTCGGCCTGGCGTTCGCCGTAGCGATCTCGATACGGCGCCACGATTCCGGTGGTCGGACCCCCTTCCAGGTCGTTCGTACCCTCGCCCGGCCGCCACCGCGTACAGCGATCCGATTGGCACAGCTCTGCGTGCTGCGGAACTGATCGGGGCAGCTCTACGGCTGACCCGATCGTTTCAACCAAGACTCAGAGGAGAGACACGTGCACGTCAAGAAGACCGCTGGACTGTTGACCGCTGTCGCCGCCACCTTCGCCCTGGCGGCCTGTGGCAACACCACCACTCCGCCGGCAGACTCGGCCGCACCGCCCGCCGCCGGCGCGGGCTCGGGAAGCGAGGCCTCGGCGGCGAACAACGAAGCGGACGTCGCTTTCGTCCGCGGGATGATTCCGCATCACGCCCAGGCGGTGGAAATGGCTGAACTCGCTGCCGAGCAGGCCGCGTCCCAGCAGGCGAAGGATCTGGCCAGCACCATCGAGCAAGCTCAGGATCCGGAGATCGAGCAGATGCGAGGTTTTCTGCGGGCCTGGGGCCAGCCCGCCGAGCCGGCCCCGTCCGGTGGGATGGGCGGTATGGATCATGGAGGGATGAGCGGCGCGCAGCCGGGCATGCCAGGCATGCGAGGGATGATGTCCGGCCAGCAGATGCAGCAGTTGGAAGGTGCGAGCGGAGCCGCGTTCGACCGGATGTTCCTGCAGATGATGATCGAGCACCACACCGGTGCCATCGAGATGGCTGAGGTCGAGCTTCGGGACGGTCAGAACGCCGACGCCAAGGCCCTTGCCCAGAAAATCATCGAAGCGCAGCGCGCTGAGATCACCCAGATGCGGGAGCTGCTGACGACAGTCTGATCAGCTCAGTTGCACCGGGTGGGCCCGGAAGGCTCGGGCCCACCCGGACTCAGCAGCGGTTGTCTCGCGCTCGGTGCTGTGCGCACATCGAGGCTGGCGAAGACCCGGCCGCGGGCGGATCACGAGTGTGAGTCTCGCAGCAGCGAGTTGAAGGCGACCGCAGACGTACGGCCGCTCCTGGGCCGCCACACGCCTGCTGATCAGTTCCGTCATCCAGTGGGGCTAGCCTAGGTCCTCATGCCCAGGATGCTCGTGGTGGAGGACGACCAGACGATCGGCAGCGTGCTGACTTCAACACTGACTGCGCAGGGCTACGACGTCGTATGGCAACAGACCGGTCGGGGTGCCCTCTTAGCGGCGGCGAACACTGAATTCGGGCTAGTGCTGCTCGATCTTGGGCTGCCTGACCTCGACGGCGTCGAAGTGTGCCGGCGGCTTCGCGCTAACCAGCCTGGGGCGGTACTGGTGATGTTGACAGCACGCGCTGAGGAGATGGACGTTGTGGTGGGCTTGGAGGCCGGCGCAGACGACTATCTCACCAAGCCGGTGCGGCTCGGCGAGTTGCTGGCACGTGTTCGCGCTCATCTGCGCCGTTCCGGGTCAGTTCAAGCTGGCGGCATGATGTCTGCGGGTGCACTTCAGGTCGACCCCGCCGGACGCCGGGCGTCGGTAGCGGGACATGAGCTCACGCTCCGTACGAAGGAGTTCGATCTACTGGCCCGCCTGATGACGGCGCCGGGTGTCGCGGTGACCCGTGAGGACCTGATGTCCGACGTATGGGACGAACACTGGTTCGGACCGACCAAGACGCTGGACGTACATGTAGCGGCGTTACGTCGGAAGCTCGCCGACATGTCCGGTCACGGCCCCGTCCCCAGCATCGTGACTCTGCGTGGGCATGGTTACCGGTTGGAGCCGCCGCCTCCGCGCTCAGTCTGGTAGATCGTCACGACGTGATGGGTGCCAGCGGCTCTACTCTGTAGTTATCACCCATATGGCCTATCTCATTTTGCCGACGGCTAACCGGCAAAGACTCTCGCGGTAACCGGCCCATGCCTAGCGTTCATCGTGACCGAGAAGCTCCTCGGTGACCCTATTGGAGGCTCACGATGACATGCGACGCGATGGCCGTCCCACAGCCAGTCAGCCCATCCGGGCGGGTGCGTTCGTACGGCCTGGTGCAGCGGCTCGGGCTGATGGTCGGCGCGGTAAGCCGGATGCAGGCCCGACTCGCCGAGGCGGTCCTGGGCACGTTGTTGCCGCTTGACGAGCGCCCTCGCCGCGAGTCACGTTGACCCGCCAGATGGCCGGCTTGGCGGCTCTCCGGTGATCCCGGCAGTCGTCGTTGGGGCGGGCTACGACGACCAACGCGCGCCGGCCGGTAACGACCTCACCGGCCGCGCCCTCACCTCAGCGCTCAATGCGCATGGGTACGACGTGGCGTGGCAACGCACCGGCACGGTCACCTTCGTCGAAGGTGTTGGCCGCCGCTGGGCGTGCAGACGAGGGCGTCATTGAAGGTGCAGACGTGGGGAATGTGACAAGGCCCCGTCGGCGTGGTGCCGGACGGGGCCTGGTCGTCAGGGTGGCGCGGTGGTCGTCAG
>JBQTKB010000139.1:0-34302 GCA_052386505.1 Pseudonocardia sp.
GCCCCGGACCCGGTGCCCGACCTGGACGCCCCCCGATGGTCAGGGCTGGACGTGGGCTCGCCGTTCGACCACGCCCGGGCCGGCATCCTGTACGTGGCAAAGCGGCTGCCCGCCCCCGGCCGGGACGGTCTGCCCCCGGCGTACCTGGACGAGATCGCCTCGCTGGTGGAGGCCTCGGGAGGCGGCGCGCTCGGACTGTTCTCCTCGATGCGAGCCGCCAAGCAGGCCACCGAGGCCCTGCGCGGCCGGCTGGAGCAGCCCATCCTGTGCCAGGGCGAGGACGCCACCGGCCTGCTGGTGCGCCGGTTCGCCGAGGACGACGCCACCTGCCTGTTCGGCACCCTGTCGTTGTGGCAGGGGGTCGACGTGCCCGGCCGCTCGCTGCGGCTGGTGATCATCGATCGGATCCCGTTCCCGCGACCGGACGACCCGCTGGTGGCGGCGCGGCAACGCGCGGTGGACTCCCGCGGCGGCAACGGCTTCCTGTCGGTGTCGGCCACCCACGCCGCGCTGCTGCTGGCCCAGGGCGCCGGGCGGCTGCTGCGCGGGATGGACGACCGCGGCGTGGTGGCCGTGCTGGACCCCCGGCTGGCCACCGCGCGGTACGGCGGCTTCCTACGGGCCTCATTGCCGCCGTTCTGGCCGACCAGCGACCCCGAGGTGGTCCGGGCCGCGCTGCGCCGGCTGGCGACCCGACCTGAGTGACTACTCAGAGCGACGACATCAGCCAGCTACACGCTCTCACTCCACGACTGTGAAGACCATTCACGTGGAATGTGTCGAAATGTGTTCGCAATCGCCGAAACTGGGGCGAAGGATCGCTCAACCATTGACAACATGCCCGATTCGGTCTGCCGGCCTGGACGTCGCGGTACGCCAACCCGTAACCTCTACGCACGTCGACGGGCGCTCCCCGCAGTACTCGTCCCTCTGTCCCCGTCGACCATCGAAGCTTTACCGTCGTCGACGCGGCACAGCCGTGTCACCAGGAGGTTTACTGTGTTGAAGCGAGTCGGCCTGGTGGCCGCAGCCATTCTTGCCGCCGGCTTGACCGTCACGTCGCTGGCCTACGCCGAAGACGGCGAAGACTTCAGTGGCGGCGGGAGTGGTGGCGTCTATCAGCACGAAGTGCAGTACTGCGACGAGGACTACACGTTCCCCGACGGCGAGCTCTCGATCCTCTCCGAGGGCATCGAGAACAACAGCGATGACGATGTCGACTGCGACCAGGAGAACTACCCCGAGCAGGACGACTGAGTTCGGCCGTCACCCTGAGCTACCTGAGCGCGGGTGAGTCTGCGAGTCCGAGGACTCGCAGGTTCGCCCGCGCTCAGTGCTGTGTAGCGCGCCGGTCAGCCACCCCGGCGACCCGCACCGCGCACGGCAACCCGTCGGCTAGCCAGCCGTGCACGGCGCTGGGCGCCGGCCGCCTCGACCGTCACTCCGGGCAGCTCACCCACCGGGCCCAGTGCGCACCCCGTGCCCGGCGGGCCACCTTGCGGACGGCGACCCACGCCGCCACCGCATCGTGCCACTCCTCGCCCGGTCCGGAGCGCGGGTCCGGGCACACCGCGAGCGCCGCCCGGGCGGCCGCCTCCAGCAGCGGAGTCCGGCCGGCCGGATCGGCACGCTCCGCCCACAGCATCACCGGCATCACCCGGACCGTCGCCAGCTCGTCGGCTGACGGGTCCGCTGCTCCAGCGGCGCTCGGCCCACTCACGTTACGGCGCCGCGCCCGACGACCCACTCGACCGGTTGGCCGGTGATCGCGGCGACCCGGTGGAAGTCGTCGTCGTAGTGCAGCACGGGGACCCGGTGAACTTCGGCGGCGACGGCGACCAGCAGATCCGGGACGCCGACCACCCGGCAACGGGCAGCAACCGGACCGATCGCGCCGAAACCCATTCACAGTAACCTCAGGCCGCCTAAGCTCGCACCCAGCCGGCCTGTTGTTCCGTTGATCATGCGCATCGGCGGAGCTCACGAGCACCGCACGGACCAAGCCCGCGACGGGCGTGCTGTCCGACACTCCCCAGGTAGCTCGTCGCGTGGCGCAGCTGATCGTCTGTCTGAGTGGTGGGCCTCGTCCAAGCTGATCTCCCGCGTCAGGGCAGCGGCACTCGGCGCAGCACGCCCTCGGCGGCGTCGGCCACCTCGACCTCGTCGCGGGTGATGCCCAGCACGAACAGCACCACGTCCAGGTAGGGGTGGGACAGCGCGGTGTCCGCCACCTCGCGCAACGCGGGCTTGGCGTTGAACGCCACCCCCAGCCCGGCCGCGGCGAGCATGTCGATGTCGTTGGCGCCGTCGCCTACCGCCACGGTCTGGTCGATAGGGATGTCGAACTCCTCGGCGAACCGGCGCAGCGCCACCGCCTTGCCGGCCCGGTCGATCACCTCGCCGAGCACCCGCCCGGTCAGCCGGCCGTCGCGGACCTCGATCTCGTTGGCCGCGCAGAAGTCCAGGCCAAGATCGTCCACCAGCCGGCGCACCACGGCGTTGAACCCGCCGGAGACGATCCCGCAGCGGTAGCCCAGCCGCTTGAGCGTGCGGATGGTGGTGCGGGCGCCCGGAGTGAGCTCCAGTGCCTCGGTGACCTGCTGCAGCACGGACACCGGCAGCCCCTCGAGCACGGCGACCCGGCGGCGCAGCGACTCGGTGAAGTCCAGCTCGCCGCGCATCGCCTGCTCGGTGACCGCGCGTACCTGAGCCTCGGCCTCCGGACCGGCGTGCGCGGCCAGCATTTCGATCACCTCGCCCTGGATGAGCGTGGAGTCGACGTCGAACACGATCAGCCGCTTGCCCCGGCGGGCCAGCCCGGCCCGTTCCACCGCGACGTCCACCCCGACGGTGGCCGCCACTTCGACCAGCCGGGAGCGCAGCGTGCCGTGCGGGTAGTCCGGCCGGCGCGACGCGCCGGTCGACACCGCGGGCGAGACCAGCAGCTCCAGGCCGGTCACCGGGTAGTCGGCGACCCGGCGGATCGCGTCGATGTTGGCGCCCACCTCGGCCAGCGCGCGGGCCACCGCGCCGAACGCCCGCGCGGTGATCGGCTGCCCGATGACCAGCACCACGTGGCTGGAACCGGGACGGTCCTCGGGCACCTCACCGGAGATCGACGTGCGCACCGTCATCGAGATGCTGGCCATGGCCTGCTCGACGGCCTCCTGCACGCCCTCCGGGTCGTGGTCGGTGGCGACCAGGGCGCCCAGCGTGAGCTGGCCGCGGATCACCACCTGCTCGACGTCGAGCAGCTCCACTCCGTGCCGGGTGAGCACGGTGAACAACACCGACGTCACCCCGGGGCGGTCCGGCCCGGTGACCGTGATGAGCACCGCGACCCGCCGGCCCGTCACCGCCGCGCCCCAGGCCGCCTACGACAGCTCAACGGGAACGCGGATCCCCGTCGGGCTGCTCCTCGCGGCCGGTGTGCTGGGCCGCCCGCTCCGAGATCGCCGGGTGGCCACCCCGGCCGCCGGTGTGCGCCTCGGCCCGGAACCGCTCGACCAGGTGCGGGTAGTGCAGCTCGAACGCCGGGCGCTCGGACCGGATCCGGGGCAGCTCGGTGAAGTTGTGCCGTGGCGGCGGGCAGCTGGTGGCCCACTCCAGGGAGTTGCCGTAGCCCCACGGGTCGTCCACGGTGACCACCCGGCCGTAGCGGTAGCTGCGGAAGACGTTCCAGATGAACGGCAGGGTGGACGCGCCGAGCACGAACGCCCCGATCGAGGACACCGTGTTCAGCGCGGTGAACCCGTCGCTGGGCAGGTAGTCGATGTAGCGGCGCGGCATGCCCTCGTTGCCCACCCAGTGCTGCACCAGGAACGTCAGGTGGAAGCCGAAGAAGGTGAGCCAGAAGTGCACCTTGCCCATCGTCTCGTCCATCATCCGGCCGGTCATCTTCGGGAACCAGAAGTAGATGCCGGCGTAGGTGGCGAACACGATGGTGCCGAACAGCACGTAGTGGAAGTGCGCCACCACGAAGTAGGTGTCGCTCACGTGGAAGTCCACCGGCGGCGACGCCAGCAGAATGCCGGTGAGGCCGCCGAAGAGGAAGGTCACCAGGAAGCCGACCGAGAACAGCATCGGGGTCTCGAAGGTGAGCTGGCCCTTCCACATGGTGCCGATCCAGTTGAAGAACTTGATCCCGGTCGGGATGGCGATGAGGAACGTGGTGAACGAGAAGAACGCCAGCAGCACCGCGCCGGTGGCATACATGTGGTGCGCCCACACCGCCACCGACAGCGCGGCGATCGCGATCGTCGCGTACACCAGGGCCTTGTATCCGAACAGCGGCTTCCGGGAGAACACCGGGAACACCTCGCTCACGATGCCGAAGAACGGCAGCGCGACGATGTAGACCTCGGGGTGGCCGAAGAACCAGAACAGGTGCTGCCAGAGGATCACCCCGCCATTGGCCGGGTCGAACACGTGCGAGCCGAGGTGCCGGTCGGCCTCCAGGCCCAGCAGCGCTGCGGTGAGCACCGGGAACGCGATCAGGATCAGGATCGTGGTGATGAAGATGTTCCAGGTGAAGATCGGCATCCGGAACATCGTCATGCCGGGGGCGCGCAGGCAGATCACCGTGGTCAGCATGTTGACCCCGCCGAGGATGGTGCCCAGACCGGCCACCACCAGGCCCATGATCCACAGGTCGGCGCCGACGCCCGGGGAGTGCGTGGCGTTGGACAGCGGGGTGTAGGCGAACCAGCCGAAGTCGGCGGCGCCGCCCGGGGTGAGGAACCCGGCCATCACGGTCAGCCCGCCGAACAGGAACAACCAGTAGGAGAAGGCGTTCAGCCGGGGGAACGCCACGTCCGGCGAACCGATCTGCAGCGGCAGGATGTAGTTGGCGAAGCCGAACAGGATCGGCGTCGCGTACAGCAGCAGCATGATCGTGCCGTGCATGGTGAACAGCTGGTTGTACTGCTCCGGCGACAGGAACTGGGTACCCGGGGTGGCCAGCTCGGCGCGCATCAGCAGCGCCATCGCCCCGCCCGCCAGGAAGAAGGCGAACGAGGTAACCAGGTACAGGATCCCGATGTCCTTGGGGTCCGTCGTGCGCAGGAAGCGCAACATGGACTGACCCTTGACCGACCGCCGCGCCGGGTAGGGGCGCGTCGAGATCGGCTGGGGGGCGACGGCTGTCACTACTGCCTCCTGCACTGCTGCGGTGCCCTGGCCGGCTGCCACCGGCCCGGCCCCGGTGGTGGGTCCGGGGTCAAGCCGGATCGTATCCCGCTCCGCCGGACGTGGCGCCCCGGGATCGGTGTTCCACCCGACCTGACCGTGCCGGAGCGGCCAGCCTTGCGCTTGGGTTAAGACCCTCGGCCGTCGACAACCGGACGGGCTGCCGGCTCCGTTGCACCTGATGGAAGTGCAATCGACCCGAACGACCTGAGCGCGGTGCCCTGGGACTCGTCGGCTGACCATCCGGCCCACGCCCGACTCCGTCATGGGTACGAGCCCAGAGCGGGCATACGGCCGTGAACCGCGGCGTTCAGCCGAACGAACACCGACTGAAGCCCTCGTGAACTTTGTTACCAGTGAGTGACACATCGGTGAACCGCGTAACACCGCCGGGTGGCCGTGTCGTATACACCCGGGGGGTGGTAGCACCCATGACCACGATCGCAGTCGCCGGTTCGGCCGGGTCGCCACGCGTGACCGAGGAGCGATGACCGTGTTGCGGACACTCTTGAGCGCCACGCTGGCCCTGGCCACGCTGGCCTGCGCCACCCTGGCGGTACTCGGCGGGCTGCTGCTGAGCGGGGTCGACCTCCCGCTCATCCAGGCCGCCCCCGGCAACCAGGTGGCCGCGCCGGCGGTCGTTCCCGGGCCGGCGCCGGACAACCCCCGGCCACCGCGCAACCTGACCAAGATGGTTCCCGACCAGTTCGACGTGGTCACCTCGCGTAAGGACCTGATCGGCACCTCGATCCGGCACATCGTGGTGCAGCCCGACCGGGTGCGGGTCATGGTCGGCCCACAGTCGGTGTGGTCGGGCACCTTCGCCTCCATCAAGGACTTCGACGGGCGGATCTCGCTGGGCGACGTCGGCCGGCTGATCGCCCGCAGCCCGTTCCCGGACACCCTGCGCGAAACCTCCCCCGGGGTGTACCTGCTGCGAGCCGGCCTCGCGCAAAGCCCCGGCACCCGGCTGGAGTTCGTCTCCCCCGAAGTCACCGAACTGCGAATGGCATCGGCGCCCTACGTATACGTCGTCGGCGTCGGCGCACAGGCACTGTTCAACGAAACCAAGGTCACCTCCTGGCTACCCGAGGAGAACCGACCGGACGACAACCCGTTCCACCGCCGACCCTTCGTCTCCTACGACGAGGGCGGCCGACTCGACATCATCAACTCCGAGATGGCCTACCTCGGCTCCGACAGCAGCAAGGCCTACGGCGTGAGCTGGGGCGAAGCCACCACCGGCGAGGCGACCCGCTCGGTGTTCCACCACAACCTGTTCGGCCTCTACACCAGCAAGGCGGTCAACGTCACCTTCCGACAGAACACCGCCCGAGACAACGCCATCTACGGCTTCGACCCACACACCTCCAGCACTGGACTCACCGTCATCGACAACGACGCCTACGGCAACAACTCACACGGCATCATCTTCTCCGAGAACGTCCGCGACAGCGTGATCGAGGGCAACCGCTCGTTCCACAACGGCGGCAACGGGATCATGATGGACGAGCGCTCCGACGCCAACCAGATCCGCGACAACGAAGTGTTCGCCAACCGCGGCGACGGCGTGGTCATCCAAGGGTCCTCCGGCGTACTGGTCACCGGCAACCAGGTCAGCGGCAACCGGGTCGGCATCCGGGTCAACGCCAACGAGCTGGGACCCACCCAGGACACCCGGATCGAGACCAACCGTCTGGACCGCAACCAGATCGGCATCGAGGTCTACGGCGGGGCCCGGGGCACCACCTCACAGGGCAACGAGATCCGGGACAGCGCCGACCAGGCGATCGTGCTCACCGAGCCGACGATCAGCGTATCCGACCTGGTCGCCGGCGCCCGCAAGGCACTGGTGGTCACCCAGACCGAAGTCGGCGCGCAAGGCCTGCGAGTGGCCGACGTCGAGACCGGGGTGCTGGTCAGCGGCCCAGGGCGGGTGAACCTGGCCGGCCCGCGGATCGACGCCCGCGATGTCGCGGTCGACGTGGAGCCCGGGGGACACGTGACGATCACCGGTGACGGACCGCCGGCCATGCTGTCCGGGGCCCGCAAAGGTCTATCCGTGGAGGGCACCGCCGAGCTGCGCAACGTGTCGATCTTCGACGTTGGGCGCGGGGTGCTGGTCGGCGTGGCCGGGCGGGCACGGATCGAGGCGACCGAGATCGTGGCCAGCAGCAAGGGCCTGGAGATCTTCGGCCCCCAGACCCAGGACCGGGTCGAGCTGCTGTCCTCGGATGTGCGCGCGGCCGAGCCGGTCGTCGCGCCGGCCGAGCCGGCGGTGCCGACCTGGCCGCTGATGGGGAACGAGGTGGATCCGGTGCCGTCCTGGCTGGCCCTGGCCGGGGGGGCGTTCCTGGCCCTGGCCCTGGCCCTGCACCTGGGCTCCCGGGTGGCCAGCCCAGCCGAGTCGTCGCGGCACAAGGCCCTGCCGGTGCAAGTCGGCGGAAGTGGCGGCTCGGCCGGCTGACCCGGCCGGACACGCCGGAGGTGTCTGTTGTCACAGGGAGGTGGCGACAGCCCGAACGGGGGTCGGAAGATCGTCGAATGAACTACTGATTCACCCGTCCGCGGTACGCTACTACCCCTAACTAGGGGTAGCGAGGCGCCGGTTAACTCGACCGAAACGAGCAGCCCGCCAGCAGCGCGGCCGAGGACGTCTGCTCGAATGGACTAGTTATCCAGATCAGCTTCATTCGTTGGGCTTCCTGGAGGTGGTCGTTCCCCATGACCAGAGACCAATCCGCCGGACCGGGTGCACCTGGCATCCTCCCCGGCGCCCATTCGGGCCGACCGGGCGCCGGTGTCGTACCCGACGCCGCGCCCGGCATGCCCGCGTGCCGGGACGCCCAGGGCGATGGCCACCGCCGCCTGCCCGGGACCGAGATCTGAACGATGGAGAACCTGCTCGTCTACATCCCGCTCGGCATCCTCGGCTTCGTCCGGTGGGTCAGCTGGGTCATCCGCCAGATCCCGGCCAGCTTCTATCGTCCGGTGGTCAACGACCACTGGGAGCCGCTGACCGTGGTGACCCCGGTCTACCAGGAGGATCCGGAGCTGTTCCGGGCCGCGGTGAACTCGTGGCTGGCGAACCGGGTGTACGAGATCATCTGCGTGATCGACATGACCGACACCCGGTCGATCGAGATCGCCCGCGAGCTGGGCGTACGAGTGATCATCACCGATGTGCCGGGCAAGCGGGACGCGCTGCGGCGGGGTTGGGAAGCCTCCCGCACCACCCTGGTCGCTCTGGTCGACTCGGACACCGTGTGGGCCCCGGACGTGGCGGTCAAGGTGGCCATGCCGTTCGCCGACCAGCAGGTCGGCGCGGTGACCACCCGGCAGAACGTGATGAACCCGCAGACGGTCTGGCAGCACCTCAACGACATGTACCTGGACTACCGATACTTCCACGAGCTGGCCTCGCAGTCGGTGGCCGGCCAGGCGGTGTCCTGCCTGTCCGGTCGTACGGCGGTCTACCGCCGCGACCTGTTGCTGCGTATCTCGCACGAGTTCATGAACGAGAGCTTCTGGGGCGTGCCGTGCCTGTCCGGTGACGACAAGCGACTCACCATGCTCACCCTGGAGAACGGCTACCACGCCGTGCTGCAGCGTTCGGCCTGCATCTGGTCGCAGTTCCCGACCGGCGCCGGCACCTTCCTCAAGCAGCGGCTGCGCTGGTCGCGCAACACCTGGCGGTCGGACCTTCGGGCCCTGGGCAGCCCCTGGCTGTGGCGGCACAAGTTCCTGGCCTACTGGATGATCGACAAGGCGGTCAGCTCGTTCACCCTGCTGGTCTCGCCGGTCTACCTGGTCTACGCGCTGGTCGTGGGCAACTACCTGATCGCGCAGATCCTGCTGGCCTGGTGGCTGTTCAGCCGCTCGGCCAAGCTGCTCGCGCACCTGGAGCGCAAGCCGTGGCACTTCGTCACGATGATGCCGGTGTTCATCCTGGCCAGCTTCGGCATGGCGCTGGTCAAGGTCTACGCACTGCTCACCATCCGCAAGCAGAAGTGGCTCACCCGCGACGTCGCGGTCTCGGCGAAGTCCGGAGCCATCATGCGAACCACGGTGCACGCCGAGGCCCAGGTGCAGGACCCGCACGCCGTCGGCCAGGCGCCGAGGGCACTGGAGGCCGCACCGCCGCGGTTCGTTGACCCCGCGCCACCCGCAGCGCAGCTGCAGGCCGAGGAACGCAGCGGGAGACCGGGTCGGTGAACCGCTTCCGCACCTTCTTCAGCTTGGTGCTGCTCGTCGCCGCGCTCGCCTGTGGCACTCTGTCCGCAATGAGCGCGCTCAAGGTGATCGGGCCCACAGCCAGCTCGTCCTCGGTCGCAGTGGCCGCCCGGCCCGACATCGAGCGGGCGCCGGCCTCCCGGCCGGATAATCCGCGCCCGCCCAGGAACCTCGTCAAGCTGCCCGTCGACCAGTTCGACGTGATCACCTCCCAGAAGAAACTCATCGGAAGCCCCATCCGGCACATCGTCGTCCAACCGGACCGGGTCCAGATGCGGACCGGCGACCAGGTGACCTGGGCAGGCACCTTCGCCTCCCTCCGGGGCTTCAACGGGCGGATTTCCCTGACCGACGTCGCCAGGTTGGTCGCCCGAAGTCCTGATCCTGACGCTCTCCGGCAGACCTCGCCCGGCGTCTATCTGCTGCAGGTGGGTCTCGCGCAGTCCCCCGGCACCCGGATGGAGATCGCCGCTCCTGCGGTCAAGGAGCTGCGGATGGCGTCCAGGCCTCACGTCTACCTGGTCGGGGTCGGCGCCAACGCGCTGTTCAAGGACGTCAAGGTCACGTCCTGGCTGACCGCTGAGAACCGACCGGATGCCGACCCGTTCCGTCGCCGACCGTTCGTCGCCTACGACGAAGGCGGCCGGTTGGACATCGTCAATTCGGAACTGAGCTACCTTGGCGGTGATTCCAGCAAGGCCTACGGGATCACTTGGGGAAAGGGCACGACCGGCCAGGCCACCCGGTCGGTCTTCCACCACAACTTGTTCGGCATCTACACCAGCGGAGCGGTCAACGTCACCTTCCGCCAGAACACCGTCCGGGACAACGCGATCTACGGCTTCGACCCGCACACCTCCAGCACCGGACTCAAAGTCGTGGACAATGAGGTTTTCGGCAACAATTCACACGGCATCATCTTCTCCGAGAACGTCCGCGACAGCGTCGTCGAGGGGAATCGCTCGTACCGCAACGGCGGCAACGGCATCATGATGGACGAGAAGTGCGACCAGAACGTGATCCGCAAGAACCAGGTGTGGGACAACCGGGAAGACGGCATCGTGATCCAGGGCTCCTCGCGGGTACTGGTGACCGACAACACGGTCACCAACAACGGCGTCGGGGTCCGGGTCAACGCAAACGAACTCGGGCCCACGGTCGGCACCCAAGTCGTGGCGAACACCTTGGACCGGAACGACCTCGGCGTCCAGGTCTACGGCGGTTCCCGGGACACCGTGTCACGGGACAACCTGGTTCGGGACAGCGTGGTCGCGGGGCTCGTCTTCACCGAGCCCTCGACCAGCGAGTCCGACACGGTGGTCGGCGGGCAGAAGGGACTGGTCGCCGACAGCACCCAGGTCGCGCTCAAGCAACTCACCATGAACAACGTTGATTTCGGCGTCCTCGCCAGCGCCCAATCCCGCGTCAATCTGGAGGCGGTCCGGATCAACGCACGGGACACGGCCCTGGACATCGATGCGACCGCAACGGCGACCTTGGCCGGCATTCCGGGAGTCTCCCGGTCCGAGGTCACCGGCGCCCGCAAGGGAGTGGTGGTCAACGGCGACGCCGAGCTGCGCGACGTGTCGATCCAGGGGGTCGAGCGCGGCGTACTTGTCGGTCCACAGGGCCGGGTGGCGATCAGCACGACTGACATCGTGGCCAGCAGCAAGGGGGTAGAGGTGATCGGCGCGGAGAGCCTCACCCGGGTGCAGCTGCTGTCCTCCGACGTCCGGGCCCCGGAACCGGTGGTGGGCACCGAGGTGGGCGAGGCGACCAACAACCTGGACGCGGTGCCGTCCTGGCTGGCCATCGCCGGAGCCGGGTTCGTGGCCCTGGCGCTCGTCCTGCACTTCGGCCACCGGGTGCTCAGCCCGATGTCCGGTGCCCGGCACAAGGCGATGCCCGCCTCCGGTGGCGGACATGGCTGACGACCACACCTGGCAACGCCGGGAGAGGTCCGGTCCGCCGTCGAGCCAGCTACCGGCGATCGTCGACGCACCGCCGCCTCCCGGTGGCGCCCCCCACCCGACGGGTGGCAAGCGCAACCGGCTGATCGCGGTCGGGCTGTTGCTGCTGGCCGCCGCGTTGTTCGTCTTTGTCAGTTGCCGCGGCGACGGGGCCCGCAAGAGTGCCTCGCCGGACCCGAACCCAGGCTTCACGTCGGAGCTGGTCCCCGAGGGCCGCGGCCCCGACGTGCCCGGCGACGTGGCCGGTACCGGCCGGGCCATCCACGTGGCGGCGAACGCGGCGCCCGGCGGCGACGGCAGCATCGGCGCACCGCTGCCCACCATCCAGGCCGCGCTCGACCTCGCCAAGCCTGGCGAGGCCATCCGGGTCGGCCCGGGCACCTACCCCGGCACCGTCCGGTCAGTTCGGCCCGGCACCGCGGAGCGGCCGATCTGGCTGGTCGGGGACCGGGCCAAGATCGTGCCGCCGACCAAGGGCGGCGACTCCGACAGCGACTCCGACGAGGAGTCCGAAGAGGAGTCCGAGGTCGCGAATCCCGGGCGGTTGGTGGTGATCGCCCACGACCGGGTGGTGCTGGACGGTTTCGAGATCTCCGGCGGAGACATCAACCTCTTCGTCTTCAAGGCCAACTACGTGCGCATCCTGCGCAACAACATCCACGACGCCAAGGGCGAGTGCGTCCGGGTCAAGTACTTCTCCAGCCACAACGAGATCGCCAACAACCGCATCGACCGCTGCGGGCTCACCGGGTTCGACGTCTCCGAGGACGAGAAGAACGGCGAGGGCATCTACATCGGCACCGCGCCCGAGCAGCGCAAGAAGAAGAACCCCACGAAGGATCCCGACCAGTCCAACCAGAACCACGTGCACGACAACACCATCACCTCCCCGGCCGAGTGTGTGGACATCAAGGAGGCGGCCCGGGGCAACCTGGTGGAGCGCAACACCTGCCGGGGCGGTCGGGACCCCGACGGGGCCGGGTTCTCCTCGCGCGGGATCGGCACCGTGTTCCGGGACAACAGCTCGACCGACAACGTGGGCGCCGGCATCCGGCTCGGCGGCGACGAGGAGTCCGACGGGATCGACAGCATCGTGCGCGACAACCGGTTGCTGAACAACGGCGGCTATGGCGTCAAGATCGAGCGCGAACCGCAGGAGGCAATCTGCGGCAACGTCGTCGAGGACAACCGGGACGGGCCGGCCCGCGAGGACGATCCGGACCCGACCCGGCCCTGTCCTGCCTGAATCCCGAGCCCGCCTGAACCCCGCCCCGCCTGAACCCCCGTCTCGCCTGAACCCTAGCTTCGCCCGAACTCGACCTGACAGCTTGCTGACGGTTCGAGCCCCCGCCCGACCGCCCATCCGATGGGCACCGGTACGGTCGGAGGTGTTGGTGTGACCGCCAAGGCACGTCCGGACAGCCGCCCACCCGTGCGGCCGGTTGACCGTGTGCCCTGGTCAGGCCGCAGTCAGCGGGAGTGTTCCAGGGGCCGTGCGTCGTCGACCATGCGCCGCGAGAGCGACGTGACCGTCCGCACGGCCTAAGGCTTTGACGCTCCCCCAGCACGAAGCTGAGGATGGGGCGGGTAACGATGCCGGCGGGCGCAACGACGTTACGGAAGGTGTCGTGTTGCCGTCGGCGCGGGCAGAAGCCAAGAACACGCCCGACGAGCACCGGAGCAACGGAGGTCGATTGATGGGTCGCACCCGCACGCGCGTCGGGGTGATCGGATACGGGTACTGGGGTTCGAAGCACGTACGGGTGCTCAACAGCCTGCCCGACGTAGAGGTCACCGTGATCGACAGCGACGAGCGGCGGCTGCGCGAGGCGATGGGGAGCTTCCCGTCGGTGCGGTTCGCCGCCGACCTCGCCACCGAGCTCGACTCGCTGGACGCGGTGGTGGTCGCCACCCCGCCCGGCGGGCACACCGCGGTGGGGCTGATGGCGTTGAACGCCGGCCTGCACACCCTGGTGGAAAAGCCGTTGGCCAACTCGGTGGCCGAGGGCGAGGCGCTGGTCGAGGCGGCCCGAGCGGCGAACGTGCGGCTGATGGTCGGCCACACCTTCGAGTACAACCCGGCGGTCTGGAAGCTCAAGGAGATCGTCAGTTCCGGCGAGCTCGGGCGGGTGCTCTACATCGACGCCGCACGGCTGAGCCTGGGCCGCTACCAGAGCGACTGCAACGTCATCTGGGACCTGGCCCCGCACGACATCTCGATCGTGTCCTATCTACTCGACGAGGTGCCCTCCTCGGCGTCGGTGTGGGAACAACGCAACATCGGCTCGGAGTACGCCGACATGGCGTACGTGAAACTGGAGTTCCCCAGGTCCGGTGCGCCGGCGTTCCTGCAGCTGTCCTGGCTGCACCCGGAGAAGATCCGTCGGGTCACCGTGGTCGGCGAGAAGAAGATGGCCGTCTACAACGACATGTCCGACACCGACCGGATCCGGATCTACGACCAGGGCGTCGACCCGAAGCAGGTCGACGAGGCCGCCGAGCACGGCTTCCCGGTGAGCTACCGCACCGGCGACATCGTCTCGCCCTACATCCAGTTCCAGGAGCCGCTGCTGGTGCAGGACCGGCACTTCGTGGAGTGCGTCCGCTCCGGCGAGCAGCCGCGCACCACCGGGCAGCGCGGCCTGGACATCGTCCGGGTGCTCAGCGCCACCGACGTGGCCAGCGCCACCGGCGCGCCGGCCCCGGTCGGCGGACCGCTCGACTCCGCGCTCGACCTGGCGGTCACCGGCAACGGACGGGCCGGCGCGTGAGTGCCGCCGTCCCGTTCCTCGACCTGGCCGGGGTCAATGGCGTGCTGCGTGAGGAGTTCCAGCAGGCGTTCGCCCGGGTGCTCGGGCACGGCCGGTTCATCAACGGTCCCGAGGTGGGCGCGTTCGAGGCCGAGTTCGCCGACTACTGCCAAGCCCGGGCCTGCGTCGGGGTGGCCAACGGCACCGACGCCCTGGAGCTGATCCTGACCGGCTTGGGCATCGGTCCCGGCGACGAGGTGATCGTCCCGGCGAACACCTTCATCGCCACCGCCGAGGCGGTCTGCTTCGCCGGCGCCCGGCCCCGGTTCGTCGACGTGTTGCCCGACACCCTGCTACTCGACCCCGATGCCACTGCCGCCGCGGTGAACAGCAACACCGCCGCGATCATGGGCGTGCACCTGTACGGCCAGATGGTGGACAGCGACCGCATTCTGGAGGTGGCGCGCCGGCACTCGCTGGCGTTCATCGAGGACGCCGCGCAGGCGCACGGTGCCCGGTTCGCCGGCCAACGCGCCGGCAGCGTCGGGGTGGCCGCCGGCTTCAGCTTCTACCCCGGCAAGAACCTCGGCGCGCTCGGCGACGGCGGGGCTGTGGTCACCCAGGACGAGGCACTGGCCGACAAGATCCGCCGGCTGGCCGACCACGGCCGCTCCCGGGAGAGCCGGTTCCACCACGACCTGCGCGGGCGCAACAGCCGGCTCGACTCGGTGCAGGCCGCCGCGCTGTCGCTGAAGCTGCACGGGCTCGACCAGGCCAACGCCGGCCGGGTGCGGGCCTGGGAACAGTACGTCGACCAGCTACCGGCGCACGTGCGGCCGGTGGCCCGCCACCCCAAGGCCGAAGCTGTGTATCACCTGGCGATCGTCGAGGTCGATCACCGTGACGCGGTGTGCGAGGCGCTGACCTCGGCCGGGATCGGCTGGGGCCTGCACTACAAGACCCCGTGCCACCTGGATTCGGCGTACGCTGAGTACCGGTCCGACCCGCTCTCTGTGGCGGAGCGCGCGGCCGAACGAATCCTGTCCCTGCCGATGTCGCCCACGCTCACCTCCGAGCAGGTCTCCAGGGTGTGCGAGGTGCTCGACAGCGTCCGGCCAGACCCCGTTCGAGGTAACACGGCATGACCCGTCCGTCCGAATCGGACGCAGCGACCAGGAACCCCGACGTGGGCGGGGTTCGTGGTCGCGACGGCGCCCCGCCGACCCAGCGTGATACGGGCACCGCCGGCGGCCCGAGCGGACCGCACGCGTCCGGCGGCCCCGACGGACCGGGCGCCGCCGGGGTGGCGGCCCGCCCGGGCGCTCCGAGCACGTCCTTCGGCGGCGGCGCGCCACCGACCACCCGGCAACCGCTGCCCGGGCCGCCGGCGGGATTCCGGTCGGCTGGCGGGTACCGCCCGGCCGCGCCGCGGTTCGCCCAACCGCCACCTCGGCGACGGCTCACGCCCGCTCAGGGCTCGCGGCTCGGTCTGATCGCCTCGGTCATCGTGCTGCTGGGAGCCGCGGTCGGGCTGGCGGTCACGCTCGTGCTGCCCACCCAGTACGCGGCGCGGACGGTGATCGAGTACACCGTGGCCCAGGAGAACGCGAGCAGTTTCCTGCGCACCGACCGCAACCTCACCACCCAGCTGGTGCTGCTGACCAGCCGCAGCGTCCTGGGTCCGGTGGCCGACGCCAGCGGCATCACCCCGGACCGGCTGTCCGAGAAGGTGACCGTGACCAACCTGGCCAACAGCGAGCTGATCCAGGTCGACGTGCTGGACCCGAGCCGGGAGGTCGGCGTCCGGCTGGCCGACGCGATCGGCCGGCGCTACCTCGAGGTGGTCAACACCAGCGGCCTGCGGGGCCTCGTACAGGAGCGCCTCGACGAGGCCGAACGCGACCTGGCCACCGCGCCCGCCGGGCCGGTGGGCAGTCCCGCCGCGACCGCCCGGGCCGAACTCCAGTCCCGAGTGAACACGCTGCAGAGCCAGCTCGACACGATCGCGCTCACCGGGAACCGGGCGGTGATCGCGGTGCCGGCGTACTCGGTAGCCGCTCCGGCGGCGCCGAAGCCGGCCGTGGCGGCCGCCACCGGCGCCCTGCTCGGCGTGGTCGTCGCCGGCCTGGTCGCCATCGCCCTGTCCCGACGTTGGACCCGGAGCTGAGGACTCGTGCCGATGACGCCTTCGTCCGGCGGCGCCCCGTCGGCCGCCCGCCAGTCTCCACCGATGCCCCCCGGTCAGCCGCTGCCGGGCCCGCCACCCGGTGTCTGGCTGCCGGGACCCCCGCCGCCCGGAGGGCCGAGGTTCGCGCCCACCGCCGCGCCCCGCCGGCCCCGGCTGACCGACCAGCAACGGTCCCGGCTGGTGCGTACCGCGCTGGCGCTGACCGTGCTGGGCGCGGTGCTCGGTTACCTGATCGCTCTGATGATGCCCACGCAGTACGCGGCGAGGACCAGCATCCAGTACACGATCGCCGGGGAGAACACCGGCGAGTTCCTCAAGACCGACCGCGATCTGACCACCCAGGTCGTGCTGTTGACCAGCCGCAACGTACTGCAGCCGGTGGCCGACGCGAACGGCATCTCGGTCAGCGGGCTCAGCGAGCGGGTCAGCGCCCGGATCCTCGCCGAGAGCAACATCATCCAGCTGGAGGTTCGGGACAAGTCCCGGCAGGGCGGCGTCGACCTGGCCAACGCCATCACCGCCCGGTACCTGGAGGTGGCCGACGCGTCCGGCCCGGAGGGTTATCTGCAGGCTCAGCTGGCCGAGGTCCGTTCGCAGCAGGGTACGCCGGGATCCGACGCGGCGGCGCTGACCGCCCGGGCCGCCGCCCTGCAGTCCGAGATCGACAAGCTCAACCTGACCAGCAACAAGTCCTCGGTGATCGTGCCGGCATACTCGGTCGAGGGCGTGCGCTACCCCGACCCGACGGTGTCGGCGATCACCGGCGGGGTGTGCGGCCTGGTCGTGGCGCTGATCACGGTGATCACCCTGACCCGTCGCTGGACCAGGAGCTGAGGGTGGCCGCAGGCGCAGTCCCCGCCCGCCGGATGTCGTGGCGGATGCCGGTCGTGCTGATGTACCACAACTTCGGCGAGCCGGTGTCCGGCGCCGATCCGGAGCACCTGTTCATCGGGATCGAGGCGTTTCGCGCGCAGCTGGCCGCGCTGCGCCGGGGCGGCTGGCGGGCGCTGAGCCTGGACGAGTTCGTGGCCACCCTGGACGGCGCCCCGGCCCCGCGCCGGTCCTACCTGCTGACCATCGACGACGGCCACGAATCGGTGGCCCGGGTCGCCGCGCCGATCCTGGCCGAGGCGGGCATCCCGTCGGTGCTGTTCGTCCCGCCGGGGGTGCTCGGCGAGCCGATCGGCTGGAACCCGGCCTACGCCGCGGAGCGGCTGTCCCCGGCCGCCGAGATCGCCACCCTGGCCGGCTCTCCGATGGAGATCGGGGTGCACGGCTGGGACCACACCCGGATGGCCGGGATGGACGACGACACGCTGGCGCTGAACATCACCCAGGCCCGCGACGAGGTGGCCGCGATCACCGGGCGCACCCCCACCTCGTTCGCCTACCCCTACGGCACCCATGACGGCAACGCGCGACGAGTGATGGCCGAAGCCGGCTATTCGGTGGCCTTCGCGGTGGCCCGCGAGCACGGCAGGTTCGCGGTGGACCGGGTGTTCGTCAAGGGCACCGAGTCGCCGGCGCTGTTCCGGTTCAAGCTGAGCCTCGCCTACCGGGTGGCCTCCCGGGTCGGTGGCCGGATGCCGTGGCTGCGCCACCGGGTCCGGGCGCTGGTCGCAACCCTGCCCGGCCGGGCCACCGGAGCGTGAGCCAGGTCCGCCCCGAGCAGCCACCGAACCCGGTTCACGCAGAGTAGGGAGCAGCCATGACCCAGACCCTGCCCCCGCCGTCCGGTGGCGGCACCGGTCCCGCCACCACACCGGCGGGCGCACCGGAAAAGTCCCGGGCGACCACCTGGATCGTCGGCACCGCCGTCGGGGTCACCTCGGTGAGCGCGGTGCTGGGGGCCGCGCTCGAGCCGGTCGCCGCCTACGGCTTCGTCGGTGGCATGGTCGGCCTGGTGCTGCTGGCCACCGCCGCGCACACCCCTCGCTTCGCCACGTACGGCTACCTGGTGACACTGCCGATCCTGGCCGGCATCCCGCGCGACGAGCTGATCCCGCTGGTCCGGCCGAACGAGGCCGTGCTCGCGATCCTGATGGCCGGGGCGCTGCTCGGGGCATTTCTGCGCTACCTGCGCGGGGACGAGATCCGGCCGACGTTCTACCCGCTGGTGGACATCCCGCTGGCGGTGTTCCTGCTGATGGCCACGATCTGGCCGCTCGCGTCGCTGCTGATGCGTGGTGGTATCCCCACCGGCACCGAGTACGCCTCGATGCTGCCGATGACCAAGCTGGTCGCGTTGTACTTCATGGTCCGCTACACGATCTTCACCGAGCCGCAGATCATGCGCTGCATCCGGTTCATCGTGTGGCCCGGGGCCACCGTGGCGATGATCGCGATCCTGCAGACGCTGAGCTTCGGCCCGGTCATCGCGCTGCTGAGCACGCTGTGGTCCGGCGCGGACGACCCACCCGATGCCGCCGATCTGGCCGATCGCGGCAGCACCACCCTCGGCTCGCCGATCGCCACCGGGGACGTGGTGATCATCAGCCTGATCCTGGTCTTCTGCTGCGTGGCCCGGGGTCTGCTGGGCCGGCGCGAGCGGCTGTTCCTGGCGATGGTGCTGGGCACCGGGGTACTGGCCGCCGGGCAGTTCTCCACCTGGATCGCGGCGGTGGTGGCGCTCTCGCTGCTCGCCTGGCGTTTCCCCGATCTGCGTCGGCAGGCCACCCGGTTCGCCCCGTTGTTCGGGGTCGCGCTGGTGGTGGGCGCGCCGGCGTTCGTCGGCCGGCTGGAGGGCATCGGCGGCGCCGGTGGCGGATCGTGGTTGCCGGTCAGCTGGCAGGGGCGGGTGAACAACCTGCAGAACCACTACCTGCCCCAGTTCGACTGGCTGACCACATTCGTCGGGGTCTCGCCGAACACCGTGCTGGACGCCCCGGAGCGCTGGCGGGAGATCATCTACCTGGAATCCGGCGTGCTGTGGTTCCTGTGGGTGGGCGGAATTCCCCTGCTGGCCGCGTTCGTCTGGCTGTCGATGCGGGTGTTACGCGCTGTACGCCCCGCCATCCGCCATCCGGGTGCGTTCGGCGCCTGCGCGTCATGTCTGGAAATCGTTTGGCTGTTCCTGCTCGTTCTTACGGTTATCGACCCACACCTGCAGCTCCGGGGGACCGGGGACCTGATCTTCACCTTGCTCGCGATCACCGTTGGAGGCATCGATGCCCGACGTCGAGCTTGAGACGGCCGTCCCGGCGAGGTCGTGGGAGTCCGTCACCCGGCGGGCTATCGATCTCACCGCGGCGGCGCTCGCGCTCGTCGTGCTGGCCCTTCCGATGATCCTGATCGCGTTGATGATCCGCTGGTCGAGCGTCGGTCCGGCGCTGTTCCAGCAGCAGCGGGTGGGGTTCGGCGGGCGGGTGTTCACCATGTACAAGTTCCGCACCATGCGCACCGGCGTGGGTGACGAGATGCTGCGCCAGCTGATCGCCGCCGAGCTGCGCGGCGAGGACACCTCGGTCGACGGCAGCTACAAGATCAACGCTGATCCGCGGGTCACCGGCATCGGCGCGTTCCTGCGCAAGACCAGCCTCGACGAACTGCCCCAGCTGATCAACGTAGTGCTCGGTGACATGTCGCTGGTCGGACCGCGACCCTGCCTGGAGTGGGAGGCGCGGATGTTTCCGGCCGAGTTCAAGCCCCGGTTCACCGTGCGCCCGGGGCTGACCGGCCTGTGGCAGATCAGCGGCCGCTCGGCGATGGGCACCCTGGAGATGCTGCACCTGGACCTGGCCTACGTACGGCAGCGGCGGCTGGCCGGAGACCTGGCGATCCTGGCGCGTACCGTGCCCTCCATGCTCCGGGACTCGACCGCTCGATGACCACCCTGTTCGTCGCCACCACCGGTGGCCATCTGGCACAGCTCGACGGCCTCTCCCGACGGATCACCGAGGATCCCGGCGGCGCGGTGTGGGTCACCCACGCCAACGAGCAGAGCACCTCGCTGCTGGCCGACCGGGATGTGGAGTACGTGCCCTACATCGGGGTGCGCTCGATCCCCGGGGTGGCGCGCGCGGTGCCGCACGCGCACCGGCTGCTGCGTGAGCGGGGCCTCACCCGGGTGATCTCCACCGGCTCCGGTATCGCGCTGGGCTACCTGCCCTACCTGGCCGCCCGGGGCGTGGAGTGCCACTACATCGAGAGCGCCGCCCGGGTCAGCGGGCCGTCGATCTCCGGCGCGCTGCTGCGCCGTGTCCCCCGGGTGCGCACGCACACCCAGTACCCGCACTGGACCGACCAGGGTTGGCACTACGGCGGCAGTGGTTTCGACCTCTACCACCCGGAGTCGGGGCCGGCCCGCGAGCTCGGCGGCACCATCCGCGCGGTGGTCACCGTGGGCACCGCGGCGGAGTTCCCCTTCCGCCGGCTGATCGAGCCACTGGCGGCACTGCTCGGCCCCGGCGGCGCACTCGCCCAGGCGACCGGGCGACCGGTTGAGGTGCTCTGGCAGACCGGCTGCACCCCGGTCGACGGACTGCCGATCACCGCCACTCCGTTCCTGCCGGCGGCCGAGCTCAACGCGGCGCTGCGCGAGGCCGACCTGGTGATCGGGCACGCCGGCACCGGCTCGGCGCTGGCCATCCTGGACGGCGGGCGGTTCCCGCTGATGGCGGTGCGCAAGGCGGCGTTCGGCGAGGCCGGCGACGATCACCAGGGCGAGCTGGCGGCCGAGCTGGAGCGGCGCGGCCTGGCCCGCACGATCGCCGATCCGGCCGCGGTCACCATTGAGGACCTGATGTCCACCCTGTCCACCCGGATCGTCAAGACCGACGCCCCACCGCCGTTCCTGCTCGACGGCGACCCCGCCGAGGTGGGGACCCGCCACTGAGCCCTCCTGGGGGTTGCCACGCGCGGCACCGGGTTGCCGGGCGCGGCACCGGGTTGGCGGGCGCGGCACCGGGCGCTCGGTACCGGACATGCCTACGCCCGAGGCGCGCGACGTACGGCAGCCCGCGAACGTCCCGGCGGCGGTCGACCGCCTACTACCGACAGCAGCCGTACAGTCACGTAGTGTGTTCACCCGGACACGCCCATGCGCGGTCGGGTGAAACGGCGCACTGACCAACGACGATGGACCGAACAGCGGCGGCCATTCAGGGCCGATCGCCGTACTGGAGGTGGTCCGAATGAGCCAGCGCCCCTTACATCCGCGGTCGATCGACCGGCTCGGGCTGGCCGCCTGGCTGCCGAGTGGCCGCCCGCAGCCGGAGGCGATGCTCGGCTCACTGGCCGAGACCCTCGGCCAGTTCGCTCCCGCGCCCGACATCCGCATCGTGGTACCTGCCCAACGGGTCGCCCCGCCGCTGGAGGCCACCACCGGCTGAGCCCATGCCGCTCAAGGGCGGCCGCGGGCTGGCGCCGGGCGGTATCGTCCCAGGGCCCGCCTCTCAGCGGCGGCCGCGGGCCGGCGCCGGGCGGGCCCGCCGGCCAGGTATCGTCCCAGGGCGACGCCGTCCATAGGAGAGTTCACCGTCAACGCCCAGCACAGCGTGCTTCCGGTCGACCCGCGCACCGACCCGAGGTGGCGAGAGCTTGCCGGTGGACCCGGCGGCAGCCTGTTCACCTCCCCGCCGTGGATCCAGGCGGTCTGCGAGAGCTACGACTTCACCCCGCACGCGCGGATCTCGGTGGACCCGGCCGGCCGCCCGCTCGGCGGGTTCGCCTGGGTGGCGATCGACGACATCCGCGGCGCGCGGATCTCCAGCCTGCCGTTCTGCGACCGTGCCGATCCGCCGCTGGCCACGCCGGGCAACTGGGCCGGGCTGGCCGACGACGCGCTGGGCGCCGGCGCGCCGCTCACCCTGCGCTGCTTCACCGAACACCCCGCCGCGGCCGATCCGGCCCTGCGCGCGGTCGGTGAGGCGGCCTGGCACGGCACCCCGGTGGACTGTACCGAGGAGGAGCTGCACGCCCGGATCAGCTCGACCTCCCGACGCAACCTCAAGGCAGCGGACCGCAACGGCGTCCGGATCACCGCCAGCACAGAGGCCGACGCGGTCCGCACGTTCCACCGGCTGCACGTGGGGCTGCGCAAGCGCAAGTACCGGCTGCTGGCCCAGCCACTGGAGTTCTTCGAGCGCATCCACGAGCGGTTCGCCGAGCGGGACGGCGTGGTGACCCTGCTCGCCGAAGTGGACGGCCAGGTGGTGGCCGGGGCGATGTTCCTGGTCTGGGCCGACACGTTGTACTACAAGTTCGGCGCCTCGCTGTCGGAGTACCTGCCGATGCGACCGAACGACGCGCTGTACTGGGCGGCGCTGCGGCTGGCCATCGAGCGCGGGCTAACCGGCGTCGACTGGGGGCTGTCCGACCTGGACCAGCCGGGTCTGGTCTCCTACAAGCGCAAGTGGGCCACCACCGAGCGTCGCATCGTCACTCTGCGCGGCGGCCCGGACCCCACCCCGAAGACCGAGGTCGGCGCCATGCTGGGCGAACTAACCCGGCTGTTCACCGAGGAGTCGGTGCCCGACGAGATCAGCACCAATGCCGGGGCGCTGCTCTACCGGCACTTCTGCTGAGAAGACCTGAGAGAGGTTCGTACGAGATGACGCAGGACACGACACCGCGCCGGGTGGTCGTCCTCGGCCAGGGCTACGTCGGATTGCCGGTGGCGATGCGAGCGGTCGAGGTCGGCTACGACGTGGTCGGCTTCGATGTGGCCAAGGACAAGGTCGACCGGCTGCGTAGTGGGCACACCTACATCGACGACATCACCGACGCCGAGGTGGCCGCCGCACTGGCCACCGGTCGCTACACCCCGACGCACGACGAGACCGACCTCGCCGGGTTCGACGTCGCGGTGGTGTCGGTGCCCACCCCACTGCGCGACGGCGACCCGGACCTGTCCTACATCGAGAAGGCCTGTGACACGCTGGCCCCGCACGTGCGCCCCGGCTGCTGCGTGATCCTGGAGTCCACCACCTACCCCGGCACCACCGAGGAGATCGTGGTGCCCCGCCTCGAGGCCGGCGGGACGCTGCGCGCGGGGGCCGACTTCCGGGTCGGCTTCTCCCCCGAGCGGATCAACCCGGGCGACCGGGTCTACCGGCTGCGCAACACCCCGAAGATCGTTTCGGGGATCGACGACGCCTCGCTGGACGCGGTGTCGGCGTTCTTCGGCGACCTGGTCGACACCGTGGTGCCGGTGCGCGGCACCCGGGAGGCCGAGCTGGCCAAGCTGCTGGAGAACACCTTCCGGCACGTCAACATCGCGCTGGTCAACGAGCTGGCGATCTACTGCCACGACCTGGGCATCGACGTGTGGTCGGTGATCGAGGCGGCGTCGAGCAAGCCCTTCGGGTTCATGCGCTTCACCCCGGGCCCTGGGGTCGGCGGACACTGCCTGCCCATCGACCCGTCCTACCTGTCCTGGCAGGTGCGGCGCTCGCTCGGGCAGAACTTCCGGTTCGTCGACATCGCCAACGACATCAACGACCACATGCCCGACTACGTGGTGCGCCGGGCCACCAAGCACCTCAACGCCGACCGCAAGGCGGTCAACGGCAGCCGGGTCCTGCTGATCGGGCTGGCCTACAAGCCCAACTCCGGCGATGCCCGGGAAAGCCCGTCGATCGCGGTGGCCAAGCTGCTCGCCGAGCTCGGCGCCCAGCTGCGCGCGGTCGACCCGATGATCGACCCGGCGCACGTCCCGGCCGGCATCGAGCTGGTGGACTGCTCCGAGGCCGAGGTGGCCGCCGCCGACCTGGTGATCGTACTCACCGATCACGATGTGGTGGACTGGGCGCTGCTGGAGCGGCACGCGGCGAAGGTGCTCGACACCCGCAACCGGCTGCGCGACCCGGCCACCGACCGGCTCTAGAAAGGGGTGGCCGTGCGCCCCGCGATCGTGATCGGCAGAACCCGGAACGAAGCGGTTGATCAGTGTTTGCAGGTGTTGCCGTCAGCGTAGGGACGAATCGCGGCGTAATACTCCTGCAAGGTCGAGGGCGGCGCGCCGAGCACCGGGTCCGCCCGCACCGGCGAGGCCACCCGCTCCACCCCGTTGAGCGTGTACCGAACGGTGGCATCCGGGAACTCGGCCACCAGCATCCGGGCGCCGAGCAGCGGCAGGTGCTCGGACTCACGGGTTGCGATCAGCAGGGCCAACTCGGGATCGTCGATCTTGAGGAAGCGTACGTCGCCGCCTTCCAGCCAGTCGGAAACCCGTACCGACTCCGGGATGACGAGGTGGTTCCAGTGACCCGGCTCCGTGCGCAGGTTCGAGAACATGGTGAACGCCGCCCGAGTCTTGACGCCGAGATACGGCGTCACGGCGTTCAGTAGCAGCGCGGCGATGCACACCCACATGATCGGGCTGCGCACGCGGAGGCTGGCTCGTGGGCCGGGGGCGCTCAGCCAGTGCGCGCGCAACCGGTACAGCACCCAGCCGGTGAACCCCATCCAGCCGAGACAGAGCGGCGTCGACTGGGCACCCCAGTGCCGGGCCACGACGTGGGTGGGCGGCAGTGCGGGAAGAAGGCCGTAGCGCGCGGCGATGAAGGCGCCACTCAGCACGAGGATGGTCAGGGGGCCCCGGGCATAGGCCGCCGCCACGAGAGCGCGAACCCGCTCGGGCAGCGCTCGACGGGCCATGACCACCCCCCGGGCGAGCACGACCGGGGGCAGGAAGAGCACGTAGAACGCCCACCCGAACCCGGAGAACCACGAGTGCCCGGCGAGCGCCGACACGACGTGGAACACGAACCCGAGCACGATCGCCCACGGCCTGGTGCGATGGAACAGCAGCAACGTCGGCACGGCCAGCTCCAGCGCGATCGTCCCGGCGATCACCGCCGGGGCGAGGGCCTGCGGTAGCTGCACGGCCGGGATCGACTCCAGGATCCACACCGCGCACGTCGCTACCGGGTCGATGAACCCGCTGTTGAGCTTGGCAAACGCCGCGAACGCCCAGGTGATGATGAACGCGACGCGCAGAAGCGGAGCGATCCGTTCGTAGAGCGCCGCGGGATCACGGGCGACCCGCGGCGCCCGGACGAGCAGCAACAGCCACCACGACCCCAGCGTGGCGCCCACAATGCCGAGCAGCATCTGGTGGTTGAACGGGTTGGGCAGCCGGAGGAAGCACTCCACCGTGAGGAGGCCCAACAGCAGCACGAGCCGGACCGGCGACGACGGCCGCACGAGCACCGCGAACGCCGCGATCACCACCGGAATGGTGATCTCCGCGGGCATCCGGCTCTGCGCCTCGTGGATGATGGCGCCCATGGCCAGCGCGAAGGCGAACACCGAGAACGCCACGCCGTGACAGGCGTTCGCAGGTGCAACCCGCCCTTCCGCGACCGCTCGGCCGGTGTTGGCGTCCGCGACCACTGCATCACTCCTCACGAAACCGATCTCGCGCCCGCACCCGCGCGCTCCGCCGCGCAACGACGAGGCTTGCGACCCGGCGATGATATAGGGTCGACCGAGTCCGCCAGCACGCCCGTCCTGCTGCCCCAACGATGGGTGGTGCAGCGCTGCAGGAATGCGCTCGGCCTCTCCGGCCTGCGCAACACTTCCCATCCCGGTTGCGCGACCCGACCGGCGACCGCATCTAGACCACGTCTAGCCTCCCTGCGGTCCGAGCGGCGGCGCGACCGCGGCGAGACGGTCGGCGCGGCGGACCGGGACGACACAGACTGGGGTGGCTGACGGGTGGACATGCAGCCCGCGATCGTGATCGGCAGTCGCATGCAGGGCCTGGCGGTGATCCGGTCGCTGGGCCGCATGGGGGTGCCGGTGGTGGTACTGCGCTACCACGCCGAGGACTTCGGCTATGGCTCACGCTGGGCCGGCGAGCGGGTCGAGTGCCCGCACCCGGAGCGGGACACCGCGGGGTTCCTCGCGGTGCTCGATCGGCTGGCCGACCGGTACCCCGGGGCCTTGCTGGTGCCACCGTCGGACATCGCGGTGACCGTGGTCGCCGAGCACGCCGACGCGCTGCGCGCGCGGGGGTTCGTGGTGGCGGCACCGCCGGTGGGCGCGGTGCGGATCTGCCTGGACAAGTCCGCCACCCACGAGTTCGCGCTGGCTCATGGGGTAGCCGCGCCGGCGACCTCGGTGCTGCGAGATGCCGCCGACCTGCACCGGTTCGCCGCCGACCACGGGTTCCCGGCCGTGCTCAAGCCACTGGTCAGCCACCGCTACAAGGCGGTGTTCCATCGCAAGTGGACCCGGGTGGACGACCTGGACCAGGCGCTGGACCACCACGCGGCGGCCGCCGCGGCCGGCTTCGCGATGGTCGCGCAGGAGCTGATCGGCGGCGACGAGCTGTGCGGGGCGAACTACAACGCCTACTTCGCCGACGGCGCGCCGCTGGCCGAGATGACCGCGGCGAAGATCCGCAACTCGCCGGCGGAGACCGGTTCGCCGTGCGTGGTGGTCAGCCGGGACCTGCCGGAGGTGGCCGAGGAGGGCCGGCGGATGCTGGCCGCCCTGGACTACCGGGGGTTCGCGAACGTGGAGTTCAAGCGCGACCCGAAGGACGGCCGCTACAAGATCATCGAGGTGAACGCGCGGCACAACCTGTCCTCGATGCTGGCGATCCGCTGCGGGGTGGACTTCCCGGCCCTCGAGTACCGCCACCGGATGCTCGGCGAACGGCCGGAGCAACCGGCGCCGGCCCAGGGCGTGCACTGGATCGACCTCACCCGCGACCTGCAGGCGTCCGGCGACTACCTGCACCGGCCGGACTACTCGGCCGCCCGGTTCGTCCGGCCGTACCTGACCCGCCCGGTGTTCGCGGTGGCCGCGCTGGGCGATCCGGTGCCGGCGGTGATCCGCGGCCGGCACACCGTCGCGGGTCTGCTCCGGAAGCTGGCTCGACGGGTGTCCGGGCGGGTGCGCACCCGGCGGCGGGCCGGGGCCACGGTGGCCGGCTCGTGACTGCTCCCCCCACCGCGGCCCGCAGTTCGGTGACCGTGTCCATCTGGACGTTGGTCAGCCGGGTGACCGGTCTGCTGCGGGTGGTCGTCATCGGCGCGGTGCTGGGGCCGACGTTCTTCGCCAACGCCTTCCTGACCGCGAACAGCGTGCCCAACCTGGCCTACACCGCGATGGCCGGTCAGGTGCTCATCCTGGTGCTGGTCCCGGCCGTGGTCCGGGCACTGACCGAGCACGGCGTCGGGGCCGCCGCCGATCTGGTCCGCCGGATCAGCGGCTACCTGCTGAGCGTGGCGGCGGCCGCCGCGGTGGCGCTGGCCTGCGCGTCCCCGCTGGTGGCGTTCGCGGTCACCGCCGGGATCCCGGATCCGGCGGAACGAGCGCAGGCCTGGCGGCTGACCGTGCTGGTACTGCTGTTCGTCACCCCGCAGGTACTCGGGTACACGATCGCCGGCATCGGTGAGGCGGTGCAACAGGCCCGGGGCCGGTTCGCGCTCGCGGCCGCCGCCCCGGCCCTGGAGAGCATCGGGGTCATCGCCACGATGGCCGTGGTCGCGCTGAGCTACCGCTCCGGCCTGCCGGTCGCCGAGGTCCCGATCGGGATGGTGCTCACCCTCGGGATCGGCTGCACGCTGTCGGTCGCGGTGCACGCGGCGGCCCAGGTCTGGGGCGCGCGCCGGGCCGGGTTGTCGATCCGCCCGGCCCGGGGCTGGCGGCGCGACCCGGCGGCCGCCGAGGTCACCCGGCGGCTGCGGCGCTCGGTGGTGGTGGCGGTGTTCCCGCCGCTGTCGATGTTCGCCATGTTGGCCATCGCCTCGACGGTGCCGGGGGGCACGTTCGTCTTCCAGGCCGGCATGTCGGTGTTCTTCGTGATCTCCGCGCTGGGAGCCAAGGCGGTCACCGTCGCCGTGCTGCCCGGGATGAGCGCGGCGGCCCGGGCCGGCGACGACACCCGCTTCGGTGGCGCGTGGCGGCAGGCCCTGTCGCTGGCCTTCACCGCCAGCCTGCCGGCCGCCTTCCTGCTGCTCGCCTTCGCGGTGCCGGTGGCCCAGGTGTTGGCCAACGGCAGCCTGCGCACTCCGGAGATCCTGAGCTGGCTGACCGGGGTGCTCGTGGTGTTCGCGGTGGCCCAGCTGGCCAATGCGGTCAACGAGATCAGCCGGCAGGCCCTGTTCGCCCGGCTGGACGTGCGCAACCCGCGGCGGATCAGCACGGTCACCCTGGCCTTGCGGGTGGGGGTGGGCCTGGCCTGCCTGCTGCTGCCCCCGGACGGCTACCGGTTGGCCGGGCTGGCCGCAGCCGTGCTGGTCGGCGAGGCCGCGACGGGCGCGCTGGGCGTGCTCACCATCCGGCGGGCGATCCGGCCCGAGCGGGTGCTGGACCGGGCCCGGCTGGCCCGGGTCGGGCTGGCCAGCGTGACGATGCTGCCGGCGGCCGGGCTGGGCTGGTGGCTGGTACGCACCGAGGTGCAGGAGCGGCTCGCCCAGATCGGTGTGGCGGTCGGCCTCGGTGCGGTGTCCGCCGGGTGCTTCGTGCTCACCCTCGCCGCGGTCACCGGCCGGCTGCCCCCGCTGCTGGCCAAAATGGGCCTTGGCCGCCACGCTGACTGAACCTCGACGCCCGGCCGGACCTGGACATATCCGACGAAGTTCGCCCCGCCCCGCCTCCACCGCCGCGGGTCGCCGGCCTAGTTGTAGGATGATTGCAATGGAGCCAACCCTGCTCGGATCCCGTCTGAGCGTGCGTGACAATGGGGTGACGATCGAGCATCGCTCCTCCCTGGATGGTCCCCTTACCAAGGTGTGGGACGACCGCGTCACCCACCAGCCGGGCGCGGATGTCAGCCAGCTGACCGGTTGGAGCCGGCTGCGCTCCACCGCCGGCTTCACGTCGAGCTACCTGCTCGCCTTCCACGGCGCGACGCTGGTCGGCGGTGCCCAGCTACTGCGCCGCCGGCTACCGCTGCTGGGCGAGATCGCCTACCTGCCCTACGGGCCGATGATCTTCACCGACGCGCACCACGAGCGGGTCGCTGCCGCGCTGTGCCGGTCGCTGCGCGACCTGCGTTCGCTCGGCGTGCGAGCGCTGTTCGTGCAGCCACCGGACGGCGCACACGACCTGAGCGAGCGGCTGCTCACTCTCGGCTTCGGCCCGTCCGAGGCCGGCATCGCGCCTCGCACCTCGATCCACGTCGACCTGAGCCGTCCGCCCGAGGAGCTGCAGGCCGCGCTCGGGCGCAAGCTGCGCCGCTCGGTCCGGCGCTGGCCGGACCAGGGGGTCACCGTGCGGATCGGTGACGAGGCGGATCTGCCGACGCTGGCCCGGCTGCACACCTGCACCGCCGAGCGGCGCGGCTTCCCGGCGCTGTCCCAGGACTACCTGGCCCAGCTGTACCGGGAGCTGGCCCCCTGCGGAGCGGCCCGGATCTTCGTCGGCGAGATCGACGGCGTGCCGGCGGCGGCCGCGCTCACCACCGGGTGCGGCGGCGTGCTCAAGACCCGGATCAGCGGTTTCGACCGGGCGACGAACACCACCGAGCTGCGGGTACCGGCCGCCGTCCGGTGGACCGCGATGCAGTGGGCCCAGCGGGAAGGCTACCGCTGGTTCGACTTCGGCGGGCTCTCCGAGGCATCCACCGAGCTGCTGTTGTCCGGTCAACGAGTGGACCCCGCGCAGATCCCCGGGCCGGACCAGTTCAAGGTGAGCTTCGGCGGCGATGCCTACCGGTTCCCGCCCGCGGTCGAGCTGATCGGGTCACCGGTGCTGCGGCACGCCTACCGTCTGGCCAAGCGCTCCCCCACCGGCCAGCGCGCGGTCACCGCCGCCAAGGTCGTGCTGCGCGGCGGTCGCGGCTAGCCGGAACTCGGCTCGGCGGCCGGCGACACACCCTCCTGCAGACCGGCCACACACCCTCCTGCAGACCGGCCACACACCCTCCTGCAGACCGGCGACACACCCTCCTGCAGACCGGCGACACACCCTTCTGCAGATCGGAGACGCCGCTCAGGACGCGGTGAGCAGGCTGCTCAGCGCCGGGCCGATGTCGGTCAACCGGTGCACCGGGACAAACCGGCCACCGCCCCGGGCGGCCAGCGCGCTCGCCGCCCCGATCGCTTCCGGCGAGGGCAGCGGGCAGAGCACGTGCAGCCGGTCGATCCCGTCCAGCGCGGTCGCCGGCTCGGCGCCGGTGGTGTGCAGGCAGTCGCTGAGCAGTACCGCGACCCGCTCCTCGACCGGCACCCTGGCCAGCTGGCGGGCGGCCTCGCGCAGCCCGCCGGCCAGGTCGGTCAGCCCGTGCCCGCGCAGCGCGATCAGCTCGCCGACCAGCGCCTCGACCGGCCGGCGCGCACCCTGCGGGCCGAGCACCCGCACGTCCTCGCCGAACGACAGCACGCTGGCGTCGAGTGCCCCGGCGCCGGCGGTGCCGTTGTCGGCGGCCAGCACCACACCGGCGGCGGCCACCGCGGCCAGGGCCACCGCCAGCCCCCGCATCGAGCCGCTGCCGTCGACCAGCAGGCACACCGCGCGCCGGTGAGCGGTCCACGAGCGGGTCACCAGGTCTTCGGCGGGCGGCGGCCAGTGTCCCTGACCGGTCCAGCGCTCCAGCGTGCGGTCCAGATCCAGGTCGCCGTCGCCGGTGCGGCCCGGGCCGATCCGTCGGGTGCCCCGCCGCCGGGCCGGACCGGTGCGCCCGAGCTGGATGAACACCCGAGCGGCCAGCGCCCGGGCGGACTCCCGCAGCCGCTGGTCGGTGGCCCGGGCCAGGTCGGCCAGCAGGGCGGCGGCGGCGTCGGGGTCGGCGGCCAGCGCGGCGGCGAACGCGTCGGCGTCCAGCTCCCCAAGCCCCGGGGACACCTGCTCGAAGCCGGCGTGCCGCGCGGCAAGCTCGGTCCGGCCGTGGGTGCGCCCGGAGCGGTCCTGACCGGGCCGCGAGCGCTGTTGGAAGCCCGGCGCGGAGGATCCCGCCGCCGGGCTCTCAGCTTTTCCCTGGCCGCCCGGGGCCCGCTGGTCGGCTTCCGGCTCGGGTGGCCCCGGTTCGGCCCGGTCGGCCGGCCACAACGCCTCGAGCAGCTCGTCGATCACCGACTCGGCCGTCCGGTCACAGCCGTCGGCCACCCGGATCCGCCCGGACAGCGCCGCGTACGCCGCGTCCCGCGCGGTGTCCCGGACCAGCGCCGGTTCGGCGCGCAGCTCAGTAAGGCCGGTGACCAGGTGCACCAGGTCGATCGCACCGCGCACCGAGGACCCCATCCGCACGTCACGGTGCTCGCGGGTGGCGCGGGTGAGGGCCACGGACAGCTCCACCACCGGGCCCCCGATTCCGGTGACGGCGGTGGTGATCGCCCGCTCGGCGGGTTCGTCCTGGTAACCGAGAACCACTCGGCACATCCGGTCGGCGATCGCCTGGCTGACCCGAGCGGTGCCGACCGCGTCGAACGGGTTCATCGCGGCGATCAGCCGGAACGCGCCGCCCGCTCGGATCGTGCCCAACCGGGGTACCGCGATCTCGCCCTCGGTGAGCACGGTGATCAGCACGTTCAGCGTCTCCTCGGGAACCCGATTCAGTTCCTCCAGGTACAGCAGCCCACCCCGGGAAGTCTCTCCCGGCGTTGTCCCGCGCATGGCAGTGAGCAGCGGGCCGTCCAGGAACGTGGCCGGGTCGTAGCCGTCGGAGAGCACCTGGGAGGGGTCGAACGAACCGATCAGCCGGGCCGGGGTCAGCTCGGCGTTGCCCTCGACGAACACCACGTGCTGACCCGTCCGGCGGGCGATCGCCCGCAACAGGGTGGACTTCCCGGTGCCTGGCGGACCCTCCAACACGACGTGCCGGCCGGTGGCGAGCGCGACGGTGAGCACCTCGCTTTCCCGGTGCAGCCCGACGACCGGGATCGGTTCCGACGGGCCGGCCGATGCGGTCGGGCTGGGAGGGGCGAGGGTCACGCTGTGCTCCGTTTCCCGGTGAGGGCCTGCCCACCGGCGTCGACGCCGCCGTCCGGCGATCCTGACGAGGCGATCGTAGTCCGTCCGGAGTATCACCCCGGGAGGTCGGGTACCCAGGGCCCGGTGGCCGACGTCACGATCGACAGTCGACAATCGATTGATGTTTTGCTGCTTATCTGTAGACTCTGCATCGAGTGACAGGAGGTCCACCCATGGCCGACGCCGCACCCGAGGTCACCGCCGCACCCGAGGTCACCTTCGACACCGACCCCGCGCGCTACCGGCACTGGCGTCTCGACGTCGACGGGGAGATCGCCTACCTGCGGCTGGACATCGACGAGGACGGCGGGCTGGTGCCCGGCTACGAGCTGAAGATGAACTCCTACGACCTCGGCGTGGACATCGAGCTCTACGACGCCACCCAACGGCTGCGGTTCTCCCACCCCGAGGTCCGGGCCGTCGTGTTGACCAGCGCCAAGGACCGCAACTTCTGCGCCGGGGCGAACATCCGGATGCTGGCCCAGAGCCCGCATCCGTGGAAGGTCAACTTCTGTAAGTTCACCAACGAGACCCGCAACGGCATCGAGGACGCAACAGAGCACTCGGGCCAGGCCTGGATCGCCGCGCTGAACGGCACGGCCGCCGGCGGCGGCTACGAGCTGGCCCTGGCCTGCGCGAAGATCCTGCTGATCGACGACAACTCCTCGGCGGTGTCGCTGCCGGAGGTACCGCTGCTCGGCGTGCTGCCCGGTACCGGCGGCCTCACCCGGGTCACCGACAAGCGGCACGTGCGCAAGGACCGGGCCGACTGGTTCGCCACCCGGTCCGAGGGCGCGCGCGGCAGGCAGGCGGTCGACTGGAAGCTGGTCGACGAGGTCGTCCCGAAGCGGGCCTGGGACGACACCGTCCGCGAGCGCGCCGCGCAGGCCGCCGCCGGATCGTCGCGGCCGGCCGCCGGCTCCGGCGCGGTCGGCGTCGAACTGCCGCCGCTGTCGCCGGAGGTCACCGCCGACGGCATCGCCTACCGTCACGTCCGGGCCGTGTTCGACCGGGAGCGGAGGCTGGTGGAGATCACCGTGCACGGGCCCGAGGGTCCCTGGACCAGCACGCCGGACGCGATCGAACGCGTGCACGAGCTCGGCGCCGATTTCTGGGCGTTGGCCATGACCCGCGAGCTGGACGACCTGATCCTGCGGCTGCGCTCGAACGAGTTGGAGCTGGGCACCTGGGTCATCCGCACCCGCGGCGACGTGGAGGACGCGCTCGCGTTCGAGCGGATGATCGCCGAGCACTCCGGCTCTGCAAAGCACCCCGGAGACTGGCTGGTCAACGAGATCCGGCACTACTTCAAGCGGGTGCTCAAGCGGCTGGACGTCACCTCGCGGTCGTTGATCGCGCTGATCGAGCCCGGATCCTGCTTCGCCGGGGCGCTGCTGGAGCTGGCGCTGGCCTGCGACCGGCAGTACATGTTGGACGGGCTGCTCGAGGAGGACGACGAGGAGGGCGAGCCGGCGCAGATCGTGCTCTCGGCATCCAACTTCGGCACGTTCCCGATGGGCAACGGGCTGTCCCGGCTCGCGTCCCGCTTCTGGTGCGGCGGGGACGACTCCGATGACACGCTGGCCAAGCTGCGCCAGGAGACGGGTCGGCGGATCGACGCCGCCGAGGCGCTGGAACTCGGCCTGGTCACCGACGCGCCGGACGACATCGACTGGGACGACGAGGTGCGGATCATGCTGGAGGAGCGGGCGTCGCTGTCCCCGGACGCGCTCACCGGCATGGAGGCCAACCTGCGCTTCGTCGGCCCGGAGACGATGGAGTCGCGTATCTTCGCCCGGCTCACCGCCTGGCAGAACTGGATCTTCGTCCGGCCGAACGCCTCCGGCCCGGACGGCGCGCTGCGCCGCTACGGCACCGGCCAGCGGGCCACCTTCGACCGCAAGCGTGTCTGACGACCCGTGAGTGGGGGGGGGGGGGGAGAAGCCCACCCGCCACCAACACACCCGCCGTGGGACAAGACGCCCGGCACAACGCCTGGCAGAACTGGATCTTCGTCCGGCCGAACCCCACCGGCCCGGACGGCGCCCAGCGCCGCTACGGCACCCGCCAGCGGGCCACCATCGACCGCAAGCGTGTCTGTCGACCC
>JBQTKB010000140.1:0-23145 GCA_052386505.1 Pseudonocardia sp.
GTCGAGCCGGTGCACCAGGCCGAGTGCGTGGCCCATCTCGTGGGTCACCGTGGCCAGCGCACCGTTGTCGGAGGTCTTGTCCAGCAACCCGGTGTAGAAAGTCAGCTCGTTGGACTGACGCACTCCGTTGCGGTCGCGGCTCGTGGACTCGCCGTCGGTCTCACCGTCGCCCTCGTCCTGCTTGAGCTCGATCGTGGAGCAGTTGCTCCTCGACGGGCACTCGTCGACGGCGCGCGCGTCGATGCACGGGCTGCGCGACCATTCGGCGGCGGCCTTCTCGACGAAGCCGGCGTAGCGCGAGGTCAGCTCTCCGGTCTCGAAGTAGACCACCGTCTCCTGACCGGGGGTGTGCGGCCAGGGGCTCTCCGGCGAGTCGTCCTCGTCGATGTCCTTCAGCTCGGCGTCCGGATCAGCGATGCACTCGGTGCTCTGGGCGCCGGAGGCCACACCGGTACGCGAACCGGGCGTGCCACAGGCAGCGGTCGCCAGCCCGATGACCGAGACGAGCACGACCACCAGGGGCACGCGACCGAAGCGCACGCGGCACCCCAGGTACCAGGGCCCAGGCCGCATACGAGCTCCTCCGCCGTTGACTCCGTCGATGGCGCGGCAGCGAACCACCGCACAAGTACCAGCATCCACAGGTTCGCTGAGGAATGCCCGTGCCCGTCCTGTCCCCTTTGTGTGAACCGGGGGTACGTTACCGTCGGGTCCGTGCCCGACCTGGACGCCGCCGCCCGCCGCGAGCGACTCGCCCGGGCCCGGCTCTACCTGTGCACCGGCGCCCGCCGCGACTCCCGCGATCTTGCCGAGTTCGTCGACGCCGCGCTGGCCGGCGGGGTGGACGTGGTGCAGCTGCGGGACAAGTCCGATACCGGCGCGCCGCTGGAGGCTCGCGAGGAGCTGGCCGCATTGGAGGTGCTGGCCGAGGCGTGCGCCCGGCATGGCGCGCTGCTCGCGGTCAACGACCGGGCGGACATTGCCTACGCGGTCGACGCGGACGTGCTGCATCTGGGGCAGGACGACCTGCCGGTGGCCTGGGCGCGGCGGGTGGTCGGCGACTCACCGGTGGTCGGCCGCTCCACGCACGCGACCGAAGAGGCCGCCGCCGCCGCGGTGCAGCCCGGAGTCGACTACTTCTGCGTCGGCCCGTGCTGGCCCACCCCGACCAAGCCGGGCCGCCCGGCGCCGGGCCTGGAGCTGATCAGGACGGTCGCCGCCGCCACCCCCGCCCGCCCCTGGTACGCGATCGGCGGGATCGACCGGCCGGAGCGGCTGGAGCAGGTGCTCGCTGCCGGTGCCACCCGGATCGTGGTGGTCCGGGCGATCACCGAGGCCGCCGACCCCGCTGCCGCCGCCCGCGCGCTGAGCGACCGGCTGGCGGCCGCCGGCGACCGGTGAGGTTTAGCTCGCCAAGAGCCGTGGAACAGTCGATCGGCATCATCCATAGAACGACCGGCTTTCGCGAACGGTAAGGGGCGCGGCCCGCGTTGCCGGGCATTCTGGACCGGGCGGCTCAGGGCGGACGGCACCGGCATCACCGGGCGTCGATGCCCACGTGGGCTCCGGAGACGTCTCGCCCAGCTGCCGGGGCTCGCTCGGTCGCGGCGCAAATGACCGACACGTGAACGTTCGCCATCGATTGTGCGTAACGAAGTGGGGAGCGGCACCGAACCTGTACCAGGGGGAATCGCGGAACACGACACACTTGCAGGCGTTACAACGCGTTACCTCGCCGTAACGATCCGTTAGCTGCGCAGTGACCGCGGCACGTTGAGGCTGGAGTTTGACCGAGTTGACGCTGGAAACCACCACCACACGATCGATGTCCGTACTCGTCGATCACACCCGCGACCAGCGACCGCGCTGGCGGCCCGGTGATCGGCTGGAGTCCCTGTTCGAGCTGCAGTGCGACGTGCTCGACGCGCTCGGCATGCGCGAGCACCCAGCGGTGGACACCGGCGAGCGGGTCTGGACCTACCGCGAGCTCGACCAGCGGGCAAACCAGCTGGCGCGCCTGCTGGTGGACCGCGGCGTGCGGCCCGGCGACCGGGTGGCGCTGCTGTTCGAGCACGGTGTCGAGGCCTATGTCGCGATGCTCGCCGCGTTGAAGGCGCACGCGGTGTACCTCCCGCTCGACCCGAACTTCCCGCCGGACCGCATCGAGTACATCCTGCGCGACGCCGACGTGACCTCGGTGCTGACCATGTCCCGGCTGCTCACCCGGCTGCCCGACCTGGACACGATCGCCGTCGGGGTGGTGGTACTGGACCGGGTCGGCGACGAGCTCGACGCCCTGGCCCGCACCCGACCGACCGGGGCCGAGGTCGGTCCACCGACCGACAACCTGGCGTACATCATCTACACCTCCGGCTCGACCGGACGCCCGAAGGGCGTGGTCATCGAGCACGCCGCCATCTGCAACTTCGTCCGGGTGGCCGCCGCCGTGTACGGCCTCACCGAGAGCGACCGGGTGTACCAGGGCCTCACCTTGGCCTTCGACTTCGCCATCGAGGAGACCTGGGTCCCCTGGATGGCCGGCGCGACCGTCGTGCCGAAACGCCCCGGGGCCAGCCTGCTGGGCGCCGATCTGCACGAGTTCCTCACCGAACGCCGGGTCACCGCGATGTGCTGCGTGCCCACCCTGCTGGCCACCATCGAGGACGACCTGCCGGACCTGCGCTTTCTGCTGGTGTCCGGGGAGGCCTGCCCGCAGGACCTGATCGGCCGCTGGTGACGCCCAGATCGGCGCTTCCTCAACGTGTACGGACCCACCGAGGCCTGCGTGAGCGCCACCTGGACCGAGCTGCACCCGGGCACGCCGGTGACCATCGGGGTGCCGCTGCCCAGCTACTCGGTCGTCGTGCTGGATCCGGAGAACCCGTTCCGGGCGTTGTCCCGCGGCGAGGTCGGCGAGATCGGGTTGGCCGGCATCGGGCTGGCCCGGGGCTACCTCAACCGCGACGACCTGACCGACAAGGCGTTCATCCCGGACTTCCTCGGCATCGCGCACAACCGGTCGAACCGGATCTACCGCACCGGCGACCTGGGCCGGGTCAACGAGAACGGCGAGATCGAGTACCTGGGTCGGATCGACCTGCAGGTGAAGATCCGCGGATACCGGATCGAGCTGTCCGAGATCGAGGCGGTGCTGCTGGAGGATCCGGGTATCGCGCAGGCGGTGGTGGACACCTACCAGCCGGACCCGGACACCGTCGAGCTCGTCGGTTACTACACCGTCCGCGACGGCGAGCCGGCGCCGGAGCACGACGAGCTGCACGCGCGGCTGCGCGAGCGGCTGCCGTCGTACATGGTGCCGGCCTACCTGGAGCACCTCGACGCCATCCCGATGACCGTGCAGGACAAGGCCGACCGCAAGAACCTCCCGCCGCCCACCGGGCGCGCCGGTAGCGGCGCCGGTGACGCACCGCACGTGGCTCCGGCCACCGATACCGAGCGCGCCCTGGCGGAAGCACTCGCCGGAGTGCTCAAGGTCGAGGGCGTGTCGGTGCAGAGCCACTTCTTCGACGACCTGGCCGCGAACTCGCTGCTCATGGCCCGCTTCGCCACCCAGGTCCGCAAGCTGGGCAACCTGCCCCGCATCTCGATCAAGGACATCTACGTCAACCCCACGGTGCGCTCGCTGGCCACCGCGCTGGACGCCCTGTCGCCGGCGCCGCCCCCGGCATCGCAACAGCAGTTCGGCGCCAACGGCGACAACGGGTCGAGCGCCACCGGGACGCCGACCACCGGGACGCCGACCACGGCCGGCGGGTCCGCGGCGCTCCCCACCGGAGGTGTCGTGGCGCGGCCGGGCACCGTGGCCGCGACGCCTCCCACCCCACACCGGGCCAGCAACGCAGCCTACCGCGCGACCGGGTTCGCGCAGCTTGCGGTGTTCCTGGTGACCACCTACCTGGGCGCACGGGCATTCCGGGCGATCATCGAGTTCGTGTTCGCCGCCACCACACCCGGGGCCGGGCTCGGTGCGCAGTTCGTCGAGTTCTACCAGCGGTCGGCGCTGGTCGGCGGGCTGCTGTTCGTCGGGTTCGTGGTGCTGCCCATCGCCGCCAAGTGGCTGCTGGTCGGACGCTGGACCACTGGCGAGATACGCCTGTGGAGCCCTGGTTACCTGCGGTTCTGGCTGGTCAAGACGCTGGTCCAGGTCAACCCGATGGTGCTGTTCGCCGGAACCCCGCTGTTCATGTGGTATCTGCGCGCGCTCGGCGCCAAGATCGGCAAAGGGGTGATGGTGCACGCCCGGCGGGTGCCGGTGGCCACCGATCTGATCACCCTCGGCGACGGGGCGGTGATCGGCAAGAACGCGGTGTTCAGCGGTTACCGAGCGGTCCACGGGGTGATCCAGCTCGGGCCGGTGAGCATCGGGCGGGGCGCGCACGTGTCGGAGAAGACCGTGCTGGACATCCACACCGAGCTGGGCGACGGCGCCGAGCTCGGACACTCCTCCGCGCTGCAGGCCGGCCAGGCGGTGCCGGCCGGGCAGACCTGGCACGGCTGCCCCGCCGAGCAGACCTCGACCAGCTACCGCACCTGCCCCGAGCTGCCCGGCCGGCAGTGGCGCAAGGTCGTCTACACCCTGTTCCAACTGTTCACCATCTTCGTGGTGGCCCCGGCCGGGCTGGCCCTCGCGGTGCTGGTGCTGCCGAAGATCCCGCCGCTGACCCAGCTGTACAACACCCCCGCGCTGCTGGGCAGCCCGGTGTACTACCTGGTGGTCGTGGCGGTCGCCCTGACGCTGTTCGTACTCGGGCTGGCCGGCGGGCTGTTGTTCATCGCCACGGTGCCCCGGCTGCTGCACAGGATGATGAAGCCGGACAAGGCCTATCCGCTCTTCGGCCTGTTCTACATCCTGCACCAGGCGATCACCGGGATGACCAACTCGAAGCTGTTCATGTACATGTTCGGCGACAGCTCGGCGGTGACGCACCACCTGCGGTTCCTGGGCTACGACCTGGGCACGGTGCAGCAGAGCGGGTCGAACTTCGGCACCGAGCTGCGACACGACTCGCCCTACCTGACCAGCATCGGCACCGGGACCATGGTCTCGGACGCCCTCGAGGTCAACAACGCGAGCTACTCCCGGACCGCGTTCATGGTGTCCCCGGTGGAGATCGGCCCCAACAACTATCTCGGCAACCACATCGCCTACCCACCGGGCGGTCGCACCGGCGAGAACGTGCTGCTGGCCACCAAGGTGCTGGTGCCGATCGACGGACCGGTCTGGGAGAACTGCGGGATGCTCGGCGCGCCGCCGTTCCGCATCCCCCGCTCGGTCGACCGGGACAGCCAGTTCGACCACCTCAAGGAGCCAGAGACGCTGCGCCGGCGGCTGCGCGGCAAGAACCGGCACAACTTCCGTACCGGGCTGCTGTTCGTCGGCCTCGGCTGGCTGCGGGCGCTCATCGCAGTGCTCAGCGCCGGGGCGGTACTCGGCACCTACCGCCAGTTCGCCGAGTTCGCCCTGATGGGGGCCGCGATCGCGGGCCTGCTGGTGTTCCTGGCGCTCGGCATTCTGGCCGAGCGGCTGGTGCTGGGCTTCGGTCGGCTCCGCCCGAAGCTCTGCTCGATCTACGACCCCTACTTCTGGCACCACGAACGACTCTGGAAGCTGCTGTTCACCCCCAGGTTCCCCGGCACCCCGCTCAACCCGTTGCTCTGGCGGCTCGGCGGGGTGCGGATGGGCAAGCGGGTCTTCGACGACGGCGTGGGCATCCCGGAGAAGACGCTGGCCGAAGTCGGCGACGACGCCACCCTCAACTTCGCCAGCGTCATCCAGTGCCACTCCCTGGAGGACGGCACCTTCAAGTCCGACCACTCCGTCCTCGGTGCCGGGGCCACCCTCGGCGTGGCCGGTTTCGCGCACTACGGCGTCACCATGGGCCCGGGCTCCTACCTCGACGCCGATGCGTTCCTGATGAAGGGCGAGGAGGTCGCCGAGGGCGAGCGGTGGTTCGGCAACCCGGCCCGACCCGAGTACGAGCGCGAGCTGCCGCGGCGTGACTACGACGAGCTGCTGCGGGAACGGGTGGCGCTGCTGGACGAGCTCGCGCTGGTCCGACGCAGCCGCCGCCAGGTTGCCGCACTGCTGGGCGCCGCCGCCGCCGTGCTCGCCCTGGTCAACGTCTCGTTCGTGGTCGATCCGTCAAGGGTCGGCCCAGCCCGTCCGGTCGCCGAGCGGCTGCAGGCGCTGGTGCCGGCGATGCCGGTGGCGGAACTGATCGACGGTGACGAAGCGGACGCGCCGGCCCAGCTCCTCCGGAGCGAGGACCCGGCGACGTCGTTCGTGGAGGAGTTCTACGAGATGCTGCCCGGTGACACGGCCGCGGCGTTTCGCGAGCTCACCCCGGAGTTCCAACGCCAGGTCGGCGGGACGGTCGGCTTCACCCGGCTCTACCGGCAGGTGGCCAGCGTTGCGGTCGAGGACCCGGTGACGGTCGGCGAGGGCATCGTGGAGGTCACCGTCCGAACCCGGCTCAAGGGCGGTGCGGTGACCACCGAGCGCATCGCGCACACGGTGACACCGGCCGCCGACGACGACACGCTGCGACTGGCCGACGCGACGCCGCTGCCCTAGCCCTACGGTCGATTCCGGCGCGCTGCGCCGTTCGGCGGTAGCCGCTGGTCAGGACGGCGGCCACGGGAAAGCGGTAGGTCCGCCGCGGTAACGCTGGAGGCTCGGCGGGCGAGATACGGGTGCTCCCCCGATGCCGTCGACGGTGTGCTCCCGACCGTCGTCGGCCCCGATCGAAGGACCGCACCGCCGAATGCGAAGCCAGAAGTCGGCGACGGCCGAGGTCTCCTGGCCGGCCGTCGCGCGTGCCCACGACGCGGGCGAGGCCGTCGCGCGCCCGATCGCCGCCCCGGTCCGCGCCAGCCCGCCGCCCCGGCCCATCGCCGCGGCCGCCACCGTCGGCGGACGGCACGGACGGATCGACCCTGCGGGCGGAGGGCAGCCGGCGGGCGGGCCCCGGGTCGCCCCACCGCCTCCTCCCGCGAGCGGACCCCCGGTCGCCCCGCCCGGCCCGGCGGGCGGGCCCCGGGTCGCCCCACCGCTCCCGGCGGGCGCGGCGCCGCCCCGGGTTGCCGCTCCACCGCCCCCGGCCGCCGCTCCGCCGAACGGCCTGGTGCTGGTCGACCCCCGTTACGACCCGCGACCCCGGTGGCGTCCGGGCGAGCGGCTGGACGAGCTGTTCGAGCGGCAGTGCGACCGGCTGGCCGCGCACGGCCGGGCCGGTCAGGTCGCGGTGGACACCGTCACGCTGGACAGCGGCCAGGCCGCGATGGACACCGTCACCTACGAGCAGCTGGACCGCCGCTCCAACCAGCTGGCGCGCCACCTGCGCGAGCGCGGGGTCAAGCCGGGTGACCGGGTGGCGATGATGTTCGGGCACGGCGTGGACTCCTACGTCGCGATGCTCGCGGTACTCAAGGCCCGCGCGGTGTACGTGCCACTGGATGCCGGCTTCCCGGTCGACCGGGTGGAGTACATCCTGGGCGACGCCGGCGTGACGATGGTGCTGCTCAGCTCCGCCCTGCAAGACCGGCTGCCCGACCTCGGCGATCTGGGCATCGACCAGGTGCAGCTGGACCGGGTGGCCTCGATGCTCAGCCACCTCGACGACCGCCGGCTGGCCGCCTGGGAACGCGGCAGGCCGGTCGACGAGCCGGCCTACCTGATCTACACCTCCGGTTCCACCGGCCGGCCCAAGGGCGTGGCCGTCGAGCACCCGAGCATCTGCAACTTCGTCCGGGTCGCCGCCGAGGTGTACGGGGTCACCGCCGACGACCGGATGTACCAGGGCCTGACCATGGCCTTCGACTTCTCCGTCGAGGAGATCTGGGTGCCGTGGATGGTCGGCGCCACCCTGGTGCCCAAGCCCCCCGGGGCCAGCCTGCTCGGCGCCGACCTGCACGAGTTCCTCACCGGGGCCGGCGTCACCGCGATGTGCTGCGTGCCGACGCTGCTGGCCACCATCGAGGAGGACCTGCCGGCGCTGCGGCTGCTGCTGGTCTCCGGGGAGGCCTGCCCGCAGGACCTGATCACCCGCTGGCACCGGGCCGAGCGCCGGTTCCTGAACGTCTACGGGCCCACCGAGGCCACGGTCACCGCGACCTGGACGGTGCTACACCCGGACCGCCCGGTGACCATCGGCGTGCCGCTGCCCACCTACTCGGTGGTCGTGCTGGACCCGGACAACCCGCGCCGCGCGCTGCCGCCCGGGCAGACCGGCGAGCTGGGCATCGCCGGGATCGGGCTGGCCAAGGGCTACCTCAACCGCGACGACCTCACCGAGAAGGCGTTCATCCCGGACTTCCTCGGCATCCCGTTCAACCCGTCCCGGCGGATCTACCGCACCGGCGATCTGTGCCGGGTCAACTCGGCCGGCGAGATCGAGTACCTCGGCCGGATCGACCTGCAGGTCAAGATCCGCGGCTACCGGATCGAGCTGACCGAGATCGAGTCGGTGCTGCTCCAGGTGCCCGGCGTCGCGCAGGCGGTCGTCGACACCTACCAGCCCAACCCGCAGACCACCGAACTGGTCGGCTACTACACCGTGCGCCGGGATGTCCCGGTCCCGGACGCCGAGGGGATCTACGCGTGGCTGCGCGAGCGGTTGCCGGCCTACATGGTGCCGGCGTACCTGGAGCGCCTCGAGGTCATCCCGATGACGCCTCAGGACAAGGCGGACCGCAAGAACCTCCCGCCGCCCGGGCAGCGCAGCGCCGCGGCCCGGGGCGAGCACGTCGCGGCCACGACGCCGGCGCAGCGCGCGCTGGTCACCGCGTTGGCCGAAACGCTCGGCGTCGCCGACGTCTCGATCGATGCGCACTTCTTCGACGACCTGAGCGCCAACTCGCTGCTGATGGCGCAGTTCTCCACCCGGGTCCGCAAGCTCGGCGGGTTCCGGCCGATCTCGATCAAAGACATCTATCTCAACCCCACGGTCCGCGGGCTGGCCAGAGCGCTCGGCGACCCGGGCGCGGCCGGCGGGACACCCGAGCGGCACCGGGACATCTCCGCCACCGGGTCGATGCGGGCCATCGTGGACTCGCTGACCTCGCTGGCCCGGGTGTCGCGGCGGGCGGGAGCGGACGAGGAAGCGGCGCAGCGGCCGTCGGCCGAGCCGCGCCGGACCCGCCGGGAGGCCCGGCTGGCCGGTCGCCGGTCGGGGACGGACCAGCCGGGGCCGGGCTCGGTCGGCGGTGCCGACCCTCAGCGCAAGCCGGTGCACCGGGCCAGCAACGCCGCCTACCGGCTGACCGGCCTGGTGCAGCTCGCGTTCTTCGTGCTTTCGCTCTACCTCGGCGCGCGGCTGTTCCGGGTGTCGGTCGAGTACCTCTTCGCCGGGCTGGCCACCCCGGCCGGCACCGCCACCGGCAGCCTGCTGGAGGCCGCGTCCTGGACCGGCGCCGGGGCCGCGTTCACCGAGCTGTACCGGCGGGCGGCGCTGCTCGGTGCGCTGGTGTTCGGCGGTCTGGTGCTGCTGCCGATTCTGGCCAAATGGCTGCTGGTCGGGCGCTGGACGCCGCGGGAGATCCGCCTGTGGAGCCCGGGGTATCTACGGTTCTGGCTGGTGAAGACGCTGATCCGAGCCAACCCGATGATGCTGTTCGCCGGCTCGCCACTGTTCGTGCTCTACCTGCGCGCGCTCGGCGCGAAGATCGGCAAGCGGGTCACCCTGCACGCCGGCGTGCTGCCGGTGGCCACCGACCTGATCACCATCGGCGACGACGCGGTGGTCGGCAAGACGGCGTCGTTCAGCGGCTACCGGGCGCTGAACGGGGTGATCCAGCTCGGCCCGGTCACGCTCGGGCGCGGTGCGCACGTGGCGGAGAAGACCGTGCTGGACATCAACACCTCGATCGGCGACGGCGGTGAGCTGGGCCACTCGTCGAGCCTGCAGGCCGGCGGATCCGTCCCGGACGGGCAGACCTGGCACGGCTGCCCGGCCGAGCCCACCACCACCAGCTACCGCACCTGCCCGGAGCGGTCCGGCCGGCAGTGGCGCAAGGTGGCCTACACCCTGTTCCAGCTGACCTCGATCTTCGTGGTGGCGCCGGCCGCGCTGGCCGCCGTGGTCCTGGTCGCGCCGAAGATCCCCGCGCTGACCACGCTGTTCACCGCCGGCCCGACGATGCTGCGCAGCCAGACGTTCTACCTGGTGGTGCTCGCGGTCGCGGCCGCGGTGTTCGTGCTGGGGCTGGTCGGCGGGCTGCTGTTCGTGCTGACCGTGCCCCGGGTGCTGCACGCGCTGTTCATCCGGCCGGGGAAGGTCTACCCGCTCTACGGGTTCCACTACATCGTGGCGTCCTCGATCACCGCGATGACGAACTCGAGCTTCTACATGAACCTGTTCGGGGACAGCTCCGCGGTGCTGCACTACGTGCGCGCACTGGGCTACCGGATGCTGCGGCCCAAGCAGAGCGGTTCGAACTTCGGTGTCGCGCTGCGCCACGACACCCCGTACCTGGTCACCATCGGTACCGAGACGATGATCTCCGACGGCCTGTCGTTCAACAACACCAGCTGGTCGGGCACCGCGTTCCGGGTCGACCCGGTGGTGGTCGGGGAGCACAACTACTTCGGCAACGACATCCTCTACCCGGCGGGCGGGCGGACCGGGGCGAACGTGCTGTTCGGCACCAAGGTGATGGTGCCGATCGACGGGCCGGTGCGCGAGGACTGCGGGCTGCTCGGCTCGCCGCCGTTCGTGATTCCCCGCTCGGTGCGCCGCGACGCCGAGTTCGACCACCTCAAGGAGCCGGCCGCGCTGCGCCGGGGCCTGCGCGGCAAGAACCGGCACAACTTCGGCACCGCCGTGCTGTTCCTGGCCGTCGGCTGGATCCAGGTGCTGCTGGGCATCCTCACCGCCGGCGCGGTGCTGGCCGGCTACCGGCGCTTCGGCGAGCTGGCCCTGCTCGGCGCATCGATCACCGGGCTGGTCTCGGCGCTGGCGATCGGCATCCTGGTCGAGCGGCTGGCGTTCGGGTTCCGCCGGCTCACTCCGAAGTACTGCTCGATCTACGACCCGTACTTCTGGCGGCACGAGCGGCTGTGGAAGCTGATGACCGGCTCCCCGTTCGCCGGCACCCCGTTCAACCCGATGATCCTGCGGCTGGCCGGGGTGCGGGTCGGCCGGCGGGTGTTCAACGACGGCTGCGCCATGCCGGAGAAGACACTGGTCACCATCGGCGACGACGCCACGCTGAACGCCGGCAGCGTCGTCCAGTGCCACTCGCTGGAGGACGGCACCTTCAAGTCCGACTACAGCACCGTGGGCGCCGGGGCGACGGTCGGGGTGGGTGCGTTCGTGCACTACGGCGTGACGATGGGCGAGCGCTCGGTGCTGGAGGCCGACTCGTTCCTGATGAAGGGCGAGGAGGTGGCCGCCGACGACCGCTGGTTCGGCAACCCCGCCCAGCCCGACCACCCCGGGCCGGAGGTACACCTCACCGGCCCCCAGGAGTGGAACGCCTACGACATCCGGCTGATGGAGCGCATCCGCGGCCTGGAGGACGAGCTGGCGGCGGTCCGCCGGCGCCGATCCCGGGGTCCGGCGGTGCTGATCGGGGCGGCGGTGGTGCTGACGGCGGCCAACGTGGCGCTGATGGTCGAACCCACGCTGGCCGGGCAGCTCCGCCCGACGATCGACCGGCTGCGCGCGATGGTCCCGATCGCGGAGGCCGAGTCACCGGTGCCGCCGCCCGCTCCGGCTCCGGTGGACAGCCCGTACCTGGCGTTCGTGCGCGGGTACTACGCGAAGCTGCCCGGGGACCCCACCGCGGCGTTCGCCGAGCTCACCCCGGAGCGGCAACGCAGGGTCGGCGGGTCGGCCGGGTACGTCAAGTTCTACCGGGACGTGGCGAGCGTGACCCTGGTGGAGGGCCCCGTCGCGCTCGATCCTCGGACCGTTCGGATCACCGTGCGCACCCAGCGCCGCGGCGGCACCGTGGCCACCGAACGCCTCGACCTGACCATCACGCCGGACGCGGCCGGCGTACCGAGAGTGGCCGCCACCAAACGGGTGAACTAGCCCCCCGGCGGGCGAATGGCGGTCACCCCGCGGCCGCACGCGGATGCCGGATGCCCGGATGCCCCGGCGGCAGCGCACTGCGTACCAGCGGCCAGGACGCCAGCACGCAGAGCACCACCGGAACCCAGGTGAGCGCGCGGGCAATGCCCAGGGCGACCACCTGGTCGGCCTGGTAGAGCGGCACGAACACGGCCAACCGCGTCACGTACTGCCCGACCCACAGCCAGCTGGCCCGCCGGTATCCCCGCGCCAGGTCCGGGTCCGCCCGCCACCGGGCGCGCTGGCCGAGCGCGAGCCCGACGATCACCCCGAGCAGCGGCCAGCGGATCGCGATGGACAGCGCCCAGACCAGCGCGCTGGCCGCGTTGGAGGCGATCTGCAGCAGGAAGAAGTCCGCCGCCCGACCGGTGCGCAGCGCGATCGCCGCCGCCAGCACGACACCCAGCAACCCGAGCAGCACCGCCACCGGACGACGCCCGGACGCCAACCGGTAGGCCGCCAGGGCGATCCCGGCGAGCACCGCCGCGCCCGCCCCCCACCACAATCCGGCGACCGGGTCGGCCCGGCCACCCAGGATCCATCCTGTGACAAATGCCACAGCGGGTCCGGCGGCATCCAGGATGCCCCGGCGACCTCCGAGTACTTCGGTCAGTGACGGCGCGGATGCGTCGGATTCCCGAGCCATGCCCCCACTGTGCCCTAACCGTGATCGGCAACCGTCAGAACTATGGATACCAGCGGAGTGACGGCAGGTGATAATTGGTAGCTTGCACCTAACCGTCAGGTGAATCTCGGGTGACATCAACTGCTGGTGACACCAACTGCGGAACGGAAGGGGAACCTCGATGCGGTCGGCACCATGGACCAGCTATGTCGCAATCGGCGACAGCTTCACCGAGGGACTCGACGACTTCCGCGACGACGGCGTCCCGCGCGGCTGGGCCGACCGGGTGGCCGAGCGGCTGGCCCGCGACGTGCCGAACCTGCACTACGCGAACCTGGCAGTGCGCGGCAAGATGCTCGACCAGGTGGTGGCCGACCAGATCCCGGTGGCCGAGCAGTTGCGGCCCGACCTGATCACGTTCAGCGCCGGCGGCAACGACATCATCCGCCCGCAGTGCAGCCCGGACTCGGTGGCCGCGCGGTTCGAGACCGCCCTGGCCCGGCTGGTCGACACCGGAGCCGAGGTGGTGATCTTCATCGGCTTCGACGTCCGCCGGATACCGGTGCTGCGCCGCATCCGCGGCCGGGTAGCCACCTTCAACGAGCTGCTGCGCGGGGTCGCCGAGCGGCACCGCTGCCGGGTGGTCGACCTGTGGTCCATGGCACCGCTGTCCGACCCGCGGTGCTGGGGCGCCGACCGGCTGCACCTGACCCCGGCCGGACACCGGCTGGTGGCCCTGCGCACCCTCGAGGTGCTCGGCGTGCCGGTCACCGAGAACTGGCGCGACCCGTGGCCCGAGGCCGACCCGCACCCCTGGCTGCACCGCCGCCAGGAGGACCTGGTCTGGGCCCGCCAGTACATGCTGCCCTACCTGTACGGACGTGTCCGCGGCCGGCGCACCGGCGACGGCTTCGCCCCGAAGCGCCCGGAACTCACCCCGTTGCGGGTCAGTCTCGAGATCAGCGGCTCGGGCGCTTCCCAGGCGGCCACCTGAGCGGCCTCTACCCGACCCGACCGACCGGCGTCACCTCGCGGGCGGCCACGAACTCCGGGCGGCGGGCCGGCGCCGCGTACGGCTCGCCCAGTGCGTTGTGCACGCTGTTGTAGACGATGAAGATGTTCGAGCGCGGGAACGGCGTGATGTTCTCGCTGGAGCCGTGCATGCAGTTGGAGTCGAAGAACAGCGCCGACCCGGCCGGCCCGGTGAACTGGGCGATGCCGTATCTGTCGGCCAGCAGCGCCAGGCTCTCGGTGTCCGGGGTACCGAACTCCTGCCGGCGCAGCGACTCGCGGTAGTGCTCGGCCGGTGTCTCGCCGACGCACGAGACGAACGTCCGGTGCGAGCCCGGCATGATCATCAGGCAGCCGTTGTACGGGAAGTTGTCGGTCAGCGACACCGACACACTCACCGCCCGCATCCTCGGCATGCCGTCCTCGGCGTGCCAGGTCTCGAAGTCCGAATGCCAGTAGAACCCGCCACCGGCGAAGCCGGGTTTGTAGTTGATCCGGCTCTGGTGGATGTACACCTCCGAGCCGAGAATTTGCCGGGCCCGCCCGACCAACCGCTCGTCGGCGGCCAGGCGGCCGATCAGCTCGCTGACCCGGTGCACCTCGAACACCGAGCGGACCTGGCGGGTGTGCTTCTCCACGATCGTCCGGTCGTCATCGGCCAGCGTCGGGTCGGCGGCCATCCGATCCAGCTCACCGGCCAGCTCGGCCACCTCATCGGAAGTGACCAGCCCCTGGACGGTACTGAAACCATCCCTGGCGTGCAGCGCCAGCTGCTCGGCGGTGTGCGGCCCCGAGTTGTGGGCCCGGCCCCACACGGTGGGTTCACGACGCTCGATGAGCGCGGGGCGGTCGGCGACCCGGGTCGGGTAGGGGTTGTCGGGAGCGTGCTGTGTGGCGTCGTGCCCGGTACGGGTACCGCGGCCCGGGTGACGCTGGGCCTCGGTGGTCATGATGCCTCCTTGTCCTCACTCCCCCTGTGCCCGATCTCCGGCTCGACGATCAACGGGTACACGCCGTTCTCGTCGTGCACCTCCCGGCCGGTCACCGGAGGGTTGAACACGCAGACTGCCCGCAACTGGGTACGGGGCCGCAGCTGATGCTTCTCGTGGCCGTTGAGCAGGTACATCGATCCCGGCGCCAGCTGGTAGGTGACGTCGTTGTCCTTGTCGTAGAGCTCGCCCTCGCCCTCGGTGATGAAGACCGCTTCCACGTGGTTGGCGTACCAGAAATCATTCACCGACCCGGCGTCGAGCACGGTCTCGTGCAGCGAGAACCCGACCCGGTCGCCGGCCAGCACGATCCGCTTGCTGCGCCAGTTCGGGGTCTTGATGTCCCGGTCGGTATCGGTGATCTCGCCCAGCGTGCGCACGATCACCTGGTCACGCTCCGTACCGCATCGGCGAAGATGTCCAGCCCCTCCGCCAGTTCGTCGTCGGTGATGGTCAGTGCCGGAAACAGTTTGGCGACCTCGCTGTTCGGACCGGCGGTCTCGATCAGCAGGCCACGCTCGAACGCGGCGGCGGCCGCCTTGTCCGCCAGCTCCGGCTCGGCGAAGCTCAGCCCCTGGGCCAGGCCGCGGCCCTTGAGCTGCACTCCGGCGGTCTCGTTGGCGATGGCGTTCAGCGCCGTCTCCACCCGGTGGCTCTTCGCCTCGATGCCGCGCTGCAGCGTGTCGTCCGCCCAGTACTCGCGCAGCGCCGCGGTGGCCGTGACGAACGACGGATTCTGGCCGCGGAAGGTGCCGTTGTGCTCACCGGGGGCCCACAGGTCGTGCTCGCGCTTGAACAGGGTCAGCGCCATCGGCAGTCCGTAGCCGCTGATCGACTTCGAGAGGCAGACGATGTCCGGCTCGATGCCGGCGATCTCGAAGCTGAAGAACGGCCCGGTGCGTCCGCAGCCCATCTGCACGTCGTCCACGATCAGCAGCAGCTCGTGGCGCCGGCACAGGTCGGCCAGGCCCTGCAGCCACTCGACCCGCGAGGCGTTGAGCCCGCCCTCACCCTGCACGGTCTCCACGATCACCCCGGCCGGGGAGTTCAGGCTGCTCCCGGCGTCGTCGAGCAGCCGCTCGAACCAGACGAAATCCGGAGTCTTGCCCTCGAGGTAGTTGTCGAACGGCATCGGCGTGGCGTGCACCAGCGGGATCCCCGCGCCGGCCCGCTTCTTCGCGTTTCCGGTGACCGCCAGCGAGCCCAACGTCATGCCGTGGAACGAGTTGGTGAAGTTGACCATGTGCGGCCGGCCGCGCACCTTCCGCGCCAACTTCAGCGCGGCCTCCACCGCGTTCGTTCCGGTCGGTCCGGGGAACATGACCTTGTAGTCCAGCCCGCGGGGAGTGAGGATCAGCTCGGAGAACGTCTCCAGGAACTCCGCCTTGGCGGCGGTGTGCATGTCCAGCGAGTGCACCACACCATCGCGGGTGAGGTAGTCCAGCAGCGGCCGCTTGAGCGCCGGGTTGTTGTGCCCGTAGTTCAGCGCTCCGGCGCCCATGAAGAAGTCCAGGTAGGCGCGCCCGTCGACGTCGGTCATTCGCGAACCGACCGCCGTGTCGAAGGCCACCGGCCAGCCGCGGCAGTACCCCCGCACCTCGGACTCGACCGCTTCGAAGATGGACGGCGGGGGCGTACTCAGGGTGCCGACGGTTCGCTCACTCACGGTGCCGACGGTTCGCTCACTCACGACGCCCTCCTCAACCTGCCTTCGGACCGGAACGGGCCGATGCGGAACCTGTTCTCCGGCAGATGGTCGTCGCCCAACAGCTGCTCGTCAAACAGCTCGCGACGGTCCACGTCCGCGTCCCAGCGCTCAGCGAACTTGGTGAACAGCGCGATCGAGGCGTCGTTGTCCGGTGTGATGGTGGTCTCCAGGTGCGCGACGTCGTCCACCTGGTCGACCAGCGAATCCAGCATCCGGCCGGCCAGTCCTTCCCCCCGGGCGCGCTCGTCCACCGCGACCTGCCAGACGAACAGGGTGTCCGGCACCTCGGGACGCCGGTAGCCGGTGACGAAGCCGAGGGCGTCCTCACCGCGGCGGGCGACCACGGAGGTGTCGGCGAAGTCCCGGCACCACAGCAGGTAGGAGTACCGGGAGTTGACGTCCAGTACCTTGGACTCCGCAGCCAAACGCCACAGGTCCACCCCGTCGTCCACGACGGGCGGCTCGATACGAATCGTCCGATCGCGGTGCAAGTCGGGCGGACTGGTCTGCTCGGCAGCCTTCATAATCTGAGAAAGTTAACAGGAAATTTCGCAAGGTGCATGTGCGCAAGCGCTCCGACCTGGGAAAACACCCAAGACTGTGAAGAGCGCCTCAAAAACGTTTACTCCCCGCCAATACCGGGTAGCGCCGCATTCTTACTGTTCTCCACCATTATGCGGTCCCGGACGGCCTCGCGCTGTCCCGGGCACTAAGTTGCCCGGCCCAGCAACTCGACGGTGCCCGCCGAGCCGTCCAGCCGCACGGGTCTCCGGTGCGGCCGTCCAGCCGCACCGGTCTCCGGTGCGCAGCGCGCGGCTGCCGACCCGGGTATTGACCACGCAGGGCAGGCCGGACTCCCGGGCAACCGTCGCGGCATGGCGGAGTGTGCCGCCGGTGTCCAGCACCAGCGCCGCCGACACTAACTTGATCGACGCCCAGCTCGGGTCCGCGCGCGGCGTCACCAGCACCTCGTCGTCACCCAAACTCGGTGGAGATGTCGCTCATCTCGGTCAAGCTCGGGTCGAGCACCATCCGCAGGACCCCTCCACTACCCGGCTGACCCCCATCCCGGTGACCAGCCCGGTCGGCTCCGCGGCATCGGCGCGCACAACGGGCGTGGCCTCCAGCTGGCCGGCGTAGCTGACGATCATCCCGCGCATCGGTTCCGGGTTCTCCCGCCAGACCCGCGCGGACGCTCACCCTCCAACGCCCGTGGAAGCAGCGGTTGGCGATCGTTTGCTCGACGGTCATCGCTCGCGCGACGCCCGCCCGATTTCCTGCACGACCGCCATCTCGACGCCATCTTGGCGCTGCCGCCGCTCAGCTCACCCGACGTCGCCCACGCCAGCCGCTCGACCAGCGGTCCCGCTCGACCAGTGGTGCTGCGCTCCGTCCGGCACCCGCCACATCATCCGGGACGTCTTCGCCGCGACCGCGACATCCCGGAGAGCGGACTCACTGGGGCGAATGCGCAGGCTCACTGCCCCCGGTACGGACTCACCGCGGCGAATGCGCAGGCTCACTGCCCCGAGCGCGGGGCACTCGGGGCGCGGGCAACGAGCGTGCTTGTTACACCCTGGCCGGACTGAGCGGGGCGGATGCGCGGGCTCGTTGCCCCGGCGGGCGTGAGTGGGATCAGAAGGCGGCGTAGCCGCCGTCGATCAGGATGGAGTCGCCGGTGTGGAACGTCGACGCGGGGCTGGCCAGGTAGACCGCGATTCCGGCGAAGTCCTCGCCGACACCCCAGCGACGGACCGGCATCCGTGGCATCACGTTGGCGACGAACTTCTCGTTCGCGAACGCGTCCTCGGTGACCCCGGACACCGTCCAGCCGGGCAGCAGCGCGTTGGCCCGGATCTGGTACCGGGCCATCTCCACCGCGATCGCCTGCACTATGCCGATCAGCGCATGCTTGCTGGAGGTGTAGGCGTACCCGCCGGCCTGACCGAACAGCACGGTGAGGCTGGAGGTGGCGACGATGCTGCCGCCGTTGCCCAGGTCCTTCATCTGCCGGCAAGCCTCGCGCATTGTGACGAACGCGCCGTCCAGGTTGACCCGGGTGACCCGCCGGAAGTCGTCCAGGGAGGTATCCAGCAGCGACCTGCGCCCAACCTCCATCCCGGCGTTGGCGAAGCAGGAGTCCAGCCGGCCGTGGTCCGCTACCAGTCGGGCCATCGCGGCGGCCACCGCGTCCTCGTCCCCGACGTCGACCCGGGCGGCGTGCGTCCGCTCGCCGATCTCGGCGACGGCCTTCGCGTTGCGCTCCTCATTCGTGCCCCAGATACACACGGTGGCCCCGGCGGCGTGCAGGCCGCGGGCCATGCCCAGCCCGATACCGCTGTTGCCACCGGTCACCAGGGCGACCTGCCCGGTCAGGTCGAAGATCCCGGGTGTGGCCGCCGACGCCCGTGCTGATGTCACCGAGCGAACATACCGGTCGGCCCGCGAGTGGGCTCACGTCGTCTGGTAAGCGGAACTTCGCCGGTGGGGGGTAGGCGGATGTCCGGGGGCGTGGTTGGTCGACGGAGTGCGTGGCCCCCCGGGGCAAGGGCAAGCCGGGCGGCGGTTGCCCGAGATCCGTCCGCAGGAGGTGCTCACGCAGGCGCCTGACGCGCTGCGCGACCGCGTCAGGCTCGACCCGGCCAGGTCGAGGACGTTGCGATGGCAACGGCGAGCAGGCGGGCGACCGCGGCAACGACATCGACCGGATGGCGGCCTGGCCGATCACCACGCCTACGCCCTCGAGGAGGGTGGGCCGACGTTCGACATGCTGTGTTCGCAGGTCTATCCCGCCGTCAAGGCCGTCAGCCAGGTGCAGCACGCGGGCAACTCCTCCGGCGTGGTCAGCTGCGCCGCCGCGATGCTATTTGGCGTCACCGGACTACGCCCGCGCGCACCGGCTCACCCCGCGCGCCGAGGTCGTTGTCGGCGCGATGGTGTCCTGGCCGGCCAGCCAGGTGGTGGCGCGGCGCTTGGACGCCCGGGACAACCAGGCGTCCTGGACCACCTCGGCCAACTCCGCACGGCTGAGCTCACCGAGCCGGCTGGCGCGCACCAGCACCGAGCGATGACCGTCGAAGTGCGGCGTGCTGAAGAACGGCGACGACCCGTCCTGCACCAGGGCGAGCTTGTCCTCGTCCGATCCCACCCAGAAGATGATCACGTCGGGGTAGCGCACGCCGGTCTCCGGGTCCGCCGCGTCTGGTCGGGGCGTGCGGAAGTAGACGAACGACTTCCCACCGACCTGGTACACCGCGTTGCCCGCCGGACCATGCGACACCGTCACGTGCGGCATCCCGGACGCGATCTCGTGCACGTCCTCGACCCGCGCCCGACGGCTGAACCCTGCCATGTACGCCAGGATACGAGGACGCGGGCGCGCGCGATCCGATCCGGGCGACTTGGGTAGCGTGCGCGCCGTGACGAACCAGAAGCCCGAGGTCGACTTCCCGGGCGGCGAGCCGCCGGCCGACCTGCAGATCACTGACATCACCGAGGGCGACGGCGCCGCCGCCCAGGCCGGCCACACGGTCTCGGTGCACTACGTGGGCGTGGCATGGTCCACGGGCGAGGAGTTCGACTCCAGCTGGAACCGGGGCGCGCCGCTGACCTTCCGGCTCGGCGTCGGCCAGGTCATCGCCGGCTGGGACCAAGGCGTGCAGGGCATGAAGGTCGGCGGCCGCCGGCAGCTGGTCATCCCCGCACACCTCGGCTATGGCGACCGCGGCGCCGGTGGGGCCATCGCACCCGGCGAGACGCTGATCTTCGTCTGCGACCTCGTCGGGGTCTGAGGCAAGCCGCTCGCCCGGTCCGCTCTCCCGCCGGATGATCATTGGACACCGGACAGGAATCTGCGGACCGATTCCTGCCTGGTTAGAACAGCGCCAGTTCCCCGCGCGGCTGGGTGCCTCCTGCAGCGCGACGACGTCGGCATCCAGCTCGGTGATCAGGCCGGCGAGCAGCCCGGCGGCTTTCTCGGTGTCGCGCTCGACACCGTCCCGGACGAACCTCGGACGCCACCCGGGCGCGCCGTCGTCGTCGGAGGTGAACCGGTCGTTCATCCACTCTGCGTTGATCGTCGTCACGGTGAACTCGGGCACGTCCACTCCTCACGGAACTCGGGCACGTCCACTCCTCACGCCGGCTCACGCCGGACGAATCGTTCTCGTCGCAGAAAGCGTGGCGCAGCGGACGGCCGGTGAACATTCGATGTCCGGCTGGGCGTGGCAGGCTGGCGACACGCGGGAACTCGGCGACCGGGGGCACACTGATGATCAAACTTCTACGCACCACCATCGTGAATCTGCCGGTCGACGAGGTGGTCACCTACCTCGCCAACTTCGCGACCACCGAGGAGTGGGACGCGGGCACCGTCCGGACCACCCGGATCGGCGAGGGACCGGTCGAGGTCGGCGCCCGCTGGCACAACGTCTCGGAGTTCCGCGGCAAGCAGACCGAGCTGGAGTACACCCTGGTCCGCTACGAGCCGCACCGGGTGACGTTCTCCGGGGGCAACAAGACGGTTAGCACAACCGACGACATCACCGTCGAGCCCGACGGCGACCGAACGGCCATCCACTACCGGGCCGGTTTCGAGTTCCACGGCGTGGCGAAGCTGGCCACGCCGTTCGTGAAGGGCGCGATCGAGAAGCTCGGCGACGACACCATCGCCCAGCTCACCAGGGTGCTGAACGCCCGCGGGATGCCGTAGCCGCTGGCCGGGCTTGTCCCGCTGGCCGGGCCTGTCCCGCTGGCCGGGCCTGTCCCGCTGGCCGACCGGTGCCCGGGATGCCCCTGTAGGCACGATCCGTGACGGGCTATATGCTCTCCGTCACCAGCCGTTCGTCTCGGCCGTTCGTCTCGGCCTGGGGGTTCCGATGACCGGTCGCCACCGTGGACCTGACCGCTCCAACCGTCGCGCGCTGGCCGGAGTCGGGGCGCTCGGCCTCGTGCTCGGTGCGCCACTGTCGCCGACCGGCGTTGCCGCGGCAGCTCCTGCGGCCAGCGCCTGGCTCACGCCCGAGGATCACTCCGACGACGACGGGGACGACCTGGACCGCTACCGGGAGCGGCGTAGCGATGCGCGGGAACGGGCCCGCGAACGGGCCGAGGACGAAAACCGCGGTGCTCCGGATCGCGGGGCGTCCGTCCGCGAGCGGACCGACGACGACCGCGCCGATCGTCGGTCGCGAGACCGGGACGACCGCGCGCGCGGTCGGGACGGCGAGCGTGCCGAGCGACACCCGGGCGAGCGGCACCGGGACGATCGGCACCGGGACGATCGGCACCGCGCGGCCGGCGAAACCTCGTCGGGTTCCGACATCGACGACTCGGGCTCCGCGTCCGACAGCGACCAGCAGGACGCAAGGTGGGATCGACTGGCCGAGTGCGAGAGTTCCCAGAACTGGGAGGCCGACACTGGCAACGGGTACAAGGGCGGACTGCAGTTCAGCGAATCCACCTGGCGGGAGCACGGCGGCCGGGAGTACGCGCCCTCGGCCGACCAGGCATCGCGCGAGGAGCAGATCGAGGTGGCCAAGGAGGTGCAGCGCGAGCAGGGCTGGGAGGCCTGGCCGAGCTGCAGCGAGAAGCTCGGCTACACCTGAGCGTCGGGTGCCGGGCCGCGGGCCGGGTACGTCGGGGGTCGTCCCGGCCCGCGGCGGGCGAGCGATGGCACCGGCTCGGCACGCCGCCGTCCAGTGACACCGCAGTCAGGTGCGCGTGCGCTCGGGACGCGCATTCAGTTGTGGACCGTCGGGCACCGCCCGGTCAGCTGTGCACACCGGTCGCCACGGCTCCGGGACAGGTCACGGCGGCCAGTGTCGGTCGCTGGCCGAGGACCTCGAGCAGGGCGACCTGCACGTCGTAGGTGTCCGGGAGCGCGTGGCAGTCCGAGGGACCGGTCCGCCACAGCACTTGTCCCTGCTCGGAGCAGGTCGGCGGAGCGACGACCCAGGAGCCGCGGCCGTGCAGGCTGACCTCGGGTCGGGACGCCAGCTCAGGACGGAGAGCCTCACCCGAGCGGACCGCGAACCACCATCGACCGGTCGGGCCGGCCGCCGCCGGGACGGTGACCCCGGCATCCCGCAGCCGGGCGCGCAGCCGCCGTCCGACCAGCGCCGGCACCTCGATCGTGTCGACGGTGTCGCCGGTGGCCACCAATACCGAGTAGGGCAGCTCCGACCACCACCTGCGCACCGTGGCCCGGTCGTGGCTACCCCGGCCGCTGTGGTTACCGCGGCCGCCGAGCGGTGCCGCACCGCCACGCGGCGCGTCCGAGGTTCCGGCCCAGCGGCCGCCCTGCCAGAACGTACCCGGCAGCACTGGCCATCCCAGTTCGGCGAGCTCGAGTGCACCGGCCCGCAACTGGGCGCGGTCGCCCGTCTGATGGCCGTCCCACCACGACATCCTCGCGTCAACCTCCGTCGGAACCGCTCGCAACCACCGCACCGGAAAGGTGCACCGGACCAGATAAGTCGCTGACCGCCTCCGCTCGCCAGCGGCCGTCGCCGATCGGCGGTCTGCTCACGACGAGCGCGGTGCCGGTGCCCGTCCAACGGGTGAAGATCGCGGGTCACGGCGGCGATGCGCAGCCCAAGATCCGACCGGCCCCATTCATCGGAACGAGCCCACCGCTCACCGACCCATGAACCGCCGACGCCAACGCGCGCCCGTGCCGCGTCCCCGTCCACTACGCCGCTGGACCGGCGCGCGCCC
>JBQTKB010000141.1:0-20731 GCA_052386505.1 Pseudonocardia sp.
TGATCAGGTCGGCCGAGCGGCGGCCGACGATCCGGTGGTAGCCGGCCCCGTCGAGCACGGCGGCGTCGCCGGTGCGGAACCAGCCGTCGTCGGTCCAGCTCGCCGCGGTCTGCTCGGGCCGGTCGAGATACCCGTCGAACAGGCAGTCCCCGCGCACCTGCAGGTCACCGATCGTCTCGCCGTCCGGGGCGACCGGGTCGCCGGCGTCAGTCAGCACCCGGGTCCGCACCCCGTCGATCGGCACCCCGACCCAGCCGGGCCGGCGCTCGCCGTCCGCCCGGACGGCGAGCGTGATCATCGTCTCGGTCATGCCGTAGCGCTCCAGCGGTGCCTGACCGGTCAGCGCGACGAGGTCGCGGAACACCGACGGGGGCAGCCCCGCGCTGCCCGAGACCAGCAGCCGTGCCGGGGCCAACGCCCGCGCAGTGTCCGGTTCGGCAGCGATCCGGGACCACACGGTGGGCACCCCGAAGAACATCGTTCCGCCCGCGGCGGCCGCCGCCGCGTAGTCGGCCGGCCGGGGGCGGCCGGTGTGCACCAGCGGGCTGCCCACCCGCAGCGCGCCGAGCACCCCGAGGATCAGGCCGTGCACGTGGAACAGCGGCAGGCCGTGCACCAGCACGTCGTCCGGCGTCCAGGACCAGGCCCGGGCCAGACCGTCGAGGCCCCGGGCCAACGCGCCGTGCGAGAGCACCGCGCCCTTCGGACTGCCGGTGGTGCCCGAGGTGTACATGATCATCGCCGTGTCCCGGGGCCCGGGTGCCGGGTGGCTGCTCGACGACCGCGCGGCCAGGTCGACCGACGCGAGCTCGAGCGAGCCCCCGCCAGGCCACTGGCCACCCGCCGGATCGAGACCGAGAGCCGGATCCCCGAGCCACAATCGCGCGCCGGAGTCACGCAGCAGGTGGGTGCGCTCTCGCGGCCCGGAGTCCGGCGGCACCGGGACGACGGCCACCCCGGCGAGCAGGCAGCCGAGCACGGCCACCACCGTCGACCCGGTCGGCTCCGCTTGCACCGCGACCCGCCCGGCGCCGCGAACCCGATCGGCGACCGCGGTGGCGGCACCGAACAGCTCGTCCCGGGACATGGCGGCGCCGGCGACCGTCACCGCCGGGCGGTCGTCGGTCGGCACCGCCGACCCGCACAGGAACTCCACCCGCCCCACCCTAGGGCCGGCCGCGCACTTCTCCAGCCGGGCACCGCCGGCAAACCGAGGCCCGGGCGGCGGTCAGGCGCTGATCGGCGGCCGGACGGCCCGCCGGCGCGGCTGCGGCAGGTCCTCGAGCGTCTCGTCGACCGCCGTGGTCACCTCGAGGATGGCGCGGGCGACCAGCCGCGGATCGTCGGACATCGGGACGTGGCCCACGCCGGGCAGCATGACGAACTCCGCCCCAGGGATGACCGCGCGCATGGGGTGGCCGTAGCGGCGGTACGGGATGGTGCGGTCACGCTCGGCCCAGGCTATGCGAACCGGGCACAGGGCGACGTCGAACGGCTCCATCGGATGCAGCCGAACCCGGCCGCTGAGCGCCGCGGACAGCGCCGAGCACTCGGCGGCGTCGGCGATCAGGTCGGCCAGGGCCTCGGCGTCCACCCGGCCGGGGTGTTGGACGACCTGGCGCAGCCAGGCGCGGCGTATCGCCGGGTTGCCCGCCAACGTCCGAAAGGGGGCCGCGCCGATTGCCGCGCGGGCCATCCGGAACATCAGCAGCAACCGGGCGAGGTCGCGGGCGGACTGCCAGCTGCCCGCCGGGGAGATCGCGGTGACTGACCGGGCCCGGCCGCGCCGGGCGAGCTCGATCGCGGCCCAGCCGCCGAGGGAGTTGCCGGCCAGGTGCGCGGTCTCGATGCCGGCCTCGTCGAGCTGGTTGCAGAGCGCGTCGACCACAGCGGTCATGCCGTACTCGTTGCCCGCCTCCAGCACCGGCCCGCCGCGGTGACCGGCCATCGTGGGCACGAAGACCTCGTGCCGACCGGTCAGAAAGGGCAGCACCGGGCGCCAGGCCCGCCAGGACATGTTCGCCCCGTGCAGAAGTACCAGCGGCGTTCCCCGACCGGCGCGGTGGAAACCGGGGTCGGCGGGCGCCGGGTCGTTGCCGGACGGATGCAGAGCCGAGACAGTTGCCATCGCGACGTCGCCTCCTCGTTCTGGCTGGTCGGGGCCACACCGTGCGGGCTGGGCGGGCGGGTTGAGGAAAGTTAGATGAACGGCGTGTTACCGGGCAAGCGCCGGACTCGTTGCCCGTCCAACATCAGCCTTCCGGTCTACTGGGCAGTAACCATCCGTGACCCGACCGCCGAAAGCTCGGCGAAAGTGCTGGTCAGCGAGGTCGGCCCTCGTTCGAGCGGTTCGCCAGCCGCTGGTACACCGCCGCCGCGGCCAGCGAGAACCCGTCCGGCACTCCCAGATCGGCGAGTGCGACGGCAGACTGCTCCATCTCACCCGCCCACCGCCACGCTTTCGGCCCAACCCGTTCGGTCAGGCCGGCCAGCCGCTCGGACAGGTCCACCCCTGTGCGACGCAGCTCGCCCTCCAGCGCTTCGCGCACCCCGGCCCGGTCGGCGGCATCGGCGACCGCTGCCCAGATCGCTGGCAGCGCCTTGCTCTGCAGCGCGAAACAGGCCTTCAGCGCGCTCGCGGCGCCGACCTCACCGGCGGACGTGCCGAGCACCCGCGCCTCGAACGGCGAGCCTTCGAACAACGCGGCCAGCGCGGCCGCCGACGGTCCAGCCAGCCACAGCACCGTGCTCCCCGGACGCCAGGCCGGGGGTCCGATCACCGCGCCGTCCAGCACGGTGGCCCCCGACCCGAAACGCTCGGCGATCCGCCGCACGGTGACCGGGGCCACCGCGTTGGCGTCGAGGTACAGCGGTGGTGGCCCGGCCCGGCCCGGCAACGCGTCCGCCACCTGCCCGGCCACGTCCTCGGCCGCGTGCGGGGGGCAGATCGAGACGATCACATCGCAGCGCCGGGCGACTGCGGCCACGTCCGGCACGCCGACCAGGTCCGCCAGCTCGGCCCGCTTGGAAGTGGCCTGCGACCGACCGGCGGCCGCCCACACCACCGCCGAGGCCACCGGCTTGAGCGCCGAACCCAGCGCGGCGCCCATCGCGCCGGGGTGCAGGACGCCCACCAGCGGGCGCCCGCCCGCCCATCCGTGCTCGTCGGCGCTCATCGCAGGTGACCGGCGAGCTCGCAGAGGAAGTCGACCTGGTCACCGGCCGGCAGCCGCACCCCGTACGGCGGCATCACCGCCAGCGTCGGGATGTCGACCCCGGCGTCCAGGTAGCGCCGCACACCCTCGGCGCACCGCCGGGGCGAGCCGATCAGGAAGAGGTCGGTGACCAGCTCGTCGGGCACCACCTCGACGGCCTTGCGCCGGTCGCCGGCCGCCCAGGCGGCGAGCAGGTCGGTCAGCTGATCACCCCGGCCCAGCCATCGCTGGAACTCGGTGTACACCGGCACCGTCAGGTAGGCGGCGATCTGCCGGCGCGCGGCCAGCTCGCCGGCCGTGTCGTGCGGGCCGTCACCGGGCACCACGAACACCCGCACCTGCACGGTCAACGGGTTCGGCAGCGTACGGTCGGCACCGGCCGCGGCCGCGCGCACCGTGGTCACGTCGACCGCCGACAGGAAGTTCAGTGCCACCCCGTCGGCCTCGGCGGCGGCCAGGCGCTGCATCCGGGGCCCGAGTGCCGCCACCACCAGCGCCGGCGGCACCTCGGGTACCCGGCCGAGCCGGTAGTCGGTGACCCCGAGCGCGGCGGTGGCCCGGCCCAGCGCGGAGTCCTCGCCCGCCACCGCGCGCTCGCCGGCCAGGACACCGCGCAGGAACCGCAGGGTGTGCGCGACCTTCGAGTAGGGCCGGTTGAACGGGACCCCGTTCCAGGTCTGCACGACCCGGTCCGACCCGGCGCCGATCCCGAACCGCGCCCGACCCGGGGCGGCCTCGGCGAGCGCGGCGGCGCTGCTGGCCAGGATCGACGGGCCGCGGGTGAACGCCGACACCACCGACGCCGACACGGTCAGCTCCGGCCGCCAGGCAGCGCACATCGCCAACGTGGTCAGCCCGTCCAACCCGTTGACCTCGCCGGTGGAGACCTCGCCGAACCCGGCGTCGACCAGCCGCTCGACCACCGGCCGATGCTCGTGCAGTGGCAGCCCGACGAACGGGAGAGTGACCCCCACGTTGCTCGCGCCCGGGCCCCCCGTTCGCTGCGCCCCACGCTCGCCTGCGCCTTCGGTACTCATCGGGCCATCTTCTCCTCAACCGCTCTAGGCCCGCGAGCTGGCCTGGCGTGATCGCGCTCGGACGGTGAGATCGCACGAACAGCCGCACCGCAGCGGAACGTGGCAAACATGCGACAGCGAGGTGTGCGGCGTGGTGAGCGCGCGCGTGACACCGGGGGTGACACGATCCCCGCGGGCGCGCCGGCGACGGGGCGTCCGTCCGGATCTGTGGCTCGGCAGCGACCGACCACACACGCGACGTATGCGGACGGAGCCGATGAGCACGACGACCGAAACGATCAGCGCCGCCGGGGGCACGGTCCGGGCGGAGATCACCGACGGGATCGCCGACGTCCGGCTGAACCGGCCGGAGAAGCTGAACGCCCTGAACCAGGACATGTTCGCCGACCTGCTGGAGATGGGCCTCACCGTCCGACGTCGCTCCGACCTGCGGGCCGTGGTGCTGTCCGGCGAGGGTCGCGGCTTCTGCTCCGGCCTGGACTACGCGATGTTCTCCGCGATGGCCGCTGGCGAGCCGATCAACCGGCAGGCCCGCCGGTCCGAGCTGCTCGACCCGGACGACCAGCTGGTCGAGCTCAGCCGGGGACAGCGGGCCACGCTGGTGTGGGGCACCGTCGCGGTGCCGGTGATCGCCGCGGTGCACGGGCCGGCGTTCGGCGGCGGCTTCCAGCTCATGCTGCCGGCGGACCTGCGGCTGATCTCGCCGGATGCGATCCTGAGCGTCGCCGAGGTCCGGTGGGGCCTCATCCCGGACATGGCGGGCACCCAGCTGCTGCCCCGCCTGGTCGGCATCGACCTGGCCAAGGAGCTGACCCTGACCGGTCGGGTGGTCACCGGTGAGGAGGCCGGGCAGATCGGCCTGGCCACCCGGGTGGTGGACGACCCCCGGGCCGAGGCGATCACGCTGGCCCGGGAGATCGCCGGACGCAACCCGGACGCGGTGCGCACCGCCAAGGCGCTGCTCGACGACTCCTGGCACCTGTCCATCGGCGACGGACTGGCCGCCGAGCGGGCGGCGATGAACAAGATCATGGGTAGCCCGAACCAGGTTGAGGCGGTGCGCGCGCGGTTGGACAAGCGCGCGCCGGTATTCACCGACCTATCGGACGAGTAGTCACTTCCCTTCCCAGGGTCACGTCTTGCTTGCCACGCGGCCTACCCGCCCTATGGCGCCGCCGGCGGCGGTCAACGTCGCGCCACCGGCACCGGCAGCGGCCAAACGTCACAGCGGGACCAGGGGCGATCAACGTCACACCGGCACCGGCGGGCGCGGCCGACGTCGGTCGATCCGTACCCTGGGCGGGGTGTTAGCCGCCAGCAGGACCGTCCAGCAAGCCATCGACCAGACCGTGCACGGTGCGGCGGACCGGGTCCGCGCCACCGGCTCCACCGCCTCGACCGTGCTGCGGGCCGCACTGCTCGGCGCCGCGTCCGCCGGGGTCGGGCTGCTCGCCGGTGCCGTCACCCGGGCGACCTGGGGTGTGCCGGTGGCCCTCGGCGCGTCGCGGCGGTCCATCACGGCGATCACCCGGCGCTCGTCCCGCTACGTCGACGGCAGCTTCCGCAACACCCAGCCCTCCACCGAGGTCGACCCGGTCAGTATGGCCGCCATGATCGGCGCGGTGCTGACCCGCGGCGACACCGGCCGCCCGGCCGGGCCGGTGCCGCTGGTGGTGCCGACCCATCCCGCGGTCGCCGACCAGCTCGCCGTCACCTGGTACGGCCACGCCAGCGCGCTGATCGAGGTGGACGGACGGCGGGTGCTGCTCGACCCGGTGTGGAGCGAGCGGGCCTCCCCCTCGGCGATGCTCGGGCCGAAGCGGCTGCACCCGCCGCCCACGCCGGTCGAGGCGCTGCCCGCGCTGGACGCGGTGGTGATCTCGCACGACCACTACGACCACCTCGACCTGGCGACCGTACGAGCGCTGGTCGCCCACGGCAACGCGCCGTTCGTGGTGCCGCTCGGGGTGGGCGCGCACCTGCGCTTCTGGGGGGTTCCGCCGGAGCGGGTGGTCGAGCTCGACTGGGGCGAGCGCGTCCGGATCCGCGAGCTGACCTTCACCTGCACCGAGGCCCGACACTTCTCCGGGCGGGGGCTGAGCCGCAACACCACGCTGTGGTCGTCCTGGGTGATCACCGGGCCGCAGCACGGCGTGTTCTTCGGCGGCGACACCGGCTACACCCCGGTGTTCGCCGAGATCGGCGCGCGGTACGGGCCGTTCAACCTGACGCTGCTGCCGATCGGCGCCTACGGCGAGAGCTGGCCGGACATCCACATGAACCCGGAGGAGGCCGTGCGGGCGCACGGTGACCTGGGTGGCGGATTGCTGGTGCCTATCCACTGGGCCACCTTCAACCTCGCCTTCCACGGGTGGGACGAGCCGGTGCACCGGCTGCTCGCGGCGGCCCGCGACAGCGATGCCCGGGTCACCGTGCCGATGCCCGGCGAGCGCTTCACCGCGCTCGACCCGCCGCCGGTGCACCGCGACTGGTGGCGCACGCTGCGCCAGTCGGAACCGGTCGGTTAGCCGACGGTTCGCCGCGCCCCGCCGACGTGGGATCAGCGCGTCGGGTCGGGGGCGTCGGGGTCAGGGCGCCGGGTCGGGGGCCTCGGGTGAGCGGGTCGGGGACGGGTCGACCACGCCGGCCGCCTCGGCCCGCCGGCGCAGCCGCTCGCGCACCTCGTCGGGGGTGTATGCCCGACGCTGGCGCTGCGACCGGGCCAGCACAACCCCGGTGGCCGCCACCCCGGCGACCCCGGCCAGACCGGCCACCTTCCACCACCTCATGGACGGCAGCGTAGGGCGATCTATCCTGTCCGCCGTGCCCGGTACCCCGATCGACCTGGACGCCGCCGTGGACCTCACCCGGACCGGCGACATCTGGCTGTTCCGCGGCAGCTCGGTGGCCGACCGGGCGATTCGGGTGACCACAAACTCACCGGTCAACCACGTCGGGATGTCGGTCGTGCTGGACGATCTGCCGCCGCTGATGTGGCACGCCGAGCTGGGCCGGTCGCTGCCGGACATGTGGACCGGCACCCACCAGCGCGGGGTGCAGCTGCACGACCTGCGCGACGCGGTGCTCCAGTGGGCGACGAAGTACGGCCAGCGCGGGTGGCTGCGCCAGCTGGACGCCCCGGTGAGCCCGGAGATGGAGAACGGGCTGCTGCGCGCGATCGCCCGGCTGGACGGCACCCCCTTCCCGACCACCGGACGACTGGCCGGGCGCTGGCTGCGGGGCCGGTTCCAGCGCCGGCGCGGCCGGGCCCGCGTCGTGGCACCCGACGCACCGGCACCCGAAGCCGCGGCGCAGGTCCGGCTGGAGACGGCGTACTGCGCCGAGGTGGTTGCGGTGACGTACCAGATGATGGGGCTGCTGCCCGAGCGGGGGAAGCCCAACTTCTACGACCCCGGACGGTTCTGGAGCGGCGACCAGCTGGACCTCGCGCCCGGGTACCGGCTGGGCGGCGAGATCGAGGTGCGGATCGGCGACGCGGCGGGGCCGCCGCCGCGCCGACCGTAACTTCTCGAGCACCTACTCTCCCATGCATGGGCATGAAGGTGCGGATCGGTCTCGGCGCGATTCCGGGGAGCAGTGCCGGCCGGCGGCACGGGTACGGTCCGATGAGCAGGCCCGGCCCGACGGGCCTGGCGCGGGCCGGCAACGGGCCTGGCCCGGGCAACGGCTCGAGCCCAGGCCTGGGCCGGGACTTCGATGAGCTGGTCGACCTGCTGGAGGCGCACGGCGTCGACTCGGTGTGGCTGTCCGACCTGGCGTCCTCGCGGTCCACCGTCGACCCGATCGTGGGATTGTCCTACGCCGCTGGGCGTACCCGCCGGCTCAAGCTCGGCACCGGGGTGCTGGTGCTGCCCGGGCGCAACCCGGCGCTGGTCGCGGCACAACTCGCCGGGCTCGCCGCGTTGGCCCCCGGCCGGGTGCTGCCGACCTTCGGGGTGCAACCGGCGTTGCCCGGCGACCGGTCGCTCTACCCGGTGCCCGAGGGTCGACGGGCGGCGGTCTTCGAGGAGGCGCTGGTGGTTCTGCGGGCGTTGCTCACCGGTGGGCCGGTGACCCACCGCGGCGAGTTCTACCAGTTCGACGGCGCCTCGGTCGGGCCGGTGCCGGCCAAGCCGCTGGATCTGTGGCTGGGCGGCCGGGCGCCGGTGGGGATGCGCCGGATCGGCCGGCTCGGCGACGGCTGGCTGGCCAGCTTCGTCACTCCCGAGGAGGCGGCGGACTGCCGGGCTCAGATCGAGCGGGCCGCCGCCGACGCCGGCCGGGAGATCGAGGCCGACCACTACGGCACCAACCTGCTGGTGGTGCCGGACGAGGCGGTCGAGTCGGGCTGGCCGGCCGCGCTGGCCGCCGCGCGGGCCCGCCGTCCCGACACCGACCCGGAGCGGCTGGTGGCGCGGGGCTGGTCCGGCGCGCGGGAGCAGGTGCGCCGGTTCGTCGACGCCGGCCTGACCAAGTTCGTCGTCCGCCCCGCGTTACCGGTGGCCTCCCGGCGGGACTTCGTCGCCGCGTTCGTCGCCGAGCTCGGCTCCCTGCAGACCTGATCCGGCTGAGCCAGGTCGCGCGGCGCCGGATCCAGGTCACGCCGGGCCGACCGCGCGACGTCGGACCGGTCGAGGCAGACTCGGGCCGTGAGCGTTGCCACCCCCTACCTGCAACTGGACCTGACCGTGGTCCGCACCCGCTTGGCCGAGCTGCGGACGGCGTTGCCCGGCGCCCGCGTCTACTACGCGGTGAAGGCCAACCCGGCGCCTGAGGTGCTGGCCGCAGTCGCCGCCAGCGGCGCGGGCTTCGATGTGGCCTCCCCCGGCGAGCTGGGTCTGGCACTGGCCGCCGGGGCCGACCCGAGCGCGGTCTGCCATGCGAACCCGGTGCGCACCCCGGCCGACGTCACCGCCGCGCATGCGGCCGGGGTGCCGCTGTTCGTCACCGACAGCGCGGAGGACCTGGCGGTACTCGCCGTGCGGGCACCCGGGGCGGGCGTACTGGTCCGGCTGGCGGTCGACGAGCAGGGATCGGCGACCCCGTTCGGCGGCAAGTTCGGCTGCTCCCGCTCGGAGGCGGCCGCGCTGCTCGGCCGGGCCGGTGAGCTGGGGCTGCGGGCGGCGGGGCTGAGCTTCCACGTCGGCTCGCAGCAGACCCGCCCGGCCGCCTGGGCCGAGGCGATCGCCGCCGCGGCGGCGGTGACCTTCGCCGCCGGGCTGCCCCGGCTGCCGCTGCTTGACCTCGGCGGCGGCTTCCCGGTGCGCTATCGGGAGCCGGTGCCGCCGCTGGCCCGCTTCGCCGAGGCGATCCGGGAGGCGGTGCGCTGTTCCTTCCCGCACGACCCTCCGGAGCTGGCCTGCGAGCCCGGGCGGTTCCTGGTGGCCGAAGCCGGGGAGCTGCACGCCGACGTGGTTCGGGTGTCGCGCCGGCACGACGGCCGGCGCTGGGTGTACCTGAACGTGGGCCGCTACGGCGGGCTGGCCGAGACCGAGGGCGAGTCGATCGGCTACCGGCTGCGCACCGCCCGGGACGGTGACCCGTCGGCGCCCGCGGTGCTGGCCGGACCCACCTGCGACGGCGACGACGTGCTCTACCGGGAGGTGGCGCTGCCGGCCACGCTGCGTGCCGGCGACCGGGTGACGTTTCTCGCCGCCGGCGCCTACACCGCCAGCTACTCCTCGGTCGGGTTCAACGGCCTGCCACCGCTGGCCGTGCGATGTACCGACCGCGGCGCCGACATCTGCAACGACACCGCACGGGTGGGTGTCGCCCGGTGAACGAGCGTCCCTTCGCCGGCCGGCACGTCCTGGCCGAACTGACCGGGGTCGACCCGTTCCTGCTCGACGACGAGACGGCGGTGCGAGCCGCGCTCGGCGACGCACTGTCCCGGGCCGGCGCCACCGTGCTGCAGATGATCGCCCACCGGTTCGAGCCGAGGGGCCTGACCGTGCTGGCCATGCTGTCCGAGTCGCACGCCTCGGTGCACACCTGGCCGGAGCACGGCAGCGCCTTCGTCGACTTGTTCACCTGCGGTGACACCGCCGACCCGGAGCTGGCCGCCGAGCTGCTGGCCCGTGCGCTGGCCGCCACCGAGCTGCGCCGGGAAACCGTCGACCGCGGCGCCCCCGGACCGGCGCGGCGGGTGCACGAGCCGCTGTCCGCCGGACTGCACCGGGTGTGGGATGTCGAGGAGGTCCTCTGGTCGGGCCGCACCGCGTTCCAGGACATGCTGATCGGACGCACCGCGCACGGCGTCACGCTGTTCTGCGACGACGAGCGGCAGAGCAACGAGGCCACCCAGCTCACCTACCACGAGGCGCTGTTGGTGCCGGCCCTGCTGCTGGCCGAGCACCGGCGGCGGGTGTTGGTCATCGGGTCGAGCGAGGGTGTGGTCAGCCAGCTTGCGGTGGCCGCCGGAGCCGAGCGGGTGGACCACGTCGACATCGACACCGAGTGCGTGCGGGCCTGTGCCCGGCTGCTGCCCTACGGCTACACCGACGCCGAACTGGCCCGCGCCGAACACAACGCCGACCGGGACGAGCAGTCCACCGACGGGCCGGTGACCGTGCACTACCGCGACGGATGGCAGTTCCTGACCGACACCGAGCAGCACTATGACGTGGTCGTGGTGGACCTGCCCGACGAACGCCCGGACGACCCCGCCGCCCAGCACAACCGGCTCTACGGGGTGGAGTTCCTCCGGCTGGCGGCCGGCGTGCTCGCCCCGGGTGGCGTGTTGGTCGGCCAGGTGGGCTGCCCGACGATGTGGCGCAACGACACCCTGCGCCTGGCCCTGCAGCGCTACCGCGAGGTGTTTCCCACCGTCCTGCACTACGGGTCCGACGAGCACGAGTGGTCGTTCCTCACCGGCAGCCCCACCCTGGTCGAGGACCCGGTACGGCGGGTCACCGATCGGCTGGCGACCCTGCCCTACCGGCCGACGACGATCGACGCCGAGGCATTGCGCCGCGGCGCGGTGCTGCCGCGCTCGCTGCGCCGGTGACCGACGCCGGCTGTTCGCCGACCAGCTGGGGCCGCCCTTCTGGGCGGACTTCGCCGCCGGTTCCACCGCAGCGGTGGACACGCTCCGTGACCACAGTTGACATGAACAATCGTTGAGGTTCTACCGTGGTGGTATGAGCATGGAAGCCACCGCCTGGAACGCGATGTACCGGGCCGCGCATGCCAACCCGGACGGCGGGCGTGGCGCGGACCGGCGGCCGTTCTCCCGGGCCACCCTGCGCCGGATCGCCGGGTTCGCCGGACCGCACCGCCGCCGGCTCGCCGCGTTCCTGGCGATCAGCGTGCTCACCTCGGTGCTCGCGGTGGCTACCCCGCTGCTGGCCGGCCGGGTGATCAACGCGATCACCGGCCGGGTCGAGCCCGCAGTGGTGACCGGGCTGGCCCTGCTGATCGCCGCCATCGCGGTGGCCGAGGCCGGGTTCGGGGTGCTCGCCCGCTGGCTGTCCTCCACGATCGGCGAGGGCCTGATCCTGCACCTGCGCACCGCCGTGTTCGACCACGTGCAACGGATGCCGGTGGCATTCTTCACCCGGACCCGAACCGGCGCCCTGGTCAGCCGGCTGAACAACGACGTCCTCGGCGCGCAGCGGACGTTCAGCAACACCCTGTCCGGGGTGGTCGGCAACCTGGTCACCCTCGCGCTCACCCTGGCGGTGATGATCAACCTCTCCTGGCAGATCACCGCGCTGGCGCTGACCCTGCTGCCGGTGTTCGTGCTGCCCGCCCGCCGGATGGGCGCGCGGCTGGCCCGGCTCAGCCGGGAGGCCGCCGACCACAACGCGGCGATGAGCACCCAGATGACCGAGCGGTTCTCCGCACCCGGCGCCACCCTGGTCAAGCTGTTCGGCCGGCCCGAGGAGGAGTCGGGCGCGTTCGCCGCCCGGGCCGCCCGGGTCCGCGACATCGGGGTGCGCACCGCGATGGCCCAGACCCTGTTCGTCACCGCGCTCACCCTGGTCTCCGCCCTGGCGCTGGCCGTGGTCTACGGCCTCGGTGGCTGGTACGCGCTGGCCGGCCGGCTGGAGCCAGGAGCGGTGGTGTCCCTGGCGCTGCTGCTGACCCGGCTCTACGCCCCGCTGACCGCGCTGGCCGGGGCCCGGGTGGACGTGATGAGCGCGCTGGTCAGCTTCCAGCGGGTGTTCGAGGTGCTGGACCTGCGCCCGCTGGTCGAGGAGAAGCCGGACGCGGTGGCCGTGCCGGACGGGCCGGTGTCGGTGGAGCTGGACGGCGTGCGCTTCGGCTACCCCAGCGCGGAGAAGGTGTCGCTGGCCTCGCTGGAGGAGGTGGCCACCCTGGACACCCGCGGCGGGGTGGAGGTGCTGCACGATGTGTCGTTCCGCGCCGAACCGGGCCAACTCGTCGCGCTCGTCGGGTCCTCGGGGGCCGGCAAGTCGACCATGGCGCAGTTGCTCGCCCGGCTCTACGACACCGACTCCGGGGCGGTGCGCCTGGGCGGGGTGGACGTGCGGGATCTCAGCTTCGACTCGCTGCGCGCCACGGTCGGCCTGGTCACCCAGGACGGCCACCTGTTCCACGAGTCGATCGGAGCGAACCTGCGGCTGGCCCGTCCGGACGCCACCGACGAGCAGATCTGGCACGCGCTGCGCCGGGCCCGGCTGGGCGAGCTGGTCGCCGGGCTGCCGGACGGGCTGGACACCGTGGTCGGCGAGCGCGGCTACCGGCTGTCCGGCGGCGAGCGCCAGCGGTTGACCATCGCCCGGCTGCTGCTCACCGAGCCGAGGGTGGTGGTGCTCGACGAGGCCACCGCCGCCCTGGACTCCACCTCCGAGGTCGCCGTGCAGGCCGCCTTCGAGGCGCTGCTGCAGGACGGCGTGGGGCGTACCGCAGTGGTCATCGCGCACCGGTTGTCCACGATCCGGGCGGCCGACGTGATCCTGGTCGTGGAGGGCGGCCGGATCGTGGAGCGCGGCACCCACGACGAGCTGCTGGCCCTCGGCGGACGCTACGCGGAGCTCTACCACACGCAGTTCCGCCCGTCGGCCCCGCTGGACCCGGCCCCGTTGTCCCCCGCCGCCTGAGATGAGCGGGCGGTCCACGTCGCGTGCCGGTCACCGCCCCGGGCTCACCCGCCGGATTAGAGCCACACCCGCGTGGGTAGACCGTGCCGTCAGTCAGTCGATATTGAGGGAGGCCGTTCGTGGGCGCGTTCGAAGATGTCAAGGGCAAGGCGAAAGAGGCCGCAGGGAGCGCTACCGGCAGTGACGACCTTCGCGCGGAAGGTCAGGCACAGCAGCGCAAGTCGAATGAGGAGGACAAGGCCGAGCACGCCCGCCTGGAGGCGGAGAAGCACGAGGCCAAGGCCGAGGGCCACGAGAGCACCGAACGCAAGAACCAGGGCACGTGATCGTGATGGCCCCGCGTGCCAGTCGGCGCGGGGCCGAGCCGAAGTACCCGCCCCCGCGCGTCGGGGCCGGGTACTTCGGCTGTTGACCGGCTACGCGCTGGCACGTCGCCGGAGCGGAGAAGCGGCGCTGAGAGCTGCCGACCTGCTCGACGGCCGGCAGAACTGGTCGGTCCAGTCGCTCGGGTCAAGGACACCGCACGTGTTCCCGTCAGTTGGCTCGGGCACTCCGACCCGCTCGTCACTCGTGCAGCGCCTGCATCACGTCCCTGCTTGGCGATTCTGGGTGTGGCCAGCACGACGGTCCACGGCGTAGACCGCTGCCTCGGTGCGCCGCTCGAAGCCGAGCTTGTGCAACAGCGACGACACGTAGTTCTTCACCGTCTTTTCGGCCAGGTGCAGCTGGGTGCCGATCTGCCGGTTGGTCATGCCTTCGGCGATGAGATCGAGGATGCGCTGCTCCTGCGGGCTCAGCGCGGCGTAGCGGGGGTCGACCGGCTCGTCGCCCCGGCGCAACCGGTCCAGCACGGCGGCGGTGACCTTGGCGTCCAGCAGCGAGCCGCCGGCACCCACGGTGCGCACCGCCCCGACCAGGTTGACCCCGGTGACCTCCTTGAGCAGGTAGCCGGCCGCGCCGGCCATGATCGCGCCGAACAGCGCCTCGTCGTCGGAAAAAGAGGTGAGCATCAGGCACGCCGGCGGGGGATCGACGGCGGCCCGCAGGTCGCGGCACACGGTCACGCCGTCGCCGTCGGGCAGCCGGACATCCAGCACCGCCACGTCTGGGCGCAGCGCGGGCACCCGGGCGATCGCCTGCGCCGCGGTGCCGGCCTCACCGACCACTCGGATGTCGTCTTCGGCCTCCAGCAACTGCACCAGCCCGCGCCGAACGATCTCGTGGTCATCGAGCAGGAACACCGAGATGGTCATGTGACTTCCTCCCCCTCTGCCCCGTTCCCCAACCCCAGCGGGGCGCTCCAGCACACCTCGGTGCCGCCGTCGGTCCGCCTGGTCACCGTGCAGCTGCCGCTCCAGCGCTCGGCCCGCGCCGCCATGTTGCGCACCCCGGAACCCAACGCGGGATCGTCGGGCATCCCGATGCCATCGTCGCGCACCAGCAGCCGGAACCGTTGGCCTGCCGGGTCCACCCCGGCATGGACGTACACGGTCCGGGAGTGGGCATGCCGGGCCACGTTGGCCAGTGCCTCGCGCAAAGTGGCCAGCAGGTCGGGGCGCATCCCGTCGGGCACCAGGGAGTCGAGCGGGCCTTCCAGGCTCAGCCGAGGCTCGAACCCGAACGCCTCCACCGGCTCCTGCACCGCACGCAACAGCTGGGTGCGCAGGCTCGTCTCGCCACCCTCATCGGGCGGCTCCTGCAACGAGAAGATCGTCTGCCGGATGTCCCGGATGGTCTGGTCGATGTCGGCCACCGCCTCGCCGATCCGGGTGCCCACCGCCGGCGACTGCACCAGCCGGGTGATTCCCTGCAGGCCCAGCCCGACCGCGAACAGCCGTTGGATGACCAGGTCGTGCAGATCTCGGGCGATCCGGTCGCGGTCCTGGTACACCGCGAGCCGGCGGGTGTCGCGCTGCGCCCGGGCGTACTCCAACGCCAGCGCCGCCTGGTTGGCGAAAGTCTGCATCACCGCCCGATCGACCTCATCGAAACCGTTCGGCTGCTCGCTGCCCACCAGCAGCACGCCCCGGCCCTCGGTGCCGGCCACCAGCGGTATCGCCACTCCGCTACGCAGCCGCGCCAGCACCTCCGGCGGGTCACCCTCTGCCGAGCGCTTCCACCACCCCAGCGCGCCGTCGGGTTCGGCCAGCTCCACCACGCGCACCTCGCCCATGGCCTCGGACGCCCCGCCGGGCTCGGCCGGCACCTCCAGCCCGAGTAGCCGCTCGAGGTCCGCTCCCGGTCCGGCCACCGCCGCCACCCGCAGCGTGCCGTTGCCAACGGGCACCGCGACGCTGGCCAGCGCCGCGTCGGCACAGGTGAGCGCGTTCCGGGCAACCATGTCCAGCGCGGTGTCCTCGGCGCCGCCGGCCAGCAACGCGCCGGTCACCTCGTGCGCGGCCCGCAGCCAGCGCTCCCGACGGCGGCTCTGGTCGAACAGCCGAGCGTTCTCCACGGCCACGCCGGCGGCGGCCGAGAGCGCTACCACGACATCCTGGTCCTCGGCGGTGAAGTCGGCGCCGCCGTGCTTCTCGGTGAGGTAGAGGTTGCCGAACACCCGCCCGCGCACCCGGATCGGCACCCCGAGGAAGGTGCGCATCGGCGGATGGTGCTCCGGGAAACCGAACGACGCCTTGTGCGCGGCGATGTCGGCCAACCGCAGCGGGCGGGGCTCGGTGATCAGCAACCCGAGGACGCCTCGTCCGTGCGGGAGTTCGCCGATGCCGGCTCGCGCCTCGTCGTCCAGGCCCACTGTGACGAAGTCCGACAGCGTGCGCCCGGACGGATCGAGCACCCCGAGTGCGCCATAGCGGGCGCCGACCAGCTCGCAGGCGGACTCCACGATCCGGCGCAGCACGTCGGGCAGGCTCAGGTCGCTGGCCACCGCGACCACGGCGTCCAGCAGCCGGTCCAGCCGCCCCTCGCTCTCGATGACCTTGCCGGCGCGCTCGACGAGCTCGCGCAGCAGCGCGTCCAGCCGCAGGCTGCTCAGGTCGGGCAGCACCCGATCCTCCAGCGGCGGCTCGTCGTGCGGGGCCACCCGATCTCCCGTCCGTGTCGCCAACCTCCCGGCAAGGTTAGCCCGGTTCGGGGCCACCGCGCCGCGATCGGCGATCGCGCCACTCACCAGGACGCCACCCGAGATCCGGCCCGCCGGCCGGTCACCCGGTCGTAGGGCACCCGCAGCAGCCGCTCGCGCCGGCCCCCGGCCCAGGGCGGCGGAACGGCGGTCTCCAACTCCCGGCGCTCCACCGGATCGGTCACCTCCTCGGCCCGGCCGACCACCAGCACGCTCCACCCGCCGCCCAGCTCGGCGTCGTAGGCGTCGGCCTCGAAGCCGACTACCGCCCCACACACGGCCAGATCCAGTCCGCCGCCGGCGCGGGTGCGAAAGACGATGCCGTCAGCGGTCGGGGTGAAGTTGACCGGCTGCGCGGCCGGCAGCGCGTCCTGGGTGAACACCACCCGTCCCACCGGGGCGGTGCCCAGCAGCCGCAGACATTCGCCGAGCTCCAGCGGCTCGAGCGTGTCGTCCTGATCCATTTCCGCCTCGCCTCGGTGATCCCGCGTCCAGCATGCCCCCTCGCCCGGCGGTCCGGGCAGGGACTTTGGACCCGACCGACCTCGGGCCTACCGCGATCCTGTGCCTTTCACCGAGCGGGAAGCAGAACCCAGCTCAACGGCCGGCGTGGGGTGGCCGGCAGCTCGGCGGCAGCGGCCGCCGAGCGGCCGAGGCGGACCACGAGCTGCGGGTGCCCGGGCATCCCGGGCAGCGCCTGGGCCAGCTGTTGCCTCGTGTGCTCGATCTCCACGGCCTGGCTCAGCGGCGTGCTGGCCAGGCCGAGCGCGGTCGCGTCCAGCAAGACCGCACTCAGCGCCTCCCCGGCCCGTAGCCGGTCGGTGACGGTGTCGCCGTCGGTGGTCAGCACCACCAACGCGTCGAGATCCGCCGGCGTCGCGGCGTCGGCGGCCCGGGGGGTGTTCGGGCGGGGAGCTGGCGTCAGCCGGCCGGGTGGGAACGGGCGCAGACCGTGCGCGGCCGGCTGGTAGGTGCGCAACTCGGCTGGCACCCCGTCCCGGGCGTCGGCATACCGACGGGTCCAGATGGCCAGCTCGGCCGGGTAGCCGGGAGTGTGGCGCTGCCGGGCGGCGGCCTCGCCCAACACTGCCCCGAGCCGGGCCCGCGCCACCGCGCCCAGCACCGGGTGCAGCCGGGCTCCGTACCGAGCGGCCAGCGCGACCAGCCGGCGCAGCTCCCCGGGCGCCGGCGGCGCGATCAGCGGACGGCGGTCGGTGCGGCGCATGTCGATGGCGGCGGCCAGTGCGACGTCACGCGGGTCCGGCAGTCCCGGCTGCGCACGCACCACCGCCAGCAGGCCGCTGTCCTCGGGGTCGGGCGTTCGCTCGATCGCGGTCGGCACGCCGGCGGCGGCCAGGGCCGCGCGCAGGTGGTGCAGGACCGCGCCGCAGCTGATCACCAGGTCGCGCTGGTCGGGGTCGGTGCCGATCAGGTGCCGGGTGACATCGGCATGCAGCGCCACAGTGTCGTCGGCGATGCGCCATTTCCAGGGTTGGGTGTTGTGCACCGAAGGCGCCCGCAACGCCTGTTCCAACGCGCCCATGACAACGCCGTGCGGCAACTCGGTCCGAACTGTGGTCATGACGGCACCATGCGCCACTTCGTGGCCTGCCGGCAGAGTCGGAAGACCCGTTGCCCCGGTCCAAGGACCGCACCGTGGTTCATGGTGTCTCCCGGTCGTGTGGGTCGAGTGTGTCCTCCCGGTAGCGGCCGGGGTGTGCGCCGGGCGGAGGCTCGGCGAGCAGCAGCTCTTCGACGGGGCGCCGGGGGCTGCCGACCACCGGCCAGCCGTAGCCGACCCGCAACACCGCCTGCGGGGGCCGCGCCGACCCGAGCAACTCCCGGACGGCCTGCCGGATCTCGGGCAGCTCGACGAGCTGGGACACCGGAGACACCGCGAGCCCGTGCACGGTTGCGGTGAGCAGCACCCGCTGCAGCGCCTCGCCGGCTCGGAGGTCACCGATCGCGCCTGCAGTGTGCCCGCTGAGTACGCCGATCATCGGCTCCGGCTCGAAGCCGTCGTACGCCGCCGGTTCCGGGCGTCGGTCATCGGTGAAGTCCCGCAACACCCATGGGTTGCTCGGCCCGGGGACCGGGCCACCCGCATCGGCCGGCACGCCGTCACCACGGCCGCCGAGGTCTCCGCTCCACATCCCGAGCTCAGCCCGGAACTCCGGGTCGGCCAGTTGCCGGCGGTGTGCCCGCCGGGACAGCTCGCCGAGGCTCGCCAGTTGCCCGGAGTCGGTGACGATGTCCAGCACGGCTCCTTCGCGATGGGCCGCCACCCGCAGCTCGTGGCGGTGGGCGCCGGACACCACCTCCTCGGCGAACGGCCTGCGGTTGGTCCGCCGCCGTGGGACGGCTCCGATCAGTGCCACCTGGTCCGGTGTGGGCGGCTTCGCCCCACCGTTGCGCACCGTGGCCAGCAACGTCGGATGCCGATGGTCGACCAGCCGCTCCACGATCGGGCGGACGCCTTCCGCGGCGAGGGCCAATCGCAGATTGAACAGCGCCGCGCCGCAGCTCAGCCGTAGTTCCACCCCGTCAGGATCGGCGACCGGTAGCTGACGTCCCGGGTCGGCATGCAGCTCGATCGCGGACCCCGCGAGTCGGAACTGCCAGGGCTGAGTGTTGTGCACCGACGGTGCGCGGCCGGCAACGGCCAGCACCCGGCGCACCTGCTCGGCGGACAACCCCATCGCATTGCTCAGCTCCATCCCGCTGTGGATCATCGCTGCCTCCCCGGCCGAATCGATTCGTCCGGATACTGCTCGTCCCGGAGCCGCCAGCGCTCCGGCCGAGACGACCACACCCGGGGGACCTCGGGCCTGCCGACAGGGGCCCTATGGCACCACCGATCACAGAGCGCGATCCCGTCGTGCGGATTGGGACACCCCGTGTCGGCGGACACGTCGGCGTCCAGGACCGGGTGCCCGGGACCGTGGTGGTGGGTGCTCGGGCCCATCGGCCGTGCGGCCCGGTTACTTCCGCACCTGCTGTACCGCTTCCCGACGAAGCACACTGCGACCATGACTCACGGCCTGGGCACGCTCGACGAGTTGTCGCGGAGCTCGATGAACGGGCCGGGCGGCAGCCACCACTCGGACTCCGCCCCGTATGCCGCCGTGCACGAGACGCACGTCGGCGTGGTGTTCCTGGTCGGCGACCGCGCGTACAAGATCAAGAAGCCGGTCCGTACCGGCTTCCTCGACTTCAGCACCGCCGCTCGGCGGAAGGCCGCCTGCCGGCGGGAGCTGGAGCTGAACCGGAGGCTGAGCCCGGACGTCTACCTGGGGCTGGCCGAGGTGAGCGACCCCCTCGGCGGCGAGAGCGAGGCGGCCGTGGTGATGCGCCGGATGCCGGGGCGGCGACGGTTGTCCGAGCTGGTGCGGCGAGGCGAGCCGGTAGCCGGGCAGTTGCGCATGCTCGCGCGCCGGCTCTCGGCGTTCCACGCCACCGCCGAGCGCGGGCCGGCGATCTCCGCGCAGGGCAGCCGGGACGCACTGCGCGGACGCTGGACCGACAGCTTCACCGAGCTCGCCCGTTTCCGCGGCGGCGTGCTGGACGACGCCGTCGCGGCCGACATCGAGCTGTTGGCCCTGAGGTTCCTGGCCCGGCGGGCGCCGCTGTTCGACCGCCGGATCGCCCAGCGACGGGTGCTCGACGGGCACGGCGACCTCATCGCGGACGACGTGTTCTGTCTCGCTGACGGGCCCAGGGCGCTGGACTGCCTGGAGTTCGACGACGCGCTGCGCTACGTCGACGGGCTGGACGACGCGTGCTTCCTGGCCATGGATCTCGACCGGCTCGGCCACCCCGAACTGGCCGAGCGGTTCCTCGCCGACTACGCCGATTTCGCCGGCGACCCGGCGCCCGCCGCGCTCACCCACCACTACACCGGCTACCGGGCCCTCATCCGGGCGAAGGTCGCCTGCCTGCGCCACGAACAGGGCGACCCGACGGCCGCCGACGACGTGCGGCGCTACTGCGCGGTGGCGCTGCGCCACCTCGAGCAGGGGGCGGTTCGCCTGGTTGTACGCGGAGCTGCGACGACGGGCCGGGGCGCTGCTCGCTCTCGGGGAGTCCGTCGTGCTGGACACCTCGTGGACCGACGAGCGGGAGCGGGACGCCGCCGAGCAGCTGGCGGTGCGGGAGTCTGCCGAGCTCGTTCGGATCCGCTGCCACGCCCCACCTACGCTGGTCGAGGCCCGGCTGGGCAACCGCGGCCCGACGGCCTCCGACGCCGATCTCGCCGTCTCCGCCGCCATGGCCGACGACGCCGACCCCTGGCCGGACGCCGTAGTCGTGCGCACCGACGTCCCGCTCGCCCAGTCG
>JBQTKB010000142.1:0-29222 GCA_052386505.1 Pseudonocardia sp.
TGGCCGGCCAGGTCCGGGGTACGACCGTTGCCGCTTTCGTGCACCATTGGCGAGTCCCTTCCGGAGGGGCGATTCCGGTCACCATACGTGGTTCGGTTACCGGGTGTACGCGCCCGGTGCCGGTGGAAGAGCGCGGTGGATCGACGGCCGCACCGGCGTCTGACCGGCGGGCGGTCGGCGAGAATGAAGTGGCGTGACGGCACATAATCCTGGGCATGAAGTACGTGCTGCTGATCTGCGACGACGAGCGGGCATCTCCCTCCAACGAGGAGATCGCGGCCGACCCGGCGTATCAGGCGTTCGACGCGGAGGTGCAACGGCGGGGCGCCAGCCTGGGCGGGGCGCGCTTGCGTCCGGTGGCGGATGCGACGACGGTCCGGGTCCGCGACGGCGAGACGCTGGTGTCCGATGGTCCGTTCGCGGAGACGAAGGACTTCGTCGGAGGTATCGACATCATCGAGTGTGCCGATCTGGACGAGGCGATCGCGATCGCGGCTCGCCACCCGTATGCGAGCCGGGGTTGCGTCGAAATTCGCCCCGTGTGGGAGTGACCGAGGCTGGCGCGGTTCGTGCCGCAGTCGATGCGGCGTTCCGCGACGAGTGGGGCCAGGTGGTCGCCACGCTGATCGGGCTGACCGGGGACTGGGACCTGGCCCAGGACTGTGCCCAGGACGCATTCGCCGCGGCGATGGCGACGTGGGCGCGGGACGGCGTTCCGGCTCGCCCGGGCGCGTGGCTCACGACTACGGCACGCAATCGCGCGACCGATCGGCTGCGCCGGGACACCTCCGGGGCCGCGAAGCTACGGCAGCTTGCTGTGCTGGCACGTGACCCGGTGGGGTCGGCGGTCGAGGAGATCCCCGACGAGCGGCTGCGGTTGATCTTCACGTGTTGTCATCCCGCGCTGCCCTTTCCCGCCCGGGTCGCCCTGACGTTGCGCACGCTGGCGGGGCTGGACACCGCCCAGATCGCCAAAGCGTTTCTGACCTCCGAGTCAACGATGGCGCAACGCCTGGTTCGCGCCAAGCGCAAGATCGTCGAGGCGGGTATCCCGTACCGGGTCCCGCCGGCGGATGTGTTGCCGCAGCGGCTGGCTGCCGTCCTCGCGGTGCTCTACCTGATCTTCAATGAGGGCTACGACGAGCAGGACGCGCCGCGGGCGCTGGCGGCTGAGGCGATCTACCTCGCCCGGGTGCTGGCCCGGCTGATGCCGACCGAGCCCGAGGCGCGCGGCCTGTTGGCGCTGATGCTGCTGCTCGAGGCCCGCCGCGCGACGCGCATCGATCACGGGGTGCTGGTCACCCTCGAGGATCAGGACCGCTCCCGCTGGGACCAGGCGCTGGTCGCCGAAGGCGTGCAGGCGCTCGACGACGCGTTGGCGATGCGGCGTGCCGGGCCGTACCAGGTGCAGGCCGCGATCGCCGCCTGCCACGCGACCGCTCCGGACTCAGCCGGCACCGACTGGACACAGATCGCCGTGCTATACGCGGAGCTGGCGCGGCTGGCGCCATCGCCGGTGGTGGAACTCAACCGCGCGGTGGCGTTGGCGATGGCTGACGGCATCTCCGCTGGCCTCGCGCTTGTCGACGAGCTCGCCGGATCCGGCGAGCTCGACGGGTACTACCTGCTGCCCGCTACTCGGGCCGATCTGCTGCGCCGCGACGGCCGGGCCACCGCGGCCGCGGCCGCGTACCAGGAGGCGCTGCGGTTGGCGCCGACCGACGCCGAGCGCCGCTACCTGACCGGTCGCCTGCGCGGGCTCTGACGCATGCCGCGGGTCGTCTCCGTCGAAACGACGGCAAAGTTTTCTGGGCCGATGTCGATTCCGAGCTGCCTCCTTCGTAGGTGGGGTGATCCCACCGAACAGAGGAGACGAGAACGATGTCCCACACCGACAACCTGACCGCCACGATGACCGTCACACACACGCCGGACGAGGTCTTCGCGGCCATCACCAACGTGCGCCGGTGGTGGAGCGAAAGCATCATCGGCGACACCGCGGCCCTGCACGACGAGTTCGTGTTCACCGACGACAGCCGGTACCCAGGAGAGACAGCGCGGGAGAAGCGGGGCATCCGCTTCTGCCGGTTCCGGGTCACCGAGGTTGTGCCCGGGCAGCGGATGGTCTGGCACGTCGTGGACGCCGATCTCACCTTCATCGATGACCGCGACGAGTGGACCGGCACCAACGTCGTGTTCGACATCGCGGCGACCGCGGATGGGGCGACGCTGCGTCTGACGCACGAGGGCTTGACCGCCGCGGAGTCCGAGTGTTTCGAGGCCTGCTCCGCCGGCTGGAGCTTCTACATCAGCACGAGCCTGCCGCAGCTGATCACTACCGGCACCGGCCAGCCCATCCCGAAGCACTTCGCCTGACCGGCCTGCACCGAACAGGAGTCGAACCATGTCACCGATCACCGGCCCCGCGCCACCGGCCGCCCTGTCGTTGCTCGCCGTCACTTTCGCCGAGGGTCCGGAACACAACCGCGCCCTCGGCATCTTCGGTGCCGTGGGGCGGTCGCCGGAACATTCGGCACGGTAGCGGGCGGACTCATCGCTGCCGGGCCCGGCTGGCGACGGGCCTTCTTCATCAACGTTCCCGCCGGCGTGGTGATGATCGGGCTCGCCACCGCGTGCCTCGCCGCCGATCGACCCGGTTGTCGGTCCACCCGACTCGACATCGCGGGGACGAGCACGATCACCAGCGGCCTGCTGCTGTTCGTCTACGCACTGCATCACGCCGGCACCCACGGATGGGCCTCCCGTCCACCGTGGGGTGGTTCATGGCCGCTGCCGCAGGTGATGGCGGTGTTCGTGACGATCGAGGCATGTGCGTCCGCGGACGCCTTTCAGAAGGTCGGGCTCACTGGGATCTGCTATACTCGAACGTATGTTCGATACGGTCGAGCTCGACGCGCCTCCGGAGGTGCCGCTGTCGCGGTGTCGCCCGTCGGGTTGGCTCGCTCTCGAACTCGACGTGGCCTCGGCCGACACCGCGACGGCGGACGACGGCGAGCTGATCGAGGCGCTGGTCGCCTTCGACCGGGTCGCGTCCTGGGCGCTGGCCCGCCAGGCGCGGGTGCTGGCCGAGTTCGCGCGCCGTCGACCTCCGGATCGGGACCCGGCAGCGGCCCGGTCCTCGGTCGCGGCGGTTGCGTCGGAGTTCGCCCCGGACGAGGTGGCACTCGCCCTGCGGCAGTCCCGGCTCGCGGCCAGTGCCCGTCTTGAGCAGGCCGTCATGTTGGAGTCGGCGCTGCCCGAGACCCTCCTCGCCTGGGAACGCGGGATCATCGACGCGACCAAGGTCCGGGCGATCGTGCAGGCCTGCCGCCCGTTGTCCGTCGTGCACGCGCGTGCCGTGCAGGATCGGGTGCTGCCCAGCGCCGGTGAACAGACCCCAGGCCAGTTGCGGGTCGCGCTGGCCCGCGCGGTCATTGCCGTCGACCCCGACGGCGCCGCTGACCGCCACGACCACGCCCGCCGGGAGCGGCGGGTGGTGCTCACTCCGGAGGCCGACGGCATGGCCGGCCTCTGGGCGCTGCTGCCCGCCCCCGATGCCGTTGCCGCCTACCAGCACCTGGGCGCGCTCGCCCGATCCCTCGGCGCCGACGACCCGCGCGGGATGGACGCCCGCCGAGCCGACCTGCTCGCCGACCTGCTCACCGGCCGGTGTGCTGCCGCCCGGTGCGCCGCCGGCCGGCCAGGTGACGCCGACGGGTCTGACGACCGATCGGGTAACGGGGAGCAGTCCGGCGGTGGCGCGGAGTGGCCCGGTGCCGGAGAGCAGCCTGGCGGCGGCGCGCAGCGGCCCGGTGCCGGAGAGCAGTCCGGCGCCGCCGCGCAGCGGTTCGAGGCAGGAGACCGTGACGGGTGCGCTGCGCCCGCCGCGTCAGGCCGGTCGCGGACCCGGCGGGCGAAGCCACGAGCCTGCGCGCCGACCGTGCACGTCACGGTGCCCATCACCACCCTGATGGGCCTGGACGAAGCGCCCGGCGAGCTGCGCGGATACGGTCCGATTCCCGCCCCGCTCGCCCGGCGGATCGCCGCCGAGGGCACCTGGCGCCGGCTGCTCACCGATCCCGTGTCCGGCACCCTGCTCGACCACGGGCGGACCACCTACGCCGCACCGGTCGCTCTTGCCGACCACGTTCGCGCGCGCGACCACGAGTGCCGCAGCCCGGTCTGCCGCCGTTCCGCGGCCGACGCCGACCTCGACCACACCATCGCCTGGAACGACGGCGGCACCACCGCCGACCCCAACCTGTACGCCGCCTGCCGCCACCACCACCGGCTCAAGACCCATGGGCCCGGCTGGCGGGTGACCCAGCATCCCGACGCCACCGTCATCTACACCACACCCACCGGACACCACTACACCAGTCGACCGCACGACTATCGCTCGGATTCGCCGGGCTCGGACCCGGATCCGCCGCCCTTCTGAGCCCGAGGTACGTCGCCCCCCTGGGCCGGCGACCCATACGTCGAGGGCGGCCTCCCGCGGGGCACGCCGAGCCCGCGCAGCAACTCCACCAGCCCCTCGTGCGCAATCGCGTACCGCACGGTGCGGCCCTCGCGGTGGGCGCTGACCAACCCGTGCGCCCGGAGGATCCGCAACGAGTGCGAGACGGTGGTGCCCGTCCGCCCGGTCGCGCTGACCAGGTCGGACACCGCGATGCTCTCCGCCTCCTGGATGGTCACCAGTAGCATCAATCGGCCCGGATCGCCCAGTGCGGCGAACAGATCTGCCCACCCGCGTACTTGGTCGGCCCGGACGAGGCGTTCCGTGGCATCGTCGCCGCTCATCGCGCATCCCTCGGCGCCTCGGCCGCTGAGGAGATCGCCGGTCGCGCCGATCGGCCCGTCGGAGCCGGTGGCCGCGGGTCGGCTACCCGACGGCTTCGGCCCGCCGGCGGCGGGCGGTGCCCGGTGCCAACGTCCGCTCGGCCATCCAGCCGAACAGCAGGCCAAGGGTCGACCACAGCACGGCCTGGTTGCCCAGCGAGGCGATCCGGAACTCGTAGAGCACCGTCGCCGGGAAGTCGGCCGGCGTCTCCACCATGGTCGGCAGCCCCAGCATCACCAGCGAGACCACCACCAGATAACCGATCGCCGCGACGATGCCGCCGTTCCAGGCGCCGAGCTTCGCGGCCAGCCGCCGCCCGAGCCACACCGCTGCGGTCGCCACCACGAGCGACGCGATGACCATGATCAGGTAGAACCCGGTGCGCGGCCCGATCGTCCCATCGACGCTGGACGCGGGCGGGTTCGCCGGGTACTTCAGGAACGGGACCACGTACCCCACGACGTACCCGGTCGCGGCCAACGCGGCGGCGGCAGCCCGGGGCCCGACCCGGCCGAGCCGACCATGCAGCCCCGCGAACACCAACGCGAAGAGCCCGCCCACGGCCACGCCGTAGACCAGCAACGCCAGCGCGAGTCCGATCGTGCTCTGGACCCCCCGGCTGACCGCCTCGACCGCCAGCCCCGCGGCGGCCGACGGGCCGGCGCGGGCCTCCTCGTAGGCGATCGCCCGTTCCAGCGGGCCCTCGCCGAACAGTCGGGAGAACGCCCACATCAGCACGCCGGCGACCGCCCCCGCCAACATCCCGCGTAGCAGCAACGCCCGTGCCATCGCGGCCACCCCGTCCCGGTCAGTGGCGCGGATCAGTGGCAGGGGAAGCCGAGCAGATGGCGACCGTCGTGCACGAGTTCGTGGACGAGGTTCCCGGAGACCAGCGTGGTGGCGCCCTCGTCGAGGCCGACCAGGTAGAGCAGCAGCAGCATCACCACTCCACCGAGGATGGCCCACGGTGTCAGCTCGCGCAGCGGGATTGGAGCCAGGGTGGGCGTGACGGTGCGGGCCAGTGCTTCGGCCATGAGGAACTCCTGTTGGGTCGGCGACCGGCGCGACCGCGTGGGCCGGTCCGGTGTGGCGGTTGCGGATGTCCGCCCGGATGCGACACACCGTCAACTGAACAGCCGTCGAATAGTGTCAAACGGAAGTAGTTGGTTGTCAACCCACATCGTGTCGGTGGCCTCCCGCGGCCGCCGGGTCAGTCGAGCTGGCTGACCACCCGGTGCAGCAGCTCGCGGAACTCCGCGGTGTCGTCCACGCCGAGCGTGGCGACGATCTCACTCTCCTCGCCGCGGACCAGATCGTCGACCCGGTGGTGCAGCTTGCGGCCCCGCGCGGATAGGAAGACCAGGATCCGGCGGCGGTCCGCGTCGTCCACCCTGCGGTACACCAGGGCCCGGTCCACCAGCTTGTCCACCAGCTTGGTGAGGGTGGGTGGGGGCACCATCGCGTGTGCGGCGATCTCCGACATGGGGTGACCGGCGCCGTCGGCCAGCAGCGTCAGGACGCGCCACTGCTCCAGGGTGAGACTCGACGGCTCGAGCAGGCGCTCGATCCGACGGCTGAGCCGCAGCTCGGCCCGGCTGACCAGATCGGTGAGTCCGAGCTTGAGCGGCCCCATTGCTCCTCCTGCTGGGTGTCGCTACGGTCGTATCCTGTCAGGCTAAAACTTTGCCAGAATAAACACTCTCTGGCAGAACTAGGTCAACTCTATCGAGTGTGATGTCGTCGACCTGCAGCGGGGGAGGCCGGATGACGACGGACGTGGTCGACGTGGCCTTCGTGGTCCCGTTGAGCAGTCCTGCCGGGCTGTTCGGTCCGTCGTGTGAAACGTGCGGCACGCTCGCCGCCGAGGAGATCAACGCCCAGGGCGGGGTGCTCGGTCGTGAGCTGAGGCTGCACGTCGTCGACGGCGGGCGCGCGCCCGACGCGGTGGCCGCCGAGGTCGACTCGCTGGTCTCGGCCGGCTCGGTGCAGGCGGTGACCGGCTGGCACATCTCGGCGGTCCGGCAACGGGTGGTGCCCAAGACCCGGGGCCGGGTGCCCTACGTCTACACCCCGCTCTACGAGGGCGGGGAGTGCACGCCCGGGGTGTTCCTCACCGGCGAGACGCCGGTCCGGCAGGTGCTGCCGGCGATCCGGTGGATGGCCGAGGAGCTCGGGGTCCGGAGCTGGTGCATCGTCGGGGACGACTACGTCTGGCCGAGGGTCTCGGCGAGCGTCACCCGGCGGTACGCCGCCCGGTGCGGGGTCGAGATCCGGGACGAGATCTTCGTCGAGCTGGGCACGAGCGAGTTCGGGCCGGCGCTGCGGCGGGTGGAGCGCAGCGGGGCGGAAGGCGTGCTGATGTTCCTGGTGGGCACCGACGCGGTGCGGTTCAACCGGGCCTTCACCGAGATGCGGCTGGACGACCGGTGCGCGCGGTTCAGCCCGCTGATGGAGGAGAACATGCTGCTGGCCACCGGCGCGGCCAACACCCGGGAGCTCTACGCGGCCGCCGGCTACTTCGAGACGCTGACCACCGAGGACAGCCTGGACTTCGAGCGGCGGTACGTGCGGCGGTTTGGTGCGCTCGCGCCGGCGCTGAACTCGGCGGGGGAGTCCTGCTACGAAGGGGTCACCCTGTTGGCCCGGATGGCCGAGCGCGCCGGCAGTCTGGCGGTGGCGGATCTGTGCGGGGCCGCTGACGCGGTGGCCTACGACGGCCCTCGAGGGTCGGTGTCCCTGCGCGACAACCACCTGCAGCAGCGGATCTACCTGGCCCGCGCGGTCGGTCACGAGTTCGACGTGCTTACGGAGCTGCCGCCCGGCCCTTGACGCAGCCTGCACCGGCCTGAATACTTCCGAATGACAGTATTCCTTCCGGTAGCGTTAGGGGCGTCGCGTCGTGCCGACCTACTCCTTCCGCTGCACCGCCTGCGGTGAGTTCGCGGTGCGCTGCCCGATCGCCGAGCGCGCCGGTCCGCACCGGTGTCCGACCTGCGCGCGTCCGGGAATCCGGGTCTACGACGCCCCGGCGCTGCGGGCGATGGCCGGGCCGCTGCGCGGAGCGCTGGAGTCGGCCGAGCGCAGCGCCGACGCCCCGGAAACGGTGACCTCGGTCCCCCGCTCGTCGAGGGCGACACCGGTCACCCGCGACCCCCGGCATCTGAGCCTGCCCCGCCCCTAGCCGCCGCGATCCACCAGGAGGTCAGCCATGCCTGAAGTCGTGTTCAGCGTCGACCAGAAGCGCTCGATGCGTGACCAGGTGGTGCCCGGGCACAACCGCTGGCACCCCGACATCCCGCCCGCCGCGATGGTCCGGCCGGGCAACGAGTTCCGGGTCGAGTGCCGGGAGTGGACCGACGCCCAGATCGGGAACAACGACTCGGCGAACGACGTCCGCGACGTGCGGTTGAACGGCTGCCACATGCTCAGCGGCCCGATCGGGGTCGAGGGCGCCGAGCCGGGCGACCTGCTGGTGGTGGACATCCTCGACCTCGGGCCGGTGCCGCAGGAGATCGGCGACGCCCCCGGTCAGGGTTGGGGCTACACCGGTATCTTCGACCGGACCAACGGCGGCGGATTCCTCACCGACTACTACCCCCAGGCCTACAAGGCCATCTGGGACTTCCACGGTCAGGTCGCCACCTCCCGGCACGTCCCGGGTGTGCGGTTCACCGGCATCACCCACCCCGGCCTGTTCGGCACCGCCCCCTCGCATGAGCTGCTGGCCCGGTGGAACGAGCGCGAGCGCGCCCTGATCGCCACCGACCCCGACCGGGTACCGCCGCTGGCGCTGCCGCCGCTGGACGACAGCGTGCTCGGCGGGAGAGCCAACGGCGAGGCCCTGGAGGGCGTGCGGCGCGACGGGGCGCGCACCGTGCCGGCCCGGGAGAACGGCGGCAACCACGACATCAAGAACTTCACCCGAGGCTCGCGGGTGTTCTACCCGGTGCACCAGGCGGGCGGCCTGCTGTCCGGCGGTGACCTGCACTTCTCCCAGGGCGACGGGGAGATCACCTTCTGCGGCGCGATCGAGATGGGCGGGTTCATCGACTTCGGGGTGGACCTGATCAAGGGCGGGATGGAGACCTACGGCGTCCGGACCAACCCGATCCTGATGCCGGGCAACGTGGAACCGCGCTACTCCGAGTTCGTCACGTTCATCGGGATCTCGGTGGACCACGACTCGAACACCAACCACTACAACGACGCCACCCTCGCCTACCGCAACGCCTGCCTGAACGCGATCGAGTACCTGATGAAGTTCGGCTACTCGGGTGAGCAGGCGTACCTGCTGCTCGGTGCGGCGCCGATCGAGGGCCGGGTCAGCGGGGTGGTGGACATCCCGAACGCGTGTTGCTCGCTCTACCTGCCGACCGCGATCTTCGACTTCGACATCACCCCCTCGGCCGCCGGCCCGGCGAGGGCCGACCGCGGCATGTGCGCGGTGAGCTCCTGAGCGAGGCGACCAAGGCGCGGACCTGAGCGAGAGCACGGTAACCGGAGGACGATCGACATGGCTCCCACGAGCGAGCACGACCACGACGACGGACACGGGCACGGGCACGGCCACCCCACCGACGCGAGTCTGGCGCGGGTGCAGGCACTGGCGAACGAGGGGGTCCACCGCGCGGGCGAGCACGAGGGTCCGTTCTCGCTGCACGTCCTCGGGTTGGGGGCGACCGGGGCCGGGGTGATCAGCGCGCTGCTGGACAACCCGCCGACCGGCTTCCTGGCCGACCCCGCAACCAGGTTCACCGCCCTCGCGGTGGACATCGGACACGACACCGACCTGGCCAGGGTGCGCGCGGCCGCCGGCCGGATCGGCGCGGACCTGCCACCCGACCGGGCCCAGGTGCGCACCGTGCAGCTGCCGATCCCGTCCCGGGAGGAGCTCAGCACGGCGCTGAACCGCTACCGCGAGTTCCTGAAGATGGAGTACCCGCGCTACTACTGGAACCCCAACTACGAACCGTGGCTGCCCGCCGACGTGGAGATCGCCGGGCCGGGGGAGCACTTCTCCCGGGCGGTGGCCAAGGCGATCTACGGCGCGGAGTACTACCAGGGCCGGGAGATCGCCCGTGAGCTGGACGCCTTCGCCGAGAGCGTGCAGGCCAGCACCGCCACGCCGATCGTGGTGATCGCCTTCGGGCTGGCCGGCGGGGTGGGCAGCGGGATCGTGGTCGAGCTGGCCCGGCACCTGTCCAGCATCAAGCTGGGCCGCCGGCCGTGGGTGGTGGGCGTGGGCGTGCTGCCGTGCGCCGGCGACCCGCCGGAGCTGGCCGACGGCTCGCTGTTCCCGGTGATCAATGAGCTGGACTGCATGATCGACACCGAGAAGAACAACGGCGTGATGGCCGTCTGGGGCGATTTGTACAAGAACCCGTTCACCGGTGGGTTCTTCGCGGTGCCGCAGGACGGCGTGTACGAGCTGACCGGCGACCTGGCCGCCACCCACACCTACGTAGACCAGGGGATCGCCGACTTCCTGTCCCGGGACCACGGCGTGCACCTGTACGAGACGCTCAAGGCGCTGAACTGGCTGGGCGTGCCCGGCGACCAGTGGCACCCGGCGATCCGCGGCGAGCAGAGCGACCGCTGGGTCAACCTGCTGACCACCCGGAACCTGGCGGATGCCGGCACGCTGTCGGGCTCCGTGCTCACCAAGGGCTTCGGCACCGAGTTCGTCGAGGCCCGGGTGTTCGGGACCAAGGAGGAGGCCGGCAAGGCCTCGGCCGCGCTGCTTCAGCGACTCGGCCAGCTGGTCGAGTCCTCCGTCGAGCCGAACGTGCTGACCTTCGACACCGGCGACCGGCCGATGGTCAGCCTGGTGGTGCCGAGGGCCTCCAAGCTGGACCTGGCCGCGTTCGTCCCGGCCCGGGACACCTACGACAAGCTCGACTGGGACGCCAAGCTGCTCATGCACTCGTGGTTGCTGGACCTCGGGGTGATGCTGTGCGAGCCCTCGATCCGGTTCGACGGGATGGGCGGCGAGTGCATCTGGGGCTGCGCCTGCTGGGTGGTGGTGCCGCACGCGGCGATCCGTGGTGAGCCGGCGCCGGTCACCGAACAGGTCGTCGGCAAGGTCACAGCCACGACGACGGTCTGAGGAGGCCCGACGTGCCACTGGACTGGGCGGACGTGGTCAAGCGATACCGGGACGGCGCCGAGCTGCCCTCGATGCCGGGCGCCCGGACGCTGCAGGTGACCGGCGCCGACGACGACTTCATCTACGTCTCGCACCGGCTCTGGAAGGACAAGCTCACCCGGGCGCACCTGGAGAAGGCGGTGGACCTGCTGGAAGCCGGCCGGATGACGCGTAACTACGGCGATGTCATCGATCACTACCGCACCTACATCGCGGACGAACGACCGACCACGGCGGCGACCGTGTTGAAAGACCTCGGATTTCTCGAATAGGAGAGGACCCATCTCATGGGTATGTCGATGTACCACAGCGCGACCGGCAACCAGTCGCCGCACTGCATCCATGCCATCGGCATCGGTAAGACCGGCGCCTACATGGTCGAGGCGCTGCTGCGCACCGGGGAGATCGAGGACATGCTCGAGGACCCCAGGGCCCGGTTCACCGGGCTCGCGGTGGACATCGGCGAGCAGGACATGCACGAGCTCAAGGAGTATGCGAACGGGTTCAACGGCCGGCTCGACGAGCGCGGCATCCCGCGCGAGCGCGCTCAGGTGCGCACCGTGGCGCTGGACGTACCGGTGCGTGAGGACCTGCAAACCAGCCTGAACCGCTGGCGGGAGTTCCTCAAGATGGAGTACCCGCGCTACTACTGGAACCCCAACTACGAGCCCTGGCTGCCGGCCGACCTGGAGCTGCCCAAGGCCGGCGACTCGTTCCCGCGCGCGGTGTCCAAGGCGATCTACGGGCACTACTACTACGGCGGCGAGCGGCCGCTGGAGAAGGAGCTCGACGCCTTCGTCGCCAGCATCAACGCCTGCAAGCTGCCCTCGATCGTGCTGGTGTTCTTCTCCATGGCCGGCGGCACCGGCAGCGGCATGGTGGTCGACCTGGCGCGGCACCTCTCCAACGTCAAGCTCGGCCGGCGGATCCCGGTGGTCGGCGTGGCCTCGATGCCGTTCTCCGGCGACGAGGAGCACGCCGGCGGTCAGGCCGCGCTGTTCCCCACCATCAACGAGATCGACTGCATGCTCGACGACGCCAAGAACCAGGGCGTGATGGCGGTCTGGGGCGACCTCTACAAGAACCCGTTCACCGGTGGCTTCCTGGCCCTGCCGCAGGAGCACTCCTGGCAGCGGCTCGGGCAGTACACCAAGACCGGCCAGCCGGCCATCCGCGACGCCCTGCGCAAGGGCGTGACCCGCAAGTTCATCGACGACTCGTTCACCCGGTTCATCGTGCAGGACTACGGCCGGCTGCTGTTCAAGCTGCTGCGCCCGGCCGGGTTCACCGGCGCCCCGCACGAGCGCAACACCAGCGGTGACCGGGCCTGGACGGTGTGGGACGTCGCCAAGTACACCCACCCCGGCGTCGAGGTGCTGCCCGGCGAGCCGAAGAGCAAGTGGCGCGAGGTGGTCGGCAAGTGGATCGGCTACATCCCGCAGTGGTCCGGGCTGAAGGAGGGCTTCAAGACCGACTACATCGAGTGTCACACCGTTGCGCCGCGCGAACTGTGGAACGACACCCTGCAGAAGACCCTGGAGGAGACGCTCAAGGTCTTCCTGCTGCCCGGCGAGGACGCCACCCTGAACACCTCGCAGGGCGAGTTCTTCGACGAGCTGACCGCCTACTCGAACGTGGTCATCCCGGGGGTGGCGAAGACCGACCTGACCGCCTTCTACGCCGCGCGTGACGCCTACGACAAGGTGGAGGACTGGGAGCAGAAGCTACTCATGCACTCCTGGATCCTCGATCTCGGAGTGATGCTCTCCGAGCAGTCGATCCGGTTCGAGGGTATGGCAGGGGAGTGCATCTGGGGCTGCGCGTGCTGGGTCGTGGTGCCGCACGAGGCGATCCGCGGCGACGCGCCGTCGTCCAAGGACCTCACCGTGGTGCAGGGCGCACACATCGCGGCGATGGTCAAGACGGTGGTACCGACCCCCTAGCTCGGGCGGTCGGGCGGTCGGGCGGTCGGGCGGTCGGACGGTCGGGCGGTCGGCGGGCCCGCGGTCTCGCCGACCGCCGGAGCGGAAGGTGGGACCGGTGACCGCTGGCCCTGGTGCGACGGTCGCGCGGGAGTACGCCGAGTGGCTGGAACGGGTACGGGCGACCTTCGAGGCCGTTCGCTACACCTGCTCGCGCCGACTGGACGATCCGGCGCTCGCCGAGCAGGTGGGGGTGCAGGTGATCGCCGGCATGGTGGCCCGGCCGGGGGTGTTCCGGTACTTCGGGCTGCCGTTCTCCGGTCGGATCGCCCGGCTGGCCGAGGCCCGCATCGCCGAGGCGGACGCTGGGCGGCTGGCTTTGGTCTGCGACTGGGCCGAGCTGCGGGAGCGGCTGGCGGCGGTGCCGCCGGAGCACCTGGTGACGCTGGCGGTGACCTGTGTCCGGGGCGGGGACGTGCCCACGCTGGCCGCCGAGCTCGGCTGCGACACCGCGGCCGCGGCGGCCCGGCACGACGCGATGCTGGCCTACATGCACGAGCTCGCGGCGCCCGGCCTGGCACCCGCGCCGGACCCGGACGAGCGGCCTGACCGGCCCGGTCGGTAGCTGGCGCGGGTCTGCCCGACCCGCTGGGAGGGGTGGTGGCGATGCCGCTGAACTGGTCCGAGGTGCAGGCGCGCTACGGGGACGGCGGTCGACTGCCGACCGTCGCCGGGGGGAAGACCCTGCAGATCACGAAGGTCGACGATCAGGGGGTGCACATTCGAAACCCGCTCTGGTCGGACGTGCTGGCGCGGTCGGACCTGGAGAAGGCGGTCCGGATGATCGAGCAAGGCAGGCTCACCCGGCACGCCGGGCTGTTCGTCGAGGAGTACCGCGCCGAGGTGGTCGACTGCCGGGCCACCTCCGCGGCGCACCTGCTCAAGGACTTCGGCTTCCTGGAGTGACCGGCTATGGATGCCGCTGACGACCTGCCCGCCATCCCCGAGCAGGGCCTGCGGTACGAACTCTCGGCGATGATCGCCGCGGTGGTGGTGCTCGAGCGGATCGCGATCGCCTACCCGGTAGCCCGAGTGGTGCGGCTCGAGCAGGGACTCGCGCTCGTCCCGCTGACCGCCGAGCTGGCGACGGCTCTGTCGGCCGGCAGCGGTCCGGTGCCGCCGGAGACCGGGTTCCGCAACCTGGTGCCCGGGCTGCACGCGCTGCTGGTCTCGATCTCCGGCGTCGGACCGGTCGGCTACTTCGAGGCCGACTACCAGGGGCGCGACGGCTGGCAGACCGCGGCGGTATGGCACCGCGGCGGCCCGGTGGTCGGCCCGGAGATGCTGCACCGCACCGAGCCGTTTCCGGAGACCGGCGGCGGCCCGTTCGGCGCGGCGCTACGCGGCCTGGGCGCCACCTCGGTGGGCCGCGACGACGAGTTCGTCGCGGTGGGCCTGGGCCGGTTCCGGCGGACCGAGGCCTGGCACTGAACCGGCGGTAGGCGCCTCCGCCGGGCAGCCGGCTGCCCGGCCAGGCCCATCGATCGAGCGACCCACACACGGGTGGTCCTCGGCTGCGTTCCGATCTCAACGGGCGTGCCCGACGAATACCGAACACGGCGGCTCTCCGGTCGCCGGCTCGCGGCCTGATCGCAAGTCGGTACCGGTCGTGCTTTACCCGTTCGGAGCAGCCATAATGGCGCGGCGGTGATCCGAGTCGCCGCACGGTTCGCCCGGGTGGGTACGTCACGCCCGGTACATGACGTCGCGGACCACGCGACAGGATCAGGGAGGCGCGGCGATGTCGGACCAGCGCGACCCCCGGCACCCGTCCGGGACGTCGGTGTTCCGGGTCGGCGGGATCGCCGTGCTGGTCGTGCTGGCGGTGGTACTGGCCCGTGCCCGGGCCAGCGGGATGACCCCGCCTGCTCCGGTCAGTGAGGCGTGGACGGCGATGCGGTCGATCACCCAGATCGGCGCTATCACCGTGCTGGTCGCCGGCGTGATCCTCTTGATCAGCTACCGCCGGGTCCGGTCGAGGCGGGCCGCGGTCGTCCGACGGCGTAGGGCACAGATGACCGTCCGGAGTCGCCGCCAGTTGCTGATCGCCGTGCTGGTCGGCCTGCTGATAGGTATGGCCAGCCAGCTGTTCGGAGGAACACCGCCCGAGCCGCCGCCCGCGCCACCCTCGGCCGAGAACGTCCAGGACGACACCTCCACCCAACGCAACCCCGGTGAACAGGGCCGGCGCGAAGAGGGCCTCGGTGACCGGATCGTGCTCGTCGCAAGCCTGTTGACCCTTGCGGTGCTGCTGCTGGTGCTGATGCGCCGGGGCCAACCGGTCGACGACGAGGACGACCCCGACGACGAGGACGACGACGAGCAGCGGGTGACCAAGGCCGTGCGCGCGGCCCGCGAGGCCGTACTGGACCGACGGATCACCGACCCGAGGGAGGCGATCGTGGCCTGCTTCGCGGCGATGGAGGAGGCGCTGGCCGAGCGTGGCGAGGCCACGGCGCCGCACGAATCCGACACCCCCGAGGAGGTGCTCACCCGCGGGGTGCAACGGGCCTCGTTGCCCGAGCCTCCGGCGGGCACGCTGCTCCGGCTGTTCCGGGAGGCGCGGTTCAGCACCCACCCGATGGTGCAACAGGACCGCGAGGAGGCCGATGGCGCGCTGGCCGCGCTGCTTGCGGCGCTGGGCGGACGCCCGGTTCGCGACCCGGCGGAGACGGCATGACGCTCGCCGCCGACGTCTTCTCGTTCCTCGGCCCGACCGGTCCGATGTTGGCGTTCGGACTGATCGGCGTTCTGATGATCCTGCTGGTGGTCGGGATCAACGCCTACATGCGCTGGCAACGCAGCCGGTTGGTGCCCGCGGAGGTCGACGCGACCTCGATCGAGGCCTGCCCTTCCTACCGCCGCTTCCTGGTGGCAGTCGCTTGGGCCGGTGGCTCGGCCCGCGACTGGGACTACAGCGTGCGGCCGGTGCTCGCCGAGCTGGTGGAACTGGCAATGGCCGAGCACGTACCCGGGGTCGACCCGCGAGCTGCCGCCCGCGAGGTGCTCGGCGAACAGCTGTGGGAACTGGTCGACCGGGACGCCACCCGCTCCCACGACCGGTCCGCCCCCGGGCCTGGCCGCGACACACTTCTGACCATTCTCGACCGCGTGGAGGGCACCACATGACCTCGCAGACCGTCAGCTCGACCGAGGTGGCCTCCTTGGCAGCCACCGTGCTGGACGAGATCGAGCAGGCCGTGGTCGGCAAACGACCCGTCCTGGAACTGATCCTCGCCGCAGTGCTGGCCAGGTCGCACGTGCTGATCGAAGACCTACCGGGCCTGGGCAAGACGCTGATCGCGAGGTCGTTCGCCACGGCGCTCGGGATGGACTTCCGGCGGGTGCAGTTCACCCCGGACCTGCTGCCGGCCGATCTCACCGGTACCACCGTGCTCGACCAGGGCGGTCGCGAGTTCGCGTTCCGGCCCGGCCCGGTGTTCACCAACCTGCTGCTGGCGGACGAGATCAACCGCACGCCGCCGAAGACGCAGTCCGCGCTGCTGGAGGCGATGGCCGAGCAACAGGTCAGCGTCGACGGCCATTCGCACCCGTTGCCGGACCCGTTCGTCGTACTGGCCACCGACAACCCCATCGAGTACGAGGGCACCTACCCGTTGCCGGAGGCCCAGCTCGACCGGTTCGGCATCCGGGTGCGGATCGGCTACCTGTCCGAGCGTGATGAGGTGGACCTGCTCGGCCGCCGGATGCGGCGCGGCACGGAGATGGGCAAGGTCGGTCAGGTGCTGCAGCTGGACGAGCTGCTGGCGCTGCGCGACGCGGTCGACACCGTTTCGGTGGAATCTGACGTGGTCGACTACGTTGTGCGAATCGTGGCGGCCACCCGAGCGGACAAGGATGTGCAGGTGGGAGCCAGTCCTCGGGCATCGCTGGCGCTGCTGCAAATGTCGCGGGCCACCGCGCTGCTCGCCGGGCGTGACTACGTGGTCCCCGAGGACGTCAAGGTGCTGGCGGTGCCCACCATCGCCCACCGGTTGAGCTTGCGCCCGGAGATGTGGGTCCGCCGGATCCAGGCGGAGGACGTGATGGAGCGGGTGCTGGCCCGAGTGGCTGCGCCGCGAGCCGCTGGTGCCGCGGCGTCGCCGGCCGGGCGTTCGGGAGCCGGGCGGCAGGGAGCCGGGCGGTCGTGAGCCAGGCGGCAGGGAGCCGGGCGGTCGTGAGCCAGGCGGTCGTGAGCCAGGAGGCCCAAGGTCGGCACAGCGTGCAGTGGGTGCCGGCCGGCTGGCTGTTCCCTGCGGTCTGCTGCGTCGCGCTCGCCGCCGCCGGGATCGTCGCCCTCGGCCGGGCCGACCTGGTCGTGTTCGCCGCGCCGCTGGTGGGGGCGCTGGCCGGTGGATGGTGGACCGCCGCTCCGCCCCGGGAGATCACTGTCCGGGTCGACGTGTCCGCGGAACGGGTCTTCGAGGGCGACACGGTGACCGCGCGGATCGAGGTGATCCTGCCGGACGGGGTCGAGATCCTCGACGTCGAGCTGGACAGCGGATCCGAGATGGAGGTGACCCCGCTGTCCTGGGAGGCCGGCCCCGGGACGGCACACGGTGTATGGCAGCTGCGGGCCGTCCGGTGGGGGCGCGCGGATCCGTGGCTGCGGCTTGAGCTGCGCGGCGCGGCCGGCCTGATGGTCGGGCAGACCAGCCACCAGCTCCCGTCGATCGCCGCGTTCCCGGTGGCCGACTCGCTGAGTGCGGTGCCGCGGCCGATGGAGCTGCCCGACCTGCTCGGAGTCCATCTGGGTCGCCGACGTGGCGAGGGGGTCGAGTTCGCCGGCATCCGAGGCTACCGACCGGGCGACCCGCTGCGGTCGGTCAACTGGCCGGTCACCGCCCGCCGGGGCTCGTTGTACGTCACCGAGCGGCTCACCGAGCAGGCGGCCAAGGTGGTTGCCGTGATCGACGCCTCCCGGGACGTCCGGCAACCCGGCGGTTCGACCCTCGAACTCTCGGTACAGGGTGCCCTCGCGGTGGTGCGGGCCGCGCTGCGCCGCGGCGACCGTGCCGGTGTCGTCGGGCTCGGCGGAGTGGTCCGCTGGATGGCGCCCGGCATGGGTCAGCGCCACCTCGACCGGGTGGTCGAGGCGCTCATCGACGTGCAGATCGGCGGGGCCGCGCCCACTGACGCGACCGGCTTTCCGCCCAGCGTGCTGCCGGCCGGGGCTGCGGTGGTCGTCTTTTCCCCGCTTGTCGACGACCGGGCGCTGAACGCGCTGGCCGACCTGCGCCGTCGGGGGTTCGGGATCGCCGTGGTCGACGTCCTGCGCACCGAGCCGCGCGCTCGGGAGGGTGGCGTGTACGAGCCGATCGCCGTACGGATGTGGCGGGTCGGCCGGCGCGGCCTGTTCCATCGGCTCGCCGAGTTGGGTATCCCGGTGGTGTCCTGGCCCCCGGACGCCGGGTTGGAAGAGGTGCTGCGCCCGCTGGCGCGGCGTCCGCTGGTCGGGGCCCGGCGGTGAACCCGCAGGCGGGGGCATCCAGGCCGGTCGCCGGACGGCCGATGGGAGACGAGGCCGGGGTGGTTGGGCAAGCCGGATGGGATGGGCCGCCCGGGAGCACCGAACAGCCGGAGGGTCGGCCGGTGCCCTGCATGCTGAGCGGCACGGTCATGCTCGGGATTCCGACGTTGCTGGCGCTGGCCGCGCCCGGTCGCCCGGACTCCGAGTCGGCGACCGCGCTCGGGCTGGTGGTGGCGATGGTGCTGGCCGTGGGCGCGACCTCGGTGCTGGTGACCCTCATCCGGCCCGGGCAGGGTGGCAGCGCGCCGCTCGCCGTGCTGTGCGCCGCGCTGGCGCTGGTGTTCGCGCCGCTCGACGCCTGGGCCGACGGGTTGACCGGAGTGGCCGCGCTGCTGTTCCTGCTCTCCGCGCGGATGCACGCTGCGGCGTCGCGCCGCGTGGTGGACGCCGGGCAGTGGTGGCTGGCGCGACGGCCGATGCTGGTCGGCGCCGCCGTGACCACACCCGCCGCGGTCGCTTCCGCGCTGGTCCCGGCGGCCTGGTCGCTGCCGGTCGCCGGGGTAGTCGGCATCGCCGCCGCGGGACTGTGCGCGCTCTTGCTGTCGGACTGACCGACCGGTGATCACCCGACCGGGGACGTCAGCGGTTGTCCGTGCGGTCTTCCGGCCAGGCCACGTCGGTGACCCCGAGCGGCGTCTCGACCCGCGTCCCGGGATCGCCGTTGAGGGCCTCGATGAGCTGGGTGCGGGCAGCTGAGGGCGGATTGTCGGTGCGGGCGCATCCGGATCGTTGCTGGCAGGCCCGCTGCTGGCTCAGCGCTCCGGCAACCCGCAGCGGTCCGCGCCCGGAGCGGGCACCCCAGCGGCTGATCCACGCCCACTGGCGGGCCTGCACCCCGTCGGTCCGATAGATCTGCGGTAGCGCCAGCACGGTGGGGCCCGCCCCGGTCGAGACATAGTGCACGTCGGCGACGGTCCATCCGTTGAGGCAGGCACCCCCGTTGCCGGCCGGGGAGTCGCCGGGAGGGCATCCGTCCGCCGAACCGGCCGCGTAGAGGCTGCGCCGGGTGCCGCCCAGGTAGCCGGCCACCCAGCCACGCACCCAGGCCGGCCCGCCCCAACCGGGCTCGCCGTCCATGCCGCCGGCCACCACGACCCGTTCGGCCGGCGCGGCCGCCGAGACCCGCTCGACCAGCGCGGCCCACGCGCGGCCGGCCTCCCCGGCGTCCACCCCGTCGCCCGGTTTGTTGTTCACCGCGATCGCCACCGTACCCCGCGTCGAGCCGCAGGTGGTCCAGCCTCGGATCCAGCCGGCCGCCGCGCGTTCCACCGCGTCGATGCCGACCCGGGCGGCGGGGGAGGTGGTGGTTGTGCCCGGCGGGCGGATCCGGCCTCCGCGCTCCTGCGCGCCGAAGAACAGCGCCCTCGGACCGGCTGCGCCCGCGCGCCCGTCCCGGCAACCGGTGTGGTAGCCGACCCGTTCGGCCCCCGCCTGGTCGGCCGGCACCACCATGTAGTGGCTGACGGTGTGTCGCTCGGACTCGGTGGCCGGCGGGTCGGATGCGGTGAGGGTGGTCGCGGTGAGCACCGCCGCCGTCACCCTCGGCAGCCAGCGCTCGACCCGTCTCATGATCACCGAACGTAGCAGCGTGCCTTGAGTGGGCTCGGACACCACGCGGCGATGTCCCCGGGACGGATGACGATCGGCGGGGGCGCTTCCCGTGGCGGCGGTGCTGGACGCCGGGCTGGCGTCGTATCGAGCTGCCGACACCATCACCGTCCGGGGCCGGGGGGGACCGATGTTACCCCCGGCGGCGGGCGCAGCCGAATCCGCCGAGCCGCGTGTGTCGGCACGGCCGCGGGCTTGCTCGGGTCGGAGTTGATCGGTGAGATGGGGCGGTGACGGAAACGAGCGGTGCGAGCGCGGACCCGCAACTGACGGCAGACCTGGTGCTCTCCGGCGGTGGGGTGAAGGGCATCTCGCTGGCGGGCGCAGTGGCTGCCCTGAACCAGGCCGGATACCGGGCAAAGCGGGTGTCGGGCACCTCGGCGGGCGGGATCCTCGGCGCGATGATCGCCACCGGCCTGGCCGGCGAGGAACTGGGCAAGGTGGCCAGGGCGATCGACTACCTGAGCTTCCTCGACCTCGCGCCGCTGAACTGGGTGCCGGTGCTCGGGGCCAACGACGGGATCTACGCCGGAGAAGTGGCCCGGGCGTGGATCGAGGACATGCTCGCCGCGCGGGGGATACGTACCTTCGGCGACATCGCCGACCCCGACCCAGAGCTGCCGCCCGACCAGCGCTACAAGCTGGTGGTCACCTGCGCCGATCTCACCCTCGGCCGGATGGTGCGGCTGCCCTGGGACTACCGGACCGTCTACGGGCTGGACCCCGACGAGCAGTCGGTGGCCGACGCGGTGCGCGCCTCGATGTCTGTGCCGCTGCTGTTCCGTCCGCTGTTGCTGCCCAACCGGATCACCGGGCGGGAATCGACGCTGGTCGACGGCGGGATCGTGTCGAACTTCCCGATCGACTCGCTGGACCGCACCGACGGCCGCCCGCCGCGCTGGCCCACGTTCGGCGTGACCATCGTGCCGGACGCGCCCGGTCCCAGCGGAACGTTCCTGCCGGCCTGGCTGCGCCCGATCGTGCCGACCCCGGTGCGGCTGCTGGAGCAGGTAGCCATCACCAGCGTGGTCGGGCGTGACCAGGCCTACCTGAACCAGCCGGCGGTGCGGGTGCGCACCGTGACCGTGGATTCGCGGGCGGCGAACTACTTCGACTTCCACCTCAGCCAGGTCCAGGTCGACCAGCTGTACGCGGACGGCTACCGGGCGGCCGGGGAGTTCCTGGCCGGGTGGGACTGGGACCGGTATCTGCGGCACCACCGATCCTGAGCCCGGTCCCGGGCGCCGGCTCGGCCTTGCGTCGCGCCGGGGGATGCGGTCGTGGCGGCGGGTGGACCAGGCGGGGTCAGCGCCGGCGGGAGGCCCGCTGGATGCTGCGCATCTTGGCGCCCTGCGGCATCGGTCCCTTCGGCAGCCCCGCGGACCGCGGGGTGAGCGCGCCGAGCCGTCCCTCGAGGATGTCCATCTGCTTTGGGTTCACATTGCGGGGCAGCTTGTTCAGGTGCGTCTGCAGCTTGCGCAGCGGCACCTGGCCCTCGTCGTTGCCGATGGTCACCTCGTAGATCGGGATTCTGCCGACCAGCCGCGCGACCCGCTTCTTCTCCTGCGCGAGCAGGCCCTTGACCCGGTGTGGAGCGCCTTCGGCGACCAGGATGACACCGGGACGGCCGAGTACCCGGTGCACTGCGTCGAGTTGCGTCGTGCCCGCCACGGCCTGGGTGACCCGCCACTGGCCACGCATGTTGTCCAGCGCCCAACCGGCGGCGCCGGGTTGGCCGTCGGCCTGCTTGTACACCGAACGCTGCACCCGCCGACCGAAGATCATCATGCCGATCAGCAAGCCGACGGCGACGCCGATCGGCGTCAGCGCCCAGCCGAGTCCGACAATCCAGCCGATCCCGAAGAACAGTGCCGAGCTGCCCAGCAGCACGCCGACCATGATCGGGATGAGCGTCTTGTCCTGCTTGCGCTGCATGTTGAACGCCTGGAACAGCTGCTGGCGCCGCTGCTTGGACGCCGCGCGCTTGGCGCGTTTCGCCTCGGCCTTCGCGGCCTTGTCGAGCTTGGGCTTCGCGGCCTTGTCGGGCTTGGCTTTCGCGGACATCTCTGCCTTTCGGACGGCGCTGTGCGTTGGCTGCCGCCCAGGATACGGTCGGTAGGTCGTCAGCGGGCGAGCAGGGAACCCGCCTCCTGTGCCGCCGGGCCCTCGGCCTCCAGGTGGGCGAGCTCGGCGGGCAGCGTCTCGCCCCGGCGCCGCACGGTCTGGGCGTACAGTCGTCCGGCCCGGTAGGACGAGCGCACCAGAGGGCCGGCCATCACCCCGGCGAACCCGATCCGCTCGGCGTCCGCCGCGTGCGCCACGAACTCCTCCGGCTTCACCCAGCGGTGCACCGGGTGGTGCCGGACGGACGGGCGCAGGTACTGGGTGATGGTGATGATCTCGCACCCCGCCCGGTACAGGTCGGCGAGTGCGCGCGCGACCTCGGCCGGCTCCTCGCCCATGCCCAGGATGAGGTTGGACTTGGTGACCAGGCCGGCCTCCCGGGCGGCGGTGAGCACATCCAGCGAGCGCTGGTAGCGGAACGCCGGGCGGATCCGCCGGAAGATGCGCGGCACCGTCTCCAGGTTGTGTGCCAGCACCTCGGGCCGGCCGTCGAACACCTCGGCGAGCTGAGCGGGTTCGGCGTCGAAGTCCGGGATGAGCAGCTCGACGCCGGTGCCGGGGTTGAGCGTATGGATCTGGCGGACCGTCTCGGCGTAGAGCCAGGCGCCGCCGTCGGGCAGGTCGTCGCGGGCCACCCCGGTCACCGTGGAGTACCGCAGGCCCATGGTGCGGACCGACTCGGCCACCCGGCGGGGCTCGTCGCGGTCGAGCTCGGCCGGCCTGCCGGTGTCGATCTGGCAGAAGTCACAACGGCGGGTGCACTGCTCGCCGCCGATGAGGAAGGTGGCCTCCCGGTCCTCCCAGCATTCGTAGATATTGGGACAACCGGCCTTTTCGCACACCGTGTGCAGGCCCTCGCGCCGGACCAGGTTCTTGAGCTGGGTGAACTCCGGCCCCATCCGGGCCCGGGTACGGATCCAGGGCGGCTTGGACTCGATCGGCGTCTCGGCGTTGCGGACCTCGAGCCGCAGCAGCTTGCGCCCCTGCGGATCGACCCGCGCGGAATTGGCCACGGACCCACCCTACGCGGCCACCGCCGCCCGGCCCGGCCGTCGCACCGCCCGGGCCGGGCGGGTGCCACCCGCCCGACCCGGCGCCGGTCAGGCGACCCGGTGCAGGGTCAGCTCCGCGCGCAGCCGGGTGTGCAGCTCGCGGCCCAGCGCGGCGGCCCGGTGCTCCGGGTCGTCGAGGCCGGCCAGGCCTGCGGTCAGCGCCAGCATGCGGAACTCGGTGTCGGCCAAGTCGGCGGGCGTGTCGAGGCGGCGCAGGCCGTCGTCCAGCACGCCGCGCAGCACCGGCTGGTCGGCCGCGAGCTGGCGCCACGCACCAGTCGCCGCGTCGGACAGCGGGCCGCCCGCGTCCTCCAACGCCTGGTCGAGCCGGGCGGACAGCATGGTGGTCCAACGGTGCTGCAGTCCGCGCAGCTGCGCGACGGTGATCGACGTCGGTGCGCGAGACGGGCGGCGGGCTTGGTCGAGGATCGCGTTCAGTCCGGCGTAGTCGGCGGTCGCCTGGCCGGTGTTCAAGGTGTCGGTGTTCACGGGTGATGCCCCCTTCGGGTCCTGCTCAGCCGGCGGTCGGTGCGGTGGAGCACTGTCATACCGGACTTACACAAACATACTCAGAGTACGTACCCAACGGTGGGTTATATGATGCGCATCATGTCGACGACGACCCGGCGCGCGCCGGCAGGCCGCTCCCGACGCGAGGAGTACTCCGAGAGCACCCGCGCGGCGCTGGTGGCGAGCGCGCTGGAACTGTTCGCCGGCAGCGGGTACGCCGAGACCTCGTTGGACGCGGTCGCCTCGGCGGCCAGGGTCACCAAGGGCGCGCTGTACCACCACTTCCCGGGCGGGAAGAAGGCGCTGTTCACCGCCGCGTTCAACCAGATCGAGGACGACGTGCACGAGCGGCTGCTCCGGCAGCAACTGGCGCAGACCGAGAGCGCGGCGTGGGACGCTTCGCGGTCCAGCCTGCGGATGTTCCTTGACATCTGCCTGGAACCGACCTACCGGCGGATCGTGTGGCAGGAGGGCCCGCACGTGCTCGGGTTCGCCGCGTGGTGGGAGTGCGAGGAGCGGCACGCACTCGGGCTGATCCGCGCGATGCTGCAGCGGCTGATGGACAGCGGCGACATCGAGCGGCTGCCGCTGGAGCCACTGGCCCGCACCATCTCCGGTGCGCTGGCCGGGGCGGCTACCGCGATCGGCCTGGCCGCCGATCCCGAGCAGGTCCGCGCGGACTTCGAACAGGTCATCGCCCGGCTGCTGTACGGGCTGCGGCCGGCCGGGACGCGGCCCGGGGACTAGCGTCCACGGGGTGGACTTCAGGATCTTCACCGAGCCCCAGCAAGGCGCCAGCTATCAGGATCTGCTCCGGGTAGCCCGTTGCGCCGAGGATTCGGGCTACGACGCGTTCTTCCGCTCCGACCATTACCTCAAGATGGGCGAGGTCTCCGGCGAGCCCGGACCGACCGACGCCTGGCTGACGCTGGCCGGGCTGGCCGTGCAGACCAGCACGATCCGGCTGGGCACCCTGATGAGTCCGGCCACCTTCCGGCTGCCCGGGCCGCTTGCGATCAGCGTCGCGCAGGTGGACCAGATGTCCGGCGGCCGGGTCGAGCTGGGCATCGGCAGCGGCTGGTACGCCGACGAGCACACCGCATACGGCATCCCGTTCCCGCCGCTGGGGGAACGGTTCGACCGGTACGCCGAGCAGGTGGCGATCATCAGCGGGTTGTGGGCCACGCTGCCCGGGGACCGCTACGAGTTCGCCGGCCGGCACTACACGCTGACCGGCTGCCCGGCGCTGCCCAAACCGGTGCAGCAGCCGCACCCGCCGCTGCTGATCGGCGGGATGGGCGCCCGCCGCACGCCGGCGCTCGCCGCCCGGTACGCCGATGAGTTCAACGTGCCGTTCGCCGGCATCGACGCGGCGGCCGAGCAGTTCGACCGGGTGGCCGCCGCCTGCCGGGAGATCGGCCGGGACGCCGCCGAGATCCGCCGGTCGGCCGCCCTCACGGTAGGGGTGGCCCGCGACGACAACGGCATCGCGGCCCGCGCGCTGGCGGCCGGCCGCTCGGTGGACGACCTGCGGGTCAACGGTCTGGCCGGCACCCCGGCGGAGGCCGTGGACCGGTTGGGGCGGTGGCGGGAGCGCACCGGGATCAGTCGGATCTACCTGCAACTGCTCGACCTGGGCGACCTGGACCAGATCGAGCTGATCGCCGCCGAGGTCATGCCCCAGCTGAACTGAGCTGGACCACGCGCGGACCTTCGGCCGACCGACCGGGAGCCTCGGTCGGGTCGTTCAGTCAGTCCCTCGGAGTGAGCCGTCCAGTGCCTGACAGATCGCGTCGGCCACCGGCTCGGTGAGTTCGGCGACCGGCACGGGACGGCCCAGCTCCGCGCTCAGCGAGGTCACTCCGGCGTCGGCGATCCCGCACGGCACGATCCGCGCGAACGCGGCCAGGTCCGGCTCGCAGTTCAGCGCGAACCCGTGCAGGGTGACCCGGCGCTGCACCCGTACCCCGATCGCGGCGACCTTGCGTTCCGGACCCCGGTCGTCGGCGGCCAACCAGACGCCGGTGCGGCCGGCCACCCGACCGCCGACCAGCCCGAACCCGGCGCATACGGTGATCAGCGCCGCCTCCAGCCGCCGGACGTAGTCCAGCACGTCGATCGGATCGGCCAACCGCACGATCGGGTAACCGACCAGCTGCCCCGGACCGTGCCAGGTGATCTTGCCGCCGCGGTCGACGTCGATCACCGGGGTGCCGTCCAACGGGCGCTCGTGCGGGCGGGTCCGACGCCCGGCGGTGTAGACCGACGGGTGCTCCAGGAGCATCAACACGTCCGGGCCGGTGTCGGCGGCGGCCGCGGCGGCGAGCTCGCGCTGCCGTGCCCAAGCCTGCCGGTAGTCGACCGTGCCCAGATGCATCCGTTCGACCGGACCGGAGCGGGCGCGGCAGGACGGCGCGGCCCACGCGGGACCCGTCGGCGCGGCGCCGGTGACGGTTGTGGGGGCGGTCGAGCCGTTCACCCCTCGCACGGTACGCCGGTCGCCGCCGCGCGCGCCGTTACCCGAGGGTTAGGCCGCAGCGAGCAGGGCGTCGCTGACCGTGGGGTGGCGGAACGTGTAGCCGGCGGCGGTCAGCACCGCGGGGACCGCCCTCGGACCGGTCAGCACCAGCTCCTCGGCGGCGTCGGCGCCCAGGACGAGCTTCAGCGCGGCGCCGGGCACCGGGAACGGGGTCGGCCGGTGCAACGTCTGGCCGAGAGCGGCGGTGAACTCGCCGTTCGTCACCGGGTTCGGGCCGACCAGGTTCACCGGTCCGCTCATCCGCTGGTTCTCCACCAGGAACGCGATCGCGCCCACCTGGTCGTCGAGTGAGATCCACGGGAAGAACTGCCGACCGCTGCCGATCCGCCCGCCCAGCGCCAACCCGAACAACGGCTTGAGCTTGCCCAGTACGCCCCCGGAGCGGGACAGCACCGGCCCGGTACGGAGCAGCACCACCCGGGTGCTCGCGGTGGCGGCCGCCGTCGCGGCCTCCCAGTCCCGGCACACCTCGGCCAGGAAGCCCGCCCCGGACGGCGCCGTCTCGTCCACCTCGCGGTCGCCGGTGTCGCCGTAGTAGTTCACCCCGGACGCGTTGACCAGGGTGGCGACCCCGTGCGTTGCCGCGGCCGCGGCGAGCACCTCGGTGGGCTCGACCCGGCTGTCCTTGATCAGTTGCTTGCGGGCACCGCTCCAGCGCCGATCCCCGATGCCGACCCCGCACAGGTTCACGATGGCGTCCACCCCGTCCAGCGCGCCGTCCTGCAGCTGACCGGCCGGCGGGTCCCAGCCCCGCTCGTCCGGAGCACGGGGCGCCCGGCGCACCAGCCGGAGCACCTCGTGGCCGCCGTGCCGCAGGTGGGGCACCAGGCTGGTGCCGATGAGCCCGGAGGAGCCGGCGATCAGGACGCGCATTGCACGATCGTCGCCTACCCGCCGGGCGCGCGCGACCCGAAGCCCCGGCGCAGCACAGTGGGATCGGGGAGCCGCCGGGGCTAGCCTGACTCCTCGATGGAGCACCCCTTGCCCCGAGCCGCCACTGATCTCGGCGCCGTCGATCTCGGCGCCGCGCGGGTGTACGCGATCCCGATGCGCACCCGTTTCCGCGGCATCACCGTGCGCGAGGGCCTGGTACTGCCCGGGCCGGCGGGGTGGGGAGAGTTCTGTCCGTTCCCCGAGTACGACGACGCCGAGTCGGTCGGCTGGCTGGCCACCGCGGTGGAGCAGGCGAACGGCGGCTGGCCGGCGCCGCTGCGTGAGCGGGTCGCGGTGAACGTCACCGTGCCTGCGGTCGACCCCGAACGCGCGCACCAGATCGTGCTCGACTCGCGCTGCGGCACCGCGAAGGTGAAGGTCGCCGACCATCCGGGCAGCCGCGGCGAAGATCTGGACCGGGTGGCGGCGGTCCGCGCCGCGTTGGGCCCGGCCGGCGCGTTGCGGGTGGACGTCAACGGGCGCTGGGACGTGCCGACCGCCCTGGCCAGGCTGCCGGAGCTGGACGCGGCGGCCGGCGGGCTGCAGTACGTCGAGCAGCCGTGCGGGTCGGTCGCCGAGCTCGCCGAGATCCGCCGGCTGCAGCCGGTACCGGTCGCCGCGGACGAGTCGATCCGGCGTGCGTCCGACCCGGCGCGAGTGGCACTGGCCGGCGCGGCGGACGTGGCGGTGCTCAAGTGCGCCCCGCTCGGCGGGGTACGGACCGCGCTGCGGGTGGCCGCCGCCGCCGGACTGCCGTGCGTGGTGTCCTCGGCGCTGGAGACCGGGGTCGGGCTGGCCGCGCAACTCGCGCTGGCCGGCGCCCTTCCCGAGTTGGAGCTGGCCTGTGGGCTGGGCACCGGGTCGCTGCTGGCCGGCGACCTGCTGGCGGACCCGCCGCGGCCGGTCGACGGTCAGCTGACCGTGCCACGCCGGCCGCCGACGCCGGACCCGGCCCTGCTCGAGCGCTTCGCCCAGCCCGACCCGGTCCGCACCCGGTGGTGGATCGAGCGGCTGGTCCGGGTCGCCGAGCTGGTGCGCCGGCTGCCGACGACCCTGCCCGAGAGGCGTCCGACGGGGTGAGATCGTGCACACCACGGTCGGCGGAAGTTGTCGGCGGGTACCGTGAGGGCGACGAATCCGGTGATCACCGACCGTCGAGGAGACCGGTTTGATGCCACCCATCGACGATCACCGCAGGGCTGCATACCAGGGGTGGTCGGGGCCGGCGCCCGTGCGGCCGCCCGCTGACGACATCTGGCCGCCCCGGGTGATCGACCCCGCGCTGCTCGTCGGGCTGCCCGTTCCGGTGCAGGTGATGATCGCTACCGCCCTGCTCCCGCTGGAGGTCGCGCTCACCTCGGTGCGCATCCTGAAGAACACCGAGGAGCTGCTCGGCGAGCTGGTCTTCCACCTCAACGCGCTGCGGCCGGCGGTGGCCGGGGTGAGCCAGGCCTACGCCAACGGTCAGTTCGACCAGGTGTTCCGCACGATCGACCAGATCCAGCACGGCACCAACGCGTTCGCCTTGGTCTGGGCGCCGTTCTCGGCGGTGCGCGATCGGCTGGTCCCTGGCTCGCCCGTGCCGGAGATCCCGGCCCCACCGCCGCCGAGGCGCGCCCCGGGCTCCTACGCCTACCCGCCGCCGATGCCACCCCCGGCCGTGTCGGCGCCGCCGCCGCCGAGCACCGTGGAGTGGCTCGGCCGGCTCGGCGGGCAGGTATGGGGGCACGCCGCGACGCTGCCGGGAGCGGGTCTGGTCGCCGCCCCACTGCGGATGGTGGGCCAGGCGTTCGCCGAGCCCGGGCCGGGACCCGACGACGTCGAGCTGCGGGCGGTCGCGCCGGTCTTCGTGGAGCGGGTCGAGGAACCGGAGCCGGTCGTCGCCGACCGGCCCGGCTCGGGGTTGCCGGGGCCGATCCGCTGGCTGCTCGGCGTCCGCTGAGTCCGCCCGACCGG
>JBQTKB010000143.1:0-13399 GCA_052386505.1 Pseudonocardia sp.
GGGCCGAACAGTTCCACCTGGTGGCGCTGGGCAGTCTGGATGACGGGGTGTCCGAGGTTCTGCGGATCGAGCACACCGCGCCCGCCGTAGCCGCGCTGATCGCCCGGTTGGGCCGGCTGGAACCCGACCCAGCCGAGGTGCGGGTGGTGATCGAAACCTCGCACGGGGTGCTCGTCGAGGCACTGGTCGACGCCGGCTACACGGTGTTGCCGGTCAACCCGGACCTGATCGCGCGCCGCCGCGGCCCGGCCCGGAAGAAGGACGACACCGAGGACGCCCGGATCGCGTGCCTGCTCGCGCTGGACCGGTTCACCACGCTGCGCCCGCTGATCCCGCACGGCCCGGTCGCCGCCGAGCTGCGCGCGATCGCCCGCGACGACGAACGCGCCGCCCGGGACGAGCGGCGGCTGCTCAACCGGCTGCGCGCGGACCTGATCGCGACCTTCCCCGCGGCCCTGGCGATCGCCGGTGACGACCTGGGCGCACCGACGTTCTTGCGGCTGCTCGAGCGTTGGCCCACCGCCGCCGCGCTGGCCGCCGCCGGCCGCGAGGAGATCACGACACTGGCGCGGGCAGGGCGCCACGGTTGGCCCGACCGGTTCGCCGACCGCATCGAAACGGCCCTGAACAGCAGCGATGTGTTCACCGCCCGGGACTACCTGGTCCGCGCCAAAGCCGACACCATCCGCCTGACCGCCACCCAACTGCTCGCCATCGGCGCGCAACGCCGGGCCTGGGAGAAACGCATGGGCGAGCTGCTGCTCGGCGCCCCCCGCCGCGGCCGCACCCGACAACCCGCCCCCACCACCGAGGGCGAGCAGCGCCCCAACAGCTTCCCTGGCGGTGAGATCTACCTGAGCTTCGCGGGCCTGGGAGACCGTCTCGCCGCCAGGGTCGCCAGTGAGATCGGCGATCACATCGACTACTTCACCTCGCCGAACGCACTGCAATGCTACGCCGGCAAAGCCCCCGTCACCCGCCGCTCGGGCAAGAGCGAGTTCACCGTCGCCCACCGGCTGGCCTGCAACCGCCACCTGCGCGACGCCATCCAAACCTGGGCGTTCCGCAGCCTCAACCGCTCGACGTGGGCACGAGACTTCTACGACTCCCACCGCGCCCGCAACAAAACCCACCACGCCACCCTGCGCGCCCTGGGCAACCGCTGGCTCGAAGTCCTCTGGCACTGCCTGACCCACGGCGTGCTCTACGACGAAGCCATCCACGTCGCCAACCGCAACCGGGCCCTCGCCCCGAAACCCACCGCCGCCTGAACCACTCACCCCAGACCTGCCCTCCGTCCCAGCCACACCCGGTGTCGCGCCGGAGGCGTCACCGTGCAGCGCCCGCAGCGCAGCGAGGACGAACGACGTTGACACCGACAAGCGGCGCCGGACGATCACCGGCGGAGTGAAGGTTGACAAACGGTGTCTCATTCCTCCACCTTCCCGAACAGGGTGCGCGCCTCGCCCGCGGTGACCACCGACCCGGTGATCAGCACGCCGCCCCCGGGTTGGTCCGGCCCGGACTCCTCGACCAGCCGGACGGCCTGCTCCACCGCGTCGTCGAGCCGAGGCTCGACGGTCACCCGCTCGGCACCGAAGACCTCCACCGCGATCGCCGCGAGCTCGTCGGCGTCCAGCGCGCGCGGTGAGGCGCTCGCGGTCACCACCAGCTCGTCGAGCACCGGTTCGAGCGCCTCCAGTACGCCCGCCGGGTCCTTGTCGGCCAGCATCCCGACCACCCCGACCAGCCGGCGGAAGGCGAACTCCTCGGCCAGCGCGGCGGCCAGCGCCCGGGCGCCGTGCGGGTTGTGCGCGACGTCCAGCAGCACCGTCGGGCCCGAGACCCGCTTGTCGGGGGCGAGCATCGATGCGTTCCGCACGCGCTCCAGCCGCCCGGGCGAGCTCACCGACGCGAACGCCGCGCGCACCCCGTCGACGTCGAGCTGGCGGCCGGCGCCGGCGCCCAGTAGCGCCTCGGCCGCGGCCAGCGCCACCGCGGCATTGTCCGCCTGGTGCGCCCCGTGCAACGGCAGGAACACCTCGTCGTAGGCCCCGCCGAGGCCCTGCAGCCGCAGCATCTGGCCGCCGACCGCGCGCACCCGGCGCAGCACCCCGAACTCCAGCCCCTGACGGGCCACCGTGCTGCCCAGCTCGACGCAGCGGGCGGCCAGCACCTCGGCCACCGGCGCCGGCTGGGCGGCCAGCACCGCGATCGAACCGGGCTTGAGGATGCCGGCCTTCTCGGCGGCGATGCCCTCCAGGGAGTCGCCCAGGTACTCCACGTGATCCACCCCGATCGGGGTGATCACCGACACGGTGCCGTCAACCACGTTGGTGGCGTCCCAGGTGCCGCCGAGGCCCACCTCGACGATCGCCGCCTCCACCGGCGAGTCGGCGAACGCGGCGAACGCCATCGCGGTGAGCACCTCGAACTTGCTCAGTACGGGCCCGCCCGGCGATGCGGCATCGGTCATCGCGACGAACGGTTCGATCTCCCGGTAGAGCTCCACGTAGCGCTCGGGGGTGATCGCCCGGTTGTCCAGGCTGATCCGTTCGGTGGCCCGCTGCAGGTGCGGGCTGGTGTAGCGGCCGGTGCGCAGGCCGGCCTCGGTGAGCAGGGCGTCGACCATCCGGGCCACCGTGGTCTTGCCGTTCGTCCCGGCCACGTGCACCACCGGATAGCCCCGGTGCGGGTCACCGAGCAGGTCGACCAGCGCGGCGATCCGGTCCAGACCGGGCGCGATCCGGGACTCCGGCCACCGCCGGTCCAGCTCGGCCTCGACGGCCCGGAACTCGGCGTCGACGTGGGCGGTGGCGGTCACCCCGGCAGTCTACGAGCCGGTCGCGCCCAGCGAGCCCCGTCCCCGCCCCCGGTCGGGACCGGACCGCAGGACTCGTCGAAGTCGGTGAACCCGCCGGCCGCCGCGGCCCGGTCCGGGTGGTAGCGGCGGTCCCCGCGCATCCGGCCAGCCGCAGCCCGGCCGCTGCGCCCACCGCTGCTCCCACCGCCGCGCCCAGCGGCCATCACGAGCACACCGCGACGATTCAGGGCACGGTGGGTAGATGTGGGCGAGATCGCGGCACGGTTGTCGGAGGCAGACATGACGTCCGTTCGAGCCCGGCCGGGTGAATCCCGACCGGAACTCCAGACGGACGGTGCGGCTGCGGGTCGGGGAGCGAGACGGTTACGACGTTCGGTGATGACCGAGAAACCTCCCCACCTCGACGTAGACTTCGCACCCATCGCTAGTAACGTTTGCTCGTGACCGGCTCGGCACCCCCGACCGACCCGGCCGGACGACCGTCCGAGGTTGCCCCGCCGGAGCCCGGTCATGCGTCGGCCCCCGACGAGCTCGACGCCATCGAGCAGGTGTTCGGCGGTCCCGGCGCGGCCCGCGTGGTGCACCGCACCGTGGACTGGGCGGGCACCTCGCTGGGCCCGGTCAGCGGCTGGTCAGGCAGCCTCCGGGCCACCGCGCGAATGGTTCTCGCCTCTCGCGTCCCGATGATCGCGTTCTGTGGTCCGGAGTACGTCCAGGTCTACAACGACGCGTTCGTGCCGTCGCTTGGCGACAAGGCCGCCGCCGGCCTGCCGGGTGCCGAGACCTGGGCCGAGGTGTGGGACGAGATCGGGGTCATGTTCGACCAGATCGTCGAGTCCGGCGAGGCCGACAACGCCGAGGACCTGCATTTCGAGCTGCGCCGGTCGGGCTTCGCCGAGGAGACGTACTTCACCTACTTCTTCAGCCCGCTCCACGAGCCGGACGGCTCGCGGAGCGGCATCCTGTGCGCGACGACCGAGACCACCCCGCGGGTATTGGCCCAACGCAGGCTGGACACCCTGCGCCGGCTCGCGGCATCCGGCTCCGGCGCGGACACCGCCGAGGAGGCGATCGCCCGGGTCGCCGAGGCCCTCGCGGACAACGGGCACGATCTGCCCTTCACCCTGCTGTACCGGATCGACGTCGACGGCTCGGCCCGGCTCGCGGCGGCCACCGGGCTTCCCGGCGATGCCCCGGGGCACGACGAGGCGGTGACCCGGGACGGTCCGGGCGGGTGGCCGGTGCACCGCGCGGTCTCCCTCGGGCGGCCGACCCTGGTCGAGGACCTCGGGTCCCGGTTCCCCGGGCTGCGGGCCGGGCCGTGGCCTGAGGCACCACACTCCGCGCTGCTGCTCCCGCTGACGCCTGCCGGCGGCGGACCCGGCACGGCCGTGCTGGTCGCCGGGCTCAGCCCCCGGCTGGCGCTGGACGAGCGCTACCGGGAGTTCCTGGAGTTGGTCGGCGCCAGGGTGGCCGCGGCGCTCACCGACGCACACACCCGGCAGGCGGAGCGCGAACTCCTGGAGAAGCTCGCCGAGCTGGACCGGACGAAGACCGAGTTCTTCTCCAACGTCAGCCACGAGTTCCGCACCCCTCTCGCACTGATCATGGGGCCGGTCGAGCAGCTGCGGACCCGCCGGCTCGAACCCGAGGTACGCGCCGAGCTGGACACCGTGCACCACAACGGGCTGCGGTTGAGGAAACTGGTCGACACCCTGCTGGACTTCTCCCGGCTCCAGGCGGGCCGGGTCGAGGCCCGGTTCGAGCCGGTCGACCTGGCGGGGGTCACCAGGGAGCTGGCCAGCGTGTTCCGCTCGGCCATGCAACGCGCCGGGCTGGACTACCAGGTCGACTGCCCGGGCCTGCCCGAGCCGGTGTTCGTCGACCGCTCGATGTGGGAGCGGATCGTGCTGAACCTGCTCTCCAACGCGCTGAAATACACCCTTGCCGGTTCGGTGCGGGTGTCGCTGCAGCACCGCCCGGGAACGGTGGCGCTGCGGATCATCGACACCGGTGTCGGGGTGCCGGCGACCGAGGTCGAGCACCTGTTCGAGCGTTTCCACCGGGTGGCCTCCGCTGAAGCCCGATCCACCGAGGGCAGCGGTATCGGGCTGGCGCTGGTGCACGAGCTCGTCGCGCTGCACGGCGGCACCGTTGCCGTCGCCAGCCGCGTCGGCGCGGGCTCCACCTTCACCGTGACCCTGCCGACCGGCCACGCCCACCTACCTGTCGACCAGGTGTTCCCGGCCAGCCCCGGCGTGGACCCGGGACCGGAGGCCGCCGGGTACGTCGCCGAGGCGCTGCGCTGGCTGCCCGGCGTCGACGAGGAAGCACCGGCCGAGCCGGACGCCGAGGTGGCGGACCGCGGCCGGGTGCTGGTGGTCGACGACAACGCCGACATGCGGGCCTACCTGCGACGGCTGCTGTCCGAGCGACACCAGGTCCACGCGGTGGCCGGCGGCCGGGCGGCCCTGGACGCGGCGCTGGCCGCGACACCCGACCTGATCGTCACCGACATCATGTTGCCTGACCTGGATGGGATCGAACTGGTCCGGCGGCTGCGGGCCGACCCGGCGACCGCGCCGGTGCCGATCGTGATGCTCTCCGCCCGGGCAGGTGCGGAAGCGGCCGCGGAAGGCCTGGCGGCCGGCGCGGACGACTACCTGGTCAAGCCGTTCGCCGCCACCGAGCTGCTGGCCCGGGTGGAAAGCCATCTGCGGCTGGGCCGGGCCCGCCGGGAAGCCGAGCTGCGGTTCCGTGCGCTCGCCGACGCCACTCCGGCGATGATCTGGGTGGACGGGCCGGACGGCCGGCGGGTCTTCGTCAACCGGGCCTGGTCACAGTTCGCCGGGGCCCCGGCGTCCGGCGCGACATGGCGCGACCGCATCCACCCGGAGGACCGCGCCCGCTATGACCGCGTGCGAACGGCGGCTGAAGACGAGGGGCTGTCGTTCGAGGTGGAGTACCGGCTGCGCACGACGGACGGCCGCTACCGCTGGGTGTTCGACCGGGGCGCCCCGACGGGCCCGGCGGACGCCCCGCGCGGTTACGTCGGTGGCTGCCTGGACGTCGACGCGCCGCACCGGGACCGCGACCGGCAGCGGGTACTCACCGTGACCCTGGCCGAGTTGAACCGGATGACCACCCTGGTGCAGCGACGCGCCGCGCTGGCCCGGGTGCTGGTGGACGAGGGCCTAGTCGACGTCGCAAGGGTGATCGACTTCGACACCGGCCTGCCGCCGGCGATCGCCGCCCGGTCCGAGCGGGAGGAGCGGGTGATCGCCCAGCTCCGCTACTCCGATCCCTATACCCGGGACGGGGTGCGCGGCCGCGAGCCGCAACTGATGCACGTCGACGACGACTACATCGCGCGAAGCTCGAGCGACGAGCATCAGCGAGAACTGCGACGCCAGATGAACATGGGGACGGTCGCGCACATCCCGCTGATGGCACGCGGTCGCGTCGTGGGTCTGCTGAGTGTCAACCGGACCAAAGAGGCCGCAGAGCAATTGGACGAGGCCGACCTGGCCCTGCTCACCGAGGTCGGCGAGCGGGCATCCTTCGCGCTGGACAACGCGAACCTGCTCGAGCGTGAACAGCTCACCAGCCGCCGGCTGCAGCGGCTGCAGGAGGCGACCGCCGCGCTGTCCGCGGCAGCCACCCCGGCGCAGGTGGCAAGGGCCACCGTCGATCAGTTCGGCCGGCTGCTGGACACCCTGTCGGTCGCGGTGTTCGAGCTGCGGGAGACCGGCAGCCTGGACGCGCTGGAGATGGCCGGCTGGCCGGCAGAGGTCGGTCGCGACTGGCCCAGCATCCCGCTCGCCGCGAGCGCGCCGGTCGCCGATGCCGCCCGGCGAAGGGAGCCGGTGTGGATGCAGACCGCAGCGGACTGGGCCAGCGGGTACCCGCACCTGGCTGCGATCATCGAGGGCTACGGGTACCGCACCTTGGCCGCGTTGCCGCTGCTCGCCGGCGGGGAGTGCCTCGGGGCGGTGGTGCTCGCCTTCCCCACCGAAAGGATCCTGGCCGACGACGAACGGTCGACCGTGCTGGCGCTGGCCGACCAGTGCGCGCAGGCGTTGCAGCGGGCCGGCCTGCTCGCCGCCGAGAGCGAAGCGCGCCGCGCCGCCGAGGACCTCGGCACGCTCGTGGGATCGCTGTCCAGAGCGACCACTCCGGAGGAGGTCGGCGAGGTCGTGCTGGCCTACACCGCGCAGCTCGGCGCGACCGAGACCGTCGTGGTCCTCCGCGACCGCGACCGTCTGACGACCCTGGCCGCGAGCTCCGCGGCGATGCCGTTGGACCTGGAGCTCGACGCCGCGCACCCCCTTGCCTACACCGCTCGCAGCGGTCAGCCCGTGTGGCTGGCCAGCCGTTCGCCGTTGGTCTGGCAGGACGGTGGCTTCGCCACCGACCAGACGGCGGCGCCGGTACAGATGTCGCTACCGCTGGTGGTGGGGTGGTCGGTGGTCGGGGCGATCGGGCTGCACTTCGGCGCTGAGGTTCCGGCGCTCTCCGCAGCCGCCCGATCCACCATCCTGGCCGTCGCCGGACAGTGCGCCCAGGCGCTGGACCGGGCCCGGCTGCACCAGGCCGAGCACGAGGTTGCCGAGGTGCTCCAGCGCAGCCTGTTGCCGCGTCGGCTGCCGCAGCTGGACCGGTTGTCGGTGGCCGCGAGCTACCTGCCCGGCGCGACCGGCACCCAGGCCGGCGGAGACTGGTACGACCTGCTTCCGATCGGCGGATCGCGGATGGCGATCGCGGTGGGCGACGTGGTCGGCCACGGCGCAGGCGCGGCCGCCGTGATGGGACAGCTGCGCAGCGCGCTGGCCGGCTACCTGCTCGAGGGGCATCCGCCGGCTGCGGCGCTGGAGCGGCTCGACCGGTTCGCCGGTCAGGTGGACGGTGCGCTGGGCAGCACCTGTGCCTGCCTCACCCTCGACTGGGACACCGGCGAGCTCCATTACGCCCGCGCCGGCCATCCACCGATCGTGCTGCTGGAGAGCGAGGGACCGCGGTTGCTCGACCAGGAGTGCGGCACCGTGCTCGGCGTCCGGCACCGCCGCGCGCCCTACCGCGAGGCGGCCACCCGGGTGTCGGTCGGGGTCACCGTCCTGCTCTACACCGACGGCCTGGTCGAGCGCCCGCACGAACCGCTGAACGACGGTCTGCGGCGGCTGTGCCGGACAGCGGACAAGCTGGCCCACCTGGCACCGGTCCAGCTGGTCCCGGAGCTGGTTCGACGGATGCTGCTCGCTCCCGAGCCGTCCGACGACGTCGCCGTGGTCGCGGTGCGACTGGAGCCGGCGTCGGCCGACCTCGCGCCGACGCCGGCGTCCACTCGCGGCCCGGCACCCTCGCCCACGCGGAGTCCGGCACCGTCGCCCGCGCGCGGCTCGACACCGGCGCCCAGACAGAGCCCGGCACCAGAGCCCACCCGGAGCCCCGCACCAGGGCCCGCGCCGGGCTCGGCACCCGGGCCTGCGCCGGGCTCGGCACCCGGGCCCGCGCCGCGCGGGTTCCGGCGGCTCGACCCGACGTCCCGACCGGGCGCGGCACCGGCGCCGCCCCGGACCTGCCGGCTGGACGGCGACCTCACCATGGACACCGTCGACGAGGCCCGCGCGACGGTGCTCAACCTGCTGGCGATGCCCGGCGACCTGGTCATCGACCTGTGCGAGGTCGGTTACCTGGGTAGCGCGGCCGTCGCGCTGCTCGCCGAGGTCACCGCGCTGGCCCGCGAGCGGGGGGTTCAGCTCTCCGTGCGGGTCTCCCCCGGCTCGCTCGCCGACCAGGCCATCGCGCTCACCGGCCTGGGCGACGCACTCGACATCGAGCTGGATAGCCTCCGCTGAGCCGCCAGCGAGCGAGCATCGCAGCGAGCGCTGGCGGCGAACCATCGGCACTGATTCACCAGCGGGGCAGCAGTACCCCGTGCAGGTGGTCGAATCCCAGCAGCGGACCCAGGCGGCGCTCGGCGACAGCCACCGGCGGCACCCACCGCACCTCACCGTTGCTCGGATCGAACACTCGCCAGCCCCGGGCCGACGGCTGCCCGGGCAGCGCGAGGGTGTAGTGCCGGGGCACCTGCGCGCCGACCAGCAACGGCACCGCAGCGCCCCACGCGAGCGCCATGTCGACCTTGCCGAGCACGTCCGCCACGTCTGCGGCCGAGGCGTCGTCCATCAGCCGTACCCGGTACGGGCCCACGCCCGGGGCATGCCGCCGCAGCCAGGCGACCATGCCCCACGGGCTGGTTCCCATCGCGGCGGGCCAGACCCGATTGCTCTGCTTGTGCACGGCGCGCTGGCGGCGGTCCCATCGGGCCCCGAACCCCGCACCCTGGTCATCGTGCGGCGGCGCGGTCAGCTCCAGGGCGAGCAACGGGTCGGCGTGCGCGGCCAGCACCAGCAGCACCGTCGTCCCGCAGGTCGTGCCGTCGACCTGGTCGATCCGGACGCCGAAGCGCCACTGGGTACCGGTGTCGTCGTCCAGCAGGCGCAGCCGCTGAGCGGCCCAGCCGGCCGGCCGGTCGGCGAGCAGCCCGGCCAGCGCGAGCACCTGCGCCGCCGGTCGGCCGGCCGCCAGAGCCCGTCGCAGGTGGGGTCGCGCGTCGGGGGTGGCCGCGTGCAGCACCGCCTGCACCGGCCGGCGATCGGTGAGCCGCAGCGCGGCGAGCCGGTACTCGGCGCGCTCGGCCTGCCATCGGGACAGCCCGTCGGGGTCACGCCCGACCGGCCGGGCAGGCCCGACCGGCGACGACGGGTCCGGCGTGGCCAGCGGCGCCGAGGTGGCGATGGAGCCCCGTGCTGGCTTCGCCGGCCGGCCGGCCAGCCGCAGCGGGCGGGCCAGCCGCAAGACCGTCCCGACGAGGGTCATTCCGGTTCGCCGGGTGACCAGGCCTTCGCCCGCCGGCCCAGCAACGCGGCCAGCTCGGCCACCGTCTCCTCGGGTCGGTCGGACCGGCCGGCGGCCAAGCCGACCAGAAACGCGGTGACCGGCGCGGCCGGCCTGGCCACGCCGTGCGCGACGTCGGCGGTGAGGTCCAGCACCAGCGCGGTGGTCGCCTCCTGGTCGGACAGCTCGAGCCCGAGCTCCCGGCACACCTCGTCTACCCAGTCCGACATCGCGCTCATGGCCGCTCACGGTAGTCGCTCGCGGCCCGGTTGAGGTCAGCCGCTGAACAGTTGGGCCACCTTGATCATCAGCTGCCACACGCCGTAGGCGAAGGGCACCGCCACCCACAGCCAGGCCAGCGCGATCAGCACCGACCGGTTGCCCGCACCGCTGCTCGAGGACATCGCCTACGCCTCCCCACCGCTGCGCGCTCCAGCCAGCTCCCGTTGCGGTTCATGGAACCGGCTGTGTACCGGCTTGATCAGCTCGTTGCAGACGAACCCGACCACCAGCAGCCCAATCATGATCTGGAACGACAGCGTGTACAGGTCCGGTCCGGACTTCCCGGCCAGCTGCTGGCGGTCGGCGATGAAGTTGACGATCACCGGGCCGAGCACCCCGGCCACCGACCATGCGGTGAGCAGCCGACCGTGGATCGCGCCCACCTCGAAGGTGCCGAACAGATCCCGCAGATAGGCCGGCACCGTGGCGAACCCGGCACCGTAGAACGACAGGATGAGCAGCGTGCAGACCAGGAACACCACCTTGTTCGAGCCCTCGAGCAACACCAGCGCGAGGTAGAGCAACGCGCCGACCCCGAGGTAGATCCGGTACATGTTCTTCCGGCCGAGCAGGTCGGAGGTGGACGACCAGATGAACCGGCCGAGCATGTTGGCCAGCGAGAGGATCGCCACGAACCCGGCGGCGGCCACGACGAGCGACTGCGCCGGGCTGCTGTCCCGGAAGAAGTCCTGATAGATCGGCGAGGCCTTCTCCAGGATCCCGATGCCGGCCGTGACGTTGAAGCAGAGCACCACCCAGAGCAGCCAGAACTGCGGCGTCCTGATCGCGTTGCGGGCCGAGACGTCGGCGGTCGACTCCAGCGGCCGACGCCGTACCGCATCCGGGTCCCACCCGGCCGGGCGCCAGTCGTCGGCCGGCACCCGGATCAGCAGCCAACCGACCGACATGAACACCGCGTACACCACGCCGTGGATGAGGAAGGTCTGCGCGATCCCGCCGGGAGCCGGGTCCGGGCCGGTCGCACCGAACGCGGCCAGCACCGAGGTGGACCACGGCGAGGCGATCAGCGCGCCGCCGCCGAAGCCCATGATCGCGATGCCGGTGGCCATGCCCGGGCGGTCCGGGAACCACTTGATCAAGGTGGACACCGGGGAGATGTAACCGATGCCCAGGCCGATTCCGCCGACGAACCCGTAGCCGACCACCACCAGCCAGTACCAGCCGATCGCGACTCCGAGGGCGGAGATCAGGAACCCCGACGAGAAGCACACCGTTGCGACGAACATCGCCCAGCGCGGGCCGCGGTGGTCGACGGCCGTGCCGAACACCGCGGCGGACAGTCCGAGCATCACGATGCCCAGGGTGAACGGCAGCGCGCTCAACGTCCCGGCGTACTCGCTGCCACGCAGCAGGCTGCCCTCCAGCGGGAGCTTGAACACGCTCCAGGCGTACGCCTGGCCGATCGCCAGGTGGATCGACAGCGCAGCGGGCGGGATGAGCCAACGGCTCCAGTCCGGTGGGGCGACGATGCGCGAGCGGTCGAGAAATCCAGCCGCGGCCATGGAGCTGCTCCCTGGGAAGATCGTGCACGATGTGATCGGCTACGAGTGATCCAGGAAAGCTACGACCGCGGGTATCGGGCCGCAATCGGAGGCGCGGTGGATGCGGCGGACGGGCCCGCCGTGACCGATGGTACCGGAGATACCGCTGGGCTAGGCCGAGCGCTCGCGGCGTTCGCGGCGCGCGGGCTGGCGGGGCACGATCGTCGGGTTGACGTTCTCCCGCACGGTCTTGCCGGTGACCTGCACCTTCGCCACGTCGTCGCGGCTGGGGATGTCGTACATCACCGGAAGCAGGACCTCTTCCATGATGGCGCGCAGACCCCGGGCCCCGGTGCCGCGCAGGATGGCCTGGTCGGCGACCGCGTCCAGCGCGTCGTCGTTGAACTCCAGCTCCACGCCGTCCATCTCGAACAGCTTGCGGTACTGCTTGACCAGCGCGTTGCGCGGCTCGGTGAGGATCTGCACCAGCGCGTCCTTGTCCAGGCTGCTGACCGAAGCGACCACCGGCAGCCGGCCGATGAACTCGGGGATCAGCCCGAACTTGATCAGATCCTCGGGCATCACGTCGCCGAAGCTCTCGGTGGAGCCGAGGTCCTTCTTGGACCGGATCTCCGAACCGAACCCGATGCCGCGCTTGCCGGACCGGTCTCCGATGATCTTCTCCAGCCCGGCGAACGCACCGGCCACGATGAACAGCACGTTCGTCGTGTCGATCTGGATGAACTCCTGGTGCGGGTGCTTGCGCCCGCCCTGCGGGGGGACCGAGGCGGTGGTGCCCTCCAGGATCTTCAACAGGGCCTGCTGCACGCCCTCCCCGGAGACGTCCCGGGTGATCGACGGGTTCTCCGACTTGCGGGCGATCTTGTCGACCTCGTCGATGTAGATGATGCCGGTCTCGGCCCGCTTGACGTCGTAGTCGGCGGCCTGGATCAGCTTCAGCAGGATGTTCTCGACGTCCTCGCCGACGTAGCCCGCCTCGGTCAACGCGGTGGCATCGGCGATCGCGAACGGCACGTTCAGCAGCTTGGCCAGAGTCTGCGCGAGGTAGGTCTTGCCGCACCCGGTGGGGCCGAGCATCAGAATGTTCGACTTGGCCAGCTCCACCCCGTCGCCGCCGTCGGCGCCGCGCCGATCACCGGCCTGGATGCGCTTGTAGTGGTTGTAGACCGCCACCGACAGGGTGCGCTTGGTGTCGTTCTGGCCGATCACGTACTGGTCGAGGAAGTCGTGGATCTCCACCGGCTTGGGCAGCTCGTCGAGCTTGACCTCGCCGGCCTCGGCCAGTTCCTCCTCGATGATCTCGTTGCACAGGTCGATGCATTCGTCGCAGATGTAGACGCCGGGTCCGGCGATGAGTTTCTTGACCTGCTTCTGGCTCTTCCCGCAGAAGGAGCACTTGAGCAGGTCACCGCCGTCACCGATGCGCGCCATGAGTGCGAACCTAGTCCTAACTGGCGAACCCGGGTGGCACGCCTACTCCGAAACCGTACTCGTCAAACCCGCCGAGCGGGGAGCATCAGCGTGCTCCCGTTTGGCGAGGCAACGGTGTAGGACACCAGCACCGGCGTGTCGCACCGGTCGGCATCCACCGCTCATCTACTCGTGGGCCAGATCAGTTGCCCACGACCGACAGCTTGCGGCTCTGGATGATCTCGTCGACGATGCCGTAGTCCTTGGCCTCTCCGGCGGTGAGAATCTTGTCGCGCTCGATGTCGGCGCGGATGAGGTCCTCATCCCGACCAGTGTGCCGGGCGAGCGTGCTCTCGAGCAACCGCCGCATCCTGGAGATCTCGGCGGCCTGGATCTCCAGGTCAGACACCTGCCCGTACACGCCCTCGAACGCCGGCTGGTGGATCAGGATGCGGGCGTTGGT
>JBQTKB010000144.1:0-29056 GCA_052386505.1 Pseudonocardia sp.
CACGGCAAGAACCACCACAGCGCCGGCAGCTTCGGCAACCACGTGCTGTCCCTCGACCTGGCCTGCGCCGACGGGGTGGTCCGCACGCTGACCCCGGACGGGCCGGAGGCCGAGCTGTTCTGGGCCACCATCGGCGGCATGGGGCTGACCGGCATCGTGCTGCGGGCAACTCTACGGCTCAAGACGTGCGAGAGCGCGTACTTCGTGGTCGACACCGACCGCACGGACAATCTCGACGAGCTGATGTCGCTGCTCACCGACGGCTCGGACGACCGCTACGACTACTCCGCCGCCTGGTTCGACACCACGACCACAGGGTCGGCGCTGGGCCGGGCCGTGCTCACCCGCGGCAGCCTGGCCCGGGTCGACGAGCTGCCGCCGAAGCTGCGCCGCGCTCCGCTGCGGTTCGACGCGCCGCAGCTGTTGACCTTTCCCGACGTGTTCCCCAGCGGCCTGGCCAACCGGCACACGCTGCGTGCGTTCAGCGAGCTGTGGTGGCGCAAGGCCCCTCGCCGGCAGCGCGGCGCGGTACAGAACATCACAGCCTTCTATCAGACTCTCGACGTGTTCGCGGACTGGAACCGGGTATACGGCCGCCGTGGTTTCCTGCAGTACCAGTTCATCGTGCCGTTCGGCGCGGAGGACACCTTTCGTCGGATCATCGAGGTGATCGCGTCCTCGCGGCACTCGTCCGGGTTGAACGTGCTGAAGCGGTTCGGGCCGGGTAACGCCGCTCCGTTGTCGTTCCCGGCGCCCGGCTGGACGATCACCGTGGACTTCCCGATCGCGCCCGGGCTGCACCGGCTGTGCTCCGAGCTGGACGAGCTGGTGCTGGGCGCGGGCGGTCGGCATTACCTCGCCAAGGAGTCCCGCACCTCGGCCGATGCCATCCGCCGCGGTTATCCCCGGCTGGACGAGTGGCGCAAGGCCCGCAACGCGGCCGACCCGGACGGGGTGTTCACCTCGGACCTGGCCCGGCGTCTGGAGCTGGTGGAGAAGTGACCGATCCGAGCTTGCGGGGCGAGAAATCATGATCGACGCGGTGGGCAACCCGCAATCGGTGCTGGTGCTGGGTGGCACGTCGGAGATCGGGTTGGCGGTGGTCGAGCGGTTTGCCGCCGACCGCCCGATGCGGGTGGTGCTCGCGGCCCGGCCGTCGCCCCGGTTGGACGAGGCGAAGGCACGCCTGGAGCGGGTCGGCTGCACGGTCCAGCGCCTCGACTTCGACGCACGTGCTCCACATTCGCACGCCGAGGTGGTCGCCAAGGCCTTCGCCGAGGGCGACATAGACGTCACGATCGTCGCGTTCGGCGTCCTCGGCGATGCGGAACAGGCCTGGACCGACGTCGAGCTGGCGATCGAGCTGGCCGAGGTCAACTACGTGGCGGCGGTGTCGTGTGGTGTCGCACTCGCGAGCCACCTGAAGCGGCAGGGCCACGGAGCGCTGGTCGCGCTGTCCTCGGTGGCCGGCGAGCGGGTGCGGCGGTCGAACTTCGTCTACGGCTCCACCAAAGCCGGCCTGGACGGGTTCTACACCGGGCTCACCGAGGCGTTGCGGCCGTCCGGCGTGCTGGTCACCGTGGTCCGCCCGGGTTTCGTCCGGACCCGGATGACCGAGGGTATGAAGCCGGCGCCACTGTCGGTCACCGCCGAGCGGGTCGCCGAGGTGGTGGTGGACGCGGTGCGCAAGCGGCGCGAGCTGGTATGGGCGCCGGCGCCGCTACGTGCGGTGATGAGCGTGCTCCGACACGTACCGCGACCCGTCTTCCGCCGTTTACCACTGTGACAGGCAGCATGGTGATCATCGGATCGTAACCTGAGAACTGAGAAGAAACAGCGTCAGCCCGTAACACGGCGGCATCCGGGACCGATCTACCGGAGACGTCACCGGCAGGAGGGGGATTGGTGTCCACGCTCGAAGCGTTCACGCGCGCGCGTCGCGGCGTCGGTTCCAACCTGAATGCGCGGTCCTGGCAGTCGGCGGCTGGGCGCATGGTGGACATCGTCCTGGCGGCGATGGGGCTGCTCGTCCTGGCGGTCCCGATGATCGTGATCGCGCTGATCATCCGGTGGGACAGCAGTGGGCCGGCGCTCTTCCGGCAGCGCCGGGTGGGCCACCGCGGCGAGACGTTCACCATGTACAAGTTCCGCACCATGCGCACCGGCGTCGGCGACGAGATGCTGCGCCGACTGGTGGCCGCCGAGCTGCGCGGCGAGGACACGTCGGTCGAGGGCAGCTACAAGCTCGACCGCGATCCTCGCGTCACCAGCATCGGCGCGTTCCTGCGCAAGACCAGCCTCGACGAGCTCCCGCAGTTGATCAACGTGCTGATCGGCACCATGGCGCTGGTCGGCCCCCGTCCCTGCCTGGAGTGGGAAGCCGACATGTTCCCGGCGGAGTTCCAGCCCCGGTTCTCGGTGCGGCCGGGGCTGACCGGTCTCTGGCAGGTCAGCGGCCGCTCCTCGATGAGCACGCTGGAGATGCTGCACCTGGACCTCGCGTACGTCCGGGACAAGTGCTTTCTCAGCGACCTCGGCATCCTGCTGCGCACCATCCCGTCGATGCTGCGCGACGACAGCGCCCGCTGAGCCCGGGTTGGCCCGGCAGCTCGGCAGGGAGGCCGAATCCGGTGCCGCTTGGGCCGGGAGCCGGGTGGTGACCTGCCGAAGTCGAGGCACCGGCACGGCGTGACCCGAGCAGAGCCCCGGCCGCTCTCAGACCGCCGCGCGGCGGTCGCTCAGCCGGCGCAGGGCTATTCGGGAGGGCTCCTCCACCCACCGCCAGAGTAGGTGCGCGGCGACGAACGTGCCGACCAGCCCGGCCAGGCCCAGCGCGACGCCGCCCGGGGTGTCCGGGCCGAGCGCCGGATAGCGGCGCATCGCGGTCCAGACGACCTCGAAGATCACCACGTGCACCAGGTAGAGGCTGTAGGAGATGCGGCCGCCGTGCACCGCCCAATCGGTGGCCAGGATCCGCGCCGGCCCGCCGCCGGCCAGGGCCAGCGCGCCGACCAGCACCGGGAACAGGATCAGCACGATCCCGCCGCGCTCCGCGCCGTCGGGCCCGGCGCCCAGGATTCCGCCGAGCATCAGTCCGCCGAGGATGGCCAGACCGGTCAGCCCCACCACCCAGGCCGCCACGCGGCGCACCCGGGGGTTCAGCGGGATCCGGCGGACCACCAGGAACACCAGCACGCCGCTGGCGAACCCGGCGCCGATCCGGGCCGCCCAGCTGTACGGGAAGTATGGACTGCCGGTGCGCAGGCACAGCACCGCTATCGGCGCCATCAACGCCACGGCCAGCGCGGCGAGCACCCAGCGCGCGGCCCGCCCCCGCCATCGGCCCAGCCGGAAGAACGCCAGCGCGGTCAGCGGGAACAGCACGTACGCCAGCCACTCCGCGCTGATCGACCAGGCCGGCCCGACCCAGGAGACGCCGTCATGCCAGGGATGTGTCCACAGCTGCACCATGAACATCTGCTCGAGCCAGGCACCGAAGGTCATCTCCGGTTGCACGCTCTGGTAGGCGATCACGCCGTCCGCGCCCCAGGTCAGCTTCGCGAACAGGAACAGCCCGAAGAGGTTGGTGACCACTGCGTACACCGGCCATACCCGGCAGACCCGGGCCCAGAGGAACGTCCAGGCGACCCGGGGCCGCAAGGCCGGGCCGACCCGGCCGAGGTAGGTGAACGCGATGACGAACCCGCTGAGCACGTAGAACAGGTCGACCCCGAGGGCGCCGGTCTCCACCAGCGGGTCGACCGGACCCAGCACCGAGGCGAATAAGCCGCCCGGGGTGAACTGGAAGTGGAAGATCACCACCCAGGCGGCCGCGAACAGCCGCAGCCCGGTCAGCGTCCGGATCTCACCGCGCGCGGTCTCCAGCGTTTCTGGCGGGGAGCCGAGTGGTGGCGGGGAACCGGTATCGGTGCGGTTGCCGGTCGGGGCGGCCATCGATGCGGGTTACCTGGCGGCCGGGTCGACGTGCTCGCCGATGCCGAACACCCGCTCCCAGCGGGCACTGCCGGTCAGCTCGGGCAGCGCGGCGCGGTAGGTGCGCCGCAGCCGGGGGAACTCCCGGGACAGCCGCACGTGGTTGCCGACCGCCACGGTGAGCAGCTTCCAGAACACCCGGGGGTCGCGCTTGCGGTAGGCCACGCCCCGGCCGTCGGAGGTGCCGACCGTCGCGCCGTCCAACCGGGACAGCAGGAACCAGCGGGCGTCCTGGGCGGCCACGTTGAGCTGCGGGCGGGTGTGGTGCTCGGGTCGGGCCGGCATCAGGTTGTGCACCAGGCCGCTGACCAGGGTGACGCCGATGGTGATCGGGTTGGTCGGCGGCTTGAGGAAGCGTGCCGCTCGCACCCGGTCCATCGAGGGCAGCGGCAGCTGCTTGGCCGAGGCCAGCACCCGGCCGTCGTGGTACTCCGCGCGCTTGCGCCGCACGTCGCCCAGCGCCTGCGCCAGCTGGTCCATCAGTGCGTCCGGGCCGGCCGCGAAGTCCTGCATGGCCAGTTCCTGCAACGCCACCGTGGAGTACTCCAGCGACATCAGGTGCTTGAGGGTGTTCTTCATGCTGTCGCGGAACAGCGCGCCGCCGTGCCGGTAGGGGCTGTGCAGCGCGGCCACCACCAGCCGATTTCGCAGGTGGAAGTAGGCCTGCCAGTCGGTGGCGTCATCCTTGTCCGACCACGGCATGTGCCAGATCGCCACGCCGGGCAGGGTGGCGGTGGGGTGGCCGGCGGCCTGCGCGCGCAGCCCGTACTCGGCGTCGTCCCACTTGATGAACAGCGGCAGCGGGAGGCCGAGCTGCTCGGCGATGGTGCGCGGGATCAGGCACATCCACCAGCCGTTGTAGTCGACGTCGATCCGGCGGTGCAGGTCCTCGGAGTCCTCGTCGCGCAGCGGGTACTTGGCGAAGTCGTGGTCGTGCTCGACGTGCGGCGCCGGGCCCCACTTGAACTTGTGCCGGTCCACCGCCTCGCCCATGGTGTGCAGGTGGCTGCGGGCCTGCAGGTTGAGCATCTGGCCACCGACGATCATCGGGCTCTCGGCGAACCGGGAGAACGCCACCGCGCGCAGGATCGAGTCGGGCTCGATCACGATGTCGTCGTCCATCAGCAGGATCTGGTCGCAGTCGCTGTTGGTCAGCGCCTCGTGCATGCCCCGGGAGAACCCGCCCGAGCCGCCCAGGTTCGCCTGGTCGTGGATTCGCAACCGATCGCCCAGCACCGTGGCGGCGGCGGCGAACCCGGCGGCGTCCCGGATCTTGCGGCTGCCCTGGTCGGCGACGTTCAGCACGCCGATCGCGGCCAGCACCAACGGGTCCTCACCGATCGCGGCGAGCGCGGCCACGCAGTCGTCCGGCCGGTTGAACGTGGTGATGCCGATGGCCACCTTCGCCCGGCCCGGCGCGTCCACCGGCGCGTACCAGCCGGCCTCCAGCAGGGTCACCGGGTCGTCGGAGGTGGTCAGGTCGAACCAGTACCAGCCGCCGTCCTCGAACGGCTGCAGGTCGAGCACGAACCGGCCATGGTGCACCCCGCTGGCCTGCTCACCAGGCGCCGAATGCTCGCCGAGCACCACCCCGCGGACGTGGATCTGGGTGCCGTCGGCCTTGGACCGGTAGATGTCGATCCGGCACTCACCGTCCACGGCCAGCCGCAGCTCGACCTCCTCCAGCGTCGTCCAGCGCCGCCAGTAGCTGGCCGGGAACGCGTTGAAGTACGCCGCGAAGCTGATCTCCGAGGACGGCGGCATCCGCAGCGTGGTACGCCCGTCGGCCTGGGCGCGCTTGCGGTTGCCCTCGTCCTCGTCCAGGTAGAGCGCCCGGACGTCGAGCGGGTCACCGGTGCGCGGCAGGATGATCCGCTGCAGCAGGCCGCCCGGCCCGTCCCAGCTCACTCCGGCGGCGGCCGGCTGACCGGCCGGGACCGGGATGTGCCCGTTGGGGATGCTGGTGGCGTGCTCGGCGAGCTCGGTCATCTTCTCGGATCAGTCCTTTGTCCGGGGTCAGTCGATGGGGTCGGCGCCATCCAGGGCGCGACCCTCGGTGAAGTACGGCGCGATGCGGTTGTCGAACATGGTCAACGCCGACCCGATCGCCATGTGCATGTCCAGATACTTGTAGGTGCCCAGCCGGCCGCCGAACAACACCTGCCGGTTGACCGTCTCCTTGCGGGCGAGCTCGCGGTAGCGCTCCAGCTTCGCCCGGTCCTCGGCGGTGTTCACCGGGTAGTACGGCTCGTCGCCCGAGGTGGCGAACCGGGAGTACTCCCGCACGATGACCGTCTTGTCGGTCGGGTAGTCACGCTCGGGGTGGAAGTGCCGGAACTCGTGGATCCGGGTGTAGGGCACGTCGATGTCGTTGTAGTTCATCACCGAGGTGCCCTGGAAATCACCGGTGTCGGTGAGCACTTCCTGCTCGAAGTCCAGGGTGCGCCAGCTCAGCTCGCCCTCGCTGTTGTCGAAGTAGCGGTCCAGCGGGCCGGTGTAGACGGTGACCGCGCCGGGGTTGGCGGCGGTCAGCGCGTCCCGGACGTCGAAGTAGTCCGTGTTCAGCCGCACCTCGATGTTCGGGTGCTCGGCCATCTTCTTCAGCCACGCGGTGTAGCCGTCGACCGGTAGCCCCTCGTAGGTGTCGTTGAAGTACCGGTTGTTGAAGGTGTAGCGCACCGGCAGCCGGGCGATGATTCCCGGCGCCAGCTCGGTGGGGTCGGTCTGCCACTGCTTGGCGGTGTAACCCTTGACGAACGCCTCGTAGAGCGGGCGCCCGATCAGCGAGATCGCCTTCTCCTCGAGGTTCGTCGCGGCGGCGGTGTCGAACTCCTCGGCCTGTTCGGCGATCAACGCGCGGGCCTCGTCCGGGGTGTGGCTGCGGCCGAAGAAGCTGTTGATCAGCGCCAGGTTCATCGGGAACGCGTACACCTGGTCGGCGACCCGGGCGAACACCCGGTGCTGGTAGTTCGTGAAGCTGGTGAACCGGTTGACGTAGTCCCACACCCGCTGGTTGCTGGTGTGGAACAGGTGCGCGCCGTAGCGGTGGATCTCGATACCGGTCTCCGGCTCGGGCTCGGAGTAGGCGTTGCCGCCGATGTGCGCACGCCGATCGAGGATCAGGACCCGCTTGTTCAGCTCGGTGGCAGCCCGCTCGGCCACCGTCAGACCGAAGAACCCCGAACCGACGACAATCAGGTCCACACTCACGCGTACGAGGGTATCGACGTGGCTTCCCGCCCCTGGTAGTGGGGGACGGCGCACACAGCATGGTGTGGGCATGTTCACCTCTGACGCCGTGCTTCGCGACATGACGCTCCGCCTGGTGTACGCAAGCTGCTGCTGGGGGTGCGCCGCTGGTGGTGCACTGCTGGAGGTGCACTTCGACTCGGCCGCGAACGGGATCTGCGAGGGCGCCTGGACGCCGAAGAACGAGGCCTGCGACCCCTACGGCGAGGTGCGGGGCGGGGCTGTTCACGACATGGATGATCGCCGTTTCGGTGCGAGAACGGCCATCCACCTTCCGTTTGCGCACCCAAACGCTGATCTTGGCGTTCTCGCCACCGATGAGCTCGACCAATAGTTGCGTATCACTGACCTCCGGCCGCCCGGAATCCGGGACGGCGTGGCCACCGGCAGCGGCACCTTCCTGCGCCCCCGCAAGCCCCCGCGCTGAGCGGTGCCGACTGCGCCGGGCCTGGCCGCGTTGCACCGAACGCGACGCGGCGCCCGACCCCGCGCGTTCAGCGGCACGCGGTCAGGGGGTGCTGAAGCCTGCGTCCACCGGCAGCGCCACCCCGGTGACGTAGCGGGCCTCGTCGGAGACCAGCCAGGCGACGGCATTGCTGATGTCCTCCGGCTCGAGCATCAGCACGTCCAGCAGGTTGCCCACGTCCGAGCCGTGCTCCGGTGGGGTCGGGAAGATCGCCTCGACGGCCGAGTTGACGATCATCGGCGTGCGCACTCCGCTGGGGTGCACCGTGTTGACCCGGATGTCGTGCGGCGCCAGCCAGCGGGCCCAGTTGCGGGCCAACCCGACCAACGCGTGCTTGGCCGCGACGTAGCCCTCGGTGCCGCCGTAATGGTCACCGCCCACCCCGGCCCGCCCGGACAGCCCCATCACCGAGCTGGTCAGCACGACCGACCCGCCGCGCCGCTGCTCGATCATGATCGGGGCGGCGGCGTGCACGGTGTTCCACACGCCGAACAGGTTGACCTCCACCATGTCCCGGAAGGCGGCGCGGGCGGGCACGTCCGGCTTCGCCATGCCGATCCCGGCGTTGGCCAGCACGATGTCCACCCCGCCGAGCTGGGCGGCCGCGTCGGCGACCGCGGCGTCCAGCGCGTCGGCGTCCCGAACGTCCACCTCGGCCGCCACGATCCGGCGGTCCAGCGCCTCCACCTGGGCGACGGTCTCGGCCAGGTCGACCGGGGTGGCCAGCGGGTAGGCCACCGAGTCGAGGTCGGCGCAGATGTCCAGCGCGATCACGTCCGCGCCGTCGCGGGCCAGCCGCAGCGCGTGGCTGCGCCCCTGCCCCCGCGCCGCGCCGGTGATCAGCGCGACCTTGCCGTGCAGGCGTCCCGGGCTCATCCGGCCGACGCTACACACGCCTTCCGACGGTGCCAGCCCGACCGGGCCCGCACCAACCCCCGCCTCAGTCCGTCGGCGGCATCGGAGGCAGTGGCACCGGGCAGGAACCGGCCAGTTGGTCGGTGGTGGCGCCGTCCACGTCGGTGCGCACGGTGGCGTGGAACCGGCTGACCATCTGGTCCAGCCCCACGGTCAGCGAGATGTCCATGATCTGCCTGGTGCTGAAGTGCTTCGACAGGTTGGCCCAGATTTCGTCGGTGATCGGCTGGAACCACGTCGAGGTACGTGCGAACACGATGATCGCCTGCTCGGCGGGGGTGAACATGCCCTCGGGGAAGGGGTCGTCGAGCAGGTGCGACATCTGCTCGTCGGTGAGTCCGGATGCTCGACCGAGCATCAAGTGGGTCGGCGTTCAATAGAAGCAGTTGTTCGCCACCGCGGATGTCAGGTACGGCAGCTCGCGCAGCTTCGGGTCGTCCAGACTGTTGTCGAAGTAGACGACCTCGGCGAACTCGAAGAACTTCTGCATCGCCCGGGGGTGGTTGGCCAGCGCGCGGTGCACGTTGAGCACGCCGATGTCTGGTTGTGCCGATTCGGCGGCGGCCAGCAGCGCCCGCGCCAGCGGGTCGGCGTCGTCGTCGTGCTGATCGACCAGCGGAATCCGGGCCACCCGGCCACCCTAGGGCCGGGGCCGGGGCCGGTGGGTCTCGGCGAGATCAACTTCGTCGGGTTCGCTCGAAGGTGTGAGCAACCTGGACGACATGTGCTGGCCACCGGGTTCGACGCGATGACCGGACCGCTGCTGCGGCTGAACCTCACCGGGCGGAACGGGCGCACGCTGGCCAAGCACTGGGCGGACGGCCCGTTCATGCGCGAGTCGCTGGTCTGGGTGATCCCGCTGGCCACCGAGGGGCTCGGGCTGGTGGCGTACACCTGGGTCGACGCGTTCGGCAAGGCCGGGGTGGCCGGCATCGCCTTCGGGCCCCGGTTGAGCGGGCCGGTGTTCGAGCGGGTGGACGAGGTCCCGGTGTCCGTCGAGATGGGCTTCGACGACTGGAAGGCCGGCCCGATCCACGTCGCGCTGCACGAACCGCTGCGCTCCTCGCACATCGGCTACGCCGGCCAGCGGCTGGCCATGGACTTCACCTTCACCGCCGGGCACCCCCCGTACGCCTACAGCTCGCACCCGGACCCGTTCCCGACCTGGTTCGCCGACGACCGGTTCGAGCAGGGCGGCGGGGCCCGGGGCACGGTCACGCTGGATGGCGAGGTGCTCGAGTTCGATGCCTTCTGTCACCGCGACCACTCCTGGGGAGCCCGGTCCTGGGCCGCCACGCTGCACTACAAGTGGGCCAACTTCCTGGCCGAGGACGTCTCAGTGCACGTGATGGACCTGCACGGATACGGCCGGACGAACGTGCGCGGCTACGCGCACAAGGCCGGGCACACCGCCGAGATCGTGGCCGCCGCGTTCGACTACGACCTGGACAACGACTTCTTCCACCGTCGCTTCACCGCCAAGCTGACCGACGACGCCGGCCGGGAGACGACCGTGCCGCCGCGGACCCCGAGGAGCGCCCGTGAGTGTCCTGGACCCCGTGGTGCACGTGGAGAAGGTCGACGCCGGCTACCTCACCGAGGTACTCACCGCCGCCGGCGCGCTGACCCGCGGCGAGGTGGTAGAGGCGCGGCGGGAGACCTGCGGCACCGGCCAGCTCGCCGACTCTTTCCGGTTCACCCTGAGCTACTCGCCGGGCGCGGTCGGCCCGGCGACGGTGGTCGGCAAGTTCCCCTCCGACGACGCGACCAGCCGGGCGTTCGGCCAGCAGTCCGGGTACTACCGCAACGAGATCCGGTTCTACGAGGAGATCGCGCCCGGGCTGACCCGCGCCGGCCAGCTCGCCATCCCCACCCCGCTGCACGCCGCGCTGGCGGCCAACGAGACCGACTTCGTGCTGCTGATGGAGGACATGTCCCCGGCGCGCACCGTGGACCAGCTGGTCGGCTGCACCGCCGACGAGGCCGCCGCGACGGTCGAACAGGCCGCCGCGCTGCACGCCGGTTCGTGGCAAGACTCCACCCTCGCCGGGGTCGGGTGGCTGGGCGGCACCGTCGCCTCGTTCACCCACGTAACCGACAACTTCCCCGCCACCACGGGCACCTTCCGGGAGAACTTCGGCGACCTCGTCCCGCAGGACCAGCTGGACGAGGCCGCGAGGCTGAACGAGCACCTCGACGCGTGGAAGGCCGTGTTGAGCCAGCCGCGGTGCCTGTGGCACAGCGACCTGCGGGCGGACAACCTGCTCTTCGACGCCAAGGACGCGACGGTGCCGGTGGCGCTGCTGGACTGGCAGGGAGTGGGTTACGGCCTGCTAGCTCGCCAGCAGCTCCTTGAGCGCCTCGTCGATGAACCGGGTGTCGGCGGGGTTCACCCCACCGCCGGCGAAGTGCCCCCACACGCCGGGAACGACGCGTAGCTCGGCATTGGGCATGTGCGACACCGCGTACTGCTCGTCCTCGGGCGGAAAGTAGAGATCCTTCTCCGCCGGCATCACGATGGCCTTGGCCTGGATCGAGGCCAGGGCCTTGACGTGGTCGCCGTCGAATCCGGGGGTCTGGCCGATGTCGCCGTGCTGCCAGGTCCAGAGCATGGTGAGCAGGTTGTTGGCGTCCTTGGCCAGGAAGAAGCCCTCCCAGAACCCGACCAGGAAGTCCTCCAGCGTGGCGAAGTCGAACGGGTCCCTGCGATACAGCTGCTGCCAGTAGAACGCCTGGGACAGGCCCCACCCGGCGTACACCCGCCCGACCGCGCGCAGACCCTTCACCGGCTGCTTCTCGTACATGCCCTCCTGCCAGGCCGCGTCGGTGATCAGTGCGTGCTTGACGCCCTCCAGGAACACCACGTTGTGCTCGGCGGTCTTCGACGAGCCGCAGAACGGCATGATCCGCTGCACCATCTCGGGGTGGCTGACCGCCCACTGGTAGGTCTGGCCGGCTCCCATCGACCAGCCGGTGACCAGTTGCAGCGACTCGATGCCGAAGTGTTCGGTGACCAGCCGGTGTTGCTGGGCGACGTTGTCCTGGACGGTGATGTTCGGGAAGCGTGGCCCGTTGTGCGGCGCGGGGGAGTTGCTCGGTGAGGAGGACAGCCCGTTGCCGAGCATGTTCGGCACGATGATGAAGTACTTCGCCGGGTCGAGCGCCATGCCCTCGCCGATCAGCCACTCGTTGTCGTGGTGCTGCCCGGAGTACCACGTCGGGTAGACGATGGCGTTGGAGCGGTCCTCGTTCAGCGTGCCATAGGTCTGGTACGCGAGCTTGGCGTCGCGCAGGGTCTGTCCGGTGCTCAGCCGCACGTCGCCCAGCGCGAAGATGTCGTAGTCCACCCGGACCCCCGTCCCCACGGCGGCGACAAGCCGCCGGAGAAACTATTGCTACTGGAACTATCAGGGTACTTCGCTGTCAAGGGCCCGGGGACGGCCGATCGGCCGGTCAGTCCCGGCGATCCGACTGGCTGGGCAGTCGTGCGGAGTCGTCGGGTTCGTCGGCGTGCAGCCGACCCTCCCGCCAGGAGATCTCCGCGACCAGTCGCAGGGTGGTGGGCAGGTCGACGTGCTCGGCCTCGAGATCGTCCACCGCCTGGGTCACCAGGGTCTCCCGGAACGTCGGCCAGGCGGCAGGGTCGTCCGCGTCGCCGGCACGCCCGTGCCTGATCGACTCGGTGATCCGGTACAGATCGCCCACCAGCCGCGTCCGATCCGCGCGCTCCGTGGAATCCGCGCTCGGTCCGTCCACCCCGCCCCCCTCGGCGCCGACATCCCGCGGGCCGTCCACAGACCCACACAGGTGATCTCCCGGACCTTAACCTGTGTGGGTGAGCCGGCGCCACGCCATATCGGGTGGTGGTGGCGACGGGGTCATCAGCCCTCGTCGGTCTCCGGCCGGGATGGTTGCAGCGTGAAGCGCAGCCGGGTTCCGGGGCCGCGGGTGTCCACCGACACGTCGGTGGCCAGCGCCCGGATCATCGCCAGCCCCCGGCCCCGGTGGCCATTCTCCGAGGGTGCGGGGCGCCAGCTGCCCCAGTCGCGGACCCCCACCCGCACCGAACCGTCCACGCCGCGGTCGAGCTCGAAGGCGACGTCGCCGATGCCCACGTCGCCGTAGGCATGCTCGACGGCGTTCGCCAGTGCCTCGCCGAGCGCGAGCTGCAGATCCCCGGTGAGCTGCTCGGGCAGGGCCGCCGCCAGCGCCCATTGCTTCACCACCCGTCGCACCGCACCCAGCTGCTGAGGCACGGCGGGCCGCCGCTCCCGTACTGGCGCGGGCAGCAGCCGGGCGACGACCAGCGCGACGTCGTCGGTAAAGCCGGCCGCGGGGCAACTGCCCTCCAGCGCCGCCGCCAACAGCCCCGCGGGCGGTGCGTCGGCGTGCGCCGTGGCAACCGTCGCCAGCCGGGCCAGCCCGTCGTCGATCACCTCGCCCCGCCGCTCGACCAGCCCGTCGGTGTAGAGCAGCACGCTGGAACCGGGAACCAGGTCGAGTCGGCCCTCCGAGTACCACGGCGGACCGTCGGGTTGCGGGCTCACCCCGAGGACGATGCCGTCCGCGCCCTGCAGGAAACGAGCCTGCGCGGTGCCGCAGGCCGGCGAAGGCGGCTGCACGACCAGCGGCGGCGGGTGCCCGGCGTGGCACCAACGCAGCTCGCCACGACCGGTGTCCAGGATCAGGCACACCGCCGTGCTGCCCAGCGCACCGTCGACCCGTTGGGCGAACTGGCTGAGCAGGTGCAACGCCCGGGCGGGACCGTTGTCGTCGAGCAGGTAGGCGGCCAGCGCGCTGCGCAGCTGTCCCATCACGGCAGCCGCGGCCGGACCGTCACCGACCACGTCGCCCACCGCGATCGCCACCCGGTGCTCGTCGAGCACGATGACGTCGTACCAGTCGCCACCGGCCCGGATGTGTCGGCCGGCCTGCTCGTAGTGCACCGCCAGGTCCAGCCGGGAGGGCGTGGGCAGCTCGCCGGGCAGCAGGCTGTGCTGCAGGGTCTGCGCGATGCGCCAGTGGGCATCGGTGAGCTCGGCCCGCTCGAACGCCTGGGCGGCCAGGGCGGCCAGGGTCGTCAGGAAGTCGCGTTCCTGCAGCGGGAACGCGCGTTCGGTGTCGAACCGGGCGACGATCACGCCGAGGACCCGATCGACCACCCGCAGGGGTAGTGCCATCAGCGCGGTGGCCTGGTCGGCGTCGGCCACGGCCACGAGGTGGGGGAAGTCGGTCAGCCAGCTTGCCCGGCTGCCCACCCACACCGGCTCGCCGGTTCGGGCCGCGACCGCCACCGGGATGTCCGCCGACGTGTGCACCGCGGCGTAGGTGTCGACCACCTGGTCGGAGTACCCGACATGGTGGACCAGACGCAGCAGCGCGGGATGGTCGGGGTGCGCGGTGTAGATGGCGCACCCACTGGTGCCCATGGCCTGCTGCACGACCCGGGCGAGCGCGGTGGCGGCCTCGGACACCGACGCCGACGCCGCCAGGGCGGTGGTTGCGTCGTGCAGCCGGCGCTCGGCCTCGGCCACCCGTTCGGCTTCGAGCAGCCCGGTGATCCGTCGACCCAGTTCCTCGGCGAGCGCCAGATCGGCGGCGTCGTGGGCGCCTCGGCGCACGGTGGACACCAGGCTCAGCACGCCGAGCAGATGCCCGCCCACCACCATGGGCGCCACCAGGCAGCTGTGCGCCCGGCCGTGCGGGGCCGCGGCCCGCAACTCGCCGCGCAGCGGTTCGGGCGGCTCGTCGAGGACGAACGCCTGTCCGGACCCGTACCGCTGGCGGTGCGCGGGCGGCGGGTGGTGCGCGGGCAGGCGAAGGGCGGCGTCGGCGAGCTCGGGGCGGCTCGGGTGCGCGGCCACGACCGGTGCCAGGCGGCCGTCCGGGCCGACCAGCATGACCAGCACGAGGTCGCCCAGGACGGGCGCCACGGCCCGGGCGAACTCGTCCAGCCGCTCCCGCACCGTGCCGGGCCGGCTGAACAGTCTCCCGGTGGTGGCCAGCACGGCGTCGCGGGTGGCGGCGTCGTGCTGGGCGGTGACGTCGTGCACGACGCCGACCATCAGCTTGCGGGTGCCGTCCCGGTCGGGGATCGTGTCGGCGGAGCAGTCGCCCCAGAGCTGGCGGCCGTCCCGGTGCCGCAGCCGCAGCAGGAACCGGCCGGAGCCGTTCGCCCGCACCGCTTCCCACGCCTGACGAACCTCCCGGTGGCCCTCCGGGTCCTCGGCCGGGTCCGGCCACCACGGATGGTCCGGCCGATACGGCAGATCCTCGGTGCCGTAGCCCAGCATCGCGGTGAACGCACCGTTGATCTCGATCACCGAGCCGTCCGGGTCGATCACGAACAACCCGTCCTGCAGGGCGTTCACCAGCGCGGTGCGCCACGCGCCCTCGTGGCTGCGCAGCCGGGCCATCGCCAGGTTCGACCGGACCCGGGCCAGCAGGTCCGGCGAGGAGAACGGTTTGACCAGGTAGTCGTCCGCGCCGGCGGCCAGCCCGGCCCCGATCGCCTCCTCCCCGGCGCGGGCCGACAGCAGGATGACCGGGGTGGCCGCGGTGGCCGGTTCCGCGCGCAACGCGGCCAGCAGGGCGAACCCGTCGAGGCCGGGCATCATCACGTCGGTCAGGATCAGGTCCGGCTGCCGGGCGCGTGCCAGCTCCAGCGCGACGTCGCCGGTCGAGGCGAGCAGCACCGTGTACGAGCGGCTCAGCAGTCCGGCCAGGAACCGGCGCAGGTCCGGGTTGTCCTCCGCGACGAGGACGGTCGCACCGGTGCCCGGGCCGACGTCGATCGGCGCGGCCACCGGGGTGGCCGGCTCCCCGTCAGGTGCCGCACCGGAGTCCGACCACTGCACCGCCTCGTCGCGGTAGAGCCCGGCCAGCGCGGACGCCGGTCGGCGTGTCGGCCGGGAGTCGGTGGGGATCTCGGTGATCGCGTCGGCCGGCAGCGTCACCGTGAAGTCCGACCCCCGGGTCGCCGCGCTGGACACCCCGACCGTTCCGCCGTGCAACGCGGCGAGCTCGGCGACCAGGGCCAGGCCGATACCGGAACCCTCGTGGCTGCGTCCGGCGGCGCCCCGGATCCGGTGGAACCGCTCGAACAGGCGCGGCTGCTCGGACTCCGCAATGCCGATCCCGGTGTCGACCACGTGCAGCTCGACGCGTGCCGGCTGCTCGTGCCGGCGCAGCACCACCTCGACCTGACCGCTGAGGGTGAACTTCACCGCATTGGAGAGCAGGTTGAGCACGATCTTCTCCCACATGTCGGCGTCCACCGACACCAGCGTGGGCAACGTGGGGCAGTCGATCCGGAACCGCAGTCCGGCCCGGGTGACCGCCGGCGCGAACGACTCGGCGATGCCGCGGGTCAACGCCGCGAGGTCGGTCGCCGTCCGGTCGGCCGCCAGCGCGCCGCCCTCCAGGCGGGAGAACTCCAGCAGCGTGTCCACCAGACGGCGCAGCCGCCCGCTGTTGCGCCAGATCAGCTCCACCCGGGCTCGCTGACCCGCCGACAGCGGGTCGGCCTGGTCGGCCAGGGCGTCCTCGGCCGGCCCGCGGATCAACGTCAGCGGGGTGCGCAGTTCGTGCGAGACGCCGGTGAAGAACTCGGTCTTGGCCCGGTCCAGCTCGGCGAGCTGCTCGGCGCGCAGCCGCTGCTCCTGCAGTGCGGTGGCGTCGGCGATCGCTTTGCCGACCTGGCCGGCGACCAGGTTCAGGAACTGGCGGTACTCCTCGTCCAGGGCCCGGAACGGGCTGGCCCCGGCGAAGAGCACCCCGACCAGCTCGCCGCCGCCGGCTCCGAGCAACGGCAGCGCGACCGCCCGGTCCGGGTCGGCGTGCCCCATCGGGCCGTCGGTCGGCAGGAACAGGCCCGGATGCTTCTCGGCGAGCCCCTCGAGCAGGTGGGGGGCACCGGAGCTCAGCGCCTGCCAGGTGGGCTCGTCCGCATAGCGAGCCTGATCCACCTCCAGCGGCACGATGGCGTCGTCGTCGCGCGTGCCGTAGAACGCGGCCCGCCGCAGCGCCGTCCGAGCCTCGTCGAGCAGGTAGATCGAGGCGAACGGGATGTCCAGCCGGGCTCGCCGCAGGACGTCGAGCGCGGCCTCGCAGGCCCGCGGCACGGTGGGCGCGGTGACCGCCGACACGTCGCCCAGCTGGCTGAGCACCCGCAGACGCCGCTCGCCGAGCACCCGCTGGGTGTCCTCGGTGACCACGCACAGCAACCCGGCCACCTGTGCGGACTCGTCGGTGAGCGGGCTGTAGGAGAACGTGTGGTAGGTCTCCTCGGGGTAGCCGCTGCGTTCCAGCCGCAGCGGTAGGCGTTCGTCCCAGGTGGCCTCGCCGGTGCTCAGCACGGACTCGATGCGCGGTCCGATGTCCGGCCAGATCTCCGACCACACCTCGCGCGCCGGCCGGCCGAGCGCCCACGGATGCTTGGTCCGCAAGGTGTCGCGCTGGTAGGAGTCGTTGTAGAAGAAGGCCAGCTCAGGGCCCCACGCCATCCACATCGAGAAGCGTGAGGTGAGCAGGATCCGCACCACGCCGCGCAGGCTGGCCGGCCAGCTCTCCGGCACGCCGACCGGGGTCGCGGCCCAGTCCCAGGCGGACATCACCCGGCCCATCATCCCGCCACCGGCGAACAGCGACCCGATGCCGGCCGCAGAACCTGGCGGCCCGGTGCCGCCGGTCTCATCCAGGTACATCGCCACCGCTCCGACTGTGAGGCCGCACGCCGTCGACCGGTGTGCCGACGTGGGCTCCGGACTTCAGTATCGCCCGGCAGCCGGGCACAGCCTCCGCGCCGGACCCCCGACCCCCGAACCGGGCCTGTGTCCCTGCCCGGCCGGGCTAGGATATCCATCGTGCCCGACGGACCGCTGGACCCGACACCGCCGGTAGATAACTTCACCATGCGGATACGGCGGGAGGGCGGCGCGGTGGTGGTGGCCGCGGTCGGTGAGATCGACCTGCTCACCGCCCCCGTGCTGGCGGATGCACTCGATGCCGGATGGTCCGATCCGGAGATCGGCATCGTGGTCCTCGATCTGACCGAGGTGAGCTTCCTCGGTTCGAGCGGCCTGGCCGTCCTGCTCGAAGCCGGCAAGGTACCGCGCCGTGACCTGCGGGTGGTTCCCGGTGATCACCGTCTGGTCCGTCGACCGCTGGAGATCTCCGGACTGGCCCGCGCGTTGACCGTGTGCGACACGGTCGAGGACGCGCTGCTCGCCGAGGGCCCCCGAGCGGACACCCACTAGCCAGGACTCACTCGGGGCATCCGATCCGCAATACCGGTCGAACAGCTCGCAGGGCTAGCGATGGTGATCTTTCGCCGAGTTCGACACCAGGCGCGGGAGGGCAGGGACGGGAAGCCGCTCAGGCTGCGTCGAAGTAACGGCCGGTGTCGGCGAAGAACCGGCTGAACAACAGGCTGTTGACCGGACCGCCCGGCTTGCCGAGCGCGCTGGGCTCGATGCCGACGGACCAGGTGAACCGGCAGCGGTCCGGCCCGTCGGGCTCGACGACGTAGTCCTCGGCCAGCCGCTCGAACAACGGCAGGTTGGCCTCGGTGGCGTAGAACGCGTAGCGCCGGCCCTCCTCCCAAACGAAGAAGTACTCCTGGACCTTGATCACCCCGCCGAGGACCGTGGCCTGGCGCCGGGTGCCGACCGCGAACGGGCGCGGCGAGGTCCAGGCGATCGACAGGCCCTTGCACCAGTGCAGTGGTTGCGCGCCGACCAGCTCCGACCACACCTGCGCGGCCGGGCGGGCGATCGACCAGGTGTGCGTGAACCGGGTCGGGGCCGAGTCGAAGAAGCGCTCGTCGACGGGTTGCAGAACGGGCACGGGAGGGACCCTCCGGTCTGTGGCTGCGTCCCGGTCGCGGACGCCGGGTCGGCCGGAACCTACCGCGCGCCCGGCCGGGTCGCGATCACGTCACACGACCGGGTGGCCCGGTCTGGCCCGGGCGGACAGCGCCTCGACCACCGTGCTTACCTGACTCGCCACGGCGCCTTCTGCCCGGAGAGCCGTGGAGGCACCCGCCGCGGCCTCGCCCGGCAAGACCCGCCCGGCAAGACCCGCACGGCAGAACCCGCCCGGCAAGACCCGCCCGCGTCCCCGACCCGGAAAGAGCCGCCATGATCTTCCGCCCGACCATCGACGGCCAGCGACTGAATCCCAGCCTGGCGGTTCTGGCCGGGCCGGCGACCGCGATGCTGAGCTTCGCCGCCCGGCACCCCACCGCCCAGGTGCGCGCGGTGCTGGACGCCAACTTCGCCGCGCTCACCGCGAACTTCCGCGCCGCGTCGCCGCTGCGCGCGCTGACCGTGCCCGGAGTGGCCGGCGAGCCGATGCCGGCTCGGCTGTACGAGCCGACCGACCTCGGGCCCGAGCCGGGGCTGCTGGTCTTCTTCCACGGCGGCGGTTGGACGGTCGGCAGCCTGGCCAGCCACGCGAACCTATGCCGGCACATCGCCGCGCGGGCCCGGTGCAAGGTGCTGGCCATCGGCTACCGGAAGGCGCCCGAGCACCGGTTCCCGGCCGCCTGGCAGGACGCGGTTGCGGCGTTCGAGTGGGCGGCGGCCAATGCCGGCCGCCTCGGCATCGACCCGGCCCGGATCGCGGTCGGCGGGGACAGCGCAGGCGGCAACCTGGCGGCCGCGGTCGCGCTGGCCGCCGAGCCGGGCGGGCCCCGGCCGTGCTTCGCCTGGTTGAACTACCCGCTGGTGGACGCCGACGTGGACGACTACCCGTCCGCGCACCTGTTCGCCCACGGCCTGATCCTGACCAGGCAGAACCTTCGCGATCTGCTGCACCAGTACGCGCCCCGGCCGGCCCAGCAGCTCGACCCGCGGGTGTCGCTGGTCCGCTCGGAGCACCTGGACCGGATGCCGCCCACCTACATCTCGACCGCCGGGATGGACCCGCTGCGCGACCAGGGCGAGCGGTTCGCCGAGCAGCTGCGCGCGGCCGGGGTGAGCGTCCAGGCTGAGCGGTTCGACAACCTGCCGCACGCGTTCCAGGTGCTGCTGCTCGAACCCGAGTCGCGCGCGGCCACTGCCGCTACCTGCGACGCGCTCGGCCGCGCGCTGGCCGGCTGACCGGGGCTCGACCGATCCGACCGGCCCGACCGATCCGACCGATCCGACCGGCCCGACCGGCCCGACCGATCCGACCGGGCCGACCGGGCCGACCGGGCCGACAGGGTCGACCGGGACGGGTTCACCTGGTCGGGTCAGCCTCGCTGGTTGCCGCAGTCGTCGGGCGCTCGTTAGCTTGCCAGGGGACCCGGGTGGCGAAGGAGCGGTCGATGCGCGGCGAGGAACGGATCGGATCGCAAAAGATTGGGCTGTGGTGCAACCTGATCTTCGTGGCGCTGACCGCCATCGGCTGGTTGGGCATCGCGCACTTCTGGGCGCCGGCTCCGGCCGATCTCGGACTCGAGGAGACCAAGGTCTGGTTCAGTGACACCTACAAGTGGGCCACGCTGATCGGCTGCTCGATCTTCTACGTCGCGGCCGGCATACTCACTCCCGGCTCCATCGCGTTCGGCATCATGCTGCAGAAGATCGAGGGCCGCTACCCGCTCTGGTCGCTGACCACCGCGGTCTGCGGGGTATTCATCTCGCTGATCATCTTCTTCAACTGCTGCGCGTGGATCGTCGCCGCCTACCGCCCGGAGACCGGCGCCGACGTCATCCAGTCCTGGTACGACTGGGCCTGGTTCGCCTTCCTGCTCGGCTGGATCTACCTGGCGATCGAGATGGTCGCCACCGGCGTGGTGGAGCTGATGGACGACCGTCCCGAGCCGATGATCCCGCGCTGGTTCACCTGGCTGACCTTCGCCGGCGCGGCGACGCTGTTCTTCGCGGCTGGGCCGGCGTTCTTCAAGAGCGGTCCGTTCGCCTACCACGGTCTGCTGGCCTTCTACCTGCCCGTTGTGGTCTGGGGCGGCTACCTGAGCCTCACCAGCTGGTTCATGCTGAAGGAACTCGACCGCGACCGGTCGAGCACCGACGCTTCGGAGCCTGCGGTATCGGTCTGACCGGCTGCAGCGGCCGCGGCTGGCGGCACCACCCTGGAGTTCAGGGGGTACAGCGCGCGCCGCGCAGCTACGGCGGCTGCTGTGCAGGCCTGCGTTACCCCGGCGGTGCTCGGCGGCGACGGCGTACCCCCGGGCCTGCGCCCCCGGGGTCATCACACCGGGAACGCCTCGCGGGCCTTGACAGGCGCCGGTGTGGATTTGCGCGAGCCCCCGGAATGATGACTATGGGTAACCGTTGACGCTAGCGAAGGGCGTGTTCGGCTCGTTAATTATGATGATTGGAGAAGGTATTTCACATTGAGTGAACCCTGGTGGCGTCGTGGACGTACGCAGGAGTGTCCATTCGCACTTCTACTCTCGGAGGCACCATGTTCACCAAGCTCGCGCGGGCTGCCGCCATCGTGGCGCTGACAGGCGGAGCAGTGCTGGTCGGCGCCGGTAGCGCCTCGGCTGCGCACTGCACGGGGACGACCGCGGAAGAGCAGTCCGAGCCCGGCTTCTCCTACTACGGCACCGACCATGTGAAGGAGGAGGACCACGCCGAGGGCGGCAACCCCGGCCCGCATGGCGGGACCTCCGGCGCGTCGAACTGCCGTGAGACCACGGGCAGCCCGGCCGAGCGGGCCCCCGGCCAGGACGACTAGAGACCGGGCCGGTCAGAACGCCCGCTCTCGTATCGGGGGCGGGCGTTCTGCGTCGATGGGCCCGGGCCTGTTACCAGCCCGGCGGTTCTGGGCCGACCCACGGCACGTGCTCCCGGCGGTTTCGATGGGTGGGTTGAACGAGCGTGGCTGAGATCAGAGCGGTTGTGCTCGCATCACCGAGGCACCTGCCGAGCAGATCGCCGAGAAGGCGCTTCGCCGGTGCGTCGGTGTCGGCTCTCGTTGTCAGGCGACTCCGAGAAACCGAACTGGGCTTTGGGGTGTGGAGCGGATGTCGGGAATGGAACCCGCGTATTCAGCTTGGGAACCAGGGTGATCATCCTGCATGCCGACCGTAACCTGCGGCCGACGGTGGTCTCGATTGTCCGTGAGTGGCCCCTGTTGACCGCTCTTCTGGCCACGAATCGGGCACGACCGCCGACGCCGATCTTGACAAGCTAACTTGTCGCAAGTTACCTTGGTGATGTGCTGGCGCCGATCATCGCGGGAAGCGCCCGCAAGCACGGTGTGACAGACGACCACATGCTGCATGCGTTCGACCACCCGGTCTGTAGGGAGGACCTCGACGAGGGATTCGTGATGCTGATCGGCCCGGATCGTTCGGGCAACCTGCTGGAGATCGGCGTTGTTGCCGGTGACCGTGGGCTGTGATCGTGCACGCGATGCCGGCCCGACCCAAGTACCTCAGAGGAGGCAGGTGATAGCGATGCCACGGACGATCAACGAGATCCTTGCGCACGCGGACGAACTCGCCGCGCGATTCGAGAGCCATGTGCCGAACCCACGGCATATCGACGACGCTGCTGCTCTCCAATCGCTTCGCACGGCGGTCCTGGCCCGCGCTGAGGCGGACCGAGCGGTCGCGGCAGCTGTGGCGGATGCACGCGAGGCCGGACACTCCTGGGCTGCCATCGGTGCCATGCTCGGGACGTCGGGTGAGGCTGCTCGCCAGCGCTTCGGCGCTCCTGCACGGCGGTGAGCGCCGATCACGCAGTTCGCGTTCCTGATGGCCCGTGAATGGGCCGAGGCGCTACACGGCGTGCACGAAAGTCCAGGTCTCCGGTGTACCGGGTCTCACCTGGGCTTCCGGTCGTGGAGCGGATGACGGGAATCGAACCCGCGTATCCAGCTTGGGAACCCGTCAGGCCCTGGCAGGGGCCCTGAGCTGGGCGCCGGGTTGGTTCTGGGTTACCCCTGTTGACCGGGGGTAACGGCCCGCTAATGGCCCGACGCTGCACTTCCCCTGGCTTGGTGGGCCTGGCTGGATCGCTATGCGGCGTCGACCGTGGTTGCGCTGACGGTGCTCGGGCTCGGAAGCGGCTCGCCCCGCTCACGCATGACCGCCAGGTGGCCGAACATGGCGTCCCGCATTTCCTCCAGCGTCTCCTCCGGGGTGTCGCCCAGAGCCACGCACCCGCGAAGATCAGGGGACCATGCCCCGTAACCACCGTCGTCGGCGCGCTCGATGATGACCGCGTATGTGCTCACCGAAGTCTCTTTATCGATGCCGGCCTGTGTGAGGATGCTGCGCTCGGTGCCGATGGGCAAGTCCTTGCTCGGCTTGCCGGGTACGGTCACGACGCCGGGTTTGCTGTCGTGCACGAGTGGCGGTGGCTTGCCGTCGTCCGGGAGAGGCGCCACCCGTCGGCCTCGATCAGCTTGATGATCTCTCGAACCTTCAACGGCACGCGAAGAACGTACCTGAGCTGGGAAACTCCGTGGAGCGGATGACGGGAATCGAACCCGCGTATTCAGCTTGGGAAGCTGATGTTCTACCATTGAACTACATCCGCGTGGTCGTGCTCGTCCGAGCGTAGCACCTCGCCGGGGGCGCTCAACGGGGTAATCGAATACCTCCGTTTGCTGGCTCGACACCTCGTCGCGGCACCGGCATCGTGGGGGATCCCAACAATTTCGCAACAATCTCGCCGCACGCTCCCCGCCAGGCTGCCGAGGATCCCATGTTAAATGCCGACCCACTGGGTGCGCCGCCCGACTACCCGCCCGAGGTACTGGTGCTCGCGGGGAGCCGGCCGGAGGCCGCCCGGTTGGCGCCGGTGGCTACGGCGATGGCGGACCAGGGGCGGGTCGAACCGGTGGTGGTGGCCGGCGGGTCCGATCCGATGCGGGTGCACGACGCGTTCGAGGCGCTCGGCGTGCCGCCGGAGATCACCCTGCTGCTCGGGGCGGCGCCCAGCTCCCAGGTTCAGGTCGCGGCCGCGCTGTCGGTGCGGCTGGACGAGCTGATCGTCGAGCGGATGCCGTCGGCCGTGCTGATCGCGGGAGGAGGGGTGGCCCCGCTGGTCGCCGCGCAGGTGGCGTTCTTCCGGCGGATTCCGGTGGTGCACCTCTACACCGGCACCGACGTCGACGATCTGCTCTGCCCGTTCCCGGAGGAGGGCAACCGGCGGGTGATCAGCCAGCTGTCGTCGCTGTTCCTGCACACCCGCGGCCGGGGCGTGCTGTGCAACGTCGCCGGCCCGAACTCGGTGGCAGTCGGCGACACACTCGCTGCGATCACCCCGGTCGACCCCGACCTGGCCGACCTCGCCGCCCGAGCCCGCGCCGGCGACACCCGGGTCGGGCTGCTCGACGCGTCCTGCCCGGCGATCTTGGCGGCCACCGCCCCGCTGCTCACCCGCCAAACGGACGTGGAACTGGTGCTGGTCGACCTCCCGGACCCGCACCCCGGCGAGGATCCGGTGCTGGACTGGCTGCGCGGCCACCCGAGGGTGCACGCGATGGACCGGTTGCGGCTGGTCGACCTGATGGGCGCGATCGCCGTGCTCACCTTCGCCGCCACCGACCGGCCGCACCGCCAGCACGAGATGCTGGCCTGCGGGGTGCCGACCCTGCTGGTGGGCGAGCCCGAGTCGCCGGCCGACGTGCTCGATCCAGGCTGCATGGTCACGGTCGACCCGGACCCGGAATCGCTGCTGGCGGCGATGTCGCGGCTGCTCGCCGGCTCGTCGCGGGGCGCGCTCGACCCCGCCGGGACCGCCGCCGCGCACCGCGTGGAGCATGCGGTGGCCTGGATGCTCGGCCTCGAACGCGACGCGGTGCCCTCCTGGGACCCGGCGAGCGCCCGATAGCCTGACCCGCCGACCAGGACGGGCCGCCCGTGGCGGGTGACCTACGCTGAACCGGTGCTGCTGTCGGACGGTGACCTGCGCAAGGAGCTAGCCTCGGGACGGCTGGTGCTCGATCCCTGGGATCCAGCCATGCTCCAGCCGTCCAGCATCGACGTGCGGCTCGACCGCTGGTTCCGGGTCTTCCAGAACTCCCGCTACACCCACATCGACCCCCGCGAACGGCAGGACGAGCTGACTTCACTCGTCGAGCCGGACGGCGATGACCCGTTCGTGCTGCACCCGGGGGAGTTCGTGCTCGGCTCGACGTTCGAGTCGGTCGGCCTGCCCGACGACCTCGCGGGCCGGCTCGAAGGCAAGTCCTCGCTCGGCAGGCTCGGGCTGTTGACCCACTCCACCGCCGGGTTCATCGACCCCGGGTTCAACGGGCACATCACGCTGGAGCTGTCCAACGTGGCCAACCTGCCGATCATTCTGTGGCCCGGGATGAAGATCGGCCAGCTGTGCCTTTTCCGGCTGTCCAGCCCGGCGGAACACCCCTACGGCAGCTCGGTGGCCGGCTCGCGCTACCAGGGGCAGCGCGGCCCCACCCAGTCCCGGGCCTACCTGAACTTCCACCGGGCGAACACCCGAGACCGGCGCGGCTGAGCGGTGCCCTGTGCAAACCTGTCAGGGATGGCGGCTACCCCGGGGCTATCCGGCTAGGGTCGGTACGCGATGGACGAGCGAACCGAGCGGGGGCGGCCTCCGGGGCCCGGCGGCGCCGCCGGGGCCGGCCGGCCGCGGGCCGAAGCGATCCCGCCGGAGACGGAGCAGGTCGGGCCGGGAGTAGCGAGACGTCGGCGCCCGCTCCGGGTGGTCGCCGGCGTGGCGGTGCTCGCCGCGATCGGGCTGTTGTGGCCGTTCGCCGAGTTCGACTGGTGGCCGGTGGTGGCCGGGCTCGGCGTGCTGGCGCTGCTGTTCGTGTCCCGGCTGGACCGGCTGCTGCTCGGCTGGGCGCCGCACCTGGCCGGGCTGCTCACGGTGACCCTGCTGCTGGCGCGGACGGGTCCGTGGGTGTGGGGGTTCGCCGTCGGGCTGGCCGTGCTCGGCGCCGGGCTGGTCCGGCTGCCGCACTGGCGGGTGCTCGCCGCGGGCGCCGCGCTCACCGCCGTGTTCGGCATCGGCTACGGGCTCACCCAGTACCGCACCGCCGCCGAGCTCACCGCCCAGCAGGCCCGCACCGGCGCCGAGCAGGCAGCCAACGTGATGGCCACCGCCGCCGAGCTGGTGCTGCCCTCGCTGACCAACAGCTTGGCCGGCGGCGACGCGCGGACCGCCTGCGCGCTGCTCGGGCCCACCGCCGGCGCCCAGCTCGCCCAGGCCCGCCGCGTCCCGGACTGTCAGAGCGCCGCGCGGGCGATGGCCGTCGAGGTGCGCGACCCGGCCGGGTACCGCGCGGGCACTATGCCGGCGGGTGCGATCGTCAAGCGTGCCGACGGCGCCAGCGTGGACGCCTGCCGCGCGCGCTGGTCGAACCCGGCGGCCGGTCCGAGCCTCGGTCGCTTCGAGCTGCGCCGACACCAGGCCGAGCGGTTTCTGATCGTCGGCTACCAGCCCTGCCCCTGAGCCCGGGCCCGTGCCGGCCCCGGCAGCTGCCTCGTCGTCGCCGGCCTGCTCGGTGGTCGGCCGCGCAGGGTACGGCCCCGCGGTGTCACACTCGGTGCCATGCCCCGGCCGGGAACCGGCACCAATCTGGCGTTGCTGGCGCTCGTGCTGGTGACCTTCGGCACCGGGGTGCTGGCGTTCGGCGTCGGTACGGTCGGGCCGGCCCGCTGGCTGGTGGTCACGCACGGCTGCGCCGGGTTCGCGGTGCTGCTGCTCGCGCCGTGGAAGTCGGTCATCGCCCGGCGGGGCCTGCGTCGGCCGGGCATCTCACGACGGCTGTCGAGCCTGGCGATGGTGGCACTGCTGGCGCTGTGCATCGGGTCGGGGGTGCTGCATGCGGTCGGCGGGTTCCGCGGCTATCTCGGGCTGCTGCCGATGCAGCTGCACGTCGGCTCGGCGGTGGCCGTCGGGGTGCTGCTGGCCGGGCACCTGCGCGCGCAGCGGGGTCGGCAGCGGTTCCGACCGCGGCGGGTCGATCTGCCCCGCCGGGTTGCGCTGCGGTCGGCCGGGCTGGCCACCGCTGCCGCCGCCGGGTACCTGCTGCTGCCCGACCGGCCGCGGCGGGCCACCGGATCGCACGAGGTGGGCAGTGGCGACCCGTCCGCGATGCCGGTTACCCAGTGGGCGTTCGATCCGGTGCCGAGGCTGGCGGCCGCCAACTGGCGGCTGCGGGCCGGTGAACGGGTGCTCGGGCTGGACGAGCTGGACGCCCTGCCGCAGCGCACCGTGCGGGTGGTGCTGGACTGCACCGGCGGCTGGTACGCCGAACAGGAGTGGCGCGGGGTGCCGGTGTCGGCGCTGCTGCCGGACGCGATGTCCGCGAGGGCCGTCGAGGTGCTCTCGGTGACCGGCTACCGGCGGCTGCTTCCGGCCGGCGACCTGCCCGTTCTGCTGCTGGCCACGCACGCCGGCGGGGCGCGGCTGTCCGCCGGCCACGGGGGCCCGGCCCGGCTGGTCGCGCCCGGGCGACGTGGGTTCTGGTGGGTGAAGTGGGTGGTGGCGGTGCGGCCGGTCGGCCAGCCGTGGTGGTGGCAACCGCCGTTCCCCCTGCGGTGAGAACGGCCTTGCGGTGCGAACGGCCCCGAACGGGCCTGCCCTGAGAGGCCGCTCGCTCAGCGCTGGTTGGCCGCGCCCTGCACCGCGCGCGCCGTCGACTCTTCGCCGATCCGGACGGCGTCGGCCACGGCCGTTGGGTCGATGGTCAGCGAACCGATGCCGGCCGAGCGGTCCGGGCCGATGGCCAGCAGGTGCGCCGGGCCGCGGTCGGGGTGCGCGGCATCGGTGACCAGCTGCAGGTCGCGGCCGTAGCGCCGCGAGCCCTGGGCCACCGAGCCCAGCCCGGGCACCAGTCGATCCAGTGCGCGGGCCCACAGCGACAACCGTGCGTCGGCGTCTGCGTGCAGGTCGCCAGTGCCCCGGCAGAGCAGCGCCAGCACGTGGGTGGCACCACCGCGCAACGCCCGCGCCACCGCCAGCGGCTCACCGACCGACCCGTCGATCCACCGCCGACCGTCGATCTCCACCGGCGGGCCGGCCAGCAACGGGATGCTCGCGCTGGCCCGCAACGCGCGCTGCCAGTCCGGCACGCTGACCGGCGCCAGGGTGTGCGCGGTGAGATCCGCGGTGTCGGTGGCCACCACCCGCATCGGCGCCGGGCTGGGCGCCAACCCGTCCCAGGCCAACGGCTTGCGGTGGGCCAGCACCTCGTACACCAGATGGTCCAGCGCGACCACCGGGCGGCCGGTGCCGAGCCGGCGCAGGTCGATGAACCGCCGGCTGGCCATGTCCTCCGGCCACGCCGCGGCGCCGGCCTCCGCCGACCCGACCAGGAACGCCGCCGCCGAGAACGCACCCGACGATGCGCCGTACACCTCGTCGAACCCGCTGCGCAGCCCCGCCCGGTGCAACGCGCGCAGCATGCCCGCGGCGTAGGCACCGCGCATCCCGCCACCACCGACCACCAGAGCGACCCGGTGCGGGTCCCGGCGCCCGCCCGGCCGGCTGATCCCGGCCGCCCGGGCGAGCAGGACCCGCAGTACGTCCCGATCACCATGCACGTGCGGCAACAGGCCCGTGGTCACGCCGGGACGTTCGTCCGCGGTGCCGCCGCGGATCGGGTGGTTGTTCGGCTCGCCCCGGCTACCGGGTGGGCCGGTCGGTGGACTCATCGCCCGCCGGGTTGCCAGCGGGCTCGGCGGCCGGCCGATCCGCCGCCTGGTCACCGGCCTGGCCCGACGTGGTCTTCGGGCCGCCCGACGCGGTGGACCCGACGGCCATGCTCTCGGTGAGCGGGGTCTCGGTGGACGCCGTGGGGGCCGGCTCCTCGGCCGGCTCCTCGGCCGGCTCCTCGGCCGGAGCCCCCGAAGTCGACGGCGCGGCATGCCCGTTGCTCGAGGGGTCGCCGCGCTTCACCGAGGCCAACAGCATCTGGGCCACGTCGAGCACCTGCACGCCCTCGCCGATGCCGGCGTTCTGCTTCTCGGTCAACCCGTCGGTGAGCATGGTGCGGCAGAACGGGCAGCCGGTGGCGATCTGTTTGGCCTCGGTGGCCAGCGCCTCCTCGGTGCGGGCCATGTTGACCCGGGTGCCGATGTGCTCCTCCATCCACATCCGCGCGCCGCCGGCGCCGCAGCAGAACGAGCGGTCCTTGTTGCGGCCCATCTCGACGAGCCCGCCGCGCATGGGCAGCGCTTCGAGCACACGGCGGGGCGCGTCGTATTCGCCGTTCCAGCGGCCGAGGTAACACGAGTCATGGTAGGTCATGGTCTGCGCCACCGAGCGCAGAGGCTTCAGGCGCTCGGCCTCGAGCAGCTCGGCCAGGAACTGCGAGTAGTGGACCACCTCGAAGCGCGCGCCGAAGTCGGGATACTCGTTTTTCATCGTGTGGAAGCAATGCGGGCATGAGGTGAGGATCTTGCGAACGCCGTGCTTCTGCAGCGTGGCGACGTTTTCCGTGGCGCACTGCTGGTACAGGAATTCGTTGCCGGCG
>JBQTKB010000145.1:0-36722 GCA_052386505.1 Pseudonocardia sp.
CCTACTTCGCGGCCGACGCCGCTTATTACCTGGACAAGCGGGGCCGGGGCTTCGACACCTGCATCTACATGCTCGGCGCGGACCACCACGGCTACGTCGGGCGGCTGCGCGCCCTCGCCGCCTGCGCCGGCGACGACCCGGACGCGGCCGTCCTCGTGCTGATCGGTCAGCTCGTCAAACTGCAGAAGGGCGGCCAGGAGCTGAAGATGAGCAAGCGGGCCGGAAACATCGTCACGCTCGACGATCTCGTCGACCTCGTCGGGGTGGACGCCGCCCGCTACACCCTCGCGCGCTCCTCGACCGACAGTCAGTTGACGATCGACGTCGAGGAGATCACTCGGCAGGCACCGGAGAACCCGGTCTACTACGTGCAGTACGTCGCGGCCCGCACGTTCCGGGTGGCGAGCAACGCGCGCGACCTCGGCATCGACTGGTCCCCGCCGGAGTCCTTCCACCCGGAGCTGCTCGAGGACGACCGGGAGGCCCGCCTGCTCGGCGCGCTCGGGGATTTCCCGCGCGTCGTGGCCTCGGCCGCCGAGCTGCGCGAGCCGCACCGCATCGCGCGCTATCTGGAGGAGCTGGCGGGGGTCTACCACCGGTTCTACGACGGCTGCCGGATCCTGCCGCGCGGCGACGAGGAGACCTCCGACCTGCACGTCGCGCGGCTCTGGCTCAATGACGCCACCCGCACCGTCATCTCCAACGGCCTCGCGATGCTCGGCGTCTCGGCTCCGGAGCGGATGTGACGGGGCCGGCAACCGCGGATGTCAGCCGGTACGGGCGCGTGTCAGCCCGCCGGCCGGCTGACAGGCGCCCGTACGGGACGACGTCCCGCAGTAGGGACGCCGCGGATGAGTAGGTCCGCGCACCCCGCGGGGCCACGGCACGCCGACGTTTTCGCGGCGGACGGCCTCGGGCCGCCGCCCGCGGACCTCAATGCGCTGCGCCCGCAGATCTGGCCGGCGAACCTCGCCCGCACCGCCGACGGACCGGTGACGATCGCCGGGCTCGACGTGCGCGATCTGGCGGCCGAGTTCGGCACTCCGGTCTACCTGCTCGACGAGGCGGACTTCCGCGGGCGCGCCCGCGCCTACGCCGCCGCGTTCGCCGGCGAAGAGGAGGGCCTGTCCGGGGGGTCCATGGGGGGCGGAGCCCCCCATGTGAATGTCTTCTATGCCGGCAAGGCGTTCCTGTGCGGCGCGGTCGCCCGCTGGATCGCGGCGGAGGGCCTCGGGCTGGACGTGTGCAGCGCCGGTGAACTGGCGGTCGCGCGGCGGGCGGGCTTCCCGCCCGAGCGCATCGCCCTGCACGGAAACAACAAGTCCGCCGCCGAGCTGGCGGCCGCGCTCGACGCCGGGGTCGGGCGGGTCGTGCTCGACTCGTTCGTCGAGATCGTCCGCCTGGCAGAGATCGCCGCCGAGCGCGGGGTCCGCGCGCGGGTGCTCGTGCGCGTCACGGTCGGGGTCGAGGCGCACACCCACGAGTTCATCGCGACCGCGCACGAGGACCAGAAGTTCGGCTTCTCCATCGCCGGGCGCGCGGCCGAGCACGGCCGGGCCGCCGGTACCGGCGACTCGGACGCCGCAGAGGCGGTACGCCGGGTGCTGAAGTGCGGCGGGCTGCGGCTGGTCGGGCTGCACAGCCACATCGGCTCGCAGATCTTCGACGCGGACGGTTTCGAGGTGGCCGCCCGCAGGGTGGTCGCGCTGCTCGCCGAGCTGCACGCCGAGCACGGCGAGGCCGCACTGGAGTCGCTCGCCATGCTCGACCTCGGTGGCGGGCTGGGCATCGCCTACCTGGCCGAGGACGACCCGCCGCCGCCCGCGCGGCTGGCCGGTGAGCTGCGCGACATCGTGGCCAAGGAGTGCGCCGACCACGGCCTGCGCGAGCCGCGGATCCTGGTGGAGCCGGGGCGGGCCATCGCCGGGCCGGGCACGGTCACCGTGTATGAGGTGGGCACCATCAAGGACGTCCCGCTGGGCCACGGCACCGGCCGGCGCTACGTCAGCGTGGACGGCGGGATGAGCGACAACATCCGCACCGCGCTCTACGACGCCCGCTACGACTGCCGGGTGGTGTCGCGGGCGGCGGCCGATGCAGGTGCGGCCGCGCTTCCGGCCACCCTGTCCCGGGTGGTGGGCAAGCACTGCGAGTCCGGTGACGTGCTGGTCCGCGACTGCTGGCTGCCCGCCGACCTCGGCCCGGGCGACCTGGTGGCGATCGCGGCCACCGGCGCCTACTGCTACGCCATGGCCAGCGGTTACAACCGGTTGCCCCGCCCCGCCGTGGTGGCGGTGCGCGGCGGCGAGCACCGGGAGCTGCTGCGCCGGGAGACCGAGGACGACCTGATGCGACTGGAGGCCGGGCTGTGAGCGACCTTCTCGACCCGCCGCCGCCGATCCGGCTGGCCATGCTGGGCTGCGGCACGGTCGGGCGGGAGGTGCTGCGGCTGCTGTCCGAGCACGCCGACGAGCTGGCCGCCCGGATCGGTGCCCCGCTGAAGCTGGTGGGGGTGGCCGTGCGGCGCCCGCACCGCCACCCCGAGGTGCCCGCCGAGCTGCTCACCACCGATGCCGCCGGCCTGGTCAACCGGTCCGACGTGGACGTGGTGATCGAGGTGGTGGGCGGCATCGACCCGGTGCGCGGGCTGCTGTTGGACGCGCTGAAGGCCGGGCGCGGTGTGGTCACCGCCAACAAGGCGCTGCTCGCCGAGGACGGCGCGTCGCTGGCCGAGGCGGCCGAGGCCTCCGGCGCCGACCTGTACTACGAGGCCGCGGTGGCCGGGGCCATCCCGCTGCTGCGCCCGCTGCGCGAGTCGCTGGCCGGCGACAAGATCGTCCGGATCGCCGGCATCGTCAATGGAACCACCAACTACATCCTGTCCGCGATGGCCGGTGCCGGCGGCCGCGCCGGTGCCGGGTACCGCGAGGCGCTGGAGCAGGCCACCCTGCTCGGTTACGCCGAAGCCGACCCGAGCGCCGACGTCGACGGGTTCGACGCGCAGGCGAAGGCGGCGATCCTGGCCTCGCTGGCCTTCCACACCCGGGTGGTGGCCGGCGACGTGTACTGCGAGGGCATCACCGAAGTCACCTCGGCGGACATCGCGGCCGCCGAGGGCCTGGGTTGCGTGGTGAAGCTGCTGGCGATCTGCGAGCGGGTGGCCGGGCCCGACACCGACGCCGGTGAGGCGGTGTCCGCCCGGGTGTACCCGGCGATGATCCCGGTCGGTCACCCGCTGGCCTCGGTGGACGGGGCCTACAACGCGGTGTTCGTCGAGGCCGAGTCGGCCGGGCAGTTGATGTTCTACGGCCAGGGGGCCGGCGGTGCGCCCACCGCCAGCGCGATCCTCGGTGACCTGGTGGCGATCTGCCGCAACCGGGTGGCCGGCGGCCACGGCCCGCGCGACCACGTGCACGCGAAGCTGCCGGTGCAGCCGATGGGCTCCACCCCCACCCGCTATCACATCAGCCTGGACGTCGACGACCGCGCGGGTGTGCTGGCCACCATCGCCGGTGTGTTCGCCCGGCACGACGTGAGCATCGCCACGGTCCGCCAGGACATGGCCGGCGGCGCGGGGCCGGTGGAGCGGCCAGGCGCGCGGCTGGTGATCGTGACGCACACCGCGCCGGATGCCGCGCTGGCGGCCACCGTCGATGCGCTCGCCGAGCTCGACGAGGTGCTCGGGGTCGACCGGGTGCTACGGGTGGAGAACCTGGGCCGTCCGGTGAGCGCGCTGGGGGTGGCGTGATGGCGGTCGGAGTCGGTGTCGGGGATCCGGCCCGGGCGACGACGGGCGGGCTCACCCGGTGGCCGGGCGTGATCGAGGCCTACCGCGCCCGGATGCCGGTGGAACCCGGCTGGACGGTGGTCACCCTCGGTGAAGGAGGCACGCCGCTGCTGCCGGCGCCGTACCTGTCCGACCGGGTGGGTTGCGAAGTGCTGCTCAAGGTCGACGGGGCCAACCCGACCGGCTCGTTCAAAGACCGCGGGATGACCGTCGCGGTCACCGTGGCACTGGCCGCCGGCGCGCTGGGCGTGCTGTGCGCGTCCACCGGCAACACGTCCGCGTCGGCCGCCGCGTACGCCGCCCGGGCCGGCCTGACCTGCGCGGTGCTGGTGCCCCAGGGCAAGATCGCGTTGGGCAAGCTGGCCCAGGCGGTCGCGCACGGGGCGAAGATCCTGCAGATAGACGGCAACTTCGACGACTGCCTGGAGCTGGCCCGCAAGACCTCGGCCGACTACCCGGTCACCACCCTGGTCAACTCGGTCAACCCGGCGCGGATCGCCGGGCAGGCCAGCGCCGCCTACGAGATCTGTGACGAGCTGGGCGCCGCGCCGGACGTGCACTGCCTGCCGGTGGGCAACGCCGGCAACATCACCGCGTACTGGGCGGGTTACCGCGCGTACCGGGACGACGGCCTGATCGAGCGGCTGCCCCGGATGTTCGGCTTCCAGGCCGCCGGCGCCGCCCCGCTGGTGCACGGTGCCCCGGTGCGCAACCCGGAGACGGTGGCCACCGCGATCCGGATCGGCGCGCCCGCGTCGTGGGCCGGGGCGGTGGCCGCGCGCGACGGGTCGAACGGGCTGTTCGCGGCGGTCACCGACGAGGAGATCCTGGCCGCCTATCGGCTGCTGTCCACCCGTGAGGCGGTGTTCGTCGAGCCGGCGTCGGCGGCCAGCGTGGCCGGTCTGCTTCAGGTCGGTGCCGCCGGGATGCTGCCTGAGGGCGGCCGGGTGGTGTGCACGGTCACCGGTCACGGGTTGAAGGACCCGGACACCGCGCTGCTTACCGCGGGGAGCGGCAGCGGACCGCGCATCGATACCGCGGGGAGCGGCAGCGGACCGCGCATCGATACCGTTCCTTCGCCGACGGTGATCCCGGCCGACTCGGACGCGGTGGCCAGCGCGCTCGGGCTGGCATGAGCGCCCCCGAGGTGCTGGTCCGGGTACCGGCGTCGGCGGCCAACCTGGGCCCGGGTTTCGACACCCTGGGCCTGGCGCTGGGCCTGTACGACGAGATCGAGGCCTCGCTCGGGCCCGCCGGCCTGGTGGTCCAGGTCGACGGTGAGGGCGCGGGCAGCGTCCCGCTCACCGAGCGGCACCTGGTGGTTCGTGCGTTGCGCGCGGCGTGCGCGGCGTTCGGGGAGACGCTGCCCGGGCTGCGGCTGCGCTGCCGCAACGGCATTCCGCACGGTCGCGGCCTGGGTTCCTCGGCGGCCGCCGCGGTGGGTGGCGTGGTCACGGCCGCCGCGCTGCTCGGCCGGGATCCGGACACCGAACGCGAGCTGTTGTTGCAGGTGGCGGCCGGGATGGACGGTCATGCGGACAACGCGGCGGCCAGTCTGCTCGGCGGCCTGGTGGTGGCCTGGAAGTTTACCGGCGACGACGGTGCCGACCGCTTCGGTGCCGCCCGGCTGGAGCCGCACGCCGCGCTGCGACCGGTCGCCCTGGTGCCCGACGAGCGTTCCTCGACGGCGGTGACCCGGGGGCTGCTGCCTGAGCGGGTGCCGCTGGCCGATGCCGCGTTCACCGCCAGCCGTACCGCGCTGGGGGTGTGCGCCTTCACCGCGCAGCCGAGCCTGCTGTTCACCGCCACTGAGGACCGGTTGCATCAGCCCTACCGCCGTGGGGCCTACCCGGCGTCGGCGGAGCTGATGGACCGGCTGCGCGCGCACGGCGTGCCGGCGATGGTGTCCGGTGCGGGACCGACCGTGCTGACGCTGGTCGACGACGCCGGGCTGCCGCCGGGCCTGGTCGGTCCGGGGTTCACCGAGCGTATGCTTGAGGTGGACCGTACGGGGGCCACCGTCGAGGTCCGGTGACGTTGCGTAGATCGTCGACAAGGCGGGTCGGACGTGGCCGGGGTTGCGCCACCGTAATGTGTTGTTGCCGGGCTGCGGCCTATTGTCTACGCTCGGCGGCGTACAACGACCTGCGCTGATCCGCGTCGGTACACTCCCGTTGCTGAACCGGGCGTGATCCCCTCCCGTGACCAGTCCGCGTTACGGCGCGGAAGTTTCCGGCACATGATCATCGAATCGGGTCGTTGTCCAGTGTGTTCGGCGCGAGCAGTGGTTCGCCCACCGCCCCCCGTGTCACCGTCGCCCTCCCGTCCCGGTGGGGCGACACATCCCGCTGACCGGCGCATCTGCCCGGTTGGTTAGGAAGGATCTTTGTGAGCGACACCGATACTCTCGGCACCGACCAGGCTGCCGACCATGCCGCGGCAGACGCTGCCACGGCCGGCGCGGCCTCCGACTCGGACAGAGCCCCCGGGGCGGACGCCGGCGCCCCCAACGGTTCCTCGGCCCGTCGCCGTGGCCTGTCGGGCATGGTGCTGGCCGAACTGCGTGAGCTGGCCGGCGAGCTGAAGATCGGCGACACCGCCGGCATGCGCAAGGGCGAGCTGATCGCCGCCATCAAGGAGCGGCAGGGCAGCGTTCGAGCCGGCGGCGCGAAGCGCGGGTCCGCCGGCCCGGAGGCCCAGCTCAGCTTCGACGGCGCCGGGTCCGCCGCGGCGGCGACCGGCGCCGTGGCCAGCGGCACTGATGCGCCGGCGCCCGCGCCCGTTGACACCCCCGCCGACTCCGCAGCCGGGGCGCCCACTGACACCACCGCCGAGACGGCGCCCCGCGGTCGTCGCCGGCGCACCGCCTCCCGGCCGGCCGGATCTCCGGCGCAGCCGGCCGGCGAGTCCGCGGGCACCGACGCCGCCCACCCGGCCGCCGCCGGCTCCAGCGCCGCCGCGGAAACCGCGACCGACACCGCAGCGGCCGACACCGGGCCGACCGACACCGCAGCGACCGACACCGCACCGGCCGACACGAGGCCGACCGACACCGGGCCGACCGACACCGGGCCGACCGACACCGCACCGACCGGGCAGCGCCGCGACGGAGAGCAGGAGTCCGAGCAGCGGTCCGGCCGCAACCGTGACGGCGCCAACCGCGACCGCCAGCAGGGCCGCAACACCGATCGGGCGAACGACCGCAACACCGACCGGGCCAACGACCGCAACACCGACCGGGCCAACGACCGCAACACCGACCGGGCGAACGACCGCAACACCGACCGGGCCAACGACCGGGCCAACGATCGGGACGACGACGACGAGGACGGCGGCGGCCGGGGCCGGCGGGGCCGGCGGTTCCGGGACCGCAACCGTCGTGGCCGCGACCGGCGCGACGGTGGCGGCGGCCAGGCCGGCGGCGGCGGGACCAACGCCCAGCCCGATACCGAGGTCCGCGACGACGACGTGCTGCTGCCGGTGGCCGGCATCATCGACGTGCTGGACAACTACGCGTTCGTGCGCACCTCGGGCTACCTGTCCGGGCCGAACGACGTCTACGTCTCGCTGTCCATGGTGCGCCGGCACGGTCTGCGCCGTGGCGACAACGTCACCGGTGTGGTGCGCCAGCCGCGCGACGGCGAGCAGCAGCGGCAGAAGTTCAACCCGCTGGTCCGCGTCGACTCGATCAACGGGCTCGACCCGGACCAGGCCAAGGACCGGCCGGAGTTCACCAAGCTCACTCCGCTCTACCCCAACGAGCGGATGCGCCTGGAGACCGAGCCCAGCAAGCTGACCACTCGGGTCATCGACCTGGTGATGCCGATCGGCAAGGGCCAGCGCGCGCTGATCGTCAGCCCGCCGAAGGCCGGCAAGACGATGGTGCTGCAGGCCATCGCCAACGCGATTACCACGAACAACCCGGAATGCCACCTCATGGTGGTGCTCGTCGACGAGCGCCCGGAAGAGGTCACCGACATGCAGCGCTCGGTGAAGGGTGAGGTCATCGCCTCCACCTTCGACCGGCCGCCGTCCGACCACACCACGGTCGCGGAGCTGTCCATCGAGCGGGCCAAACGGCTGGTGGAGATGGGCCACGACGTCGTGGTGCTGCTCGACTCGATCACCCGGCTGGGTAGGGCGTACAACCTGGCCGCTCCGGCGTCCGGGCGGATCCTGTCCGGTGGTGTCGACTCCACCGCGCTGTACCCGCCGAAGCGGTTCCTCGGCGCGGCGCGCAACATCGAGGACGGCGGCTCGCTGACCATCCTGGCCACCGCGCTGGTGGAGACCGGGTCGACGATGGACACGGTGATCTTCGAGGAGTTCAAGGGCACCGGCAACGCCGAGCTCAAGCTCGACCGCAAGCTTGCCGACAAGAGGGTCTTCCCTGCCGTCGACGTGGCAGACTCCGGCACCCGCAAGGAGGAGCTGCTGCTGGCCCCGGACGAGATGGCGGTGATGGTCAAGCTGCGCCGGGTGCTCTCCGCGCTGGACGACCAACAGGCCCTGGACCTGGTGCTCACCCAGCTGCGCAAGACCCGCACCAACATCGAGTTCCTGATGCAGGTCGCCAAGAACACGCCCAACCAGGACGAGCGCGACTGACCGCCCGGCCGGGAACACCCGGGGCGTTCGGGGTGTTCAGGCAGTGGCACACTGGTACGCGACACATCTCGGCTCCGGTTCACCTCCGCCCCCGGGCGGGGGACCCGGCGGCAACTTCGGAGAGGACAGCACGTGAGGACCGGTATCCACCCCGAGTACGTCGAGACGCAGGTCGTCTGCGGCTGCGGCAACTCGTTCACCACCCACAGCACGAAGAAGAGCGGCTCGATCCACGTCGAGGTCTGCTCCAACTGCCACCCGTTCTACACCGGCAAGCAGCGGATCATGGACAGCGGTGGACGGGTCGCCCGCTTCGAGAAGCGGTACGGCAAGCGCCCCGCGAAGGCCGCCAAGTAGCAAGCTCGACGCGCCCGCCCGCCACCGCTGTCGGTGCGCGGGCGGGCTTTTTGCAGCGGAGCTGCCGGTGAGCGGCAGGTGCGGCCATCGCCGCATCCGCCACTCAAGGCCCGAGCGGAGGAGGCACGGATGAGCGCGTCGACCACGTCGGGAGCGGTGAGCCTGGTGGCCCTGCGGAGCGAGTTCGCCGAGTTGGAGCGGCGGCTGGCCGACCCGGCGGTACACGCCGACGCAGCCACCGCGCGCGTGCTGGGACGTCGCTACGCCCAGATCGGGCCGGTGCTGCGCGCCGACCAGGAGCTCACCGCCGCCCGGGAGGACCTGGACGCCGCCCGTGAGCTCTCCGCCGAAGACCCGGCGTTCGCCGCCGAGGCCGAGGAGCTGGCCGTCCGGGTCGACCAGCTCGAGCGCCGGCTGTCCGGGCTGCTGGTCCCGCGCGACGGTCGCGACGGCGACGACGTGGTGCTGGAGGTCAAGGCGGGCGCCGGGGGGGAGGAGTCGGCGCTGTTCGCCGGTGACCTGCTGCGGATGTACCAGCGCTACGCCGAGCGGCGCGGGTGGAAGACCGAGCTGCTCGACGGTACCGACTCCGACCTGGGGGGGTACAAGGACGTGACCGTCTCGATCAAGGGCCGGGCCAGCGACGGGATGGACGGCGTCTGGTCGCGGCTGAAGTACGAGGGCGGGGTGCACCGGGTGCAGCGGGTCCCGGTGACCGAGTCACAGGGCCGGATCCACACTTCGGCGGCCGGTGTGCTGGTCTACCCCGAACTGGACACCGTCGAGGACGCCCCGATCGACGAGAAGGAGCTGCGGATCGACGTGTTCCGCTCCTCGGGCAAGGGCGGACAGAGCGTGAACACCACCGACTCGGCGGTCCGGATCACCCACCTGCCGACCGGGGTGGTGGTGTCCTGCCAGAACGAGCGGTCCCAGCTGCAGAACCGGGCCCGGGCGATGGAGGTGCTGCGCTCCCGGCTGAAGGCGCTGGCCGACGAAGAGCGCGCAATGGCCGCGTCAGCGGACCGGCACTCGCAGATCCGCACGGTCGACCGCTCGGAACGGATCCGCACCTATAACTTCCCGGAGAACCGGATCTCCGACCACCGGGTCAACTACAAGTCGCACAACCTCGACGCCGTGCTGGACGGCGACCTCGACGCCCTGGTCGACGCCCTGGTGGCGGCCGACCGGGCCGAGTCACTCGACGGCTGAGCCGTGCCCGATGGAAAGCTCGACCCGATGCTGTGGATCGGGGCGGGGGAGCGGGAGCTGGCGCGGGCCGGGGTGGCCAGCCCGAGGGTCGACGCCGAGTTGCTGGCCGCGCACGTGCTCGGGGTCCGGCGGTCGCGGCTCGTCGCGGCCGTCGAGCCCGACCCGGCCCGGCTGGCCGACTACCGCGCGCTGATCGCCCGCCGGGCCGCTCGGGAGCCCGTGCAACACCTGCTGGGCACCGCGCCGATGGGACCGGTGGAGGTGGCGGTCGGGCCCGGCGTCTTCGTCCCCCGGTTGGAGACCGAGCTGCTGCTGGAGTGGGGTCTGCACGCGATCAGGCGGTTGGGGACGCCGTGCGTGGTCGACCTGTGCACCGGTTCCGGTGCGCTGGCCGCCGCGGTGGCGGCCAGCCGCCCGGATGCGCAGGTGCACGCCGTCGAGCTGGACGAGTCCGCGTTGGTCTGGGCCCGGCGCAACCTGCCCGGGCGGGTCAGACTGGTCCACGGCGACGTCACCGACGCCGGCCTGCTGCCCGAGCTGCACGGCCGGGTCGACCTGGTGCTGGCCAACCCGCCGTACGTACCGGAGGGCACCCCCGTCCCGCCCGAGGTCGGCCAGCACGACCCGCACCGGGCGGTGTTCGCCGGGCCGGACGGTCTGGCGGTGATCCGGCCGATGGTGCTGCTCGTCGCGCGGCTGCTGCGCCCGGGCGGCCTGGTGGCGATCGAGCACGACGACACGCACGCCGACGCCGCACCGGCGTTGCTGCGCGGGCAACCCGGGCTGGCCGACGTCATGGAGCACCCGGACCTGGCCGGCCGCCCGCGCTTCGTCACCGCCCGCGCGGTGTCCGGCCGCGCGGTGTCCGCCCGCGCGGTGTCCGGCCGCGCCGACGGGCCGGAGCCGGGTCCGCTCAGCCGTCGGTGACGGCGACCAGGTCCAGACCGCTGACCTCGAGCGCGTACCGGGCCGGGCAGCCCGGCGGAGCCACCAGGGTGACCTCCCGCCCGTCGGTGGCCATGTCCTCGACGAACTCGAACAGCAGCGCGATGCCGGCGCTGGCCAGGTGGGTGACCGCGTCGAGGTCGATGGTCAGTGGCAGCGCGCCGCCCCGGCTCGCGGTCCACAACCTGCTCCGTAGCCGGGGCGCCTCACGGACGTCGACCGGCCCGGCCACAATCAGCCGGGGGTGGGCCGAGCGCGCCAGTTCGATGGTCAACTCGGCGGGAGCCGCGGCGGTTCGACGGCGCGGTTCGGAATGGGCCGGGCTCAGCACCGGCCTGCGACGCAACTGCCGGTCCATCAGCACGGACGTGCCGTCGCCGGTGACCTCTATCTCCACCGAGTCCATGCACTCCCGGATCATCAGCAGGCCCCGGCCGCGCATCCCCGGATCGATCGGCGCGGTCCGCCAGGATCCGTTGTCGGAGACGGTCAGGCAGGCCCGGCCGGCGCCGTCCACGGCCCCCTCGACCAGCACCCGCCCCCCGCCGTCGGGGTAGGCGTGCTCGATGGAGTTGGTGGCCGCCTCGAGCGTGGCGAGCAGCACCGCGTTGACGTCCTCCTGGCTGGCGCCCAGGTCGTCCAGCCACCCGGACAGCCCGGTCCGCAGCGGCGCCAGCTGGCCGGTGGTAGCCGGGAGCTCGGCGCGGAACGACTCGGCACGGCGTCCGGTCAGCTCCACCACCAGCACGGTGACGTCGTCGACGTAGCCGTCCCGGGTGATCCGCTCGACGGTCAACTCGGCCACCCGGGCGGGCAGGTCGACCGAGGCCAGCGAAGGGATGCCGCGTACCCGGGCGTCGGCGGCGACCCTGGCCAGCTCCGCCATGCTGTCCGGGCGGGACACCCCGTGCCGCTCGATCAGCCCGTCGGAGTAACACAGCAGCAGCTCGCCCGGGCGTAGGTAGGCGGTCCCGACCTCCGGGTCCGGGCCGGCCACGCCCAGCGGAACGCCGCCCGGCGCCGGCAGGTAGCGGCTGCTGCCATCGGGCCGGACCACCAGCGGCGGCGGGTGTCCCGCACACGTGTAGCGGACCGAACCGTCCGCCGGGTCGAGCAGGGCCAGGCAGACGGTGGCACCCCGGGCGCCCGGGGTGCGGCTGGCGAAGCGGTCCAGCCGGCGCAGCGCCATCAGCAGGTCGTCGCCGTCGAGCAGGAACTCGACGAGCAGCGCGCGCAGCTGACCCATCACAGCGGCCGCCGCCGCCCCGTGCCCCACGACGTCACCGACCACGGTGTAGAGCCGGCCGTCGACCGGGATCGCCTCGAACCAGTCGCCGCCGGCCGCCTGCTCGGCGGCGGCCACCAGGTAGCGGGCCGCCACCCGGAACCCGGGCAGCACCGGCAGGTGGCCGGGCAGCAGGCTGCGCTGCAGCGCCAGCACGGTGCCCTGGGCGCTCTGGTAGCGCTCGCGCAGCCGCTCGGCGTCCGCCTCCAGTGCGCGCCGGGCCTGCACGCTCTCGGTGACGTCGTAGAACCAGCCGGCCAGCCCGGTCACCGTCCCGTCCGGAGCCCGGACCGGGGTCAGGTCGAAGTTGATGAACACCTCGCCCGGCCCGTCCGGGTTCTCGATCAGGACCCGCCACTCGGTCGCGGTGAACGGGACGCCGGTGGCCCGGACCCGCTCCTGCACCTCCAGGATGTGCTGGCCGGCGATCTCGGGGAATACCTCCCGCAGCGGCCGCCCGATGATGTCGGGACGGTCTATGAAGAACGCCCGGGCGGCCCGGTTCGCCCCGAGGACGACGTGGTCAGGGCCTTGGTAGGCGATCACGCAGACGTTCAGTTCCTCGATGAACCCGGCGAACGCAGCCGGGTCGCTGGTCGTCCGGGAGATGTCGGCGGAGGGCCGCGGGTGGTGCGTCGACATCTCCGACTCCAGGGACTCAAGGAGAGCGAATACTACCGGGATGCCGGTGACCACCGGGTCCCGCGGTGCCAGGGCGTCCGACCGGGCGCGGGAACTTCTAAGCTCTGCCCGGTGAGTACCAGTTACGACTGCTCGAAGCCTGAACGGCGACGGGACGGGCTGACCGCGGCGGCCGGTGCCGTCCGGGCCGGGCAGCTGGTCGTGCTGCCCACCGACACCGTGTACGGATTGGGTTGCGACGCGTTCAACTCGGCGGCGGTGCGCTCGCTGCTGTCGGCCAAGGGCCGGACCTCGTCGATGCCGGCGCCGGTCCTGGTCGGTTCGTGGCGCACCATCGACGGCCTGGTCAGCACGGTCCCCACGGCCGCCCGGCGGCTGATCGAGGCCTTTTGGCCGGGAGGCCTGTCGCTCGTGCTGTCGCACGCACCGTCGCTGGCGTGGGAGCTCGGCGACACCAAGGGCACGGTGATGCTGCGGATGCCGCTGCACCCGGTGGCCCTGGAGTTGCTGCGCGACGTCGGTCCGATGGCGGTGTCCAGCGCCAACCGGTCCGGCTCGCCGCCGGCGGCCACGATGGACGAGGCCCGGGTGCAGCTGGGCCAGTCGGTGGCGGTGTACCTCGACGGCGGCCCGTCCGGCGAGCCGGTGGCCTCCACGATCGTCGACCTGACCGGTGAGCCGCGTATCCTGCGGGCGGGCGCGGTGCCCGCCGCCGCGGTGGCCGAGGTGCTCGGCCGTGAGGTGCCCGTGGCGGGGTGACCGCGGTGCTCAGGACTCGCTGATCACCGCGATCTGGTCCAGCCCGCTGACCGACAGCGCGAAGCGCGCCGGGCAGTGCGCCGGCGCCACGATCCGCACCTTGCGGCCGTCGGTCGAGGAGTCCTCGAGGAAGTCGAACAGCAGCTGGACCCCGGCGCTGGCCAGATGGCTGACCTCGGTGAGGTCGACGGTGAGCGGTAGCGCCCCACCCTGGCTGGCCGACCACAGCCGCGAGCGCACCTTCGACACGCTGCCCATGTCGACCGGTCCGCTCAGCGCGATCCGGGGCTCGTCGGCCTGGGTGACCCGTACGCCGACCTCGGCCACGGTCGCCGGTTCGTTCCTCGGCGGAGTCGGGGTGCCCAGGTCGATCACCGGGGTACGACTCAGCTGCCGGTCGAGCAGGATCGCGGTGCCCTCGGCGGTGGTCTCGATCTCCACGGTGTCCATGCAACCGCGCACCATCAGCAGTCCCCGGCCGCGCTTGCCCGGGGCGACCGCGGCCCGCCGCCAGCGGCCGTGATCGATCACGGTGAGGCTGGCCCGGCCGTTGCCGTCGACCGTGCCCTCCACCTGGACCCGGCCACCGGGCGCGTCGTAGGCGTGTTCGACCGCGTTGGTCACGGTCTCCAGCACGCCGATCTGCACCGCGACCACGTCGTCGTCACAGGCGCCGAGGCCGGTCAGCCAGGTCTCCAACCGGGTGCGCAGCTCGGCCAGCTGGCCCGGTTCAGCGGGCAGGTCGGCGCGGAACTCCTCGGCACTCTGCCCGGTCCGCCGCACCACGAGGACGGTGACGTCGTCGGAGTAGCCGTCCATGGTCATCATCTCGAGGGTGCGCCCGGCCAGGAGGTCGGCCGGCTCGCCGTCCGACGACGTCGCGGCCGCCGACGCCACCTCGGCGAGCTGCACGAGCCCGCGCGAGGCGTCGTGGCCGGCCCGCTCGACCAGCCCGTCGGAGAAAGTCATCAGCATGTCGCCGGGGGCCAGCGTCTCATGGCCGACGACCGGGCCCGGTCCGGCGACCCCGAGCGGCCCGCCGGGCGGCGCGGGCAGGTACCGGGTGCCGCCGTCGGCCCGGACGACCAGGGGCGGCGGGTGGCCGGCGCAGGCGTAACGCACCGATCCGGTGGCCGGGTCGAGCAGCGACACGCACACCGTGGCCCCGCGCGCCCTCGGCGTCCGGCCGGCGAACCGGTCCAGGCGGCTCAGCGCCACCGGCAGGTCGTCGCCGTCGAGCAGGAACTCGGTGAGCAGCGCGCGCAACTGGCCCATCACCGCCGCCGCGGCCGCGCCCTGCCCGACCACGTCGCCGACCACCGCGAACAGCAGGCCGTCCATCGGGATCGCGTCGAACCAGTCGCCCCCGGCGGCCTGCTCGGCGCCGGGCACCAGGTACCGGGCCGCCACCCGGAAGCCCGGCAGTACCGGCAGCCGCCCGGGCAGCAGGATCCGCTGCAGGGCCAGCACCCGGTCCCGCACTTCGCGGTAGCGCCCGTCCAGCTCCGAGTTGTAGTCCTCCAGCGCGAGCCGCCACCGGGATTCGTCGGTGACGTCGGTGAACTGGCAGAGCAGCCCGGTCGTGGCGCCGTCCCGTCCGGGCAGCGGGACCACGTCGAAGCTGATCGCCCGCTCGTCGCGGTCGTTCGGCCGCCCGACCGGCACCGACCATTCCACCGCGCTGAACGGCTCGCCGGTGCTGCTCACCTGGTCGAGGGCCGCCAGCAGCCGATCGCCGTGGCCCGGCGGCAGGATCTCGCCGATCGGGCGACCGAGGAGGTCGGTCCGGTGCCGCAGGAACTCCCGCGCCACCCGGTTCGCGCCGACCACCAGGTGCCGGGGCCCGTCGAGGAACAGGACCCCGGTCGGCATCTCGTCCATCGCCCTGGCAAATGCGACCGGGTCCCGGGTGACATCGAGTTCGCTCGGCGAACCGGCCCTCGTATGGTTCGGCATTGGGCCGCCCACCTTCTCTAACATTGCGCGGAATGCAATCGCTGAAACGGGTGACCGGCCCAGTTACGGGGGCCGAGTGGCGTAGCCTCCGCGCCGAGCGGGGTCATCCAGGCTCCCGCGCCCGCACGCGGGTACGGTGGACCACCGTGAGCGCTGATTTCTGGGGACCCGACTTCGACGAGCTGCGCGCGACCGACCCGGAGATCGCGGGGGTGGTGCTCGGCGAGCTGCAGCGGCTGCGCGGTGGTCTGCAGCTGATCGCCAGCGAGAACATGACCAGCCCGGCGGTGCTGGCCGCGCTGGGTTCGACGTTGTCGAACAAGTACGCCGAGGGCTACCCCGGGCGGCGCTATTACGGCGGCTGCCAGGTGGTCGACGATGCCGAGGAGATCGGCAACGCCAGGGCCCGGGAGCTGTTCGGCGCCGAGCACGCCAACCTGCAGCCGCACTCCGGGGCCAGCGCCAACCTCGCCGTCTACGCGGCGTTCGCCCGGCCCGGCGACACCGTGCTGGCCATGGACCTCAAGCAGGGTGGGCACCTGACGCACGGTTCGAAGGTGAGCTTCTCCGGCAAGTGGTTCGACGCGGTGTCCTACACCGTCCGCGAGGACACCGAGCTGATCGACTACGACCAGGTGCGTGATCTGGCCAAGCAGCACCAGCCGAAGATCATCATCTGCGGGGCGACCGCCTACCCCAGGTTGATCGACTTCGCGGTGTTCCGGGAGATCGCCGATGAGGTGGGCGCGATCCTGATGGTGGACGCGGCGCACTTCATCGGCCTGGTCGCCGGCCGGGCCATCCCGAGCCCGGTGCCCTACGCCGACGTGGTGGCCAGCACCACGCACAAGGTGCTGCGCGGGCCGCGTGGCGGGATGATCCTGTGCCGCGAGCAGCACGCCGCGGCCATCGACAAGGCCGTCTTCCCGTTCACCCAGGGCGGCCCGATGATGCACGCGATCGCGGCCAAGGCGGTGGCGCTCAAGGAAGCGTCATCGGCCGCCTACCGAGCGTACGCCGCGCAGGTGGTGGCCAACGCCGCTGCGCTGGCCAAGAGCCTGGAGGCCGAGGGCATGCGCGCGGTCTCCGGCGGCACCGACACCCACCTGGCTTTGCTGGATCTGCGGCCGATCGGGGTCACCGGGGCGCAGGCCGAGGCCCGCTGCGACCTCGCGCGGGTGACGCTGAACAAGAACTCCATCCCGTACGACCCGGCGCCGCCGCTACGTCCGTCGGGCATCCGGGTCGGTTCGCCGAGCATCACCACCCAGGGCATGAGGGAGCCGGAGATGGCCGAGGTGGGCCAGTTGGTGGCCCGGGCGGTCAAAGCCGACCACGAGGGCGACGCGGGCCGCGCCGAGCTGGCCGACATCGCCGAGCAGGTCGGTGAGCTGGTCTCCCGCTTCCCGGCCTACCGGCGCTGACGGACCACCGGCCGGGCGGCGGTGCCACCGATTCTGGAGTTCGACGGGCTCCCGGTGCGGGAGCTGCTGGTCGTGCTGCTGATGGCCGCCGTCGTGGTCTTCCTGACCACCAACCTGGTGCGGCTGCTCGCGCTGCGGATCGGGGCGGTCGCCTGGCCCCGGGCCCGCGACGTGCACGCCACGCCGATGCCCCGGCTCGGCGGGGTGGCCATGCTCGGCGGGGTACTCGCCGCGCTGGTGCTGGCCCACCAGCTGCCCGCGCTGCGGCTGGCGTTCATCCCGGCCGGACTGTTCGGCTGGCCAGAGGTCGTCGGAGTAGCGGTCGCGGCGTGTGTGCTGTCCGGGGTCGGCGCGCTGGACGACCGCTTCGAGCTCGACGCGCTGACCAAGTTCGCCGGGCAGACCACCGCCGCCGGCATCCTGGTGCTGTTCGGCGTGCAGTGGTCGGTGGTATGGGTGCCCTGGGGCGGCGTCGGCAACGGCTCGGTGATCGTGCTCAGCCACGGTCAGGGGGTGCTGCTGACCGTGTTGCTCTCGGTCGCCCTGGTCAACGCGATGAACTTCATCGACGGCCTGGACGGGCTGGCCGCCGGGGTCGGCTGCATCGCGGCGCTGGCCACCGGGGTCTTCGCGGTCAGCATCATTGCCCGCAACGGCAACGACCCCAGCGCGTACAGCCCGGCGCTGATCGCGGTGGTGCTGGCCGGGGCCTGCCTGGGCTTCCTGCCGCACAACTTCAACCCGGCGCGCATCTTCATGGGCGACTCGGGGTCGATGCTGATCGGGCTGATGCTGGCCGCCGCGAGCACCACGGCCTCCGGGCGGATCCCGTTCGCCAGCACCGACGGCCGGGACGTGGTGGGGCTGCTCGCTCCGCTGATCGTGCTGGCCGCGGTGCTGTTCGTGCCGCTGCTGGACCTGATGCTCGCGGTGGTCCGGCGGACCTGGGCCGGGGCCAGCCCGTTCACCCCGGACAAGATGCACCTGCACCACCGGCTGCTGGAGATCGGCCACTCGCATCGGCGGGCGGTGCTGCTGATCTACCTGTGGTCCGGGGTGCTGGCGTTCGGCGCGGTGGCACTGGCCCTGGTGCGCGATACGACGGTGGTTCTGGTGGGTGTCGGGTTCGGCCTTCTGGTCGCTGTCCTGGCCTCCGCGGTACCCCGGTTGCCGGGTCGTTTGCCGGCCGGTCGCTGATCGTTGGAATGGTCTTGTGAAAAAATGCACAATCGGACTTCTTGGAGGTCAGGTGGTGCGGAGTGGCCCGCTAACGCTGTGGTACGGTCCGCTCACCGGCCGGTTACGGCCCTGATGCGAGGAGCAAGCGCATGGACGCCGAGGTCCGAACAGGAGGACGCCGGTTCGTAACCGGCTGAGGTCGGCACATGGACGGCGGACCAGGCCTCGGCGACCTGCTGTCGCTCGGCGCCACGCTGGCCTCGTGCCTGGTGGTCGGCTTCGGCCTCGGCTGGTTGGCCGATCTGCCGGGCGGCACCTTCCCGATCTTCGCACTGATCGGGCTGGCGCTCGGCGTGGTCGCCGCGTGCCTCGCGTTCTACAAGGTTTTCAAGAGGTACTCGTGAGAGAGGTGGCAGGTCGGTGGTGATGGTCCCCGGGTACACCCCGCCGGTCACCCGTGCCACCTTCCGGCGCTCGGCGGTGGGCGCCGCCGTCGCGGGCGCGATCGCCGTGGCCGTGCTGGCGCCGATGGGCCTGGGCGGCTACGCCCTGTTCGGCTGCGTCGGGCTCGCGCTGGGCGTGCTGAACTCCTACCTGACCATGCGCTCCGTACTGCGCTTCGCACAGACCCGTCCCTCCCGGGCCCGGTTCTCCGGGTCCGTCCTGGGTCGGCTCGCGCTCATCACCGCGCTGGCCTTCGCCTGCGCTCTGCTGTTCCCGCCGACCGCGGTGGCGGTGTTCGGCGGACTCATCGTGTTCCAGTTCCTCGGCATTGCCAGTTCACTGCTGCCGCTGATCAAGGAGATCCGACAGAAATGATCGACGGCGAGACGACCTACGGCGGTCCGGGCACCGTCGTGCTCGCGGCCGAGGGTGGCATCCAACCGGGTGCCCACCCCACGGTCCAGTTCCTCGGCCTCACCTTCAACATCGACACCATCCTGGCCACCGTGCTGGCCGCCGCGATCGTCTGCGGCCTCGGGCTGTACATGGCGCGCGGTGCCACCAAGGGGCGCCCCACCAAGCTGCAGCTGATGTTCGAGGCGCTGACCGGCTGGGTGCAGGGCCAGATCAAGGAAGGGATGGGTTTGCGGGCGCCCAGCGGCGTGGTGGCCCTGTCGGTCGCGCTGTTCGCTTTCATCCTGATCTGCAACTGGATCGCGCAGCTGCCCGGCCACGCGATCGGCCTGCTGCCGCCCACCGCGGACGTCAACCTCGTCTACCCGATGGCCCTGGTGGTCATCATCTGGGTCAACGTGGCGGGTATCAGGAGCCGGGGCGCGGCGAAGTTCTTCGGGCACATGAAGGAGCCGTACGTGGCCCTCGCCCCGATCGAGCTGATCACCCAGTACATCGCCCGGCCGGCCTCGCTGGCGCTGCGGCTGTGGGGCAACATCTTCGCCGGCGGCATCATGATCTCGCTGATCGCGCTGTTCCCGGCCTACATCAGCTGGGCGCCGACCGGTGTGTGGAAGGGTTTCGAGCTGTTCATCGGCCTGCTCCAGGCACTGATCTTCACGTTGCTCACCATCATCTATTTCAGCGAGGCGGTGGGCAGCGACGAAGAGGGGGCGCACCACTGACCGGGGCGACCCCGCTCCCTGAGAACCGCTCGGGCCCGGCCCGGACACCTTGACTGCACCACCCGCTCGATCGACGACTTGGTTGCTGACGAACGCGTGCCGCGCGGAGACGCCGCACGGCACGAGAAGGACGAGGAGAACAATGAGCACTACGCAGGTTCTGGCCCAGGAAGCGGCCTCTGCCGGCGCCGACCTCAAGCTGGGTCTGGCGATGGTCGGCGGCGGTATCGCCCTGGCCGGCGGCGCGATCGGCGCGGCCGTCGGTGACGGTCTGGCCGGCGCCGCGGTCATCAACGGGGTGGCCCGCCAGCCCGAGGCCGCCGGTCGCCTGAACACCACGATGTTCCTGATCATCGGTCTGGTCGAGGGCATGTACTTCATCAACCTGGCCTTCATGGCGCTGTTCGTGTTCGTCACCGGCGCTGCGTGAGCCGGTCATCATGACGGCGTCGGTATTGCTCGCCGAGGTGACGAGCAGCGCCGCCCCGGCCCCGGAAGCGGGCGGGGGCAGCACCAACTTCCTGCTGCCCAACGCCACCCTGTTCGTCGAGCTGGTGCTCTTCGCGATCGTCTTCTTCGTGTTCGCGCGCTGGATCGTGCCGCCGCTGGCGAAGGCGATGCGTGAGCGGGAGGAGATGGTCCGCAAGCAGGTGGAGGACCGCGAGCAGGCCACGCGCCGGCTCAAGCAGGCCGAGCAGCGGTTCGAGGAGTCACTGGCCGAGGCCAGGGCCGAGGCCGCGAAGATCCGCGACGAGGCCCGAGCGGACGCCCAACAGGTCCGCGACGACCTGCGGCGGGACGCCGACCAGGAGGTCGGGCGGATCCGGCAGGAAGGTGAGCGGCAGCTCACCGAGCAACGCGAGCAGGCGGTCGCGCAGTTGCGCGGCGAGATCGAGGGGCTGTCCGGCCAGCTGGCCGGGCGCATCCTCGGTGAGCCGATCACCTCCGGCGGAGCCGGACATTCGACTCGCGCCACCGGGAAGGTTGGCTGATGGAGGCGTTACTGCAGTTCGTCGCCGAGTTGGTGGCGTTCCTTCTGCTGTTCTTCCTGCTTTACCGCTACGTCTGGCCGCTGGTGCGCCGGATGATGGAGGAGCGCCAGGACACGGTGTCGCGCCAGGTCGAGGAGAGCGAGGAGGCCGCCCGCAAGCTGGAGGAGGCCCAGCGCCGATTCGACCAGGCGGTCGCCGAGGCACGGGCCGAGGCGGCCAAGATCCGGGACGACGCGCGGGCCGACGCCACCCGAATCTCCGAGGAGCTGCGCGAGCAGGCCGAGCGCGAGGTCGTGCGCATCCGGCAGCGCGGCGAGGAGGAACTGGCCGCACAACGCGACCAGGTCGTCCGGCAGCTGCGGGCCGAGATCGGGGCACTGTCGTTCGAGACCGCGCGGCGCATGGTCACCGACTCGCTGGCCGACGAGTCACGACGCAGTGCGACCGTAGACAGCTTCCTCGGTGAGCTGGATCGGTTGCCCGGCGGTTCTTCGGCCGCCGCGGCGCAGGACGGGGTCCGGGCACACGCCGGGGCCGAGGCTGGTCTCGGAGGAACAAACTGATGGCGGTCATGCTCCAGCCGGCCAGTCGCGAGGCGCTGGCCGAGGCCGAGGGCCGGCTCGACCAGGTGATCGATTCCGGGTCGGCAGCCGATCTGTCCCGGCTCGGCGACGACCTGTTCGCCGTGCTGCGCCTGCTGCTCGGTGAGCCGTCACTGCGGCGGGCGCTGGCCGACGCATCGGCGCCGGCGGGCGTCCGCTCCGGGCTCGCCGACCGGCTGCTGTCCGGCAAGGTCGGACGGGCGGCCATGGATGTGGTATCCGAGTTGGTGTCGGCGCGCTGGTCGCGTTCCGTGGACCTGGTGGAGGGCGTCGAGGTGCTGGCCCGGCGCGCGACACTGGCCGTGGCCGAGAAGGACGGTTCGCTCTCCGAGGTGGAGGACGAGCTGTTCCGGTTCGGCCGGATCCTCGACCGCGAGCCGCGGTTGGCCACCCTGCTGGTCGACCCGTCGACCCCGGCCGACGGCCGGGTCCGGCTGTTGGACGGGGTGCTCGGACAGCGGGTGCGGCCGGTCACCGCGACCCTGCTCGCCCAGTCGGTGATCAGCCCGAGGGGTCGTGCCCTGGACCGGGCGGCCGAGGAGCTCTCCGAGCTCGCGGCGGCCCGCCGGGACCGCTACGTCGCGCACGTGCGCACCCCGGTCGCACTGACCACCCAGCAGGAACAACGGCTCACCGACACGCTCAGCAGGCTCTACGGGCGGGCGATGTCGTTGCAGGTCGAACGCGATGACTCCCTGCTCGGTGGCCTGGTGGTCCGGGTCGGCGGCGAGGTCATCGACGGCAGCGTGGCCGGCAAGCTGGCCGCCGCCCGACGCAAGCTGCCCACCTGATCCGCTCCCCGACGAGCCGACCCCGACGAGACAGACTTTCCGCAGATAAGGAACCAAGAACATGGCAGAGCTGACGATCTCCTCGGACGAGATCCGGAGCGCGATCGCGAGCTACGTCTCGTCGCTGGAGACCGAGACCTCGCGTGAAGAGGTGGGCACCGTCGCCGACACCGGTGACGGTATCGCCCACATCGAGGGATTGCCCTCGGCGATGACCAACGAGCTGCTCGAGTTCGAGGGCGGCGTGCTCGGGGTGGCGTTGAACCTGGACGTGCGCGAGATCGGCGCCGTCGTCCTCGGCCCGTACGGCGGCATCGCCGAGGGCCAGCAGGTCAAGCGGACCGGCGAGGTGCTGTCGGTGCCGGTCGGCGACGGCTTCCTGGGCCGCGTGGTCGACCCGCTGGGCGCCCCGATCGACGGCCTGGGCGACATCGCGAAGGAGACCGACCGCATCCTGGAGCTGCAGGCCGCCTCGGTGGTCGAGCGCCAGTCGGTGAGCGAGCCGCTGCAGACCGGGATCAAGGCCATCGACGCGATGACCCCGATCGGCCGGGGCCAGCGTCAGCTGATCATCGGCGACCGCAAGACCGGCAAGACCGCGGTCTGCGTCGACACGATCATCAACCAGAAGCAGAACTGGGAGACCGGCGACCCGCAGAAGCAGGTCCGCTGCATCTACGTGGCGATCGGGCAGAAGGGCTCCACTATCGCCGGGGTGCGGCAGTCGCTGGAGGACGCCGGCGCGCTGGAGTACACCACCATCGTGGCGGCCCCGGCGTCCGACCCGGCCGGCTTCAAGTGGCTGGCGCCCTACACCGGTTCGGCCATCGGCCAGCACTGGATGTACCAGGGCAAGCACGTCCTGATCATCTTCGACGACCTGTCCAAGCAGGCCGAGGCCTACCGGGCGATCTCGCTGCTGCTGCGCCGCCCGCCGGGCCGCGAGGCCTACCCGGGCGACGTCTTCTACCTGCACTCCCGGCTGCTGGAGCGCTGCGCGAAGCTGTCCGACGAGCTCGGCGCCGGCTCGATGACCGGCCTGCCGATCATCGAGACCAAGGCCAACGACGTGTCGGCCTACATCCCGACCAACGTCATCTCGATCACAGACGGCCAGGTGTTCCTGGAGTCCGACCTGTTCAACCAGGGCGTCCGGCCGGCGATCAACGTCGGTATCTCGGTCTCCCGGGTCGGTGGTGCCGCGCAGGTCAAGGCGATGAAGACGGTCTCCGGGTCGCTGCGGCTGGACCTGTCGCAGTACCGCGAGCTGGAGGCGTTCGCCGCCTTCGGCTCCGACCTGGACGACGCCTCGGCTCGGGCCCTTGGCCGCGGCGGTCGGCTGGTCGAGCTGCTCAAGCAGGGCCAGTACGCACCGTTCCCGGTCGAGGAGCAGGTGGTGTCGATCTTCCTCGGCACCAAGGGGCACCTCGACTCGGTGCCGGTGGCCGACATCGGCCGCTTCGAGTCGGACTTCCTGGACCACGTGCGGCGCAGCCACTCCGGTGTGCTCACCGAGATCCGGGACACCGGCAAGCTGTCCGACGAGGCGAGCGAGCGGATCGTCAACGCGGTGAACGACTTCAAGAAGAGCTTCACCGCCTCCGACGGCTCGTCCGTAGTGGGCAAGGAGGCGGCGGCCGACGCGATGGACGAGGCCGACACCACCAAGGAGTCGGTCAAGGTCAACAAGCCGGCTCCGGCGAAGAAGTGATCGGGTAGCTCATGGCGGCTCAGATTCGAGTTCTGCGGCGGCGGATCCGCTCGACGCAGTCGATCAAGAAGATCACCCGGGCGATGGAGCTGATCGCCACCTCGCGGATCGCCAAGGCCCGCGCCCGGGTGGAGGCCTCGAAGCCCTACGCCGAGGAGATGACCCGGGTCCTCACCGAGCTGGCCAACAACTCGGCGCTGGACCACCCGCTGCTGGTCGAGCGGGAGAATCCGCGCCGGGCGGCGGTCCTGGTGGTCACCAGCGACCGCGGTCAGTGCGGCGGCTACAACGCCAACGTGCTCAAGGCCGCTCGGGAGCTGGAGGCCTTGCTCGCCGAGCAGGGCAAGGAGGTCGTCCGATACGTGATCGGGCGCAAGGGCGTCGGCTACTACCGGTTCCGCCGTCGGCCGGTCGAAGCGTCCTGGACCGGCTTCTCCGAACAGCCCTCCTACGCCAATGCCAAAGAGGCCGCCGACACGCTGGTCGCGGCGTTCATGGCCGGCGGCGACGATACCGACGAGAGCAGCGGCAGCGGAACGAGCATCGACTCGCGGGGAGCCGGCGATGACGGCATCCTCGGAGTCGACGAGCTGCACCTGGTGTACACCGAGTTCCGCAACATGGTGACCCAGACCCCGCAAGCCCGGCGGATGGCGCCCATGGAGGTCGAGTACGCCGATTCCGACGGCACCGCCGACGCGACCCGTTCGGACTCTGGTCCGGCCGCTGTGCAGGCGCTGTACTCGTTCGAACCGGACGCCGAGACGTTGTTCGACGCTCTGCTGCCGAAGTACGTCAGCTCCCGGCTCTACGCCGCGCTGCTCGACTCGGCGGCGTCGGAGTCGGCGAACCGCCAGCGGGCGATGAAGGCCGCGACCGACAACGCGAACGACCTCATCAAGAGCCTGACCCTGGAGGCCAACCAGGCCCGCCAGGCCCAGATCACCCAGGAGATCAGCGAGATCGTCGGTGGCGCCGATGCTCTCGTCGCCGCAGGAAGTGAGAACTGAAGATGACACTCACCGCTGAGACCGCTGCCTCCGGGGGCGACACCGTGACCGAAACCGGGCGGGTGGTCCGGGTCACCGGCCCCGTGGTGGACGTGGAGTTCCCCCGGAACAGCGTCCCCGCGCTCTACAACTCGCTCTCGGTCGAGGTAACCCTCGCCGGGGAGACCAAGAAGCTGACCCTGGAGGTCGCCCTGCACCTGGGCGACAACCTGGTCCGCGCCATCTCCATGCAGCCCACCGACGGCCTGGTCCGGGGCGCCCCGGTGACCGACTCCGGCCGCCCGATCTCGGTGCCGGTCGGTGACCAGGTCAAGGGCCACGTGTTCAACGCGCTCGGCGAGTGCCTGGACAAGCCCGACCTGCAGATCACCGGCGAGCGCTGGGGCATCCACCGCAAGGCGCCGTCGTTCGACCAGCTCGAGGGCAAGACCGAGATGCTGGAGACCGGCATCAAGGTGATCGACCTGCTCACCCCGTACGTGCAGGGTGGCAAGATCGGTCTGTTCGGTGGCGCCGGCGTGGGCAAGACGGTGCTCATCCAGGAGATGATCACCCGGGTGGCGAAGAACTTCGGTGGCACCTCGGTGTTCGCCGGGGTGGGCGAGCGCACCCGTGAGGGCAACGACCTCATCACCGAGATGACCGAGGCCAACGTCATCAAGGACACCGCCCTGGTGTTCGGTCAGATGGACGAGCCGCCCGGCACCCGTATGCGGGTCGGGCTGTCCGCGCTGACCATGGCGGAGTACTTCCGCGACGAGATGAACCAGGACGTGCTGCTGTTCATCGACAACATCTTCCGGTTCACCCAGGCCGGGTCCGAGGTCTCCACGCTGCTCGGCCGGATGCCGTCCGCGGTGGGCTACCAGCCCACCCTGGCCGACGAGATGGGCGAGCTGCAGGAGCGGATCACCTCGACCCGGGGCCGGTCCATCACCTCGATGCAGGCGATCTACGTGCCGGCGGACGACTACACCGACCCGGCGCCGGCCACCACCTTCGCCCACCTGGACGCGACGACGGAGCTGTCCCGGCCGATCTCGCAGAAGGGCATCTACCCCGCGGTGGACCCGCTCACCTCGACCTCGCGGATTCTGGACCCGCAGTACATCGGCGACGAGCACTTCCGGGTCGCCAACGAGGTGAAGCGGATCCTGCAGAAGTACGCCGACCTGCAGGACATCATCGCCATCCTCGGTATCGACGAGCTCTCCGAGGAGGACAAGCAGCTGGTCGGCCGGGCCCGGCGGATCGAGCGGTTCCTCTCGCAGAACCTGCTGGTGGCCGAGCAGTTCACCGGACAGCCGGGCTCGACGGTTCCGCTGAAGGAGACCATCGAGTCGTTCGACAAGATCGCCAAGGGCGAGTTCGACGACGTGCCCGAGCAGGCGTTCTTCCTCTGCGGTGGGCTCGACGACCTCGACCGCAACCGCAAGAAGCTGCAGGGCTGAGTCGATGGCGGAGATGACGGTCGAGCTGGTCGCCGTCGAGCGGCGGCTGTGGTCGGGGAAGGCGTCCTTCGTCTTCGCCCGCACCACCGAGGGCGAGATCGGGGTGCTGCCCGGCCACGAGCCGACGCTGGCCCAGCTGGAGACGGCCGGGTTGGTGCGGATCGACACCACCGACGGTGAGTCGATCACCGTCGCGGTGCACGGCGGGTTCCTCTCGATCACCCCGGAGGGCGTGACGGTGCTCGCGGAGAACGCCGAGATGTCGGACGAGATCGATGTCGAACGCGCGCGCGCGGCCGCCTCCAACGCGGACACCTCCTCCGAGGACGGCGCGGAGGCCAAGGCCAGGGCCGAGACGCGGCTGAAAGCCGCCGGCGCGGCCGGCTGAGCCCGGGACCATCCCGAGCGGCGGGGCGACGATGAGTGTCGAGACGGTCATCGCGGTCGCCCTGCTGCTCGGCCTGCTCCTTCTGGCCGGGTTGGCGTTCCGCCGGCTGCGGCTGATCCGGGGCGGCGGGGTGGACGTCTCGCTGCGCCGGGTGCGAGCGTCGGCGCCCACCTCGACGCGGGGCTGGAATCTGGGAATCCTGCGCTACCGGGAAGACGAGGTCGCCTGGTTCCGGGTGATCAGCCTGCGTGGCGACGCTGATGTACGGCTGAGCCGGCGGGATCTGGAGATCACCGACCGCCGGCGCCCCGGTCCTTCCGAGGAGTACGTGGTCTCCGCCGACGCCACCGTGCTGCGCTGCCGCTCGGGTACGCGCACGGTTGAGCTGGCGATGAGCTCGGAGGTGCTGACCGGGTTCCTGTCCTGGCTGGAGGCGACCCCGCCGGGTACCTTCGGGACCCGCAAGGCATCCGGACCGCAGCCTCCCCCGTCCTGACCGCAGCCGCTCCCGTCCGGCGGCTTCTCCCGTCCTGACCGCAGCTTCCCCCGTCCGGACCGCAGCCTCTCCCCGCTGAGCACCGCCTGCCGCGCGCCTCTGCAGGCAGCCGGTGACTCAGATGTCGCCGCGGGCCAGCCGCATCGCCTCGTCGTCCTCGGTGACCGGGCGCAGCGCGGTGATCGTGGCGTACCCGGCGACCAGCAACGCGCTGTCGGTGCCCTCTTCCGGTTCGCTGCCGACCTCCACCTCGGCGATGCGCAGCCCCGCCTCGCCGACCTCCTCCACCCGGCTGCGGACCATGCCCGCGCCGGCCAGCCGCGCCGGGCGCAGGCCCTGCCGGCCGCCGCGTTCCCGGTCCGGCACGTTGATCGAGAACACCGCGCCCGCCCGGGCCCGCCGGGCCAGCTCCAGCAACTCCGGGACCAGCGCGGCGGCCGAGGACCACAGGGGCTCGCGGGTCGGCCGGAGCGGGACGTCCAGCGACACCGCGAACCCGACAGCGCCGTGCATCCCGGCGGTCAGCGCCGCGCCGACGGTGCCGGAGTGCAGTACCGCCCGCCCGACGTTCGCCCCCCAGTTGATCCCGGACAGCACCAGGTCCGGTGCGGGATCCAGCCAGCCGGTCATCGCGGCCAGCACGATGTGCCCGGGCTGCGCCTCGACCGCCCAGGCCGGCACGCCCGGCAGCCCGTGAAGATCCCGCGGGTGCACCACGGTCCGGCCGTCCCGGCGCACCGCCGTGATCGCCGCACTCGCGCCGCTGGACTGCTCGGCCGGAGCGGCCACCACCACGTCCAGCCCCCGCTGGTGAACGGCACGGCCCAACTCCCGTAGGCCGGGGGAGTCGATCCCGTCGTCGTTGGTCACCAGTACGCGCACCGGCTCATCCGCCCTCCCAGTCGCTCACCACGACCCGCTCGGCCAACGTCCCCACGGCCAGGCCACCGCCGGTGCCCAAGCCGCGGCGCACCACGTTCAGCGCCCCGCACGCCGCCCCGACCCGCAGTGCCTCGCGGATCGGCGATCCCCGGACCAGGCCGGCCAGCGTGCCCGCGGTCAACGAGTCACCGGCGCCTTTGGGCTCGGCCGGGTGCAGCATCGGTGCCCGCACCTCCAGCACCTCCTCGCCGACCAGTGCCAGCGTGGGATCCGCCGCCCGGGACACGATCACCGTGCCGGCCCCCTGCTCGCGCAGCTCGCGCATGGCCGTGACCAGCGCCTTGGGCTCGGTCGATTCGACCCGGCCGTCCGCGAGCAGCTCCTCGTGGCTGACCTTCACCAGGAACGGCGCGCCCTCCAGCACCGCGTCGAGCCGCTCGCCGCGCAGGTCGGCGGCCACCCGGCAGCCGTTGGCGGTCAGGTCGCCGGCCAGCCGGCGGTACAGCGCGGCCGGGATTACCCGGTCGGCGTTCGCCCCGGCCAACAGGGCGGTGCCGTGGGCCAGGCCGGCGGCGAGGGTCAGCTCGTACAGCTCGTCCTGCTCGTGCCGGTCCAGCGGCCCGCTCGCGGCCTCGGCGATCACGGTACGTTCGTCGTCGCGCCGGTCGTGCACGTATCCGCCGTTGCGGGTGGTCGTGCGGACCGCCCGCACGGTGACCCCTTCGGCCGGCAGCAGGTGCTCGAGCAGGTCGCCGGTCTCGCCACCGACCGAGGTGCACAGCTCCACCGAGACGCCCAGGGTGGCCAGCATGCGGGACTGCCACACGCCCTGCCCGCCGGCGTGCACGTGGATGTCCGACTCGCCGGCCCGGTCCTCGATGGTGACGGTGAGCAGCGGCGCGGGGGCGAGGACGACGACGGTCGGGGTCACACCCGGTTCTTACCCGGTGCCGGCCCGGCTCACGCCCGGACTAGGCGTCCCGCTCGCCGCCGCCGGGCCGCCACTTCACGTCGCCGCCCGGGTTGGCCACCCGGCCGAGGATGAACAGCAGGTCGGACAGCCGGTTGAGGTACTTCGCGGTGAGCGGGTTGGTCCGCTCGCCGTCGTGCTCCAGCAGTGACCAGGTGGTGCGCTCGGCTCGCCGCGCCACGGTGCGCGCCACGTGCAGGTACGCCGCCGCCGGGGTGCCACCGGGCAGGATGAACGAGTCGAGCTTGGCCAGGCCGGCGTTGAACTCGTCGCAGGCGCGCTCCAGCCGTTCGACGTACGCATCGGTGATCCGCAGCGGGGGGTACTTCGGCTCGGGAACGATCGGCGTGCACAGGTCCGCGCCCACGTCGAACAGGTCGTTCTGCACCGAGCGCAGCACGGTCGCCACCGCCTCGGACGGCGACCCGACGGAGAGCACCACCCCGATCGCGGCATTGCACTCGTCCACATCGGCGTAGGCGGCCAGCCGGACGTCGGTCTTGGGCACCCGGGAGAAGTCACCCAGCCCGGTCGTGCCGTCGTCGCCGGTCTTGGTGTAGATCCTCGTCAGGTGCACGGCCATGCAATCAGCCTAGGCGCAGTCCGCCGAGCCGGCCGCCCAGCGCGCGCCTGGTGTCGATACCGGCACACCACCAGCCAGGTCGAGTCGCCGGCACCGGTACTGGCCGACGGTTCGGCCCCCGGGCCGCACCGCCATCGAGGGGCACACCATGGTCGTCGAAGCTTGATCGAACTACCACCACGTACCACTCGGCGTGGCGGCGGCGGCCGGAGGCGCGCCGCGGCGGGTGCGCAGGCCGGCGGCGGGTGCGCAGGCCGGCCCGGACGGACGGCGCGCGGGCCGGGGGGACCGGCTCCGCGCGGGACAGATAGCGTGCCAACTCGTGGCGGAGCACTTCCGGGTGAGCGGTGGCGCGCGGCTGACCGGTGAGGTCGAGGTCGTCGGCGCGAAGAACAGCGTGCTCAAGCTGATGGCCGCCGCCCTGCTCGCCGAGGGCACCACCACGCTGACCAACTGCCCGGAGATCCTCGACGTCCCGCTGATGGCCGATGTGCTGCGCAGCCTTGGCTGCGAGGTGGAGATCGCCGGCGCTTGCGTGCGGATCACCAGCCCGGCCGAGCCCCGGGCCGAGGCCGACTACCGCTCGGTGTCCCGGCTGCGGGCCTCGGTGTGCGTGCTGGGCCCGCTGGTGGCCCGCTGCCGGCGAGCGGTGGTCCCGTTGCCCGGCGGCGACGCGATCGGCTCGCGGCCGCTGGACATGCACGCCAACGGGCTGCGCAAGCTGGGTGCCAGCACCGAGATCAGCCACGGCCGGGTCGTCGCGCACGCCGAGGATCTGCACGGGGCGCAGATCTGGCTCGACTTCCCCAGCGTCGGCGCCACGGAGAACATCCTGATGGCGGCGGTGCTCGCCGAAGGCACCACGATCATCGACAATGCCGCGCGCGAGCCGGAGATCGTCGACCTCTGCACGATGCTGCAGCAGATGGGCGCGAAGATCGAGGGCAGCGGCAGCTCGACGCTCACCGTGCACGGCGTACCCGCCCTGCAACCCACCGACCACCGGGTGATCGGTGACCGGATCGTCGGCGCCACCTGGGCGTTCGCTGCGGTGATGACCAGGGGCGAGGTCACCGTGCGCGGGGTCGACCCGCACCATCTGGACCTGGTGCTGGACAAGCTGCGCTCCGCCGGGGCGCACACCAGCACCTGGGCCGACGGGTTCAACGTGGCGATGCACGGCCGGCCCGGCGCGGTCGACTTCGTCACGCTGCCCTACCCGGGCTTCGCCACCGACCTGCAGCCGATGGCCATCGCCCTGTCCGCCGTCGCGGACGGCACATCGATGATCACCGAGAACGTGTTCGAGGCCCGGTTCCGGTTCGTCGACGAGATGGTCCGGCTCGGCGCTGACGCCCGCACCGACGGCCACCACGCGGTGGTCCGCGGCGTCGACCGGCTGTCCAGCGCCCCGGTGTGGGCCTCGGACATCCGGGCCGGGGCCGGGCTGGTGCTGGCCGGTCTGTGCGCGGACGGTGTCACCGAGGTGTGGGACGTCGAGCACATCGACCGCGGCTATCCCCGGTTCGTGCAGAACCTGTACTCGCTCGGCGCGGACATCGAGCGGGTCGCCGCCGAACCGGACCGGTGAGCCCCCGGGCTGAGCGGATCATTGACACCCGACCGCTGCGACTGGCGGCCCGGGTCGGGCTGGTCTCGAACGGCGTGCTGCACCTGTTGGTGGCCTGGCTGGCCCTGCGGGTCGCCGGCGGTGGCCGGGGACGTGCCGACTACACGGGCGCGCTGCAGACGATCGCCGCCGAGCCGTTCGGTCGGGCGGTCGTCTGGCTGGTCGTGCTGGCCTTCGTGGGCACGGCGCTGTGGCGGCTGCGCGAGGCGTGCTGGGGCTTTCCGGCCGCACCGGACCGCGCGGTCAAGCGACTGTTCGCAGTCGGCCAGATCGTGGTGTTCGTCGCGCTGATCGTGCTCGCGGTCCGGGTGGCCACCGGCTCCCCCACGGGAACCGGCGGCGAGAGCGCCACGGCTGCGGTGCTGAGGCTGCCCGGCGGCCAGTGGATCGTGCTGGCGATCGGGCTCGGCGTGCTGGTGGTCGGGGTGGTCATCGCGGTCCAGGGATGGCGGGAGATGTTCGCGGTGGACCTCGACCTGAGTCGGGCGGGCCCGCTGGCCCGTGGCCTGGTGCGCTGGTCCGGGCGGGTGGGCGCGGTGGCCAGAGGAGCCGCGATGATGATCATCGGGGTGCTGGTCGGGGTCGCGGCGCTCAGCTACCAGCCGGCCCGCGCGGAGGGCCTGGACGCCGCGTTGAAGACGCTCGCCGCCCAGCCGGCGGGCGCGCTCGCGCTGGTCGCGGTGGCGCTGGGCCTGGCCAGCTACGGGGTGTTCTGTTTCCTGGACGCCCGCTACCACCGGGTCTGAGCGGCGCGCGCGGTGTGTGAGCTAGTCCAACACGCGGTGGGCACGCCGGTCGAGCGTCCTGGCCGTAGGATCGAGCTCCGTCCACCGCCGAGCGGAGGTAGTCCGGTGCCCTACCCGTCCGACCGCGAGTCCGATCGGCCCTGGGTGATGCGGACCTACGCCGGGCATTCGTCCGCGGTCGCGTCCAACGAGCTCTACCGGCGCAACCTGGCCAAGGGCCAGACCGGGCTGTCGGTCGCGTTCGACCTGCCCACCCAGACCGGTTACGACCCGGACGACGAGCTGGCCCGCGGCGAGGTGGGCAAGGTCGGGGTGCCGATCAGCCACATCGGTGACATGCGGCAGCTGTTCGACGGCATCCCGCTGGCCGACGCGAACACCTCGATGACGATCAACGCGCCGGCCATGTGGCTGCTCGCGCTGTACGTCGCGGTCGCCGAGGAGCAAGCAGAAGCGCAGGGTGCCGACCGGGCTGAGGTCCGGGCAAGGCTGGCCGGCACCACGCAGAACGACATCGTCAAGGAGTACCTGTCCCGGGGCACCTACGCGTTCCCGCCGGACCCCAGCATGCGGTTGACCACCGACCTGGTCACCTGGACGGTGACCAACGTCCCCCGGTGGAACCCGATCAACATCTGCCCGTACCACCTGCAGGAGGCCGGGGCTACCCCGGTGCAGGAGATCGCCTACTCGCTGGTCACCGCGATCGCCGTGCTGGACACCGTGCGCGAGTCCGGGCAGGTGCCACCGGAACGGTTCGGTGACGTGGTCGGGCGCATCTCGTTCTTCGTGAACGCGGGGCTGCGGTTCGTCGAGGAGACCTGCAAGATGCGGGCCTTCGTCCAGCTCTGGGACGAGATCACCCGGGAACGCTACGGCGTGCAGGACGCCAAGCAGCGGCGCTTCCGGTACGGCGTGCAGGTCAACTCGCTCGGGCTGACCGAGGCGCAGCCGGAGAACAACGCCCAGCGGGTGGTGCTGGAGATGCTCGCGGTCACCTTGTCCCGCGACGCGCGGGCACGCTCGGTCCAGCTACCCGCGTGGAACGAGGCGCTCGGCCTGCCGCGCCCGTGGGACCAGCAGTGGGCACTGCGCATGCAGCAGGTGCTGGCGTTCGAGACCGACCTGCTGGAGTACGACGACCTGTTCGCCGGCAGCACCGTGGTCGAGGCCAAGGTCGCCGAGCTGGTCGAGGGCGCCAAGCGGGAGATCGACCGGGTACTGGACATGGGCGGCTCGGTGGCCGCGGTGGAGTCCGGGTACATGAAAGGGCAGCTGGTGTCCTCGCTGGCCGAGCGGCGTCGGCGGATCGAGTCCGGCGAGGCCGTGGTGGTCGGGGTCAACCGATTCGACACCACCGAGCCCAGCCCGTTGCAGGCCGAGGGGGCCAAGGCGATCGAGACCGTCGACCCGGCGGTCGAGCAGGCCGCGATCGAGTCGATCCGCCGCTGGCGGGCCAGCCGCGACGCCGCCGCGGTGGAGGCCGCCCTGCTCGCGCTGCGCGACGCGGCCAAGACCGACGCCAACCTGATGGAGCCCACGATCGCCTGCGCCAAGGTGGGCGTGACGACGGGGGAGTGGTCGGCGGCGCTGCGTGCGGTGTTCGGCGAGTACCGGGCGCCCACCGGGGTCGCCGCGGCCGCCGGCGGCGGCGAGGCCACCGAGCGGCTGGCCGGCGTGCGCGAGCGGGTGCGGGTCACCGGCGAGGAGCTGGGCACCCGGCTGCGGGTCCTGGTCGGCAAGCCCGGGCTCGATGGGCACTCCAACGGCGCGGAGCAGATCGCGGTGCGCGCCCGGGACGCCGGCTTCGAGGTCGTCTACCAGGGCATCCGGCTCACCCCGGCGCAGGTGGTGGCCGCCGCCGTCCAAGAGGGTGTGCACCTGGTGGGGTTGTCGGTGCTGTCCGGCTCGCACCTGTCGGTGGTGCCCGACGTGCTGGACGGGCTGCGCGCGGCCGGCGCGGAGGACGTGCCGGTAGTGGTCGGCGGGATCATCCCGGCCGAGGACGAGCCCGCGTTGCGCGCGGCCGGGGTGGCCGGCGTCTTCACCCCGAAGGACTATGAGCTGACCGAGATCATGGACGAGATGGTCACGGTCATCCGCCGGGCCCACGGACTGCCCGACTGAGCGGCGGACTCACGGACTGCCCGACTGACCGCCGGGTCCCCGGACTGCCCAACTGACCGCCGGGCCGCCGGCCGGGCCGGCTGGCACCCGGCCGTCGCGCCGCCACCGGCGCCGGGCTCACCCCTCCGGCTCGACGGCGCGGGTGCCGCGGCGGCGGAGCATGGACAGGCCGGGCACGGTGTCCAGGGCCTTACGCAGGTCCTTGACCACCGACAGCAGCTCGTGGATGTCCGGGCCGACCCGGTCCAGGGTGCCCAGAATCGGCATGATGTCGGTCTCCAGGTGCTCGGCCAGCGCGGGCAGCTGATCGACCAGCCGCACCGCGGCGATGATCTCCTGCTCGGAGAGCTCCTCGACGAACCGGCGGGCCAGCGGCGCTGCCTCGGTGGCCAGCGGCTGGTAGAGCCGCAGCAGCTCGCGGGCGTTGCCGCTGAGGTCGCCGGCGCCGTCGAGCAGCCGCTCCGCTCCGCCGGTCACCGTGCCGACCCGGGCGACCGCCGCATCGGCCAGCCCGGCGACCGTGTGCACCTTGGCGATCAGTGCGTCGGCCCGCTCGGCGACGTCGTTGATCCGCCGGAGCAGGCGGTCGGTCTCCTCCAGTAGCCCGACCACCCTGGCCGGCAGCTCGGCCAGCAGCTCCGACGCCTCGGCCCCCCAGCCGGTCACCGAGCGCACGGCGTCGAGCAGGTCGGACGGACCCGGCAGGGCGAGCCCGGCGATGTGGATGGCCATGCGGCGCATCATTCCGGACGCTCCGGCGGTGCCGCGCGCAGTACGACACCGGTCCGGCCGAGCGGGTCCGCGCCAGCCTTTGCACACGATCGGGCACCGATCTACCGTCCGGGACCACGGTCGTCCATACGGGGGTCGAGGGCATCGTGGCCAGACACGGTGATGGGTCGGGTTGGCGCCGGCGGGACTTCCTGCGGCGCGCGGCGGCGGCCGGCGGGTTCGCCCTGGGCGGGCCGGCGCTCTTGTCGGGGTGTGCCGGCACGGGCGCCGGTGCCGGGGGCACGCTGGAGGCCGCCCGCGCCGCCGGGACGATCAAGGTGGGCATCGCGAACGAGGCGCCCTACGGCTTCACCGATCCGGGCGGCCGGGTGACCGGCGAGTCCGTCGAGGTGGGACGGGCGGTGCTGCGCGCGCTGGGGATCGGCGAGGTGCAGGCCACCGCGGTCAACTTCGGCTCGCTGATCCCGGCGCTGAACGCCCACCGGTACGACATGATCACTGCGGGAATGTTCATCAACCCGCAGCGCTGTGCGAACGCCGCGTTCTCCGACCCGGACTACACCGCGCCCACCGCGTTCCTGGTGCCGCGCGGCAACCCGGACGGGGTGGCCAGCTTCCAGGACGTGACCGCGAAGAACCTGCGCCTGGCCGTGCTCAGCGGAGCGGTGGAGCAAAGCTACGCGCAGCGCAGCGGCGTGCCGGACGCCCGGATCCAGGTCTTCGACACCCAGAACACGCTGCTGCAGGCGGTGGCCGAGGACCGGGCCGACGCCGCGGCGCTGACCAACATCTCGCTGAACGACGTGGTGGCCAAGAACCCGGGCGCGGCGGTGGAGGTCACGCCGGGGTTCTTCCCGGTGATCGACGGCGTGCAGACGGTGTCCGCCGGCGCGTTCGTGTTCCGCAAGGGCGATCACGCGCTGCTCACCGCGTTCAACTTCGAGCTCAACAAGCTGCAGGACAGCGGCGAGTGGTTGCGGATCGCCGCGCCGTTCGGGTTCACCCAGGACAACGTGCCGAAGCCGGAGCTGACCACGCGGCGGCTCTGTGCGGGCTGAGCCGGGAGTCGTCCGGTGCCGGGCACCCTGCCGCGGACCGTCGCGGTCCTGTGCGCCGGACTGCCCGCGACAGTGATTGCCGCGGTGCGGCATCGCGCCGACCGTTCAACCCATGCTCTTCTGCCCGTCCAGCGCCTCCCGGAGGATGTCCGCGTGGCCGGCGTGCTGGGCGGTCTCGGCCACCAGGTGCAGGAACACCCGCCGGACCGTGCGGCGCTCGCCGGGGGCGAACCACGGCGCCTTCGGCAGCTCGTGGGAGAAGTCCAGGTCGAGGGTGCCGACCAGTTGGTCGGTCCGGGCTGCCACCTGCTCGTACTCCGCGAGCACCCCGGCCAGCGTCTCGTTCTCCAGCAGTCGGAAGCCCTCGCTCCACTGCCGCATCTGCTCGTCGCTGATCGTGCTCATGTCCACTTCGGGCATCGCGGAGGGGCCCTCGCAGGCGAAGTCCGCCCAGCCGCGCTCGACGGCCGCGACATGCTTGATCAGCCCGCCCAGGGTCAGCTCGCTGACCGTGGTCCGCAGCCGGGCCTGCTCGTCGCTGATGTTCTGCACGGTATTGCGCAGGAAGTGCCGGGCGTACGTCAGCTGGGCCAGGATGTCGGCGCGCTCACCGGTCGTGGTCGTGGTGGAGTCGGTCATCGGCGTGTCCTCTCGGGTGATCGTTCGGATCTTCGGGTACGGGCGGGCTGTGCGGTGGCGCGGTGCGGGGCTGGGCCGTGGGTGGGGGGGGGGGGGCCCGGCCCCCCACCCCCCCCCCCCGGCGGGGGCCCACCCGCCCGCGGGCGGGGGCCCCCGGACCCGGGGGCCCCCCCC
>JBQTKB010000146.1:0-11087 GCA_052386505.1 Pseudonocardia sp.
GAAGATCGTCACGGTGGCGGCGCCGACCAACACGGTCAACACGACCCGCCCGCCAGCATGCAGATCTGCACGCTCAACAGCGCCAACCCGGCCCTACGTCGTCATCCTGAGTGGCGGTCAACAGTCGAAGGCGCCACTGACGGAGCCGAGTGGATGATGCTCCGTTTGAGTCCGCCCGGGCGCGACGAGGCTGTGACGCCTCGCCAGTTGGGCGCGGGCATGCCCGCAACGGTGTTGGTGACGCTCACCGACGACGCGCGGACGGCCGGCGTGGTGATCGCGCTGGGGGATGGAGTCGACCACCAGGACGAGCCCGCTCCGGTCGGTGAGCGGCTGGCATCAACCATGACGTCTCGTCCGCTCAGCTCGGACATCGCGGAAAGCCGGACGGCAGGTGAGCTTTCGCTGAGTTTGGCCAGCCGCCGGGTTACTGTCGGCGAGTGCGAGCTGACGCTGCGACCTAAGGAATTCGAGCTGCTCGCTCGACTGCTGGCAGCGCCCGGCACGGCGGTGCGCCGGGAAACTCTACTGGCAGAGGTGTGGGGCAAGCGGCGGCCCGGCTCCGCAAAGACGATCGATGTACACGTTGCCGCGCTGCGCCGAAAGCTTGTCGAGGTTGCCCACTTCGGGTCAGTCCCACATATCGTTACCTTGCGCGGCTATGGCTACCGACTGGACCCGCCGACCGAATAGGCCAGGGCAATTCGCCGGCTTGTCGGCGGTTCAACCGGCGCGGCCGGTTTCGTTTCCTCGACGCTCTCGGAATCTTTTCGGCGCGCGGTCGTACTCACCGATTTAGCCATAGCCATAGTCATGTCGCGGCAGCAGCATGATCGACCTTGAGCCGGGCATACCTCCACGCAGGTTAGGGCACCACGACGCCACGGTCGTTCCAAGATCATGTGTGGTTGAGGTGAAGTAGGTCGAAGGCGCGGTGCATGCGGCGGGTGACCCAGCGGGTGGTTTCGGCGATGTCGCGGCGGCCGATGAGATGGATGGCGCCGATTGCCAGGTTTCGTAGGGCGGCCATGATGTGCGGGCCATGTCCGGTGCGGGCGCGGGAGTGATCTTCGCCGTAAACGGTGTCACGGAGCCAGTGCAGCGACTCTACGCCCCAGTGGTCCTGGACGAAGCTGGCGATCTGGGCGGGGCCGGCCTGGGTGGCGGTGAGGCTGGTCAGGCCGAGTTGAGCGACCGCGTCGGTGAGGGTGCCGGCGCTGTTGTGGGTGTAACGCTCGACCAGCCACACCTGGTTGACGTGTGGGAACGGCAGATCGGCCGGCGGCGCGGGCAGTACCTGGATGGTGCGGGTCACTCCGCGGCCGTGGCCGCGATCGATACGGCGGTGTCCGATCGGGGTCTGGGCCCAGGGCAGCGCGTCGAGGGCGGTGTAGACGCCGGGCTGGTTGTGCTTGACTGGGAAGCAGAACTGCGCGCCCTTCTCGTGCAGGTAGCTGGCGTGGCCGCGTTGGCAGTGCAACGCATCCGCGGTGATCACCACGCGCGAGAGGTCCACCCCGACCGCGGCTAAACCGCTGATCAGCGGCGCGAACTGGGGGATTTCGTTCGACTTCACCCCGATCTGAGCTGACCGATGACCAGCTACTTGCCGTGGGTAGCCGCAGCCAGTAGGTGGGTCTGGTTGCCCTCGGAGTCGACCGCGCCGCGCACGGCCTTGCCGTCCACCGCGACCCCGACCAGCGGCGATCCTTGCGCCTCGGGCGAGCTGCCGGGTTCGCCGAGCCGCTCGAGCCCACCCTCGTCATCGTGCGTGCGTTCGGCGGCGAGTTCGGCGGTGAGTTCGGCGCTGGCCTGGGCCGCTTGGGCCAACAACCACGCGCCGATCGCGGTGTTCACCGCGGCCGGGTCGGCGCCGGTCAGCACTCGCCACAGCGTGGTCTTCGAGGGGAACGCCGCGATCTGCCGGTCACCGTGGCGCTGCTGGGTGCCGCGCCGGTACAGCATGTCCAGCAGCGCCACCGGCACGTCGGCGACCCACCCAGCGATCGCGGTGAACGACCGCATCCCGCCCAGCACCGCCGCCGCGCACAACACGAGCACGACCGCGACCGGGTGATCTCGGCTCTGATCGGTACGCCCGTCAGACACTCCCGCGAACCGTTGCAGCAGATCAGCGTCTCGCAGCGCGGACCGCGACAGAGCCGTATCGGGTGGATCGCCCGCCGCTGAACCCGCCAATGCTGTTGCACACGACTCGGCGATGACAGGATGAACCAGCAACGAAGCTCCGATGGTGTGCGAGGAGTCTGTGAGAGGACCGCTCGTCCTTACCGGAGCTTCGTTGCCTTACCGGCGCGACACGCCGAAGATCACCAAGCCAGCGCGCACAAGATCGTCACGGCACCAGTCTCACCCCAAGTCGATCTTGGAATGACCGTGACCACGACGCTGGCCCAGCTGCACCCGCGCAGAGGGTGGACCTCGTAGGTGCGTCCAGCTTTTACCTTCAGCTAACCGGGATTGGGGAATTGGATAACGGTCTGGCCCGTACGGTCAGATCATGACTCCCTACGGTAGCCCCTCGAAATTAGGACTAGCGATGAATTATCCGGCCGAAGTCGGCGCTGCATCATTGCAAAATCTGGAACTAGTCCGTGGTACGCGGCCTCTCTATCGAAGGATGTGCTCTCAGGCCAGCACGACCTTGTTCGACCGCCGCTACGGAGTACGCACCGAGGAGGAGGTTGAGCTGGATACTCTCGGTGTCGCAGCCCCGGGACGGAACGGGTACATGCCGTATAGTCATCGGTTGCTGCGTCGTGTTCTCTCGCAGCAGGAAGTGACTGACAGGGAAGTGTTCCTCGACGTTGGGAGCGGGATGGGATGCGTCGTGCTCCAGGCCGCTATGCACTATCCCTTCCGGCGGGTGATAGGCGTGGAGGTGTCGCGGCAACTGAATGACGTTGCCGTCGCTAACGTCTGTCGTCTGGGGGGCAGGTTACGTTGCAGAAGCGTCGTCTTGGTGCACGCTGACATCTTGGACTTCGACATACCGGCTGATGCCTCTGTCGTATTCCTCTTCAATCGGTTTAGTGGAGTGGTCTTCAGGAGGGTCGTCGAACGACTTCTCGAATCGGTCGATCGCTATCCGCGTGAAGTGCGGATAATCTACGCCGACCCCAAGGAAGAGGCGACCTTGCTAGCCACCGGACGTGTCACTCAGGTGAGGACTCGGCGTGGGTGGGGCCGAGCGCTCTCTGGTCTCAATCGAACGTTACCCGGACATACCGGGTCTTACCGGCCGGCCGCGCCGAAGCGAGTGTTCGCAACGCTATGGACCGATCGGTTGTCGCGATGCAGCGGCAAGCATCGGCCACACAAGACAACGCCGCCCGATGAGTAACCGACGGCGTTTGCCCTGGCTCGGGGTCGGCCTTCTGGTCGCGGTGGCATTCGTTGTGTACCTCGCCGCCGGCTCTGGGGACTCGACGATTTTTCCCGGACCGGGCGCCCCCGCCTCACCTGGCGGCAGCCCGGACGCGGGGCAGCCCGAGGCGCTGACCAACTGCACTGCCACCGCCACGGACGGGCCCAGCATGGAAGGTGCGGTGGCAGCTGCCCGGCCAGGTGACCGCATTTGTCTTGATGGCAACCTCGCGGGCACGAAGTTGAAGATCACCAGGTCCGGCACGGCGGAGCAGCCGATCACGATCTTGGGCGGGGGGCGCGCGACCACCGGTCGGATTACGATCGAGGCTGACAACGTGGTCGTCGACGGAGTGCGCCTGGAGCAGCCGGAGGCTGCCGGGTTCCTGGTCGTGGGCAACGGCATCACGGTGCGAAACAGCGCGGTGCTCAGCCCCCGCGGAGGCGACGGTGATGGCATCCGGTTCTTCGGCAACGACATCAAGATCCTCAACAACGTCATCCGGGACACCGTCGGCCAGGACGAGAAACATGCCGATGCGATCCAGACGTTCGCCACCTCGGACAAGTACACCCCGAGCCAGCGGGTCACCATCTCCGGCAACCGGTTCGAGGACATCGACAACATCTGCATCATCGCCGAGGGCCCGGAGAGCGAGGCCGGTGACGGCACCGGCGAGGGTGACTCGAACACGTTCATCATCACCGACAACTTCTGCGAGAACCGGGCCGGACAGGCGTTCTTCTTCGACGACATCGGCGGCGTGACACTAACCGGTAACGAAATCGTCGGCAGCATAGCCAAGGCGTTCTCTTTCCAGAACGACTCGGTGGGGGCCAGGATCAGCAACAACCGAGTCGGATCCGGGGTCGGCTACGAGGTCGGGATGGACGACTCCTCCGAGGAGGGCTACGAAGGACCGGAACCCGGTGGCGGGCCCTGATTTCCCGCGCGGCAGACTCCGGGCGGCCAGCCGCGCGGGGCGGTGCCGCACGATGAGGACGTCGGGAAGGACGCGGTCATTGCGCACACGCATCGTGGCGGTCTCACTGCTTGCCGCTGCGTTGGCGATCACGCTGTTCGGTCTACCGTTGGCCTATGGCGTCGCTCACGACGCTATGGGAACAGAAAGGCAGCGGCTGATCCAGAGCGCCACGTCGGTCGCTTCCCTGGTGGCAGAGGAACTCGATGAGGGCCGAACACCGGCCAGACCAGCCCCGCCGGCGCCGGATGTGCAGATCGCTGTTTATGACGCCGAGCGGGACAGGGTGCTGGGCTCCGGGCCGAACACGATCGACCGGGAGGTCGAGCAGGCATTCGAGGGTCAGGTGAACAGCTGGCGGCGTGACGGGCAGATCATGGTGGCGGTGCCGGTCGCCACCAACGACCACCTCGTGGGCGTGATCCGGGCCTCGCGTCCGCTGGGTACCGTCTACCAGCGTGTCGGGCTCATCTGGGCCGGCATGTTCGGGCTTGCGACGATTGCGCTGGCTGCCGTGTGGTTGCTGGCCCGACGCCAGGCGGGCAAGCTGGCCGCACCGCTGGAGAACCTCGCGGACGGCGCCAACCGACTCGGCGACGGTGACTTCAGCGTGCGTATCACTCGGACGGCTATTCCGGAGATCGATGCGGTAGGCCAGGCGATGAACACCACGGCTGGCCGGCTCGACGAGATGCTGGCCCGCGAGCGTGCGTTCTCCGCCGAGGCATCTCACCAGCTGCGGACGCCGCTCGCGGGTTTGCGATTGCGGTTGGAGGCGGCCCTCCACACACCAGGGAAGGACCCGTACGCCGCGCTGGCCGACGGCATCGCCGATGCCGACCGCGTCGAGCAGACCGTCGAGGAACTGCTCGCGCTGGCTCGCCGCCGCGGCCGCGGCAGCGGCGAGCCGCTGGACCTGCCGACGCTGCTCGCCGAGGCTGAACGCGACTGGCGCCACCGGCCCGGTGCGGAGAGTCGCTCGCTGCAGGTGGTCCAGTTACCCGAGCTGCCGGGCTCACCCGCTTCCACCGCGGCGGTCCGACAGGTTCTCACCGTGCTGCTGGACAACGCGGTGACCCACGGCGCCGGCACGGTCAGCGTGATCGCCCGGGACACCGGCGCCGCACTGGCGATCGACGTCAGTGACGAAGGCCCGGGAGTCGCGCTCTCGGAAGCGGAGCTGTTCGCCCGCCGCAACCCCCACGACCCGGAGGACGCCGGTCACGGCCGCAGGACTCGAGGCCACGGCATCGGTCTGGCCCTGGCCCGCCGGCTGGCCGAGGCCGAGGGCGGACGGCTACGCCTCGCGTGCCCCTTGCCGACGACCTTCACGATCCTCCTACCGACGACGCGTTGACCGGGTTGTCCGCTGCACCACCGGACCGGCCAAGGCCAGTACGACCGACAGCCCGACGGCGATGAGGAAGGCCGGCGAGGCAGGGTCCTGGAAGGAGCCGCCGAGCGCGGCGAAGACAAATGTGCCAGGGATGATGCCGACCACGGTGGCGGCGATGAACTCGGCGAACCGAATGCTGCTGACGCCGCTGGTGTAGTTCACCAGGGAAAACGGCACCACCGGCAGCAGTCTGGCGTACAGCACCGCGATGAATCCGTGGCTGCCCAGCCACCGGTCGATCAGAGCGGACCTGCCGCGGACCATCTTGGTGACGGCTTCGCGACCGGCGCGGCGACCGATGAAGTAGGAACCCGCCGCGCCGAGCGACGAGCCGAGGACGACAAGAACAGTTCCCATCGCCGTCCCGAAGACCACTCCAGCGGCTATGGCCAGCACCGGTTTCGGGAACACCAGCACCGTGAGCACAGCGCAGACACCGACGAACATCACCGGCGCCGCCCAACCAAGTCGGCGGAGAAGCTGCTCGACTACCTCCGGACCAGGGGTGCCGAGCACCGTGGTCACGGCCGTGCCGCCGACCACCAGCACCGCGAGCAGAGCCAACCGCCAGCGTCCTGACACCATCGCGCTGTCCGACCGAGAAGGCGTCCGACTCGGGCGTTCCTCGGTCACCACCCCCACACTAATCACCATGTGCCCGAAGCCGGCTGCCTGGCGGCGATCGGCTGGTCGTCGTTCTCGACAGGAGCGGCAAGGGCGCTGTTGGCGGCCGGGTTGAACAGCATCGACCACACCGACAGCCCGAACGCGATCACCGGGACCGCGGCATCGTTGCCGACCAGGGGTGGTGAGCGAGCCGCTGTCCCGCTATGGCTGGGCCAGTGGCGCGGAGCGATGCTCGCGGTGTCGGCTCCGTTGAACTCGTTGTCTGCGCTGCCCGTAGCGGGTCATCCCGCGCGGCTTGTACACCGAGAGTGTCACGGCCACCAGCAGCAACAGCAGTGCGCCACCGGCGTGGATCAGAGCAGTGGGGTGCGGAGCTCGTTGAGATCGGCAATCGGTGAGCGTGCAAGGCCTGCGAGGTAGCCGAGCGTCTGCATGTAGAAGAGCAAAACGGTGGTGGCCAGGATGTTGATCAGTAGTTTGGACATGACCCAGTGGTGTCGAAACAAGCCCCACGCGGTGCACAGCGCCTGGACCAGCCCGGTCAGCAGCGAGGCGAGGCTCAGCGGGATGAGGACGAACCAGCCGGTGAACTCCAGCATGAGGTACGCGGCGCGGACAGTTTGGCCTTCCGGGCTGGCCAGAGCTGCAATACCGAGCGCGAGCGAGGTGATCACCGCGCCAAGCCAGCCGACGGCACAGCTGACGTGTGCGGTCAACGCTAACTTGCGGACGCCTGCGCCCATGGCCGTCACGGCAGGTAAGCGGCAGCGATAGGTGACTGTCCAGCCACGACCGCTGGTACCTGGGCGTCGGCGTTGCCGAGCGACACGTGGCGAGCTGGGCCGTGGCGGCCCCCGCCAACGAGCATCGTAGAAGACCGGCATCGGGCGTGCGACGCTCTACAAGTACTTCCCCGATGTCGAAGCCATCCTGTTTGCCTGGCACGAACGCCAGATCACCAGCGACCTCGAGCATCTCGCTGCGGTCCGGGATCAAGCCGGCGACCCGCGCGAGCGGCTCGAGGCGGTGCTGGCGGCCTACGCGCGCATCTCCCACCAGCACCACGGCGGTGAACTCGCGACGCTGCTGCATCAAGGCGAGCATGTCGCCCGGGCGCAGGGCCAGCTCACCGACATGATCCGGGATCTGCTGGTCGAGGGAGTAGAAATCGGCGTTACCCGAGGTGATATCCCACCTGAGGAACTGGCGAGCTACTGCCTGCATGCCCTTGCCGCTGCGCGCGGCCTGTCGTCCCAGGCTGCGATCCGCCGACTGGTCGCGCTCACGCTCGCTGGTTTGCGGCCCTGAACCCGCCAGTTCGTGAGTCGTGGATTGCGAAGATGGCGGCCCGGGGAGGAGTGCTCAGCCGCGGTCTCCTAAAATCCGGCCGTGCAGTGGACAGCTGACCGAGCGGGAGCGCGCCCAGCCTTGCTTGTCCGTCTGCTCCGCGTCGGCGTGGTCGTCGCCGCTTTCGGAGTGCTGCTTGTACCTCTCTGCGCCGACGGCATGTACTCCGGGAGCATGACGATGGCGGCAGCTCACTCGGCGGTCGCGGGTTCTGCGGCTGAGGATCGCCCAGCGGCCGGAGTGAGCGCCTCCCCCTGTGTGGGCCGTCTTGATCAATGCGGTCCTGGTCTCGCGGGGCCGTCCGCGCTGGTTGGTGCAACGGGCGGTCCAGCCTCGCCGGCGGCGCCGGACGGTGGGCTGCTCGCGGCGTGCATCGCGTTGCTGGTAGCGGTCCTGGTCTTCGCACTGCGAATACAGCGATCACGCGGGTCGTGGTTGTCGACGGTTGATCCGCCCGTTCGGTCGGCGGTCCCGATGTACCCGCGGCGGCGGAGGCTCCTGGTCGAGCTCTGCGTGATCCGGGCGTAGAACAGGTCTGTCCAACCTCAGGCCGCCCTCGCCGAGAGAGGCGTGCCGGTCAGGCCACGAACGGTCGGCCTGACACCAGACCTGTCCCGCTCACATGAAGGATTGTCCGTGAATCTCACCGCAGTTTTCCTCACCGGCCTGTTCGCTGGTGGTATCTCGTGCGCGGCTGTGCAAGGTGGCTTGCTCGCCGGACTGGTCACCCGCCAGCGTGCCGGTGTCACCCCGGAGGCCGTGCCCGCCACCACATCTCGCGCCCAAGTCCCCGCGCTGACGGACCGGGCGCTATCTCAGCAGGTCGGCGACGACATGGCCCCAGTTGCCGGATTCCTGGGCGGCAAGCTGGTCTCGCATGCCGCGCTCGGAGCGCTGCTAGGCGCACTGGGCGGCGTCGTTCAACTCTCCCTCGGCACGCGGACCGCATTGCAGCTGGTCGCCGGCGCGCTGATCATCGTGTTCGGCCTGGCTCAACTCGGCGTTCCTGGGTTCCGCGGGATCGTGATCGAGCCGCCCCGATCATGGATGAAACTCGTGCGTGACCGCTCGCGTTCGCAGTCCGCCCTGGCGCCGGCGCTGCTGGGCTTCGCCACGGTGCTGGTCCCGTGCGGCGTGACGTTATCGGTGCAGGCGCTGGCATTGGCGTCCGGGTCGGCGCTCAACGGCGCGGCGATCATGGCGGTGTTCGTGTTGGGCACCGGCCCGCTCTTCGCGCTGCTCGGTTACCTCGCCCGCCGCGCCGCGACCGCGTGGCGGGGCCGCCTGGCGCTGGTCACCGGCCTGGTCGTGGTGGTAATGGGTCTGTACACCTTCAACGGTGGCTTGGAACTGGCCGGATCACCGATGGCAGCGAGCCGCGTCGTCGCCGCACTCGAGCCCTCCGACCGTGGGCCGGCGTCGGACCCGGCCGCCGCGGTGTCGGTCGAGGGCGGTCAGCAGCAGGTCGTCATCACCGCTCGGACCGGCGAGTACACCCCGGATGCGATCCAGGTGCGGGCTGGGGTCGCCACTACCTTGATCGTCCGGTCGGACAACGCCCGGGGTTGCGTGCGCTCGTTCCTGATTCCGAGTCGAGGGGTGGACGAAATCCTGCCGACCAGCGGCGAGACGCGCATCGATCTTGGGGTTCTGGCGCCGGGAACGCTGCGCTACTCCTGCGGGATGGGTATGTACACCGGCACCATCACCGCAGCCTGAGGAATCGTCGATGCCGAGGGAGACCCTGACGTTGGGGATTGAAGGTATGCACTGCGCGAGCTGTGCACTGCTCGTCGACGAGACACTGGAGGATCTACCGGGCATCGTCACCGCTCGAACATCGGTGAAGCAGGCACGCAGCGAGGTCGAGCTGGACCCGGCCCGCTGCTCAGCCACCGACATCGTCGCCGCGATCGGTGAACTGGGCTACATCGCGAGGCTAATGCCCTGACTGAGGTGCCCTTAGTGCGAGGCCGTCGGCCCCACATGGGGCCGACGGCCTCGGATACGGGACGGTCAGCGGGTCGAAGCCATCGTTTCGGTGAGCGTTCTCGCCTTCGCTGAGGGGTGTTCGGCGATGGGCTCGTCGGCGTGCGAGGTGAACCGGCGTAGCCGCAGGCTGTTGCCGACGACGAACACCGAGCTGAACGCCATGGCGGCACCGGCGAGCATCGGGTTGAGCAGCCCGGCGGCGGCCAGCGGCAGCGCGGCGACGTTGTAGGCGAACGCCCAGAACAGGTTGCCCTTGATGGTACCCAGGGTGCGCCGGGCCAGCCGGATCGCGTCGGCGGCGGCGCGGAGGTCACCCCGGACGAGGGTGAGGTCGCTGGCCTCGATGGCCACGTCGGTGCCGGTGCCCATGGCCAGTCCGAGGTCGGCCTGGGCGAGCGCGGCGGCGTCGTTGACCCCATCGCCGATCATGGCCACGACCTTGCCCTCGCCTTGCAGGCGCTTGATGACCTCGAGTTTCTCGGCGGGCAGCACCTCGGCGATGACGGTGTCGGGTCCGGGGTCGATGCCGACCTGCGCGGCGACGGCGCGGGCGGCGGCGGTGTTGTCGCCGGTGAGCAGCACCGGGGTCAGGCCGAGCTCGCGCAGCTGGGCGACGGCCTGGGCCGAGGTGGGTTTGACGGTGTCGGCGACGACCAGCACGGCCCGGGCGGCGCCGTCCCAGGCCACCGCGATCGGGGTCCGGCCTTGCTGTTCGGCTGTCGCCTTGGCCTCGGCGAGGGCCGGGGTGAGCGGTTGGCTGCGCTCGTCGAGCAGCCGTGGCCGGCCGGCGAGCACGGCGTGCCCGTCCACGACGCCCTGGACGCCGAGTCCTTCGAGGTTGGTGAAGTCCCGCACGTCGGGCAGGGTGCCGAGCTTGTCGCGGGCGGCGCGGGCGATGGCGGCGGCGATCGGGTGCTCGGAGGCGTTCTCCAGGGCGCCGGCCAACCGCAGCACGTCGTCGTCGGTGACGCCGTCGGTGGTGTGCACCTCGAGCAGGGACATCTGTCCGGTGGTGACCGTGCCGGTCTTGTCCAGCACGACGGTGTCCACGCGGCGGGTCGACTCCAGCACCTCCGGCCCCTTGATCAGGATGCCGAGCTGGGCGCCCCGGCCGGTGCCGACCAACAGCGCGGTCGGGGTGGCCAGTCCGAGCGCGCACGGGCAGGCGATGATCAGCACGGCGACGGCGGCGGTGAACGCGGCGGCGGTGCCCACCCCGGCACCGAGGCAGAACCCGATGGTGGCCGCGGCCAGCGCGATCACGATCGGCACGAAGATCCCGGAGATCCGGTCGGCGAGCCGCTGCACGGCGGCCTTGCCGTTCTGGGCGTCCTCGACCAGCCGGGCCATCTGGG
>JBQTKB010000147.1:0-16322 GCA_052386505.1 Pseudonocardia sp.
GCCTCCCCGGGGGGCGCCGGGCCAGGCCCGCCCCGGGCGCGGGGTGACCCGCCCGGCTGGGGCGAGGGCGGCCCGCCCCCCCCTCGCCACTCACGACTGAAAGAATCACCCGTTCCCCGCCACGAACCGGTGATATATGGTCAGGCTCCCCTAAATTGAGGAGTCCCTATGCTTAGCCGACCGGCCGTTGCGGCGATCGTCGTGAGCCTGGGCCTGGTCATCGCCGGGTGTTCGGGCACCGGCGATCCGGCGAGCGGCCCCACGCCGTCGCCCGCGCCGGCCAGTCCGCCGGCCAGCAGCGAGCAGCTGGTGCAAACGGCGGCGACCGAGTACAAGTCCTACGTCACCGGACAGGTGGACGAGCTGGTCACCAGGACCACGACGTTCACCGACGCCATCCGGGCCGGCGACCTCGCGGCGGCCAAGGCCGCGTACGCCCCGTCCCGTGAGCCGTGGGAGCGGATCGAGCCGATCGCCGGGCTGGTCGAGGAGATCGATGGCAAGGTCGACGCCCGGGTGGACGACTTCGCAGGGGTGGACGACCCGGCGTTCACCGGCTGGCACCGGCTGGAGCTGCTGCTCTTCGAGCGGAACACCACCGATGGCGGCACTCCCTTCGCCGACCAGCTCGACGCCGACCTGCAGACCCTCAAGACCCAGCTGGCCGCCCTGGAGATCCCGGCGGTGAACGTGCCGGTCGGTGCCGCCGAGCTGATCGAGGAGGTGTCCCAAGGCAAGATCACCGGCGAGGAGGACCGCTACTCCAAGACCGACCTGTGGGACTTCAACGCCAACCTCGAGGGGTCCAAGGCCGCGATCCGGACGCTCACTCCAGCCCTGCAGCAGGCCAACCCGGATCTGCTCGGCAAGATCAACGCCGGGTTCGCCGAACTGGACGCCAGCCTGGCGCCGCTGAAGGACGGCAGCGGCTGGAAGCCCTTCTGCCCGCAGGACGACCAGTACGCCTCGCCGATCTGCCCCGGGGTCACCGTTCCGCCGACCACCATCGACACGATGAAGGCCCAGCTCGCCGAGTTGTCCGAGAACGTGTCCCAGGTCGCCGGTGCGCTGAAACTGACATGACCGACGCGCCGACACCGAACGAACGGCACCGTCGTCGGAGCCTATCCGACGAAGGTGCCGTTGGTCAGCGGGCGGCGGGCTCGGGGCGGGCGGCGGGCTCGGGGCAGCGGGCGGGGGGCTCGGGGCGGGCGGGGGGCTCGGCGCAGCCGACGGCGGGCTCGGCGCAGCGGGCGGCGCCCGCAGGGCTGAGCCGGCGGGGCTTCATGGGCGGGGCGCTCGGCGTCGGCGCCGCCGGAGCGCTCGCCGGGTGCGCCGCCCCGCTCCAGCGGGGCGCGCCGGCCACCGACGCGCTGCCGGCGGCCCGCTACCTGCCGTTCGAGGGTCCCACCCAGGCCGGCATCACCGCGATGCCGGTGCCCGCGCTGGGCATGCTGGCCGCGTTCTCGGTACTGCGCGCCGACCGGGCCGCGCTGGCCGGCGTACTCACCGAGCTCACCGACGAGATCCGGGGGCTGATGAGCGGGCGGCCACCCCACACCCGGGACGGCGCCTACCCGCCCACCGACTCCGGCCTGCTCGGCGAGCGCCCACCACCGGACGACCTGGCGGTGGTGGTCAGTGTCGGCGCATCGCTGTTCGACGACCGTTTCGGGCTGGCCGACCGCAAGCCGCGCGAGCTGGTCAGCATGCCGTTCCTGGCCAACGATCGGCTCGACCCGGCGCGCTCGCACGGCGACCTGCTGCTGTCCCTGGAGGCGCGCCACCCGGACACCATGCAGTTCGCGCTGCGCCAGCTGATGCGCCGCACCCGGGCCAACCTGGTGCTGAACTGGCTGGTCGAGGGCTTCGCCCGGGGCTCCGGGATCGCCGCGGCCGGGGGCACCCCGCGTAACCTGCTCGGGTTCAAGGACGGCACCGCCAACCTGGACCCGACCGACGACGCGCTGATGGACCGGCACGTGTGGGTCGCGCCCGGCGACGGCGAACCCGACTGGGCCACCGGCGGCTCCTACCAGGCTGTCCGGGTGATCCGGATGTTCGTCGAGTTCTGGGACCGGACCCAGCTCGCCGAGCAGGAGGCGATCATCGGCCGGCACAAGAACACCGGGGCCCCGCTCGGGCAGGCCGACGAGTTCGACGAGCCGAACTACACCGATGACGCCGAAGGCCAGCGGATCAAGCTCGACGCGCACATCCGGCTGGCCAACCCGCGCACGCCGGAGACCGCGGACAGCCTGATCCTGCGCCGGGGGTTCCACTTCACCCGCGGGTTCGACGCCGCCGGGCGGCTGGACCAGGGACTGGCGTTCGTCAGCTACCAGCGCAGCCTGGAACGCGGGTTCCTCGCGGTGCAGAACCGACTCTCCGGCGAGCCGCTGGAGGAGTACGTCCAGACCCAGGGCGGCGGGTTCTTCTTCGCGCTGCCCGGCGTGCAGGGGCCCGACCGCTTCCTCGGCGATCACCTGGTCCGCTGACCCAGCAAGTCTCGACTCAGCGCACCGGGCCTCGTGGAGATTGAAAGTAACACAAGTCCGACTTTTAGGGCTGTGTGACGGACTGACGTTACTATGTGAGCCGAGCAGCGACGATCCGCGACATGCGGCTGCGCGACGAGCCCGCCCTCGCCGACAGGCTGCTCGAACTCCAGTACCTCGCCTACGCGGCCGAGGCCGCAGTGACCCACGGCGACCGGATACCGCCCCTGCACGAACACGTCGATGATCTTCGCAGGGCGGCGCTGTACTGGATGGCGCCTTCGACCAGTACCGGCTGCTGGCGCGATCGCCTGACACGACCACTCCGGTGCCGAAGAGCACAACGACACCGTCCGTCTGCCAGGGGCGTCAGCGTGCACTCACGGGGCCGAAGGCCAGTACCGGCGCCAGTCGTCGGCGGTCAGGCCGTGCGGGTCGCGGCCGTCGGCTCGGGCGGCGGCCTCGGCGGACCGCACCGCCGCCTCGAACCGCCGCGCGGCCGCGCGCAGCCGCTGCTCCGGGTCGTCGCCGGCCAGCTTCGCCACCGCAACCAGGTCGAACAGCTCGTCCCCGACCGTGGCCAGCTCGCCGGGCAGGCCGGCCTTGCGGGTCCGGGACACCAGCTTGGCGGCCAGCGCGGCGGCCGGCTGGCCCAGCGCCACGCCGTCCACGCTGGACTCCCGGCGCTTCTCCGCCCGCTTGAGCTCGTCCCAGCGCAGCTCCTGGTCGGCCGCAGTGTCGATCTTCTCAGAGTGGATGCGCCCGTCGTCGCCGAACACGTGCGGGTGCCGCTCGACCAGCTTGCGCACCAGGTCGGCGGCCACCTCGTCGATGCCGAACGGGTCGGCCCCCTCGGATTCGGCACCGGGCCGGAACGGCGCCACCGGGCCCTCGGCGGCCACCCGGGCGTGGAACAGCACCTGCAGCAGCACGTCGCCGAGCTCCTCGCGCAGCGCTGGGCGGTCGACGTCCTCCACTGCCTGGTGCAGCTCGTAGCACTCCTCGACGAGGTACTGCAGCAGCGAGGCGTGGGTCTGCTCGGCGTCCCACGGACAGCCCCCCGGCGAGCGCAGCCGGTCCATCACCGCGACCGCGTCCAGCAGCGCCGACCCGGCCGGCTCGGGCACCTCGATCACGGTCCCGGCGCCCGCGACCAGCGGACTATCCCGGTCGTAGGTGAGCAGCACCTCCGGCGCGGCGTCGGTGAGCGGGGTGTAGGCCACCCAGCCGGTGAGCCGTCGCGCGCCGGCGAGCGCCGCGAGCGAGTCCGGCACGGTCTCGTCGGCCCACACCAGCGCGGCGGCCCGCAGCGCCGGCAGCGCGGCCGCCGGAAGCACCGGGCCCAGCCGCTGCGAGAGCAGCACGACTGTCCTCATGGTCGGCTCTCGCCCGGGCTCCGCTCCTCGCTCGCTGCGCTCGCTGCGATGCTCACCCGGCCTCCGCCTCCGTCCTCATGGTCGGCTCCCGCCCGGGCTCCGCTCCTCGCTCGCTGCGATGCTCACCCGGCCTCCGCCTCCGTCGGGGCAACTAGGAGAGCGCGGCGGGCATGAGCACGCCGGCGGGGGTGCCGGGGGCCAGCACGGCCAGCCGCAGCGGGTCCCAGACGCCGTACCGCGGGTTGATCCGCACGCCGAGCTCGTCGGCCAGCGGCTGGGTCAGCCGCCGCCCGATGTCGTCCAGCGACGCCTCGTCGATCTGCGCCACCGAGTTCGACAGGGCCCGCGGGTCACCCACCGGCGCCGCCGCGGTGTCGCGGGCGGTCACCCGAACGACGGTCCAGCCGTCCGGGGCCGGCGAGGTCTGCGCGGCGACCACCGTGCCGGCCGGGGTGCCGAACAGGAACGAGGCAGCCGACTGCGGGATCAGCGCCGCGCGCAGAGTGAGGTTGCGCTGGGCCTTGGATCCGTCCTCGGCGAGCACGGCGGTGGCCTCCGCCGGGCCGGCGGCCATCCGGCGGGCCTTGGCCACCGCGTCCTCCCGGGAGGTGGCGGCGGTCAGGTCGACTGTGACCGCGACCCGGGGCAGCAGCTTGCGGGCCAGCGCCTGGGACACCAGCTGGTCGCGCACGGCCTCCCGGACGCTGACCTGGTCGTAGATCGTGGCGTCGACGATGGCCTGGGCCCCGCCCTGGCGGGCCAGCTCGGCGTCGACCTGCTGGCCGCTCACCTCGATCCCCTCGCGACGGGCGGCCTCGGCGAGCAGCAGGTGCTGGACAGAGCGGCTGACCACCTCGCGGGAGATGTCCGCCGGCTCGGCGCCCTGCACCCGCAGCTGGTCGAGCAGTCCCGGCTTGGCCAGCGCGGCGTCCACCTGGCGCTGCGCGTCGGCCAGGGTCACCGCGGTGGAGCCGACGATCGCGGCCGACCCGACCTGGCTGGGCCCGCTCCCGCACCCGGCGAGCAGCAACCCCGCCGTTAACGACACAGGGACCAGCACGGCGACCCGGCTCAACCCTCGCGGACGGCTCATCCGACGAACACCATGCTCCACCCCAGACACAGCCGTACTCTCTCACGCCGCACCCGACCTGCCGGGCGCCGCCCTCGGTGCGGGACGGCGCGCGGTCAGCCGAGGGTCTGCGCGGCCGCCGGCACACCGCCGAGGTCGGCCAACAACCGGGCGCACCAGTCGAGCAGCTCGGTGTCGCGCAGCGACGCCGCCCCGATCCGGCGCGATCCGCCGTCCCCGCCCTGCGCCGGGACCGGCACCGTGACCAGCTTGGACGCCGGTTTGTACGTCGCACGTGGGTAGAGCCGCTTGAGCCGCAGCTGCCCGGAGTCGGCCAGCTCCACCGGCCCGAGCCTGATTGAGCCGCCGGTCCCGCCGGTCGACACCGCGACCTCGGTGACCCCGGCCGCCCGGCAGGTCTGGCGGAACGCCGCCACCGCGATCAGGTTGCGCACCGGCTCCGGTGGGCTGCCGTAGCGGTCGGTCAGCTCCTCGATGATCGCGGCCAGCGCGTCGCCGTCCCCGGCCTCGGCGATCTTGCGGTAGACCTCCAGCCGCAGTCGCTCGCCGGGCACGTAGTCGTGCGGGACATGCGCGTCGACCGGCAGCTCCACCCGCACGTCGGCCAGTGGTTCCTCCTCCGCGCCGGCCCCTGCGCCGCCGGCGGCCCGGAATGCCTGGACCGCCTCGCCGACCAGCCGAACGTAGAGATCGAATCCGACCCCGGCGATGTGCCCGGACTGCTCCGCGCCGAGGATGTTTCCCGCGCCGCGAATCTCCAGGTCCTTCATCGCCACCGCGGTGCCCGAGCCGAGCTCGGAGTGCTGCGCGATGGTGGCCAGCCGGTCGTGCGCGGTCTCGGTGAGCGGGGTCTCCGGCGGGAACAGGAAGTAGGCGTACCCGCGCTCCCGGCCTCGGCCGACCCGGCCGCGCAGCTGGTGCAGCTGGGACAGCCCCAGGTTCTCGCTGCGCTCCACGATCAGGGTGTTGGCGTTGGAGATGTCCAGCCCGTTCTCCACGATCGTGGTGCACACCAGCACGTCGTACTCACGCTGCCAGAACCCGGCGACCGTGCGCTCCAGCAGGTCCTCGTTCATCTGCCCGTGCGCCACCGCGACCCGCGCCTCGGGTACCAGGTCGCGCACGGTCTTCGCCGCCCGGTCGATGCTGGACACGCGGTTGTGCACGTAGAACACCTGCCCGTCGCGCAGCAGCTCGCGGCGGATCGCGGCGCCCACCTGCTTGCTGTCGAAGGCCCCGACGTAGGTCAGCACCGGGTGGCGCTCCTCGGGCGGGGTGGCGATGGTGGACAGCTCCCGGATGCCGGCCAGGCTCATCTCCAGCGTCCGGGGGATCGGCGTGGCGGACATCGCCAGGATGTCGACGTGCGCGCGCAGCGCGGTGATGTGTTCCTTGTGCTCCACACCGAAGCGCTGCTCCTCGTCGACGATCACCAGCCCGAGGTCCTTCCACCGGATCCCGGTCTGCAGCAGCCGATGGGTGCCGACCACCACGTCAACGGTGCCCTCGGCCATCCCCTCGATCGTCTGCTTCGCCTCCCCCGCGTCGGTGAACCGGGACAGGCCCTTCACCGTCACCGGGAAGCTGCGCATCCGGTCAGTGAAGGTCTGCAGGTGCTGGTTGGCCAGCAGCGTGGTCGGGACCAGCACCGCGACCTGCTTGCCGTCCTGCACCGCCTTGAACGCCGCGCGCACCGCGATCTCGGTCTTGCCGAACCCGACGTCACCGGAGATCACCCGGTCCATCGGCACCGGCTGCTCCATGTCCCGCTTGACCTCGTTGATCGCGGACAGCTGGTCGGGGGTCTCGGTGTGCGGGAACGCATCCTCCAGCTCACGCTGCCACGGGGTGTCCGGGGCGAACGCGTGCCCGGGGCTGGACTTGCGCGCGGCGTAGAGCTGCACCAGCTGCGCGGCGATCTGTCGGACGGCCCGGCGCGCGCGGCTCTTGGTCTTGGCCCAGTCACCGCCGCCCATCTTGTTCAGTGTCGGGGCCTCGCCACCGACGTAGCGGCTGATGTCGTCGAGCTGGTCGGTGGGCACGAACAGCCGGTCGGCCGGCTGGCCCCTCTTCGACGAGGCGTACTCCAGCACCAGGTACTCGCGGGTGGCCTTCTGCGCGCCGGTGCCGATCGTGCGCTCGCGCATCTCGACGAACCGGCCGATGCCGTGCTGGGCGTGCACCACGTAGTCGCCGGGCTCCAACGTCTCCAGCTGCACCGCGTTGCGCCGCCGCGACGCCAGCTTGCGCACCTCACCGGTCGACACCCGGTTGCCGGTGAGGTCGGACTCGGTGAGCACCACCAGCCCCAGCCCGGGCGCGACGAACCCGTCGGTGAGCCGGCCCCGGGTGACCGTGACCAGCCCCGGCTCCGGCGGCCCGGCCAGCCCGCCTTGCACCAGGCGGGCCGGCACGTCGGCCTCACCGAGCTGCTCGTGCGCCCGCTGCGCGGTGCCGGCGCCGGTCAGCAGCAGCACCGCCGCGCCACCCGCCGTGGTGTGTGCCCGCAGATCGGCCAGCGCCCGGTCCAGCTCACCCTTGTACGACGCCGGCGCCCGCAACCCCGGCCGCACGGTCTCCCCGTACTGGCCGCCCCCTCCCCCGCGCACGCCCTCCCCGCGCACACCGTCCCCGCGCACGCCGCGCCCGCGCACGCCACCGCGCACGCCACCGCAATCAGCGGGCTCATTCGCCTCGGACGGCTCCGTTTCACGTCGAATGAGCGGGCTCGTTGCCGCTTCGGCCCCGGCCCCTGCCTCGCCAACTCCTGCCGCTTCGGCCCCAGCCCCTGCCTCGCCAACTCCTGCCGCTTCGGCCCCGGCCTCGTCGCTGCCGAAGGGGGTGAGGGTCCACCAGGGACGGCCGCTGGCGGCCGCGTGCCCGGCAACCTCGTCGAGGTCGCGGTAGGCCGACGAACCCAGGTCGATCGGCGCCTGCGCCCCCGCCCCGGCGGTACCCACCTGACCGCCCGCAGCAGTACCCACCTGACCGCTCGCGGCCGTGCTGACCTGGCCGCTCGCGGCCGAAAGCCAGCTGGCCTCCAGGAACTCCTGGCCGGTGCGCACCAGGTCGGCGGCCCGCCGCCGGATCCGCTCGGGGTCGACCAGCAGCACGTGCCCACCGGTCGGCAGCAGGTCGGTGAGCAGATCCAGCCGGCCCTCGCACAGCACCGGGATCAGCGACTCCATGCCCTCGCTAGGGATGCCCTCGGCGAGCCGGGCGAGCAGTTCGGTCAGGCTCGGGTTGTTCCGGTGCTCCTCGGCCAGGCGGGCGGCGCGCCGCCGCACCTCGTCGGTGAGCAGCAGCTCCCGGCAGGGCGGGGCGTCCAGCAGCTGCACCGGACCGATCGAACGCTGGTCGGCGACCTGAAATCCGCGCAGCTCGGCAACCTCGTCGCCCCACATCTCCACCCGCACCGGGTGGTCGGCCGTGGGCGGGAAGACGTCCACGATGCCACCTCGCACCGCGAACTCGCCGCGCCCGGTGACCATGTCCACCCGGGCATAGGCCAGTTCGACCAACCGGTGCAGCAACCCGTCGAAGTCGTGGGTCTCGCCCACCCGCAACGCGATCGGCTCCAGCTCACCGAGACCGGGCGCGATCGGCTGGATCAGGCTGCGGACCCCGGCCACCACGACCCGCAACCCGGGATCCTTGCCGACGAGCCTGCGGAACACCGAGATCCGCCGGCCCACCGTGTCCGCCCTCGGCGAGAGTTTCTCGTGCGGCAACGTCTCCCAGGAGGGCAGCACCGCGATCGGGTCCGGCCCGATCAGGTCGGCGAGCGCGGCCGCCAGGTCCTCGGACTCCCGCTCGGTGGCGGTGACCACCAGCGCAACCGGCACCCCTTCGGCGCCGGCGAGCGCCGCGGCCACCAGCGGCCGCAGCGCGGGTGGGCCCTCGATGCGCAGCGTCGGGCGGCCGGCGGCGGCCAGCACCGCGCCCAGCCCGGGATCGGCGATGACAGCGGCCAGCAGGCCGGGCGAGCTGGGAGGAGAATCGGCGGACACCCGGGTCCCTTCACAGAACCGGCATGCGCGGGTCGGCGCATGCGGACAGACCCCTGCCCCGGACGAGTACCCGGTGCGGGCTATCCCGGCCAGCCTACGTCCGCGCGTAGCCCGGGTCCGACCCCGGGGGTGGCGGTCAGGGTCGGTCGGTCGTCTCGACGAGCTGGTGGAAGATCACCCGTGCGCCGTCGGTCCGGCCGGCCGGGTCGTCGGACTGCTGGTAGTTGCCCGCCTGGAAGCGGACCGGGATGCCGTCGAACGCCGGCGGGATCGGTGCCCGCACCTGCTGCGTCTGCCCGCCGACGGTGCCTGAGAAGGTCATCTGGCCGTCGCCGGTGTCGGCCAGGGTGAAGTCGAAACGGGTGTTCAGCGGCACGTTCGCGAGCAGCGGGTAGGCGGTGCGGGCGTCGCCCTTCAGCCCCGTCTTCACGATCACCCTCACCCCGTCGTCCTGGTAGCGCAGCATCACGAACGCCACCGAGTTGTACTCGCCGGCTCCGTGGATCTGGCCCAGGATGATCCCCTGGCCGTCCTGCGGGGCCTGGAAAGGGGTTACCGACGCGCGCAGCGTGTGCGTCTCCTGGCCTGCTCCGAAGTTGGTCAGGCTGATCAGCTCGGTGCGCGGGTGGTCGGAGTTCTCCGTGGTGGCACCCTTGGCCGGGGCCCAGAACTCCAGCCCACCGTCCGCGGACGCGGTCAGCCACGGCTCGGTCAACGCCGCCGGCTCGACCTCGACGGCCCCGCCGTCGTCGTCCTCCTCGGGCAGGGTGAGCTTCCAGCCGGAGAGATCCACGTTGACGATCCGGGCCGCGTCGCCGCCACCGCGCGGTTGCGGCACGACCGTGTCCGAGGAGTCGCGGCCGCACCCGGCGAGCACCGCCACCAGGGCCCCTGCCAGCAGCAGCCCGAGGGCCACAACACCTGGACCCCGGCGACCGGGTCGAGGCACCGGCAGTCCACGACGCAACACCCGACCAGGCTACGCGACTCGGCAGGGCGACTCGGCAGGGCGACTCGGCAGGGCGGCGATGCGACCCGCCGGTGCGACTCGCCGGTGCGGCTTGGGATGCGACTCGGCTACGCGACTCGGCGATGCACAGACTTTGCGGTGGCGCCGTACCGTGGCGGCGTGGACCTGCTGGACGAGCGGGCTCCGGCGCCCGACACCCAGGACTGGGCGACGCGGCGGCCGCACCCGGCGCTGGGCGCGATGGTCAGTCGCTACATCGGCTATCGCCAGCGCGGCGTCACTCTGCCGGTGCACCGCGGGCTGCCCAGCGAGCACGTCACGCTGATCGTCAGCCTGGCCGAGCCGATCCGGATCCTGGGCATGCCGGGCTCCGCCCAGGGCCCGCTGTGCACCGGGGCGTTCGCCGGCGGGCTGCACACCGGGCCAGCGCTGGTCGGCCAGGACGAGGCCCAGGCCGGCGTGCACCTGGAGCTCAACCCGCTCGGCGTACGCACCCTGCTCGGGGTGTCGGCCGCGGAGCTGGCCGGGCGCGTGGTCGAGCTGTCCGAGCTACCCCGGCCGGGCCTGGCGGAGCTGCCCGACCGGCTGCGCGCCGCGCGCGGCTGGTCGGCCCGGTTCGCGCTGCTGGACGAGGTGCTGCTGCGCGCCGCGCGGCACGCCCGCGAGCACCGGCCGGCCGGCGAGATCGGCTGGGCGTGGCGGCGGATGCGCGGCGCGGGCGGCGCGGTCCGGGTGACCGAACTGGCCGCCGACGTCGGCTGGAGCCGCCGGCACTTCTCCGAGCGGTTCACCCGGGAGGTTGGCCTGCCGCCGAAGCAGGCTGCCCGGGTGGTGCGCTTCGGCCGGGTCACCGAACTGCTGCGCACCGCGCCGGCGACCGGTCTGTCCTCGGCCGCGCAGGCCTGCGGCTACTTCGACCAGGCGCACCTGACCAACGAGTTCAACGCGCTGGCCGGCTGCACCCCCGGCACCTGGATCGCCGAGGAGCTCCCCTTCCTCCAAGACCCCGGCGGCCCGGGCGGCGAACACTGGGCGGATGACGAACCCTGACGCCCCGGCACCTGACGACCCGGCACCTGACGACCCAGCCCCGGCCATCACCGTCTGGCCCGCGCTGCGCTACGACGACGCGCCCGGCGCGCTGCGCTTCCTGACCGACGTGCTCGGCTTCCGCGAGACGCTGGTGGTACCTGACGACAGCGGCGACATCACGCACGCCGAGCTGCGCTGGCCCGAGGGTGGCGCGGTGATGCTCGGCTCCACCAAGCACCGCGACGGCACGCAGGCGCTGATGCGACCCGGTGCCACGTCGGTGTACGTGGTCAGCGACCGGGTGGACGAGATCTACCAGCGGGTCCGGGCGGCCGGCGCGGAGCTCGTCGGCGAGCTGGAGGACACGGACTACGGCTCGCACACGTTCACCCTGCGCGATGCCGAGGGCAATCTCTGGACCATCGGCACCTACCGCGGCGCGGTGTAACCCCCGAGGGCGGTAGCGGGCCCCGCGCCGGCGACGGTCGGGGCGCCCGGTCGGCCCACCCTGCGACCGCTCCGGACGGCGGTCGACCGGTCACGGCGCGACGTCGAAGCGCCCGCCGTCCAGGGGCCGGAGCACGTCGAAGTGCCGACGATCCAGCGTGACGATCGTGCGGGTGCGGTAACGCGCAGCCAGGACGACGTTCGAGCCGTCGGCCACCCCGATGGCCTGATCGGCGTAACGGTCGATGACGGACGCGATCTCGGCCAGCTCGGGCTGCGCGATGGCCGGCAGCTCCCAGGCGCCGCCTGCCAGCTCACGCAACACCGCCAGCTCGGCCTGGACCCCGATGCGGGTGGCCACCAGGTAGTCCAGCTCGGCCAGCACGTAGGGCGAGACGACCAACGGCTCGGACGAGTTGCCCAGAAACTCGGACACCGCGGCATTCATCGGCTCCGAGGTGTCGAAGAACGCCAGCAACGCACTGGTGTCGACGATCAACGCTCACCGAACCCGGCCAGGTGTTCGTCCACCCGGTCGGCGATCGGCGCTCCGCTGGTGAACAGTCCGCCGTTCGGTCGTGGTCGCGCGCCACCGACGGCGGCCCGGATCGACTCCCGGATCACCTCGGCCTCGGCAACCCCGCGCTGACGAGCCACCCGCTTCAGGGCCGCACGCAGGTCGTCGGGCAGGTAGACCGTCGTCTTCTCCATCGACGTATGGTACCACCGGTGGCACCGTATTGCCCTTCCCAGTGCACCCGAGCCGCGCCGAGGGCCCCGGGAGCAGCGGCACGCAGGGCGCTCTCCGCTGCCGGTCGACTGGGTCTAGCGCGGCGGTAGCGGGCGCCGCGCCAGCGACGGCCGGGTGGCCGGGTCGGGTGGGGCGGCGGCCGGTCGCTCGGCCAGCGCGGCCAGCGCGAGGTCGACGGCGGTGGCCAGCTGCGGGTCGCGCCCGGAGACCTGGTCGGCCGGGGTCAGCACCACCTCCACGTCCGGCGGCACGCCGCCGTTCTCCACCGACCATCCCACGTGGTCGAACCACGCCGAGTACCGCGGCTGAGTGACCCGGGTGCCGTCGACCAGCCGGTAGCGGCTGTCGATGCCGATCACCCCGCCCCAGGTGCGCACGCCAACCACCGGCCCGATGCCGAGCCGCTGGAATGCGGCGGTGACGATGTCGCCGTCGGAGCCGGAGAACTCGTCGGCCACCGCGACCACCGGCCCGCGCGGCGCGTCCAGCGGGTACGTCGTGGGCTGGCCGTGCCGCACCACGTCCCAGCCGATCACCCGGCGGGCCAGCTTCTCGATCACCAGCTGGGAGAGGTGGCCGCCGCCGTTGGCCCGCACGTCCACGATCAACCCGTCGCGGGCGGTCTCCCGGCGCAGGTCGCGGTGCAGCTGCGCCCAACCGTTGGCCACCATGTCGGGCATGTGCAGGTAGCCCAGCCGCCCATCGGAGCGGTCCGCGACGAACGCCCGCCGCCCGGCCACCCAGTCCTGGTAGCGCAGCTGCTCGTCGTCGGCCAGCGGCAGCACCACCACTCGGCGCACGGTGCCCGAGGCGGCCGAGCCGGGCCCGGCCCGCACAATGAGCTCCACCGGCTTGCCGTCGGTGTCCACCAGCAGCGGCGCGGGCCCGCGCACCGGGTCGACCGGCCGGCCACCGACCGCGAGCAGCACGTCGCCGGCCCGCACGTCGACCCCGGGGGCGGAGAGCGGGCTGCGGGCCCTCGGGTCGGACGACTCCCCCGGTAGCACCCTTGCCACCCGCCACTCGCCCTCGGCGGTGCGCTCCAGGTCGGCGCCGAGCAGCCCCGGCCGCCCCCTGTTGCCGCCCCGCCACGGCGGGGTGACGTAGGCGTGCGAGGTGCCCAGCTCGCCCTGCACCTCCCATAGCAGGTCGACCAGGTCGTCGTGGCTGCCGACCGCGTCCACCAGCGGCCGGTACCGGGCCAGCTCGCCGGCCCAGTCCACCCCGGACATGTCGGCGACCCAGAAGTGGTCACGCATCAGCCGGCCGGCCTCGTCGTACATCTGCCGCCACTCGGCGGTCGGGTCGACGGTCAGCGAGATCCGGCCGGTGTCGATGTCGAACTCGTCGCCGCTCGACTCGTCCGGGGCCCCGGACCCGGACCGGTCGGTGCGCAGCACCCGCAGGGTCTCCCGGTCGCGCACCACCAGCCGGGCGCCGTCGCCACTGACCTCGTAGCTGGTCACCGGGTCGGCGATGGTGTCGCAGCGGCGCCGGAGCAGGTCGTAGCGCTCCAGCACCGGCCGAGGAACCTCCGCGCCCTCGGGCAACCCGTCGCCCAGCGCCCCGGTCGGTGTGCTGCGCAGCCACAGCAGGCAGTCCTTGCCCGCGCGTAGCCGCCGGTAGCGGGCCCCGCCCACCGGCAGCGGCACCACCCGCCCGGGCAGTCCCTCGGGGTCCACCCGCACCGGTGGCGGTGCGTCCTTCGCCCGGACCTCGGCGGGCTCGGCCGGTTCGGCGGGCTCGGCGGGTTCGGACGGCGGGTCGCCGGCTCGCCCCCTCCCATCCTCGGGCCTGTCGTCCGCCCCGGCGTCCACCGCGCCGCCCGCCTCCAGGTCGTCCGGGCCGTGCGGATCGCCGGACCCGTTCGTCGACGCGGGCCGGCCGTCCGGTGAGGGCCCGAACGGTGACGGGGTGCGCGCGGCCAGCGGCACCAGGTACGGCCGGCAGCCGTTCGGGAACGACAGGTCGAACACGTGCTCGTCGTACACCGGGTCGAAGCTGCGTCGGGACAGGAACGCCAAGTAGCGGCCGTCGGTGGTGAACACGGGTTCGGTGTCGTAGAACCGGGGTTCGGTGACCACGATCGGCACCGGGGAGCCCTCGTCGAGCCGGGTCAGCAGGATCCGGCGCAGTCCCGGCTCGTGCGGGTCCGACCAGGCCAGCCACGCGCTGTCCGGGGAGAACGCCAGCCCGGACACCTCCCCGTCGGCGCCCCGAGCCAGCTCGGTGAACGTCCCGGACCCGGTGGACAGCACCAGCAGCCGGCCGTCGTGGCAGGCCAGCGCCACCCGGGAGCCGTCCGGCGCGGTCGCCAGCTCCAACACCCGGCCGATCTCGCCGGCGCCGAGGGTGACCGCCTCGCCCGCCGGGTCGTTCAGCGGCGCGATCGACACCGCGTCCTCGCCGGTAGCGTCGCCGACCCAGACCACCCGGTCGCCGCCGAGCGGGCGGGCCAGCCGGGCCCGGGTGCCGTCGGTGGCGGCGAGCACCCGGGCCGGGCCGTCACGGTGCACCAGGCGGTGCACGGTGCCGCGCACCTCGACGACGCTCAGCCGCCCGGTGCGGTCCGGTGCCGCGACGCCGAGGTGCCGCCCGACCTGCGGAGTATGCGGGGCGCGGGCCGTGCGCGGCCCGCCGAGCCGAACGTCCAGGCGGCGGGCGGACTGGTCGAGCGACTCGATCAGCCACAGCTGCCCGGCGCATTCGTAGACGATCCGCGCGCCGTCGGTGGTGGCGTGCCGGGCGTAGAATGGTGGCTGGTCCGCGCCCTCGGCGCCGTGGTCGGTGTGCCGGCGCAGGTCGGTGGCCGCCCCGTCCGCACCGAGCGCCACCGAGTAGACGTTGCCCCAGCCCTCGTGGTCGGAGATGAATGCCGCCCGGCGCGTGCGGCCGGTGCCGAGCAGCATCGGCGACTCGATGTTGCCGGCCAGCTCCGGCAGCAACCGGACGAACTCGCCGTGGCCGCCGCCGTCCCACCACAGCTTCCCGGCGGTGCCGCCCCGGTACCGCTTCCACCGGGCCGGCTCCCGGGAGATGGACGCGCTCAGCAGCAGGGCGCCGTCCGCCCCAAGCGCGAGGTCGCCGACCCGCCCGTAGGGCAGCACCTGGGAGGGCCCGCCGTCGGAGGGGATCGCGTGCCCCCGGCTCCACAGGTACGAGGGTTGGCCGACGGCGCTGATCGCCAGGACCTCGCCGCCGGGGGTCCACCCGATGCTCAGCGTGCGGGCGTCGCCCCAGTAGGTCAGCCGGGTGGCCAACCCGCCGTCGGTGTCGGCCAGGTGCACCTCCGGCGATCGGTCCCGCCACGACGTCCAGGCCACCCGGGCACCGTCGTCGGTCAGCCTCGGGTTGGCAACGGGCATCTGGTCCGCCGACAGCCGGTAGGCCCGGCCACCGTCCAACGGCGCGAGCCACACGTCGTCCTCGGCGACGAAGGTCAACAGGGAGCCGCGCAGGTGCGGGAACCGCAGGTAGCTGGACGACATGCCGACGACCGTACCTGCGGCCGACGCCGACCCGGCGACTAGACGCGGGCCGGCTCGTCGAAGTCCGGCCAGCCTTCCAACTCGTCGTCCGTCGGGCGGTTCGTCGGGCGCGGTGCCCGCTCCGACCCGCCCTGGACCGGCGCCTGGGCGGGCGGCTGGGCGGCCGGCTGGACCGGCGCCTGGGCGGGCGGCGACCCCGGCTCCGAGGCGACCGGATCGGGGGTCGCGGGGATAGCGCCGCCCGCGGCGGGCAGCCAGCGCTCGGACTCCGCGGGGATCTCGGTCACCGGATCCCACAGCGCCGAGGAGGCGAAGGTCGCCGGGTCCGGCCCGCTGAACCGGTCGACCGGGCGCAGCCGCCGCGCGAGGGCCGGCGGGATGGTCCGCCGAGGCTCGGTTCCGGGCTGGTCGCCGACCCCATCGTTGGCTCCGGCCCCTCCATCGGCCTCACCGCCGCTCGGCACGGCCCCACCGCTTGGCGCGGCCCCACCGCTCGGCACGGCCCCACCGCTGGATACCGTCCCACCGGGCCCGGCACCGCCGCGCGGGCCGGCACCATCGCCGGGCCCGGCGCCGCTGCGAGCGGGGCTCCCGCCGATCACCTCGCGCGGACCGCAGCCCTCGCGCGGACCCGACGTCGGGGTACCCCTGACCGGG